>NZ_CP029550.1:5720000-6320000 GCF_003173715.1 Methylobacterium durans | reverse complement strand
TGCAGGATGGCGCGGGCCTCCTCGTAGCCGGTGCCGTAGGCCGCCCCGTCCGAGGCGAGGCCGCAGAGCGCGACGCCGAGGCCGCAGAGCATGGCGAAGGCGACCGGGCGCCTGCCGATCCAGGCGCCCGCCCGGCCCGGCAATCCGCGCCCGAACAGGATCACGATGCGGCTGAACAGGCCCCCCGCGAGGCCGCCGGCGAATCCGAGGACGAGCACGAGGAGCCAGCTTCCACCGAGCGCGAGGCCCGCATCGGTCGTGCCGAAATAGGTGTAGTTGCCCACGAGCCAGAGGGAGGTGAGTCCGGCCGCCACGATCGCCGCGACGATGAGGCCGGTGGTGCGCGCCTCGTAGGTCCGTCCCAGCTCCTCGATGCCGAAGACGATGCCGGCGAGCGGCGTGTTGAAGGCCGCCGCCACCCCGGCCGCGCCGCCGGCGAGGATCAGCCCGGGCAGGCGCTGCGGCGTGAGCCGCCCGAACGCCGCCATGATGGCGGCCCCGACCTGCACGGTCGGCCCCTCGCGCCCCGCGGCCGCCCCGCTCGCCAGGCCCAAGGCCATCACCACGATCTTGCCGAAGGCGACGCGCAGGGAGATGAGCGCGTGGCGCAGGGTCGGATCATGCGTGTGGCGCGCCGCGATCACCTGCGGGATGCCCGACCCTTGCGAGTTCGGGAAGACCGTGCGGGCGAGGAGCGCCGCGACCCCGAAACCCGCGGGCGTCACGACGAGGGCGAGGAGGGGGAGACCGCCAGGATCTGCCGGAAGGCGGCCTGCGCCGCGTCGGCGAGCTTGGCCATGAACACCGCGGCGAGCCCGACGCAGATGCCCCCGACGAGAAACAGGAGGCGCCGCCGCCAGATCGCGAACGCGTCGATCGACGCGCTGCGCAGGCGCGCGATCGAGCGGCGGGTGCGGGCGCGTCTACGGGGCGCGTGCGGCGGCATGATCCTGTCGGGTGCGGGACCGCCCGCGCGGGAGAGCGGGCGAGGGACGTGCGCCGACCATGCCACGGATGGGCCGGAAAGGCGCGGGGGGTCCCCGCGGCGGGTCTCGGAGGCCGGCGCGGCGGGTCCTTCAGCCCCGCCCGTCCCCTTCCGCCGCGCAGAGCCTCTCGACCGTCCGCAGATAGGACTTCGCGTCGAATTTCTTCAGCGAGTTCTCGCTCTGGTAGCGCACGGTGCCGAAGATCCGGCGGCGCGCCCAGGGGCGGTCGTGCAGGCCGTAGACCCAGGCCACGTTGGTGAAGGAATTGGCGTCGCGGCCGTCGAGGAAGTAGCGGTTGTTGAGACGCAGCGTCCGCGCGAAGCCTTCCTCGGGGGAGGGGGACCATTCGAGGATCTTCTTGCCCCAGTACATGCGCAGGTGGTTGTGCATGTAGCCCGTCACCCGCATCTCGGCCTGTGCCGCGTTCCAGTAGGGATCGTGCGTGCGCCCCTCGGCCAGTTCCTCGTCCGTGTAGGTTCGCGGGCGCTCGTCCTTCGCGTGCTCGGCGAGCGTCCTGCGGGCCCAGTCGGGGATGGCGTGCGCGTAGGAATCGTAGCGCGCCGTGTAGAAGACGTGGTTCATCGCGAGTTCGCGGCGGACGATCAGCTCTTCCAAGTAGGAGCGCTTGTCCTCCCCCGTGCCCGCCTTCGCCGCACGGACCGCGAGCGCGATCTCGACGGGCGAGATCTGCCCGAAATGCAGGTAGGGGCTCATGTGGGAGGCCGCCCCCGCCTCGGGCCGGTTCCGGTCCGTACCGTAATCGGCGAAGGGGCCGGCGAGGTAGGCCTTGAGCCTCGCGCGGGCGGCCCGCTCGCCGCCGAGGAAGCGCCGCACCGGCGCCACCGCCCGGTCGAGGCTCATCCCGGCGAGCACCGCCTCCGGATCGGACACGTCGATCTCGCTCGGCAGGTCGAGCCCGTCCACCCGCACGGCGGCCCTCCGCGCCCGCAGGGGCTCGATGTACTCGTCCCAGACCCGGTGCAGCTTCGGGCGCAGGGTGCGGGCGCCGTACTCGTGCTTGCCCGATGCGATCTCGACGGGCACCACCACGTCGCCCTCCACCTGCACGATGCGGGTGTCGACGCCCCGCACGATCTCGCCGTACCAGCGCTTCTGGATCGCGAGGTAACCCCGGTCGAGGACGAGGAGCGCCGCCTTCGCCGCGAGGTCGATCGCGATCGCGGCGGGCGAGGCCCTGCGCATCACGAAGGCGACGCCCCGCTCCTCCAGCCCCGCCTTCACGTCGGCCAGCCCCTGCAGGAGGAAGGCGTAGTGGCGCGCATTGGCCTCGGGGAAGCCGTTCTGCCCGTCGAGGAGGCCGAAACAGGCCACGACGGGCAATCTCAGGTGATTCGCCTCCTCGATCGCGAATTCGAGGGCGGGGTTGAAACGGGCGCGGTTCGCCTGCTGCACAAGGTAGAGCACGTAGGCTCCGTCCCGGCGCGGCTCCGCCTCCTTGAGAACCCGGATCCGCCCCGCCTGAATCGCCATCGCGCAAACCCCCGTCCGAACCACGATGACAAGCTAGGGCGTGGCAGCTGCGCGCCCGCCGCCGCGCGCCAGGATGTCGGGGGCGCACCGCCGAATGCCCGCGAGCAGTGAGGCGAGGCGGAAACTTCGTGTCTTCAGGGTGTTATCGCGCCGGAACTTCGTGGATGGGCGCCGTTTTCCCGCGAAACCATGCCTCGTCTCGCCTGCGGCATTTTGAACACAGAGCGTGATCAATGTGCGCGGACGCACGAGAAGAGACAGGCATGCTGCCCCAATGCCCTTGCAATCCGCTGCGGGAGGTTCAGATTGTGCATTGCGAGATCGCGATGGCGTCGCGGTCCCGCTGCCCTCCTTGGGCGTTTCCTCCCTAGACTTCGGGCCGCTCCTTCGGGAGTGGCCTTTTTTCTTTCAACCTCCGGTCTGCTTGTGTCTGCGCTGAAGCGGCGTAGCCTGACGCCATGACGGACGAGGCTCCCAACCCTGGCAACAACCTGATCCTGCGCATGGTGCAGGGCGTGCGACGCGACGTGCAGGACATGTCCGAGCGCGAGGCGCGGGTGATTGAACTCCTCGGACGCATGAATCTGCGGCTCGACGACGTGCACATGCGGCTCAACGAGATGAACGCGCGGATGGACCAGGGCTTCGCCCGCCTCGACAGGGGCCTGTCCGACGTGCGCTCGGACATCGTGCTCCTGGAGAATCGCGCGATCACCGCTGTCACCGAGGTGCGCCGCGTGGCGGAACGCCTCGACGAGGCGGAAGCGGCGCGCCCACCGGAGCCGTGAGGCTCGGCAGCCGCGAGGCTCAGCCCCGCGCCCGCGCCCGGATCATGAAGTTGTCGTAGGTGTACTCGGCGACTTGGAACCAGAGATATTCCTCATTCCGGAAGGTCTTCATCGCCTCGTAGATGCGCTTGAAGTCCGGGTTCTTGCCCGCGATCTCGCCGTAGACGTCGTTGGCGTGCTTGAGCGCGGCCTCCATCACGTCCTGCGGGAAGGGTCGGAGCTGCGCGCCGCCCGCCACGAGCCGCCGCAAGGCGCCGGGATTGCGGGCGTCATACTTCGCCTGCACCTCCGCGCTCACCTGGGCGGCGGCGGTCTGCAGGATCGTCCGGTAGGTCTTGGGAAGAGCCTTCCACTTCTCGGCGTTGATCCAGAAATGCAGCATCGCGCCACCCTCCCAGAAGCCGGGATAGTGGTAGATCGGCGCGACCTTCTGCAGGCCGAGCTTCTCATCGTCGTAGGGGCCGATCCACTCGGCCGCGTCGAGGGTCTTCGCCTCGAGGGCGGCGTAGAGGTCGGGGCCGGGCGTCGCCTGCGGCTGCGCCCCGAATTTGGCGAGCACCTGGGCGCCGAGGCCGGCGATGCGGATCTTCAGCCCCTGGAGGTCGGCGGCCGTCTTGATCTCCCGCCGGAACCAGCCGCCCATCTGCGCGCCGGTGTTGCCGCCGGGCAGGCTCGCGAGCCCCTGCTTGGCGAAGACCTCCGAGAACAGGTCCGCCGCGCCGCCCGCGTGCCACCACGCGTTCTGGCCGCGGGCGTTGAGCCCGAAGGGCAGGGCCGTGGCGAGGGCGAAGGTCGGGTCCTTGGAGGTCGCGAGGGTCGCGGGCGCGTGTCCCATCTCGACGCTGCCCGCGGCGACCGCGTCGATCAGGCCCTCGGCCGCCACCGCCTCGCCGACGGGCAGCGGCCTGATCTGGAAGCGCCCGTCCGTCGCCTCGCCGACGAGGCGGCCGAGCGTCTCGGAGGCGCCGAACAGGATGTCGAGGGTCTTCGGATAGGCGGAGGCGAGCCGCCAGCGCAGCTCCGGCGCGCCCTGCGCCAGGGCCGGCGCGGCGAGCGGGACCGCCGCGGCCGCTCCGCCGAGGCCGGCGGCGAGCAGGGCGCGTCTCGGCAGGGTGCTGTGGGGCGGGTCTGAGGCCATGGGGTCTCGCTGAAGTCGAATCCGTCGGGTCTGGGCAGCCGTTCACGAACGGGGAGAGCGCCGAAACGATCCCCGCTCCCGGTGCGGCGGCCACGCGGCCGGGCCGCCCGTAACACGCCGGGGCCCCGCTCGAAACCGCGGCCGTCCCGTGGTAGGGGCGGGGGGTGAGACCCGACACCATCACCCTCCACACCGTCTGCGGCCTCGAGGAACTCGCGGGCCACGCGGAACGCGGCATCAGCCACGTCCTGTCGCTCCTCGATCCGGGCACGGCCGAGCCCGAGGTGTTCGGGCGCTTCCCCGCACACCAGCGCACGACGCTGCGCTTCCACGATTGCCTTGCCCCGGGCGAGGGACTGGTCCCGCCCGAGCGCGCGGACGTCGCCGCGATCCTCGCCTTCGGCGCGGGGACGCAGGGGGCGGCCCATCTGCTCGTCCACTGCCATTACGGCCTGTCGCGCTCCACCGCGGCGCTCCTGATGCTGTTCGCGCAGGCCGAGCCCGGCAGCACCTCGGAGGCGCTGGTGGCGCGGCTCCACGCCCTGCGGGAGCCCGCTTGGCCGAACGCCCGGATGATCGGCTTCGCGGACGACCTCCTCGGCCGCTCCGGCTCCTTGAGCGAGGCGGTGCGGCGCCTGCACGCCCACCAGCTCGGCGTGCGCCCGCACCTCGCCGACCTCCTGCGCGACCTCGGCCGGGGCGCGGAGGTCGAGGCGGCGCAGGCGGGCTGAGCCTCCGAGAGCCTACTTGTTCGCCGGCGTGAAGGCGCCGTCCTTCCAGACGTAGAGCACGTAGCCCTGCGCCGTGACGTCGCCCTTGGCGTCGAAGCCGACCGGGCCGAGGACGAGGTCGAAGCGCTCGCGGTGGAGCGTCGCCGCGATGGTCCGGGCGTCGCTGACATGCGCGAAATTGGCCGCCGCCACGAGCGCCTGGAGGGCGGCGTAGCCGTAGATCGTCGAGCCCGTCGGGTCGACGCCGTCCGCCTTGAAGGCCTGGACCACGGCGGACGCGGCGGGCTGGCGGCTCGGGTCGAGGTAGAAGGTCATCAGCACGCCGTTGCTCGCCGGCCCCGCGACCTTGGCGAAGTCCTGGGTCGCGATGGCCGAGGTCCCGAACCATTGCGGGCGAAAGCCCCGCTCGGCCGAGATCCGCACGAGGCGGCCCATCTCGGCGGCGTCGCCCCCGTAATAGACGACGTCGATGCCCGCACCCTTCAGCCGGTCGGCCAGCGCCGCGTCGTCGGCATCGCTCGGCGAGAAGGCCACCGACATCGCCTCGTTGATGCCGATGCGGTTGAGGTTGTCCTTGGTGGCGGCGGCGAGCGCCCGGGAGGCGGGGGTGAGGTCCTGGATCAGGGCGATCTTGCGGTCGCGGAAGCGCTCGGCGAGCACGGTGGCGGAGAGCCGGGCCTGGTCGTCGTCGCGCCCGCAGACCCGGAAGATCGTGGGAAGCCCCCGGTCGGTCAGTCGGGCCGCCACGGAGGCCGCCGTGATCATCACGATGCCGTTGGCCGCGTAGACGTCGGAGGCCGCGATCGAGGCGTTCGAGCAGACGTGCCCGACGACGAGGCCGACCTTCGACTGCACGAAGTGGTTGGCGACCGCGGTCGCCTTGTTCGAGTCGCAGGCGTCGTCCTGCACGTCGAGGACGATGGATTCGCCGTTGAGGCCGCCGGCGTTGTTGGCGTCGCGGGCGGCCGCCTCGATGCCGCGCAGGACCTGCTCGCCGATCGCCACGTAGGCCCCCGAGCGCGGCAGGGCGACGCCGACCACGACCTCGGCCGAGACCGGACGCACGCCGTGCGCGCAGAATCCGGCCGCCAGGGCGAGCGAGAGGACAACGCGTCTGATGCTCATCGGCCCCTTCTAGACGCTCCGCCCCTGCCGAGACAAAGCCCGCGGCCTCGCCCGTCCCCGCGCGTCGGCCCGGCGCTCCCCGCATCGGCGAGGCGGCCGGCGCCCCGTGAGAGGCCCCGGAGGCCAGGAAAAGGCAAGGCCGCCCAGCTTGGCAAGGGGAAACGGGCCGATGCCCCCCGCTTTCCCCCGGCCCCGCCGGCCGCCCCGCGCCGTCCGGTTAGTTTCAGCGGGTGTAGGCGTATGTTGCGGCGGCGGCGCTGATGGGTCCGGAGGCTGCGGCGAAGGCGGAGAGGACCTTCTGCACCTCGGTGAAGGGGGCGTTGGAGACGTAGATCAGGTCGCGGTTGCGCATCCGGAAGGCCTGGGTCAGGAACAGGCTGTTGGGGTCGCGCATGTTGACCCGGTAGACCACCGGCACCAGCGGCGTGCCCAAGAGCGCCGAGCCCGGGTTGAGGCGGCGCACCACGCTGGCCGGCTCGAAGCGGAAGATGAAGGTGCCGGCCGGATCGGCCTGGAAGTCGGACAGGCCGCGCGCCTTGGCCAGCGCCTGGGCGAGCGTGATGCCCTCGGCCTGGAACGGGATCTCGGTGGAGTTGCCCAGCGCGCCCACCGCCAGGAAGGTCTGGGGATCGCGCACGAGCGTCAGCACGTCGCCGGGGCGCAGGTAGATGTTCTCGCGCGGGTTCGAGACCACGGTGGTCAGCGGCACGGTGGCGGTGGTGCGCCCCCGCGAGAGCCGCACGAAGGTCTCGGAGACCGGCGCGCGCACGCCGCCGGCCGACGCCACGATGTCGAGCAGCCGGTCGCCCTTGGCCGAGAGCGGCAGGCGGGCGCCGCCGGCGACCTCGCCGGTGACGGTGACGGCCTGCGAGATCGGCTTGGTGACCGAGACCAGCACCTGGGGCTGGATGGCTTTGCCGGCCAGTTCGGTCTCGATCAGGGCCTGCACGTCCTGGGGCCGTCGCCCGGCGACCTGGATGCGGCCGGCATAGGGCACCGAGATGGCGCCGTCGCGGGCGACGACCTGCTCGGGGATCAGGGCGGATTTCGAGCCGGCCGAGAAGCGGTCGGCGACGAGGGGGCCGGAGAACAGGCCGCCCGAGCCCGCCTCCCAGATCGAGACCGCGACGAAGTCGCCAATCCCGATCACGCTCTCCAGCGCCGGGCGGTTGTCGCCGAACGAGGCGAGCAGGCTGTCGAGCGGCCGGGTGCGCAGGGCCTCGACCACGGCCGGCGAGATCTCCAGAAGCTCGTAGCGGGCGAACGTCCCCTCCGGCGTCGTCGTCTCCGCTCCCGACACGATCGCGCCAGCGGTCGGACCCGCCGCAGGCAGGACCGAGCAGCCCGACACCGAGAGCGCGGTGCACAGGAGAAGGGGGAGGACGCGCATCCAGGATCGCCTGTCGTTTCCCTGAGCGAATTCGGTGTCGGCAGGCCGACGCGAGATCCGCTCAGCTCCTTGTTCTGACGCAAGTTCTTGTCGGAAGACCGCGCGAGCAATCTCCCGAAACCCGCCCGCCCCGCCAGTCCGGCCCGTGCCCCGGCTCGCCGGCACCCGGATCGGACCGGCGGACACGCGCCGGTTCACCCGAGCCCTAGCCGAAACCCGTCTCCCTGTCCGTGGCGGGTGGGTCACAGTCCGGGGACGACCGGGCCGCCGGCCGGGCCGTATCCCCGCTCCCCACAAGCTTCGCGCAAGCGGCCGGGGAGGGGGTGGGCCGGGCGGCGTTGCCGCCATGCAGCAGGCCGGCGCGATCCGCCGCCGCGGCCCGGACGATGATGCAATCACAAATCGAATGATTTAGACAGAATTCGGGGGCCGTGCGGCTCAGGCAAGACAATAATCCCGCTGCAGGTATTTCGACTGATGCACCAGTCCTTGAGCTTCACGCCGCCCCACCTTCAAGGACCTTGCCCGGACCCGGTGGCGCGCCGGCACGTCTTCTACGTCCCGGGCTACGACCCGGAGGCGCGCACCCGCTACCGGCACCTGTTCGTGCGCGAGCTCAACCGCCATGCGCGGCGCTTCGGCGAGGCGCGGCGCCCCGTCTCAGAGGCGCAGCTCAGCCCGGACGCCCTCGTCCAGAGCTGGACGGTCGGCGCGCCCGCGGGCGCGCCCGGCGCCGAGACCGCCTACGACGTGCTGCTCTGGGACGATATCGTGGCACGGGATTTTCGCCGCTCCCGCCCCGTCAGCGTCCTGCTCCTCGTCGCGGGCACGCTCCACGGCCTCGCGGCCGGCACCCTGGTCCGCTTCTATCGCCTCAACTGGAAGTATGGGAACGTCATCCTCTACCCCTTCGCGATGGTGGTGCTCCTGACCCTGCTGTCGGTCTTCCTCGGCACGATGGTGCACGCCCATCTGGGGGATTGGTTCGGCCACAGCATCGGCCTGCCGATCTACCTCTCGCTGCCCCTCGGCGTCGTGGCGGGCGTCGCCTGGATCAAGGGCATCGAGGCGTTCCTGAACCGGATCTTCTTCTGGCAGCTCCTCAACGATTGGGTCTTCAACTGGCAGCACGGCCAGGGCTGGCGACCGGATTACGAGGCGCGCCTCGACGCCTTCGCCGACGCGGTCCTGGAGCGGCTCGCGTCCCGCAGGGCGGCCGGCGAGCGGATCGACGAGGTCATGATCGTCGGCCATTCCTCCGGCGCCCTGACCGCCGTCGAGGTGGCGGCCCGCGCGCTCGCCCGCGAGCCGCGCCTCGGCGCGGAGGGGCCGGGCCTGTCCCTCGTCACCCTCGGCTCGGGCCTGCCCCTCGTGGCGATGCAGCCGCGGGCCCGCCGCCTGCGGGCGGACGTGGCGAGCCTCGTCACGCAGCCGCACCTGGTCTGGTGCGATTTCCAGGCGCCGCAGGACTGGATGAACTTCCCGGGCTTCAACCCGGTGCGCCATCTCGCCCTCGGCCTCTGCGGCCGGCCCGTCGCGAACCCGCTGATCCGCTCGGCGCGCTTCCGGGAGATCCTCTGCCCCGAGACCTACGCCCGCGTCCGGCTGAGGCCCTTCCGGATGCACTTCCAGTTCCTGCTCGCGAACGACCGGCGCGGCGCCTACGATTATTTCGCAATGATCCTGGGGCCGCAGCGCCTGCGCGAGCGGGTGCTCGCCCCGATCATCGGCCCCGAGCCGGCCCCGCTCGCCGCGGCAGGCTGACGCCCCGCCGCCCCGGAGGCGAGACCGGTGGCGGCCGGCGCCCTAAGACTGGAGCATCCTCGAACCCGGATGCGCGCGTTGCCAGCAACCTCGGCCCCATCCCCGGCTCCCCGAGCTCCCGAGAACGCGCGTCCGCGCATCCTCGTGGTGATGGGGGTCTCGGGCTCCGGCAAGAGCACGGTCGCGGCCTGCCTCGCCGCGCGGCTCGGCTGGGCCTTCGTCGACGGGGACAGCCTCCACACGCCCGACCACGTCGCCAAGATGCGCGCCGGCCATCCCCTCGACGACGCCGACCGGGCGCCCTGGCTCAGGGCGGTCGCGGCCTGGATCGGGGCGCGCCTCGCGGCGGGGGAGGCGGGCGTCGTCGCCTGCTCGGCCCTCCGACGGGCCTATCGCGACACGCTCGTCGCCGGCCGGAGCGAGGTCCGCCTCGTGCATCTCGACGGCAGCCGCGCCCTGATCGCGGAGCGCATCGCGGGGCGGCACGGCCATTTCATGCCGGCGCAGCTCCTCGACAGCCAGTTCGCGGCCCTTGAGCCGCCGGAGCCGGAGGAGGACGCGATCGTCGTCGGGATCGCGGATCCGCCGGACGCCATCGCCGAGGCGGTCGTCGCCCGGCTCGGGCTCGGCGCCGCGGCAACGGACGGGGGGAGGGGAGCATGACCGAGCGGGGCCGGAACGACATCGCGCTCGTGATCTCGGACGTCGACGGCACCCTCGTCACCTCCGACAAGCGCCTGACCCCGGCCGCCATCGCGGCGGTGCGGCGCCTCGGCGAGGCCGGGATCGGCTTCACCATCGCCTCGAGCCGCCCGCCCGTCGGGCTCCGCCCCCTCGTCGAGGCGCTGGCCCTGCGCCTGCCGATGGGGGCCTTCAACGGCGCGAGCATCGTCCGCCCGGATCTCTCGACCCTCCACGAGACCCTGATCCCGGAGGAGGCAGCCCGGGAAGCGGCGGCCCGGCTCGACGCCGCGGGCCTCGTCCTCTGGGTGTTCGCCCGCGGCGCCTGGTTCCTGCGCGACCCGGACGCCCCCTACACCGACCTCGAGCGCCGCACGATCCAGGCGGAGCCGCGGGTTGCCGATGACCTCGGGCCGCTACTCGCCTGCGCCTCTAAGATCGTCGGCGTGAGCCCGGACGCCGCGCATCTCGCCGCCTGCGAGGGGAGGTCGCGGCCGCGCTCGGCTCCCGGGCGAACGTCCACCGCTCGCAAGCCTACTATCTCGACGTGACGCCGCCCGGCCTCGACAAGGGCCGCTTCGTCGACTGGATGGCCGACCATCTCGGCATCCCGGCCGCCCGGATCGCGACGCTGGGCGATGCCGGCAACGACGCGGCGATGTTCGCCCGCGGCGGCCTCTCGATCGCGATGGGCAACGCCGAGGACGGCCTGAAGGCGCGGGCCGACGCCGTGACGGCGGCCAACGACGCCGACGGCTTCGCCCTCGCCGTCGCGCGCGTCATCCTGGCCTGAGCGATCCCCCACGCGGCCCCCCGAATGTGCTGTGGCGCACGGAGCACAGGCTCGCGCCAACGGCCACGCCGCCCACAGGCAAACGCGGGGAAGCCGCTTTCCGGCCTCAATTCGCCTCGACCTAGGCCGTGAAGAACAAGCGAACCGGGTCTCGCGCATGAACCAGCGTCTCCTGCTCCTCGCCGCCCTCGTGGCGGCTGCGCCGGCGCCCGCCCTCGCCCAGCAGGTCGCGCGGGACAACATCGACGCGTTGATCGAGGAGCAGGCCCGCGCGAACGGCGTGCCCGCGAGCTTCGTGCATCAGGTCGTCAAGCGCGAGAGCAACTACAATCCGAACGCGAAGGGCGGCAGCGCGCTCGGGCTGATGCAGATCAAGCACGCCACCGCCCGCGGCCTCGGCTACAAGGGCGACGCGAGCGGCCTCTACGACCCGAAGGTGAACCTGCGCTACGGGATCGCCTACCTCGCGGGCGCCTACCGCACCGCCAAGGGCGACCTCGCCAGGGCCTATCACTACTACAACCGGGGCTATTATTACGCGGCCAAGCGCCAGGGCATCACCACCGAGGTGGCCGACGAGACGCCGACGCTGCCCGCCCCCGCCGCCTCGGCCGGCGCCTTCGCCAACCTGTTCAGCCTGCGCCCCTCGGACAGCGCCGCCGGCCCGGCCCTCGCCTACGCCGCGCAAGGCCCGTCCGCGAGCGCGCCGATCGAGGTGCCGCTGCCGCCGCGCCGGCCCGGTACCCTCGGCGGCCTCGACGCCGTGCAGGTGGCGAGCCTCGATCCCGCCGCCGGCCTCGCCGCCGCGGGGGCCGCCCCGCCGCAGGCCGCCCTCCAGGCATCGGCTCAGGCGTCAGCCTCCGTGGAGGTGCCGTTACCGCCGCGCCGGCCCGCTTCCCTCGGCGGTCTCGCGGTAGCGAGCCTCGCCGCACCCGACCTCGCCGCCCTCTCGGTCAGCCCGCAGGGCGCACCCCAGCCCTCGGCTCCCACCGAGCGGCCTGCCGCCGCGGCGCAGGCCGCCCGCGAATCGGTCGAGGTGCCGCTGCCGCCGCGCCGTCCCGCCGCTGCCACGCTCGCCGCCGTCGCGCGTCCCCCGGCCCACAAGGCCGCCGCCGCTCCGATCCTCGAGGCGACGGCGCTGCCCCCGCTCAGTAGCGGCGCGGGTCGAGGAAATCCGCGGCACCGCTTGATCAGGGCCGGGGCCGTCAACACATCCGGTGGATCGCAGGTATCGTGCGCAAGACGCATGGCTGCGTGAGCACCGGCATGTCATCGTTGGCATGGCTCGCTCCGAGCGAACGGAATTTTCCTTCCGAAGACCGGCATTCCGCGGACATTCGTCCACAAGATGCTGCACGATTCTGCCGCTCCTGCGCGTTCGTGGAGACGACGTGCAGGAGCTTTCATGAGAATGCGCTCGCGAGGCATCGGCCTTGCTTGCGAGAATGGGAACATGGGCGACCTGATGGCCGGCGCGGCGGAACAAGAAACCCTCTTCCTGACCGAACTCGGTCGGCGGGTGCGGCATGCGCGCACGGTCCGCGGGCTGTCGCGCAAGCTGCTCTCGCAGACTTCGGGCCTGTCGGAGCGCTACATCGCCCAGCTCGAGGGCGGTCAGGGCAACGTCTCGATCATCCTGCTGCGCCGGGTGGCGAACGCCATGGGCGTGCGCCTCGACGACCTGATCGCCGGACAGGACCTCACGCCCGATTGGCAGGTGATGCGCGACCTCGTGGCGCAGGCGAACCCTGAGCAGATCGCCGCCGCGAAGGCGCTGCTGGCGGGGGGCGCCCTCGCCGACGGCACCGTGCCGAAGCCGCGCGTCGCCGTGATCGGCCTGCGCGGGGCCGGCAAGTCGACGCTGGGGCGGCTCACCGCCGAGCGGCTCGGCTGGACCTTCGTGGAGCTCAACGCCGAGATCGAGCGCGAGAACGCCCTCTCGGTGAAGGAGATCTTCGCGATCTACGGCCAGGAGGGCTACCGGCGCCTGGAGCAGGCGGCGCTCCGTCGCCTCACCGAGCATCCGGGTCCGCTGATCCTGGCGACCGGCGGCGGCATCGTGGCCGAGCCCCTGACCTACGACCTCCTGCTGCAGGCCTTCTTCACGGTGTGGCTGCGGGCGCGGCCCGAGGAGCACATGCAGCGGGTGCGCGACCAGGACAACCTGCCGCCGACGGGCGACCACGCCACCGCGATGCAGGAGCTGCGCGCGGTGCTCGCGAGCCGCGAGCCGCTCTACGCCCGCGCCTCGACGGTGGTCGACACCTCGGACGTGCCGATCGAGGTGATGGTGGATCGCCTCACCGCCGCGATCGAGGCCCGCTTCGGCACGCAGGATCGCCGCCGCAGCGCGTGAGGGCGCGGGCTGTCTCCCGAACGGGGAGAGGTGGGGGCGCCGTCCCCCTCAGCCCCGACGCTGACGCATGGGGCGCAGGTCCCCTCTCCCGTCCGGGAGAGGGACAGGGTGAGGGATGCGCCATATCCGGAAGAGACCCGATCCCTGACTCGGTGCGCTCACGCGCACTCGACCTCTCCCGGACGGGAGAGGTGGGACGGCCTCCGCCTCGACGCGCGACGCGACATCCCGGGGGGCGTCGCACCGCTACAGGCCCGCGTCTTTGAAGCCGCGCCGGGGCCTGCGGACCTTGATCGACCGGGCCCGGCACCCCACGCTAGGGACTTGGGTGCGCCGCAGCGAGGACGGACGTCGCGTCCGCCCGGCCCTGCGCAGGCCCGTTTTTCCGCCCGCAGCGAATCCGCGCTAGAATCGTTCCCGGCCGGTCGCCATTCCCCCCGAGCCTCTCGGGGGGCGAGGCTCCGCCGGCCGCACGGTCCCGAGGAGAAGCCCATGACCGCCAGCCCGTCGATCAGCCCCGCCGCCGGCCAGGACGCGATCGCCGGCGTGTGCGATCCGGTCTGGTCGCGCCTGCGCGGCGAGGCCGAGACGGTGCTCCGCGAGGAGCCGCAGCTCGCCTCCTTCATCGTGGCGACGATCCTGAACCACGCGACGCTCGAGGGCGCGGTCTCCCACCGGGTCGCGGCCCGGCTCGGCCACGCTTCGCTGCCCGCCGAGCTCGTGGCCCACGGCTTCCACGAGGCCCTGAACGACGATCCCCGCATCGGCGACGCCTTCCGGGCCGACATCGTCGCGGTCATGGACCGCGACCCCGCCACCTCGCGGGCGATCGAGCCGGTGCTCTACTTCAAGGGCTTCCACGCCATCCAGGCCCACCGCCTCGCCCATTGGTACTGGGGTCATGGGCGCCGCGACCTCGCCCTCTACCTGCAGAGCCGCTCCTCCGAGGTGTTCCAGTGCGACATCCATCCCGCCGCCCGGATCGGGCGCGGGATCTTCCTCGACCACGCCACCGGCCTCGTCGTCGGCTCGACCGCGGTGGTCGAGGACGACGTCTCGATCCTGCACGCCGTCACCCTCGGGGGCACGGGCAAGCAGGGCAGCGACCGCCACCCGAAGATCCGCCGCGGCGTGATGATCGGGGCGGGCGCCAAGATCCTCGGCAACATCGAGGTCGGGGCCTGCGCGCGGGTCGCGGCCGGCTCCGTGGTGCTGCGGCCGGTGCCACCGAACACCACCGTCGTCGGCGTGCCGGCCCGCGTCGTCGGCACGGCGGGCTGCGCCGAGCCCGCCCGCGCGATGGATCAGCTCGTCAGCATGGACCAGTTCATCCACATGGCCGAGGGCATCTGACGCACGCGCCGGAGCGGAAACCGGGCGTCCGGCCGCGCTTGAAGCCGACGGCCGGGCATGGCAAGGCCGGGCATCCCCTTGCGTGCATCCCTCGCGCCACCACGGAGACGAGACAGCGTGACCAAGCCCGAGATCGCGAAGCTGCAGGATTACCTGCGCCGCACGTTCGCGAACGCCAACATCCGCGTCGTCGCGATGAAGTCGGCCGATTCCGCCGAGGTGTTCATCGGCCAGGAATCGGTCGGCGTCATCTCCGACGACAAGGAGGACGGCGACGATTCCTTCGTGTTCCGGATGGCGATCCTCGACATCGACCTTGAGGACTGACGAGACCCTGTGCACGGGGTTAACCCTAACTCCGGCTCGCACTTAACGTTTCGTCAACCCTGGGGCAGAGTGGCTTCATCGTTCGTTAACGGTGGAGCGCGTCGCGTATGGCTCTCGAACCCTCGGCTCTCGAAGCGATCGAGACCCTCTGCATCGGGCTCGCCCTGTCGGGGCTCCTCGCCAGCGCCTACGAGCTGTTCACGGAGCGGCGGGCGAGCTTCTCGCTCCTGGAGCGCGGCGGCGTCGCCGCCGTCGCCGTCCTGCCGGTGCTCGCCTTCTCGGCGCCGTTCATCATCCTGCGCAATACCGTGCGCGGGCGCCGCATCGAGGGGCGCCCGATCCCCTTCGTGATGCTCGCCACCATGATCGCCTGCGGCTGGAGCCTGGTCTCGGGGCGCATCGCCATCGACCTCGCCGCGCTCCTCGTCGGCGCCTGAGGCAAGGTTGCCTGAGCCCCGCCGCGCGGGGCCCGTCCCTCAGCGGTTCGCGGTCGTCACCGGCGAGGCGCCGCCGTTCAGGGAGACCCAGCGCGTGCCGTCCTGGCCCTCGCGCTTGACGTAGGAATAGCCGGTGCGGGCCCAGGGCAGCACCGTGTTGGTCTTGTTGTCGAGGATGAAGTCGCCCCTGTCGGTGCGCACCATCAGCACCGCGTGGCCCTCGCCGATGTCGTCGATCACGACGGTCATGCGCAGGGCCCGCCGGGGCAGGCCCCGCTCCACCAGCATGCGCCGCTTGAGAAGCTGGTAATCCTCGCAATCGCCGAAGCCGTCGTCGGGATAGTCCCAGCGGTCGATCACGCCCCAATGCGCCTGGTCGGTGATCGGCTTGATTCGCGCGTTCACCCGCCGGTTGACGCTTGTCAGCGTGCGCCAGATCGCAGCGTCGAGGTGGATGAAGGCGGCCTCGGCGGTGTTCACCGTGCACTCGGCCGGCATCCGCTCGCAGAAGGCGTTCCAGGCCGCCACGGGCTTGACCGCGGGCCCGGTCTCGACGGGCGTCCCCTCCTCGGGCAGCGCCGGGCCGGTGCGCGCCTGGGTCGTGGCGCCGCCGAGCATCAGGATGGCGCCGACGAGGACGAGGCCCGCCCCCGGTTCAGGCGCCGCCGCAGGGCGCGCGCGAGGGCCGCCGGTTCCAGGACCTGGACCGATTCGAGCCAGGGGGCGCCGTCAGGCGCCTTCGCGCCGCCCCCTCCGAGACCCCCGTGCCGCATCCCCGACGCCCCACCGACCGATCCTCAGGCGGCAAAGCTGACACGGCCATGCTCGGGGCTCAATGGCAAAGTTAAACCCCAGTTAACCCGGTCGCGACGCTTTGGTTCCATTCCGGGACGGTGATGCACGCGCGCAACCCGGAACGGCCTCACCGGTTGGCGGTGGTGACCGGGGAGGTGACACCGCCGAGCGAGACCCATGCCACCCGGTCCTGGCTCTCGCGCTTGATGAAGGTGTAGCCGGTCTGGTGCCAGGCGAGCACGGCACTCGTCTTGTTGTCGAGGATGAAATCGCCCCGGTCGGTGATCAGCGTCAGCACGGCGTGGCCCTCGCCCTTCTCGTCGATCACGACGGTCATCCGCATGGCCCGGCGCGGCAGGCCCGCCTCGACGAGGAGGCGCCGCTTGAGGAGCTGGAAATCCTCGCAATCGCCGATCCCGTCCTCGGCCATGTCCCAGCGGTCGGCCACGCCCCAATGCTCCAGGTCGGTCATCGGCCGCACCGCCCTGTTCACCCGTCGGTTGACCGCGATGATGGTGGTCCAAGTCGCGGGGGTGAGCGGGATGGCGGCGGGTTCGGCCGGATCGACGGCGCACTCGGCCGCGTAGCTCTGGCAGAAGGCCGCCCACGCGATGATCGGCCGGGCCTCGCCCGCGGGGCGGGCCGCGGCGGAGGGGGCGGGCAGGGCCGCGAGGGTCTGGGCCCACGCCGTGCCGGTCAGGCCGAGGGCGGCGAGAGCCAGGAAACCGAGAGCGATTGTCGTCTTGCTGCGCATGGCGAGCACCCCATCCATGCGATCGAGGATGGGCCCGCCGGCCTGTTCCGCGCTGAAGCGGATCCGCGCAATTTTAGCGATTCGCGCCCCGAAAAGGCCGCGTTCTCAACGGGACGAACCGGGCGCTGCCGCATTCGTGAAGACTGATCGGATCGGATTCAGGGGGCGTTAACCCTGCGGGGCCGCCGGGAGACGGCCTGCCGTTCGGCGCGCGGATCCTGCGCCTCGATCCCCGCGATGGCAGCCCGCCGGGCGCGGACGATCCTCCGCCGGTCCTTCAGAGCGTCATGCCGTCGTGGAAACGGTCGGGGGAGATCGGGAGCAGGAACTGGATGCCGAAGCCGCCCTCGAAATGGCGGACGAGGCGGCCCGGGGTGCGCCCGACCGTGATGGTCGCGCCCATCGGCACCCGCTCGCTCGCCGCGATGGCCGCGCCCGACATCGAGATGTCGATGAGGCGCGCGGTGAATTCGAGGCCGCTCTCCAGGCGCAGGGTCACGGAGGGCTGGGTCGGCGTCAGGCGCTCGTGCGTGCGCCCGTCCGGCAGGCCGAGCACCTCGCGGTTGGCGAGCCAGGTGAGCTGCGAGGCGATCTTGTCGCGCTTGCGCGGCGTCGCGTTGAGCTGCACCGCGAAGCCGCCCGGCGGATGGCGCACGATCACGCCCTCGATCCGGCCGATATGCTCCAGGTAGAGCACGACCCGCTCGCCGATCGCGCCGACGACCGCGCAGGTCAGGCGCACGCCGCCCGGCGACATGTCGACGGTCTGGCAGGGGTATTCCCGGCGGTCCGACAGCATGTAGCGCCCCAAGAGCGCGATCCTGACGCGCTGGTGGCGGCGCTGCTCCGCGCCCTGAAGCGTCTTCAGGCGGCGGAGCGTCCCGGACAGTGCTGCGGCCTCGGACATGCCTTCCCGGGACTGGGTTAAGGAATTGAGATCTCTTTCTAGGGGGCACAGGGTTACGAAAGGCTTTGCCCGGGGCGCCGCCGCGGCGCTTTTTCAGGCGCGCCCGCCCCGGTGGACGAGGAGATGCCCGCGCCGGAACGGCGCGCTGTCGTTGGCCGGGCGCGGCAGGCCGCCCGGGATCCCGCCACTGAGGGCGGCCGCGGGCGTCTCGAGCGCCCGTTCGGGCCGGTCGGTCAGGACCCGCAGGGTGGTCGCCGACAGGCTCTCGACGGGGTGGAGGCCGAGCCAGGAGGGAATCGCGATCGGACTCAAGGAGCCCAGCACCCGCGCCTGGGTGCGGCCACGGTGGCGCAGGGGCAGGAGCAGCAATTCGAGGTCGATCGCGTCGCCCCGGGCGGTCTCGCCCCGCAGGCCCGCCACGACGCCGACCGTGTCGCCGGCCACGATCTCGATGAGGCGCCAGGGATCGGCCGCGGGCTCGGCTCCCCAGAGCCCGGCGAAGCCCTCGCCCTTCAGCTCCCGCCCGAACAGGGCGCAGACCCGGGTTCCCGCCAGCCGCAGCCCGGCGGATCGGGCGGCCATGTCGATCTCCAGGATCAGGCTGTCGGCGAGGAGGTTGCGGATCTCGCCGGGCTCAATCTCCGAGCGCTCGGGCGCGGCGCGCGCGCCCCGCAACCTTTCCCAGTAGCTGTGGAGCAGGCGGCTCGTCGGATGCTTCATGTTGACCTGAGGGCCGCGGGCGGGCGGGCGAGGCGGGGGCCGGAGGCGCGTCGTAGCGCGGCCCGTGAGGCCGCGGCCGATTCGCCCCGCAACAGCCTGAATCCTAGGGCCGTCCCGGCGCCCGCGCCCGCGCAACCTTTCGTCAAGGTTAACGACCTGTTGATAGATCTTAGGCCCGGCGCGGTTTCGCGACGCGGGCCCGCGCGATCGCGCACCGGAGCCCCCATCGGCGCGCATCTCGAACCACTGGGGGGCTTGCCCCCCCGGGCGCCGGGCCGACATGGTGGGGCGATGGATGCCTCGCCCGACTTCCCGCGCCAGAGCCGCGTGCCCGTCTTCAACATGCCGAGCGTGGTCACGGCCGCGATCGGGCTGATGCTCGCGATCCAGGCCCTGCGCGACTTCGTGCTGCCAGAGACCTGGGACATCCGCCTCGTCCTCGATCTCGCCCTGGTGCCGGCGCGCTGGACCATCGCGATCGACCCGGCGCAAGGGGAGGAGGTGCTGAAGGCGGCGGTCTCGAACGACGCCACAATCAGCGCCGCCCGCGAGGCCTTCGCCCGCTACCTCGTGGCCGAGCCGGACGCCGCGCCCTGGACCTTCGCGAGCTACGCGCTGCTGCACGGCTCCTGGATGCACGTCATCTTCAACTGCGTCTGGCTCGCGGCCTTCGGCTCGCCGGTCGCCCGCCGCTGCGGGCCCTGGCGCTTCGGGCTCCTGGCGCTCGCCGGCACCGTGGCGGGGGGCGCCCTCCACGTCGCCCTCGACCCGCTGAGCCTCGCCCCGCTCGTCGGCGCCTCGGCCGGCATCTCCGCCCTGATGGCGGCCGCCGCCCGCTTCGTGTTCCAGGCGCCGCCGCCCGGCTACGGCTCGCAGCCCTGGCAGAGGCCGCCGCGGCGCCCGCTGGAATCGATCCCCGAGCTGATGCGCAACCGCTCGGCGGTGGTGTTCCTCGGCATCTGGCTCGTGACGAACCTGCTGTTCGGGGCCATCACGCTGCCGCTCGGCGCCGAGAGCGCCGCCGTGGCCTGGGACGCGCATCTGGGCGGCTTCGTGGTGGGATTCCTCCTGTTTCCCTTCATCGACGGGCCGGGACCGGACCGCGCCTGACGCGGGACCGGGCGCTCGGGGCGAAAAAATTCCAGTTTTCCGCCAGTGGGCCACCACCCGCGCTTGCCTTGGAGGCTGGCCCGCCACACACTTCCGAGGATCCGCACGAGTGCCGGGATGCAACCCGGCCGGCCGCCATCTTCGACGCGCCGCGGGCTGACGGCGCGCATGTTCGTCCAGGGAGGGACATACATGACCGTCGCACGCATCCTTGCCGAGAAGGGCAGCTCCGTCGTCACGGTGCAGCCCGAGCGTACCCTCGACGATGCGATCCATCTGCTGGCCGACAAGGGCATCGGCGCCCTCGTCGTCTGCGACCCCGAGGGACACGTCGTCGGCATCCTCTCCGAGCGCGACATCATGCGGGCGCTCGCCCGGCACGCCGCGTCCTCCTTCGATGCGCCCGTCTCCGAGCACATGACCCGGTCCGTCACGAGCTGCAAGCGCACCACCACGGTCGAGGAGGTGATGCACATGATGACCGAGGGCCGCTTCCGCCACGTTCCGGTCTGCGAGGACGGCAAGCTCGTCGGCCTCGTCTCGATCGGCGACGTGGTCAAGCGCCGGATCGCCGCGGTCGAGGCCGAGCACCAGGCGATGCGCGACTACATCACGATGGCCTGAGGCCGGAGCCGCCGCGGCCTCCCTCTCCCGTGCGGGGAGGGGCGCCGCGCCTCCCCTGGCGACGGGCGGGCGCCCGCGCTCACGGGGACCGGGCTTTGGGGGACCGGGCCTGCGGGCGTCCCTCGACGCCCCTCAGATCCGGGCGCTCGCGCCCCCCAGAGCCGCCCGGATGCGGGGAAGCGCGGCCCTGGCCGCCTGATGGCCGGCCGCGATCGCCTCCGCCGCCCGGTGGAACTCGAACAGCCCCATCCCGGAAAGCTTCGGCCCGATGCTGACGTCGGGCGGGTCGCGCTCCAGGCGCGCCCGCGAGATCCGGTCCTGGGTGATGTTGAAGGCGTCGAACATCACCCGGGCGACGCCGGGCGTCCCCGGGCCCTCGGCCGGGCGCGGGCCCCGCCGTCCGGCGATGCGCCGTCCCGCACCCCGCACCGTGTGCAGCAGGCTCCAACGGCGGCGCGCCTCGGCGGCGCCCGCCACCACCGCCTCGACCGGGTCCGCCGCCGGCGCGATCACGGTGCCGCCGCGCACCCGCGGGTCGCAATTGAGGTTCACGCAGATGACGAGGTCGGCGCCCATCGCCCGGGCGAGCGTCACGGGGACCGGGTTGACCAGCGTCCCGTCCATCAGGAGGCGCCCGTCGAGGGGAAGCGGCGGGAAGATGCCGGGCAGGGCGTAGGAGGCGCGCACCGCCTCGACGAGTCGGCCCTTCGTCAGCCAGACCTCGTGGCCGGTGCCGAGCTCCGTCGCCACGCTCGCGAAGCGGATGGGCAGCGCCTCGATGCGCCGGTCCGAGAGGTCGCGCTCCAGGCGCCGCCGCAGCCGATCGCCGCCGATCAGCCCCGAGCCCGAGAGCCGCACGTCGAGGAGGCCGACCACCCGGCGCTTGGTCAGGGACAGGGCGAATTCCGCCAGGGCGTCGAGCTTGCCGGCCGCGTAGCAGCCGCCGACCACGGCCCCGATCGAGCAGCCCGCCACCACGTCGGGGTGGATGCCCGCCTCCTCCAGCGCCCGGAGCACGCCGATATGCGCCCAGCCCCGGGCCGAGCCGCCGCCCAGAGCCAGCCCGATCCGCGGCCCGCGCGGGCAGGGCGGCCGGACCGGCTCGACGGTGCCGGGGACGAGGCTCTCGCGCCGGATGGTCCCGGACGGTTCGGGGAAGGCGCCGCCGAGGGCCGCCTCCCAGGTCACGCGCAATCCCCCGCGCCGATCAAGGTCACGCGCCGCCGGTCCGGAGCGTCGCCCGCCCGTCGTCGGGCTCAAGGGTCACGGTCCGGTAGAAGCAGGCACGCCGGCCGGTGTGGCAGCAGCCGCCGTCGCCGCCGACCTCGACGCGGATCAGCACCGCGTCCTGGTCGCAATCGACCCGCATCTCGACGACGCGCTGGACCTGCCCCGAGGTCGCGCCCTTGTGCCAGAGCTCGCCCCGCGAGCGGGACCAGTACCAGGCCTCGCCGGTCTCGAGCGTCCGCCGGAGCGATTCGGCGTTCATGTGGGCGAGCATCAGGACCTGCCCGTCCCGGGCATCGACCGCGATGCAGGAGACGAGCCCGTTCGCGTCGAAGCGGGGCGTGAAGGCGGTGCCTTCCTCCACCTCCGCGCGGGAGCCCGGTACCGAGAAGGGCGGGGCGGTCATCGCAGGCTCCTCTCGCGGGCGGGGCGCGCTCAGCCCTTGTTGCGCACGAGGGTGAGGAAGCGGACCTGCTCGTTCGGATCCGTCTTGAAGACGCCCTTGAACTGGGTGGTGATCGTCGAGACGCCGGCCTTCTGCACGCCGCGCATCGCCATGCAGAGATGCTCGGCCTCGACCATCACGGCGACGCCGCGGGGCTTGAGGATGCTCTCGATCACGTCGGCGATCTGGGCCGTCATCGTCTCCTGCGTCTGCAGGCGGCGGGCGAACGTGTCGACCACGCGGGCGAGCTTGGAGAGCCCGACCACGCCCTTCGTCGGGTAATAGGCGATGTGGGCGAGCCCCATGAACGGCACCATGTGGTGCTCGCAATGGGAGTAGAACGGGATGTCGCGCACCAGCACGACGTCCGAATAGCCCTCGACCTCCTCGAAGACGCGCTCCAGGAGCGCGTCGGCATCCTGCCGGTAGCCGCCGAAGAGCTGGTCGTAGGCCTTCACGACGCGGGCAGGCGTGTCGATGAGACCCTCGCGGGTCGGGTCGTCGCCGGCCCAGCGCAGCAGCGTGCGCACGGCGGCCTCCGCCTCCTCGCGGCTCGGGCGGCCCAAGGCGATCCCGTCGGGCACCCGCTGCGCGGAGGGCGGCTGCGGCGCCACCTCGACCGGGCGCACGGGCACCAGGGTCGGAGCGTTGTCGTTGCGCATCCCGTTCAGATCCCGGACGCCCTCGGGCAGGCCCGCATCGGCGGTCGGGTACGAGAGGGATTTGAGAGCGGCATCCATGGCATCTCCCGCCCGCGCCACACGGGCCGTCATCGTGGTGCTGTCCGGCTTTGCGTACATCGCGTCGAACCGTCTCGGGCCTGGGATCGCCTGCCCAGACCAGCGCCCTGAAGGAGAACGGGTTCCCTAGCCGTGGGCGCGACCCGGGTCGACGGAGCCGCCTCCTCGCGAAACGGCACGATCCCGCCTATATCGTCGTTCTCGCCCGATCGCGCAATGCACGGGCCGCGCATCTGACCACCGAGGCTGGCGCCCGCTCCCGAACGTCCCCGTCACAGGCTTCGCGCAGCCCGGCAGGACCCCGATCCCATGCTCGACGACATCTACAACCGCCGCATCCTCGAACTCGCCGCCGACATCCCCCGGCTCGGGCGCCTCGCCGCGCCGGACGCGACGGCGAGCGCGCACTCGAAGCTGTGCGGCTCGACGGTGACCGTCGACCTCAGCCTCGCCCCCGACGGCACGGTCGGCGACTTCGCCCACGAGGTGCGGGCCTGCGCGCTCGGCCAGGCCTCCTCCTCGCTGATGGCCCGGCACGTCGTCGGCGCCAGCCCGGACGAGCTGCGCGCGATGCGCGCCACCGTGCGGGCCATGCTGAAGGAGGGGGGCCCGCCACCCTCGGGCGCCTGGGCGGACCTCGCCGTGCTGGAGCCGGTGCGCGACTTCAAGGCGCGCCACGCCTCGACGCTGCTGACCTTCGACGCGGTGGTCGACGCCCTCGACCAGATCGCCGCCAGGGGGGCGGCCTCGCGCCAGGCCGCGGAGTAGGGCCGGTGCTGCGCCGCGTCGCCCATCTGGCGATCCGGGGCTATCAGCTCACCCTGTCGGGTCTCGCCGGCCGCCAGTGCCGCCACTGGCCCTCCTGCTCGACCTACACGGACGAGGCGATCCAGCGCCACGGGCTCTGGGCGGGGGCTGGATGGGCCTGTCCCGGATCTGCCGCTGCGGCCCCTTCGGCACTCACGGCATCGACCTCGTGCCCGACGCCCTGCCGGCGCACGCCCGCCCCTGGACCCCCTGGGCCTACGCCCGCTGGCGCGGCGTCAACGCCCCGCCATCCCCGTTCGCCTGCGAGGCGGTGGAGGAGTGAGGCGCTAGCGCATATTCGAGCGAAGTGGATTCCGGTTCGGTGTGAAGAAAATGCGCCCTATCAGGTGCTTGGAGCGGCTTCCATGATCCGAGGATCATGGAAGCCGCTCCAGGAGCCCGCCTCGACGAGCCGCACATCCAATCCGAATTCCTGGAAATCATCGGGCGGGCCGCTCCGCTCGCAGACGTAGAGCTCCAACCGGACGCGGTGGCGCGCCTTGATGTCGTTGAGCGCGCCGTGCGCCTGCTCCAGATCGAGGCCGAAGCGCCGCAGCGCCTGCGCCAGGCTGACCGGGCGCGCGATGGCATGATCGGCGCGAAGCTCTACGAGCACGGGGATACCGGAACGGCTTGGGCGGTCGCCCGACATTCGCGCCGGTCGTCCGAGACGCTCCCTCAACGAAGATGACGTCGACATCGAGCGTCTCAAAAGCCTTTCGGCCGATCGCGTTCAAGCCGGACCGGTCGACCATACCCCGACTCAGCCCTTCGATATGGGCATTCCTGATGCGGAGTTCCCGATCGACGAAGATGGCCTCGCGCAGGATCCGCACGTCGCCGGCCGGGGTTGCGACGCGGGCGAGGATCGTATCACGATACAGTTCCTCGATCGTGATCGAGATGGCGCTCGCCGGCCACATGCTCTCCTGTCGGCCCCCGCCGCCTCGCAGACCGAGCGTACGCGCCGCGGAGATCCGGGCAACCTGCACGGAGTCCATCGGCGTCGATCTCAAGCAAGATGGATCAGGGCGGCCCTGCCCGCGCAACCGGGGCAGGGGATGCGCGAGCGATCCGCATCCTGAGCGATTAAGACATGCGCCGCATCCCGCCTCATCGAGGCGGAGCATCGCGCGCCGTGCCCTTCTCGGTTCCCCGTTTCCCAAAATCGGTCTAAACGGCGCGGCTCGCCCCACGGCCTCGGCTGGCCGGGCGATCCACTCGGACAAACCCCGCTTACCTGCCGCGTTCGCAGGAGTGAGCCAAGGAGACGCGACCCGATGCCCATCCTGACCTTCCCCGACGGCAATACGCGCGCCTATGACGGCGCCGTGACCGGCCGCAGCGTCGTCGAGGGCATCGCCAAGTCGCTCGCCAAGCGCACCGTCGCCATGGCCCTCGATGGAGCCGTGCGCGATCTCGACGACAGGATCGAGGCCGACGCCCGCATCGAGTTCCTCGACCGCACCGATCCCCGCGCCCTGGAGCTGATCCGGCACGATTGCGCGCACGTGCTCGCCGAGGCCGTGCAGGCGCTCTGGCCGGAGACGCAGGTCACGATCGGCCCCGTCATCGAGAACGGCTTCTACTACGACTTCGCCCGCCCAGAGCCCTTCACGCCGGAGGACTTCCCGAAGATCGAGGCGAAGATGCGCGAGATCATCGCGCGCGATGCGCCCTTCACCAAGGAGATCTGGACGCGCGACGACGTGCGCGCGCTCTTCGCCGACCGGGGCGAGGCCTTCAAGGTCGAGCTCGTCGACGCGATCCCGCCGGGCGAGGACCTGAAGGTCTACCGCCAGGGCGAGTGGTTCGACCTCTGCCGCGGCCCCCACATGACCTCGACGGGCAAGGTCGGCGCCGCCTTCAAGCTGATGAAGGTCGCGGGCGCCTACTGGCGGGGCGATTCGAACAACCCGATGCTGACCCGCATCTACGGCACCGCCTGGGCCTCGAAGGAGGATCTCGACGCCTACCTGCACCGGCTGGAGGAGGCGGAGCGCCGCGACCACCGCAGGCTCGGCCGCGAGATGGACCTGTTCCACTTCCAGGAGGAGGGGCCGGGCGTCGTCTTCTGGCACCCGAAGGGCTGGACGATCTTCCAGGAGCTGATCGCCTACATGCGCCGCCGCCTGAAGGGCGACTACGCCGAGGTGAACGCGCCCCAGATCCTCGACAAGGTGCTGTGGGAGACCTCGGGCCACTGGGGCTGGTACCGGGAGAACATGTTCGCGGCGCAGAGCGCCGGCGAGGAAGCCGAGGACAAGCGCTGGTTCGCCCTGAAGCCCATGAACTGCCCGGGGCACGTGCAGATCTTCAAGCACGGGCTGAAATCCTACCGCGACCTGCCCCTGCGCATGGCGGAGTTCGGCGTCGTGCACCGCTACGAGCCGTCCGGCGCCATGCACGGGCTGATGCGGGTGCGCGGCTTCACGCAGGACGACGCCCACATCTTCTGCACCGAGGACCAGCTCGCCGCCGAGTGCCTCAAGATCAACGACCTGATCCTCTCGACCTACGCCGATTTCGGCTTCGACGAGATCGTCGTGAAGCTCTCGACCCGCCCCGAGAAGCGGGTCGGCTCGGACGCGCTCTGGGACCATGCCGAGGCCGTGATGACGCGGGTGCTCGCCCAGATCGAGGAGCAGTCGGGCGGGCGCATCCGGACGTCGGTCAACCCGGGCGAGGGCGCCTTCTACGGGCCGAAATTCGAGTACGTCCTGCGCGACGCGATCGGCCGCGACTGGCAATGCGGGACCACGCAGGTCGATTTCAACCTGCCGGAGCGGTTCGGCGCCTTCTACGTCGACGCCGACAGCCAGAAGAAGACGCCGGTGATGATCCACCGCGCCATCTGCGGCTCGATGGAGCGCTTCACCGGCATCCTGATCGAGCATTTCGCGGGCCATTTCCCGCTCTGGCTCGCCCCCGTGCAGGTGGTGGTCGCCACCATCACCGGCGAGGCCGACCCTTACGCCGCCGAGGTGGTGCGGGTCCTGGAGCGGGCGGGGCTCCGCGTCGCGGCGGATCTGCGCAACGAGAAGATCAACTACAAGGTCCGCGAGCACTCCCTCGCCAAGGTGCCGGTGCTGCTGGCGCTCGGCCGGCGCGAGGCGGAGGAGCGCACGGTCTCGATCCGGCGGTTGGGCAGCCAGCAGACCCGCACCCTGCCCCTCGACCAGGCGCTCGCCGAGCTCGCCCGCGAGGCGACCTCGCCGGACCTCGCCCGGGCGGAGGCGGTGGCCGAGACGCACCCGACAGAGGACGCGGTCCTCGATTCGCACCACGGGGTTCAGCCGGCGCCGTAGAGCGGGGCGCACCAGGTGAGGGGTTGCGACCGCTCCGGACACGTCGCCCCCCTCACCCGGTCCGCGTTCCGCGGACTCGACCTCTCCCGCACGGGAGAGGGCGTCCGCCTCACCCCATCGCCCGGGCCAGCACCTCGAAGACCTTGCGGTCGCCGCACTGGGCCACGTTGAAGCGCAGGCGGTCGGCGGCGTCGCCCGAGGCGCTGAAGACCGGGCCCGGCGCCAGCACCACGCCGGCCGCGAGCGCGCGCCGCGCCACCTCGGCCGCGTCGAGGCCGCCGGGCAGGCGGGCCCACAGGAACATGCCGGCGGACGGCACGTGCGGCACCGCGATCCCGATCCCGGAAAGCCGCTTCACCGCGTTTCCCCGCGCCTCGGCGAGGCGGGCGCGCATCCCGTCGAGGTAGCGCCGGTAGGAGCCGTCGCTCAGCGTCCGGTGGACGAGACCCGCCGCGAGGTTGCCGTTGCCGAGGCTCACCGCGAGCTTCAGGTCGACGAGGCGCTCGACCCAGTCCGGCCGCAGCGCGATTACCCCGGTGCGGGCCGCCGCCGACAGGGTCTTCGAGAAGCCGCCGATGTGGATCACCCGCTCCAGCCCGTCGAAGCCAGCCAGCCGCGGCCCCGGCTCCGGCTCGAAATCGGCGTAGATGTCGTCCTCGACGATCAGGGTGTCGTGCGCCTCGGCGAGCTTCAGCACCCGGTGCACCGTGGCCGGGCTCACCGTGGCGCCGGTCGGGTTGTGGAGCCCGGAATTCGTCAGGTAGAAGCGCGGCCGGTGCTCGGCGAGCGCCGCGGCCAGAGCCGCGAGGTCGGGCCCGCCCACCCCGAAGGGCACGCCCACCACCCGGACCCGGTGCGCCCGCAGCAGGGCGTGGAAGTTGAAGTAGCAGGGGTCGTCGACGAGCACGGCGTCGCCGGGCTCGACGAGGAACCGGCAGATCAGGTCGAGGCCCTGCGTCGCCGAATCGGTGAGCACGATCGCGTCCGGATGGGCCGGGATGCCCCGGTCGACGAGCCGCCGGGCGACGAGCTGGCGCAGGCCCGCATGCCCGAGCGGCGTGTCGTAGCAGGCGAGGCGCTCCCCCTCGTCGCGGGCGAGCTGGCGCAGCGCCCGGCGCAGGCTCCCGTCCGGCATCCACTCCGCCGGCAGCCAGCCGCAGCCGGGCTTGAGGAGGGCCAGGCCCGCCTCCAGGGATTGCCGCGCGATCCAGAGCGGATCCACGGCCCGGTCGAGCCGCGGCCCGATCGCGGCGAGGCTGAGCGGCTCGGGCCGGCCCGCCACGTAGAAGCCGGAGCCCGGCCGCGAGACGATGGCACCCTCGGCGCCCAGCCGCTCATAAGCCTCCACCACCGTCGATTTCGAGACGCCCATCGTCCCCGCGAAGGCGCGAATCGAGGGCAGGCGCGCGCCCGGGCCGAGCACCCGGCCGGCGATGCGCGCCTCGATCGCCGCCATCACCGCGCCGACGCGGGTCCCGTCGATGTTCAGGCCTGTGTCCGACATCCGTACCGCTCGCCATCCAGGACAGTTCCGGCGGATTGTACTCTCGGTGTCCCTGTCGCGGAAGCCCGGCCCGGCGCATCCTCCCCGCAGGACGAGAGGAGGCCGCGATGGCGGACGGATGGTGCGACACGCTGCTGGACGGGCGCCCGGCGCCGGAGGGGAGGGGCCTCGCGGGCCGGCTCAGCGACGTCGCGGTCGTGGCGGGCGCGCTCGGCCTCGCCCTGATCCTGATCCTCGTCGGGGCCTGAGGCCGCTCACCGGAGCACCCCACCTCTCCCGTCCGGGAGGTCTGAGTCGGCGAAGCCGACCGGGTGAGGGATGCGAGCTGTCCGGAGAGGTCGCACCCCTCACCCCAACCCTCTCCCGAACGGGAGAGGGCGCGCGTCGCGTCTCCCGAGCGGGCACGGCAGCGCCCCGATCCCGACCCATCCCCCGCCCTTCTCCGCGGGCGACGCCAACAATCCCAGGCTCAGATGTCGACGCAGGCAACCACCCCCGGATCGGGCTCGGCCCCCGCCCTCGCGGACGGGCTGATCGGCGTCGCGATCTTCAGCGGCTCGCTGCCGGCGACCCGGCTCGCGCTGGCGGATCTCGATCCCCTGTTCCTCACCTGCGCCCGCGCGGCGATCGCCGGCCTCTTGGCGGCGGCGGCGCTCGCCCTGCTCCGGCAGAGCCGGCCCGCCCGCGCCGACCTCGCCGGCCTCGCCCTCGTCGCTCTCGGGGTGGTGGTCGGCTTCCCCCTGCTGACGGCGCTGGCGCTCGCCCATGTCACGGCCGCGCACGCGGCGGTCTTCGTCGGCCTGCTGCCGCTCGCCACCGCCGTGTTCGGCGCGATCCGAGCGGGCGAGCGGCCGGCGCCGGCCTTCTGGCTGTTCTCCGGCCTCGGCAGCGCCGTGACGATCGCCTTCGCGGCGGGGGCGGGCGCCACCCCCTCGCTCCTCGGCGACGGGCTGATGCTCGCCGCGATCCTCGTCTGCGGGCTCGGCTACGCGGAGGGCGGCATCCTCGCCCGGCGCCTCGGCGGCTGGCAGGTGATCGCCTGGGCCGCGCTCCTGTCGCTGCCGCTGACCCTGCCGCTCGCGCTCCTCTGCCGGCCCGCACAATCCGGCACGGTTGGCGCCCCGGCCTGGGCGGCGCTCGCCTACGTCTCGCTGTTCAGCATGCTGATCGGCTTCGTGTTCTGGTACCGGGCGCTCGCCCGGGGCGGCATCGCGGCGGTGAGCCAGCTGCAGCTCCTGCAGCCCTTCCTCGGGCTCGGGCTCGCGGCCCTCGTGCTCGGCGAGGCGGTCGAGGGTCAGATGCTCGTGGCGGCCGCCGCGGTCGCGGCCTGCGTGGCGGGGGCCCGCCGCTTCGCCCGGCCCGGCGCGCCGCGGCTCAGGATTTGGCCAGCACCTCGACGTCCCGGTCCAGCCCGCTCTCGACCTTGAACTCGCGGGTGTAGACCTGCCCGTCGTGGCGAGCGATCAGCACGTAGTCGCCCTCGGCGAGCGTCACCTGCGGGAAGGCGCCGATCGCCTCGCGGATGGTGTCGCCGCCCGGCGTCAGCACGCTGAAGGCGGTGCCGGCGAACGCCTCGGCGCCCGCGCTCGCCACGAGCTTCAGGGTCACGGTCGCGGCGCGGTGGTTGAGGGTGGCGTCCGTGACGCGGCCGTTCTCCACCTTGAGGTCGGCCCGCTGGATCGCGTTCGATTCGCCGTAGGTCGAGACCACGTGGTAGGTGCCCTCGGGCAGGCGCAGCAATTCCCCGGCCTTGACGCCGCTGCGCACGAGCCGCCCCTCCGAGTTCGTCCCGATCGGCACGAAGACCGAGAAGGCGATCTGCGCCGGCGGGATCCGCGTGTCGCCGATGGCGCCGGAGAGCTTCAGCGCACCCGCATTGACCTTGAGCCGCTCGGATTGCGGCTGGCCCGACATCACGATCTTCCTGGAGGCGCTGGCGAAGCCGTAGGTGACGGTGACGACGTAGGCGCCGGCCGGAAGCCGCAGGCTCGGCTCGGCCTCGTTCGAGCGGGCGACGATCGTGGGCTTGGTGCCGTCGCTGCGGTCCTCGTAGACCCGCCAGGCGAGGCCGGAGGCGAGCTTGCGGTCGGTGCCGCCGAGCACCGCCGAGAGCGCGAGCGCCGCCTCCTCGCCGCCGATCGACGGGGCGGGCAGGCCGGGCTCGGTGATCGAGGGCAGGGCCGGGCCGAGCCCGGGGCCGAACGGGCTCTGCGCGCGCGCCAGGCCCGGCAGGAGCGCCGCCGCGACCGCGAGCCAGACCGTCCGACGCAACATCCCACCCACTCCGTCACCCGGGGACTGCGCCGGGCACGCATCCGCGCCGATTGCCAAACGGCCGCGCGAAGGCCAGTTAGGGCTGCCTTGAACGCCGACCGTGGCGGCGTGATGGCCGCCGGCGCCCGATTCTCGCACGCCACCGGCGCGGCCGTCGATGCCCGCGGCCGCTCCCCTCACGCCCGTGATGGTGCCCATGCCTGAATCCTTGCCCGACACCCTGGCCTTCCTCGGCGCCCGCCGCTCGGTGCCGCCCCTGCGCCTCGAAGGCCCGGGGCCTGACCCGGGGAGCCTCGACGCGATCCTGCGGATCGCCGCGCGCGTGCCCGACCACGGCAAGCTCGCGCCCTGGCGCTTCATCGTCATCGCGGGAGAGGCCCGCGAGCGGATCGGTGCGGTGATCGAGGCGGCCTATCGGGCCGACCACCCGGAGGCCGACGCGGACCGCCTCGCCCTCGAGCGCGGGCGCCTCGCCCAGGCTCCCCTCGTCGTCGCCGTGGTCTCCCGCGCCGGGCCCCACGCCAAGATCCCGGAATGGGAGCAGGTGCTCTCGGCGGGCGCCGCCACCATGAACCTCTGCGTCGCCGCCAACGCCTCGGGCTTCGCCACCGCCTGGCTCACCGAGTGGTACGCCTACGACCGCCGCATCCTCGACGCGCTGGGCCTCGACCCGCGCGAGCGCCTCGCCGGCTTCGTGCATATCGGGCGGGCCAGCGAGCGCCCGGCCGACCGGCCCCGGCCCGATCTCGCCGAGATCGTGACGCGGCTCTGAGGCACTCCAACACGGCCGGGGGACCAGGATGGACGAGGCTCGGACCGGGGGCGAGGCGGACGATCCCGCCCGGCTGATCGATGCGCGGATCGCGGCCCTCGGCGATTGGCGCGGCGCGCGGCTCGCCCGGATCCGGCACTGGATCCGGCAGGCCGATCCCGAGATCGCCGAGGCCGTGAAGTGGCGAAAGCCGTCCAACGCCATGCTGGGCGTGCCGGTCTGGGAGCGGGCCGGCATCCTCTGCACCGGCGAGACCTACAGGGCGTATGTGAAGCTCACCTTCGCGAAGGGTGCCGCGCTCCCGGACCCGTCGGGCCTCTTCAACGCCGGCCTCGAGGGCGGCACCCGGCGGGCCATCGATATCCGCGAGACGGATGCGGTCGACGAAGCGGCCTTCAAGGCCCTGATCCGCGCGGCCGTGGCGCACAACCTGTCCCGGACGCGCGGCTAGGGCCTTATTCCTCTCCGGCAACCGGCGCTTAACGGAGTGCGGGTAGCATCCCCCGCCACGGCGCCGGCTCGACGGCCCGGCATCACGGGAGCAGGGATGAGCCAGGATCCGGCCTCCGCCGTCGCGATCGCCCCGGACCGGCTCCGGGCGCGGCTGCACGCCGAGGCCGCGCGTCTCGCCCGCCTCGGCGCCTGGGAATGCGACCTCGCCACCGAGCGGCTGACCTGGACGGAGGGCGTCTACGACCTGTTCGGCCTGGAGCCCGGCGCACCCCTGCGACGGCCCGAGATCGTGGGGCGCTACGAGGAGGTCTCGCGCGGCGCGATGGAGCGGCTGCGCGCGGAGGCGATCCGCACGGGACGGGGCTTCGTGCTCGACGCCCTGATCCGCCCGCGGCGCGGCGAGGAACGCTGGATCCGGATCGGGGCCGAGCTCGCCCGCGACGGGGACGGCCGGCCCGCGCGCCTCTACGGCTACAAGCAGGATGTCACGGCCGAGCGGGAGGCGCTGGAGCGGCTGCGGCACCTCGCCGAGCGCGACCACCTGACCGGCCTCGCCAACCGCGCGGCGTTCGACGCGCGCTGCCGGGCGGTGGCCGCCGCGGGCCAGGATCGCGGCGGCGTCGCCGGCCTCGTCCTGATCGACCTCGACCGCTTCAAGGCGATCAACGACACGCTCGGCCACGCAGCCGGGGATGCCTGCCTCCGGGCCGCGGCGGAGCGGCTGGGCGAGGCCTTCGCCGACGCGTCCCTCGTCGCCCGGATCGGCGGGGACGAGTTCGCCGTGCTCCTGCGCGCGCCGCTCGGCCGGGGCCGGATCCTGCGGATGCTGGCCGGCGCCTCCGCCGCCCTGAGCCGGCCCGTCCTCTGGAACGGCGCCTTCCTCGCGGTCAGCGCCTCGATCGGGGCACGGATCCTCGATCCGGGGCGGGACCGGGCACCCGGTTCGGACCTGTTCGCCGAGGCCGACGCCGCCCTCTACGCGGCGAAGGCGGCGGGCCGCAACGCCGTGCGGATCTTCGGCGAGGCCGAGGCCCGCGCCGCCTCGGGCTGACGGCGGCCGCCCGGCGGCCTATCTGAGCGGACGATCCCGCGAGCCGCGCCCGAGCCCGATCCCATGCATTACGATTCCGAGACCCGCACCCTGCCGCACAACCCGCTGAAGGCGCTCGTGGCGCCGCGGCCGATCGGCTGGATCAGCACGATGAGCCGGGAGGGCGCGCTGAACCTCGCGCCCTACTCGTTCTTCAACGCGGTGGCCGACGACATGGTGGCCTTCTCCTCCTCGGGCCGGAAGGACGCCATGACCTTCGCGGAGGAGGGGGCTGAGTTCGTCTGCAACCTCGCAAGCTTCGACCTGCGCGAGGCGGTCAACGCCACCTCGGCGCCGCTCCCCCGCGGCGAGAGCGAGTTCGCCTTCGCGGGGCTCGCCACCGCCCCGTCGCGGAAGGTGCGCCCGCCGCGGGTGGCGGCGGCGCCCGCGGCGATCGAGTGCCGCTGGCTGCAGACCGTGCCGCTGGTGCCCCTCGACGGGGGCGAGCCCGCCAATTTCCTCGTGATCGGGCAGGTGGTCTCGATCTACATCGACGACCGCTTCGTCGTGGAGGGCCGCGTCGACACCGGCGCCATGCGCCCGATCATGCGGGCCGGCTATTTCGACTACTTCACGGCCACGCCCGAGACCCGCTTCGAGATGCGCCGGCCGAAGGGCGGGGGATAGGGGGCAGGGGCTCTCGGGACGGCGCGCCGCACCACCTCTCCCGTTCGGGAGAGGTGGGCTCGCATCGGGACCGATCTCCGCTCCCGGCATTCAATCTTCCTTTACCATAACCGCAACAGGATCAGGCTCCTAAGGGAGCGCGTTCCGGCTCCTTCGCGCCGCGCCCGCCAGACTTCCGGCGCGCCCCGATCGGGCCCTGCATGTTCCTGTTCACCACCCCCCGGCCAGCACCCGCGAGACCGCCCCGGCGCCCGCGACGGCCGCGCGGAGCGCCGGCTCGGCGGAGGTCGTCGCGGCGATCCGCGACGGGGCGCAGAGCACCGGCGTCGGCTTCGACTACCTGCTCGCCACCGCCCAGCGGGAATCCGCCCTCGACCCCTCCGCCAAGGCCGGCACCTCGACGGCGACCGGCCTGTTCCAGTTCATCGAGCAGACCTGGCTCGGGGTGATGAAGAATGCCGGGCCGAATCTCGGCCTCGGCACCTACGCCGACGCCATCACGGCGAGAGCCGACGGCACCTACACGGTGGCCGACGGGCAGGCGCGCCAAGCCATCCTCGACCTGCGGCGCGACCCGAAGGTCGCCGCGACGCTCGCCGGCGCGCTGACCCAGAAGAACCGCGAGGCGCTGGGCAATGCGCTCGGCCGCGAGCCGACCTCGGGCGACCTCTACGCCGCGCACGTCCTCGGGGCGCGGGGCGCCGCGACGCTGATCGGCAACGCCCAGACCTTCCCGGCCCGCTCCGCCGCCCTCGACCTGCCGGAGGCGGCCGCCGCCAACCGGAGCCTGTTCTACGACCGCACGGGCCGGGCGCGGAGTTCCTCCGAGCTCTACGCGGTGCTCGCCTCGGGTCCCGCCTCGGCCGCCGCCGCCGCCGCGAAAGCGCCCGCGGCCAGCGACCTCACCGCCCTGCCGCAGGGGGCGACCGCCTACGCCTCCCTCGACGGCGGGGGCCTGCGCAGCCTGTTCCAGACCGACCGGCGCCAGGGCGCGATCTCCGAGGGCGTCGCCCGGCTCTGGCAGGAGCGCGGTCAGGAGCGGGGCGGCGGCAGCGCGGAGCGCAGGGCCCCGACCTACTTCCCCCGCTCGGATGCGGGCGCCGACGCGATGATCGCGAACAACGCGCCCGAGGTCGATTCGGTGATCGCATCGGTGCCCGCCGAGAGCGCGATCACCGGCGCGATCACCGGCGCGATCACCGTGCCGCTGCCGCCGCGCCGGCCGGCCGAATTCTCGGCCCAGAGTGCCGCCCCAACGGCCACCAAGCCACGGGCGAAGGCCCCCCTCGACCTCTCCCTGTTCATGATCCGGAGCGGCCCATGATGATCCGCCAGTTCCTGGCCTGGACGCAGCACGATTCCGCCGGCCGCCGGGCCGAGGCCGCCTCCGCGCTGGCGCGGGCCTACCTCTACGGCAATCTCGGCGCCGACGCGGCCTGGGAAGCGAAGACCGCGATCCTGGCGCTCCTCGACGACCCGTCCCCCCTGGTCCGCCGGGCGCTGGCGGAGGCCTGCGCCGCCTCGGCCCGGGCGCCGCGCCCCCTCGTCGTGACGCTCGCCGCCGACCAGCCCGAGATCGCCGGCCTCGTCCTCGCCCGCTCGCCCATCCTCACCGACGCCGACCTCGTCGACGCCGCCGCCATGGGCTGCGAGGCGATCCGCGGCGTCATCGCCGGCCGCCACCACCTCACCCACGCGGTGGCCGGCGCGCTGGCCGAGATCGGCGGCGCGGAGACGCTGGCCCGGCTCGCCGCCAACCCCACCGCCCGGATCACCACGGGCCGCCTGCTGCGCATGGTCGAGCGCCACGGCGGCGACGCGTCCCTGCGCGAGGCGCTCCTCGCCCGGGCCGACCTGCCGCTGGAGGTCCGCCACGCGGTCGCCGGGCGCCTCGCCGAGACCCTGTCCGGCTTCGTCACGGCCAGCGGCTGGCTCTCGCCGGAGCGGGGCGAGCGGATGGCCCGGGAGGCGCGCGAGCGCGCGGTGCTCGACCTCTGCGCCGGAGCGGGCGCCGCGGCGCTCGCCCGCGTCGTCCAGCACCTGCGCACCAGCGGCCAGCTCAATGCCGGCCTCGTCCTGCGGGCCATCCTGTCGGGCCAGATGGCCTTCGCGGAGACCGCGCTCTCCGACCTTGCCGGGCTCGACCGCGCCCGGGTCGCCGGCCTCCTGCGCAACGCCCGCGGCTACGGCGGCCTCCATCTCCGGGCCGGCCTGCCGGAGGGCCTGCTGCCCGCCTTCGCCGCCGCCCTCTCGGCCTGGCGCGAGGCGGAGACCGGCGCGACGTCCCTGAGCGGGGCCGGCCTGTCCCGCCGCATGATCGAGCGGGCGCTGACCGCCTGCGAGGACATGCCGTTCTCCGAGATGCAGGCGGTCACGGCGCTGCTCGCCCGCTACGAGGCCGAGGCCGCCCGCGACGAGGCCCGTGCTGTCGCCCGCGCCATCGCCGAGCAGGCGGAGGCCCGCGAGGCCGCCCGCCTGGAGGCCAGCCGCATCGACGTGGAGTGGCAGGAGGCCCAGGCCCGGGAAATGGAGGTCCGGGATGTGGAGGTCCGCGCGGCCGTCGCGCCGCTGTCGGAGCCGATCCCCGTCGAGGCCGACACGATCGAGATCCGCGCCGCCGCGATCGAGGCGGATCTCGTCGAGGCCGTGTCCGTCGAGGCCGCCTCCGTGGAGCCGGTCCGCCCGGGCCCGGAGATGGCGGCCGATCTGCCCGCTTCCGTCAGCGCCGTCCTCGACGCGCTGCCGGACGCGATCCTGTCGAGCTTCCGCGAGGAGCAGGCCCGCACCGCCCGGGAGGCGGAGGCCCGCGCCCGCGAGACGGCCGAGGCCGCGGCGGAGGCCGTGCTCGAGACGATCCCCGCCGCCCTCATCGCGAGCTACCGCGAGGACCGCGCACGCCTGAAGCTCGCGGCCTGAGGAGCGTCCTCAGCCGAACTGCTCGCGCAGGATGCGCTCGTCGAGGCTGTGACCGGGATCGTGCAGGAGGACGAGGTCGGTGGCCTGGTCGAGCCAGGTCTCGACCGTGCAGACCCGGCGGAACTCGGTGTGGTCCGCCACCGCCGCGACCGGGCGGTGGTCGGCGTCCAGCACCTCGATGCGGATGCGGGCGTAGTTCGGCAGCAGCGCCCCGCGCCAGCGCCGGGGCCGGAAGGCGGAGATCGGCGTCAGGGCCAGGAGCTGCGCGTCGAGGGGCAGGATCGGCCCGCCGACCGAGAGGTTGTAGGCGGTCGAGCCCGCGGGCGTCGCCACCAGCACCCCGTCGGCGATCAGTTCCGGCAGGCGCACGTGGCCGTCGACGGCGATCTTGAGCTTGGCCGTCTGGTGCGTCTGGCGCAGCATGTAGACCTCGTTGAGCGCCCGCGCCTCGTGGCGGCGCCCCTCGGTGTCCCGCGTCTCCATGAGGAGCGGATGGATCACGCTGCGCTCGGCCCGTTCCAGGCGCTCCAGCAGGCCGTCCTCCCGGAACTCGTTCATCAGGAAGCCGACCGTGCCGCGGTTCATGCCGTAGATCGGCTTGGCCTGGTGCATGAAGCGGTGGAGCACCTGCAGCACGAGGCCGTCGCCCCCGAGCGCCACCACCACGTCGGCATCCTCGGGCGTGACGTGGTCGTAGCGCCGCATCAGGGCCGCCGCCGCCGCCCGCGCATCGGGCGTCGGGCTCGCGACGAAGGCGATGCGGTGGAAACGCTGCGACATGCCGATCACCATCCGCCCGGTTGACGCGGGACTCCGGCGCGCGCCTGATCGCGGCACCATCGCGGGAGAGCCATAGCATGGAGCGTGCGCACCTCGTCTACTCCACTTTCCCCGATGCCGAGACGGCGCTCCGGGTCGGCGAGGATCTCGTGCGCGCCCGCCTCGCCGCCTGCGTGAACGTGATCCCGGGGATGCGCTCGGTCTACGCCTGGAAGGGCGCGGTGGAGCGGGGCGAGGAGGTCGTCGCGATCCTCAAGACCCGCCACGGCCTGGGCCAAGCGCTGGCCGAGGCCCTGAAGGCGCGCCATCCCTACGAGACGCCGATCGTGCTGCATCTCGACGTCGCGGAGGCCGATCCCGGCACGCTCGCCTGGATTCTGGCGGAGACCGGCCAGGGCGAGGGCTGAACGCCTCAGGTCGGCGCGCCCCATTGCACGGGCACGAGCTCGTAGCCGTCACCGCTTTTCGCGACGTGCCCGGTGGCGGGGAAGGGCGCGTGGTAGAAGGCGACCTGCACGCGGTCCGCGGCCGCCCGGTCGAGCAGGCGGTGCCGGGTGGCACGGGCCTGATCGGCGTCCATGTCGAACACCGCCGACCAGTCCGGGTTGCGCACGAAGAGGGCCGGGTGGTTCGTCACGTCCGACATCAGCATCAGGCGGCCGGGGCCGGCTTCCAGCAGGAACACCGTGTGGCCCGGCGTGTGGCCGGGGCGGGCAGGGCGGTGAAGCCGGGGCGGATCTCCTTCTCCCACGCGAATTGCGTCACCCGCGGGCCGCCGGGCCCGAAGATGCGGGCCACCGCCTCGACGTTCGGGCGCAGGCGCTCGGGCGCGCGGGCGGCCAGCCCCGCGTCCATCCAGAAGGCCCATTCGGGGCCGGGCACCAGCACCTCGGCGTTCGGGTAGGTGAGGCTGCCGTCCTTGAGGCGCAGGCCGAGCACGTGGTCGAGGTGGAAGTGGCTCAGCACCACGGTGTCAATCGAGGCCCGGTCGATGGCCGCCGCCGCGAGGCCGCGCAGAGTACCCCCCGTCCTAGGCGGCCCGTTATCGGCAAATCCCGTATCGACGAGGATGCGGTGGCCGCCCCTCTCGATGAGGAGCGTCGTGAAGGTGATGTCGAGCCGGTCCGGCGGCATGAAGGCCCGCGCCATCGCGGCCCGCACGGCCTCGATCGGTGCGTTGGGGATGAAGCTCGCGTCGAGCGGGCGCCCGAGCGTGCCCTCGTGCAGGGCCGTCACCGTCGCGTCGCCGAGTCGGTAGCGGTAGACGCCCGGGATCGTGCCGGCGTCCTGGGAGGCGGCATCCTGGGCAGGGGCGGCGCCCGCGCGGGAGCCTGCGAGGAGCAGGGGCGCGGCCCCCAGCATCGTGCGGCGGTCGATCGGCATGGCTCGGGCCTCCGGGTGCGGGGTGCGGAACCTGAGCTATCGCGGGCGCGAGGGGCTTCAAGGGCCGCTTGCGGCGTGCAGCGTCCCCAGCGGGGTCGACCTACGGCGCGCCGCCGATCGTGTAGTTCCGCCCCTTCCAGGTCGCCGCCCCGGCGCGCTCCCGCCGCAGGAGCACGTTCCACTGGATGGCGAGGGCCACCAGAACTGCGGCCGGGTGCAGCGGGATCGTCGCCATCGGCTCGTGGACGATCAGCGTGATGGCGGCGCGGGTGGCGAGCGACACGACGACGGCGGCGAGCGCGACGGCGAGCACCGTGCCGGACACGAGGCCGGCGAGGCCCGCCAGGACGAGGAGCCAGGGCAGCACCTGCCCGCCGAACAGGAGCAGGGTCCACACCGGCAGGGCACGCGGCGTCGCCATCCCCTCGTGCGCGTTCTTCGAGAAGCCGGCCCAGGCCGCGGCGAAGCCCCGGTACATCCGGCAGGTGGCGAGCGCTTGGCCGGCCACGAGGTCGGTGCGATGCCCGGAGCGCCGCAGCAGGCGGGGCAGATGCACGCCATCGTGCAGGCTCCAGCGGATGGCGCCGTGGCCGCCCACAGCCTCGTAGGCCGCGCGCGTCACGAGGACGAGCTGCCCGCAGGCCGCGCCCAGGGAGGGGCGGAGCGAGGCGCGCATCATCGCCACCGGCAGGTAGCCGACCAGCAGGAAGTTGATCATCGGCACGGTGAGCCGCTCGCCGAGGCTCTCCATCCGCTGGCGCGGCACGCCGCTGACGAGCGCGGAGCCGGTCCGCCGGGCATGCGCCGTGAGTGCCGCGGCGGCGTCGGATTCGAGGCGGACATCGGCGTCGATGAAGAGGAAATGCTCGCCCCTCGCCCGCTCGGCGAGGTGGGCGCAGGCGTGGTTCTTCCCCGTCCAGCCCTCGGGCAGGCTCGGGACGGGCAGGAGGCGCAGGCGCGGATCGCCGGCCGCGACCTCCCGCACCAGCGCGGCGGTGGCGTCGGTCGAGTGGTCGTCGCCGACGAGCACCTCGATCGGCACGTCGGTGCTCGCGAGCGCGGCCCGTACGGTCGGCCCGATATTGTCCGCCTCGTTGCGGGCCGGGATCAGGATCGAGACGAGGCCCGTGCCGGGCTCCGCCTCCGGGGTGCGCAGGAGGGTCAGGTTCGCCGCGGCGAGCGCCGCCGGCAATAGCGCGAGGGCGAGGGCGATCAGGGCGAGCGCGAGCATCATGGGCGTTTCGCCGCGCCGGGGGCCCGGTGGGCCGGGTCGAAGCGGCGCCCGGCCATCAGCGCCCTGAGGCGGCGCCAGGAATCGTAGATTCCGCCGACGCCCTTGGCGCCGGAGACGAGGGCGACGAAGCGCGCCGGCTCGCGGGCGATCACGTCGGCGCTCAGGCGGTCGAGGGTCGCCGTCAGTTCGGCCTCGAGCCGCGCGAGGCGCTCGGGCCGGGGCAGGGCGAGGAGGTCCGCGGCCGGGATCGGGGTCCCGAAGGCGGCGAAGGCCTCGGCCCCGCGCTCCTCCCAGAAGGCGTATTCGAGGGCGAGCGGCAGGACCAGGGCGTCGGGCGCGATCTCGGGCAGCCGCGCCACGCCGGGGCGAAGGGCCAGCGGCCGGGCCCGGACATCGGCGAAGCGCCCCTGCGCGGTGATCCACAGCATGCGTCCGGGCCGGCCCAGGATCGCCCGGGAGGCCCTGAGGAACTGCGCCGCCCCGCGGCCCGTCTCGAGGTCGACGGCGAAGGCGCCCATGCGGCGGAAGACGGTGTAGCGCTCCAGCGCGTCCGCATCGAACGGGGCATGATGGATGCGCCCCGGGAAGAGCCGGGCACCCAGCAGGATCAGGGTGGCCGCATCCCACCAGGCGGGATGGTTGCAGTAGACGACGATCGGGCCGGGATGCGCCAGCCCTTCCGGCCTGCCCCAGCGGGCAAGACGGAGGGCATTGAGGTTACGACGCAGGAAGCGGTCGAAATAGGAGACCATGAACCGCCACAGGAGGGGCGAGACCGGGCCGGGCTCGGGGGGGCCGCGGCGCGCTGGCTTCAGGGATTCGTTCGACGCGTCGGGCACGCTCTCGCCTCGGGGCTCTCCGCCGCCCTCCGGGTTCAACCGGCCGGGCGCGGGCGGGTTCACGGGCGGCTCAGGCGGATTTGCGGACCTCGCCGCGGGCATCCGCGTCGTGGGCGTCGGCGGCGATCCAGCCCGACATCATCACCATCGGCATGCCGGGCCCCGGATGGGCCGCGCCGCCGGCGAGATAAAGGCCGCGCACCTGCCGCGAGCGGTTGCCGGGCTTGAAGGCGCCCATCACCCGGCCGTGGCTGGCGAGCCCGTAGATCGCGCCGTTCAGGACCTTGTAGCGCTCGTGGATGTCCTGCGGCGTGAGATGGCGCTCGACCACGATCCGCTCCTCGAGGTCCGGCATGTGCGCGGTGCGCTTGAGCTTGTCGAGGATGGTGCGCCGGTAGGCCGGGAACATCGTCGACCAGTCGTGGTGCGGTCGCAGATAGGGCGTGTGGACGAGGACGTAGAGAGCCTCGCCGCCGTCGGGCGCCACCGACGGGTCGGTGGAGGAGGGGGCCGCGAGGTAGGCGGTCGGGTCGGGGGCGGGCTCCCCCTTGTTGTAGATGAAGTCGAACTCCTCCTCGGGGTCGCGGGAGAAGACGAAATCGTGGTGGTTCAGGTGCTCGTAGCGCCTGTTCAGGCCGAGATAGAGGACCACGCCGGAGCAGGCGGGCTCGAAGCTCTTCTTCTCGTAGGACCTGCCGACCTCGCCGCCGACGAGTTCCCGGTAGGTGCGCACCGAATCCATGTTCGAAATCACGGCATCGAAGGGGGCGTGGCCCTCCTGCGTGCGAAGGCCCGTGACCGCCCCGTTCTCGACCGCGAGCCCCGTCACCTCGGTGGCGGGCTTGAGCGTCGCGCCGAGTTCCTCCGCGAGCCTGGCCAGCGCCTCGGCCACCGCGCGGGTGCCGCCCATCGGGTACCAGACCCCTTCCGCCGTCTGCATGTGGGCGATGGCGCAGAGGACGGCCGGCGCGCCGTAGGGCGAGGAGCCGACATACTGCACGAAATGATCGAGCATCTGGGCGAGGCGCGCGTCCTTCACCTTGCCGCGGATGGTGCTCGCCACCGAGGCGTGCATGCGCAGGCTCAGAACGTCGCGGAGCGTACCGGGGTTGAGGTTCGCCCGGATGTTGATCGTGTCGAACAGATCCTCCACCGGCTTCCAGAAGAAGAACCGGTTCGAGACGTCGTGCAGGTGCTCGGAGATGCCGATAAAGCGCTTGTAGCCCTCGCCGGCCCCGGCGCCGGGACGAAGCGGTCCATGTCGGCGGCCATCCGCTCGACATCCTGCATCAGGTCGATGCGGGTGCCGTCGTCGAAGAAGCAGCGCCATTGCGGATCGAGGCGGCGCAGGTCGAGATAGTCGTGCACGTTGCGCCCGGCCTCGGCGAAGATGCGCTCCAGCACCCGGGGCACGGTCAGGATGGTCGGTCCCATGTCGAACCGGAAGCCGCCTTCATGCAGCACCGCGGCCTTGCCGCCGAGCCAGTCGTTCTTGTCGTAGAGGGTGACGCGGTGCCCGCGGGCGGCGCTCACGCAGGCCGCCGCGAGCCCGCCGAGACCCGAGCCGATGACGGCGACCGAGGAACCGGACTGCATGTCGTTGTCACTCCTCGGGACACGGCGTCGGCCGCATCCCCGTTGCAAAGCTAGTCGGAGGTCGGCATCGGTCAACGCGGTGGCAGGTCGCGCGCGCGCTCATGCGACGGTCTTCCGCGAGACCAGCACGAGTGCGAGGCCCAGCCCCGCAGCCGCGACGCTGCCCAGCACCGCCCAGGCCGGCAGCGCCGCGCGCGCGCCCTCGCCCAGCGCCCCCTGGTAGGCCTCGATCGCCCAGGCGTTCGGGGTGAACCAACCGGCCTCCTGCAACCAGGGCGGCATCAGGAAGCGGGGCACCATGCTGCCGCCGATCGCGGAGAGGAGGAGCACGCCGAAGGTCGCGGCGAGGTGCGCCTGCTGGCGGGTCGCAGCGGCCGCGCAGGCTGCGAGCGCGAGACCCGCCGCCATCGCCGAGACGAGCAGCGAGGTCGCGAGCCAGGGCCCCCAGTGCGGGCCGATCTCGACACCGTAGAGGAGGGCGGCGGCGGCGAAGATCAGCCCAGCCTGCAGAAGTCCCTGCAGGGTCAGGAATCCGAACTTGCCGAGCACGATCACGGGGAGCCCGCCGGGCGCGGCCGTCAGCCGGTCGGCGAGGCCGGATTGGCGCTCGTCGAGGAGCGTCATCGCCCCCTGCATGGCGGCGAACAGCAGGAAGACGGCGGTGATGGCGCCGGCGTAATAGGCGACGCGCTCGTTCGCCCGGCCCAAGGCCGTGCTCTGCCGCTCGACGAGGGACGCGAAGGAGAACGGCTCCTTCTTGGCGCGCTGCTCGGCGAAGGCCTGATCGAGGAAGGCGCGCTCGTCCGGGCCGATCTTGCCGCTGCGCTCCACGTCCGCGACGATCCGGGAGAGCACGACGTCCGGCAGGGCATCGTTGAGGACGCGCTGAAGCTGGCCGAGCGCGATCGGCGTCGCGAGCGCCTTCGACGGGTTCTCGACGAGCACGACGGGCTGCACGGGCGACGGGCCCCCTGCGGGCGAGGCGGCGAGGTCGGCGCGCAGCACCAGGGCGACATCGACCGCGCCGCGACGCACGGCCTTCACCGCCTCCGCGACGCTGGCGACGGGCAGGCGCTCGACGCGCAGGCTCGGGTCGGCCGCGAGGGCGGCGACCAGGCGCTCGGTCGTCGGCGTGCCGGCGAGGTCGGCGAGGCCGAGATGGATGCGGATGCGGTCGCCGATGGCGCCGGAGAAGATCGCGGCGAAGATCGAGAAGATCACGGTCGGCAGCACGAAGGCCATGACGAGGGCGGCGCGGTCGCGCAGCAGGCTCAGCGCCATCACGCGGAAGGCGGCGCCGATCACCGGGCCGCCCTCGCGATGCACGGCAGACTCGGGGCCTGAACGGGCGCCGCGGGCTCCAGCGCCTCGCGGTAGAGCGCCTCCAGTCCCGGAGCCCGCACCCGGACCTCGCCGGCCGGCACGCCCTGGCCCCGCAGGCGTCCGAGAAGCGCCGCCCCGTCGAGGCTGTGGCCGACGCGCATCGCCGCCCGCCAGACGAGGGCGGGCGCCGCGTCGGCGATTCCGGCCTCCGCCGGCACGAAGCCCGCGCGCCGCAGGGCCGCCTCGGCGGCCCGGTCGGGAACCTCGGTCAGCGCCACCTCGTGAAGGGGCGGGCTGGAGCGGATCCGCGCCAGCATCGCGGGCAGCGGGCCCTCCCGGACGATCCGGCCGCTCCCGACGAAGGCGACCCGGTCGGCAAGGCGCTCGGCCTCGGCGAAATCGTGGGTGGCGATCAGGATGCCCGCGCCCTCGGACCGCAGGCGCCCGAGGAGCGCGTGGATGGCGGTGCGCGCGGCAAGGTCGACCCCCTGCGTCGGCTCGTCGAGGAGGATGAGGCGGGGCTCGCCGAGGAGGCTCGCGGCGATGTTGACCCTGCGCTGGTAGCCGCCGGAGAGCTGCCCGACCGGGCGGCCCGCCACCTCGCCGGTACCGGTCCGGTCGAGGGCGCGCGTCACCGACGCGGCGCGCGCGCGGCGCGGCAGGCCGATCAGGTCGGCGAAGACGCTCAGGTTCTCGGCGACCGTGAGGCGTGGGTAGAGGGCGATCTCCTGGGGCACCCAGCCGATGGTGCGCCGCGCCGCGCCGCGCCGGAACGGATCGGCCCCGCCGACGCGCACCGTGCCCGAATCGGGAACGAGGCGGCCGGCCACGAGCCGCATCAGCGAGGATTTGCCGGCACCGTTCGGCCCGAGCAGCGCCAGGATCTCGCGCGGGGCGAGCGCAAGGTCGACGCGGTCGAGAATCCGGATCCCGCCGAGCGTGAGCGTTGCGCCCGCAACCTCCACCATCGGGACGGCCGGATCGGGCCTCGGCTCGCACGCCATCGCGCGGCTCAGCGCGGCGGCAGGGCGCGCGTGAGGCGCACCCGGATCGCGAGACCGGGCTCGCGCACGGGGAATGCGGCGCGGGCGAAATCCGGCCGCGCGATGCGGCCGCCCTCGCCCGAGAAGCCGTAGGGCTCGAGCGGCAGGCCGAGCGGCGTCCGGTCGAGGCGGCCGTTGCCGTTCATGTCCTGGAAGGCCGCCAGCGCGTAGGTGCCGGGCGCGACGTCCCGCAGGACGAAGCGCTGGCGGCCGCCCGATGCACGCGCCCTCTCCCCGTCCTGGCAGGCCGCCTCGGACAGGCCGCCCTGGCAGAGCGCCACATAGACCGCGCCGCCGCCCGCCTCGATCCCGTCGACCTCCACCTCGACGGTCGCAGCGCGGGACGGCGTCGCGGCGGCGAGGCAGGCCGCGAGGACGAGAAGGGGGCGTCTCACGTGGCCTCGCCGCCGGCCGCGAGCGGAGCCGTCTCCGGCATCCCGGCCTCGCCCGCGGGCAGGCGGGCGCCGGCGAGTTCCTCGATGAGGAGGCGGGCGGAGATGCGGGCGCCCTCGTAGATCACCGGGAGCCCCGAGCCCGGATGGGTGCCGCCGCCCACGAGGTAGAGGCCCGGCCCGAAGCGGTTGTGGGGCCGGAAGTAGAGCATCTGCATCAGGTCGTGGGCGAGGTTGAAGGTGGCTCCCTCATGGACCGCGAAATCATCCCGCCAGCCGGTCGGATCGACGATGCGCTCGTAACGGATGCGCGATTCGAGATCGTCGAGGCCCAGGAGCTTGAGGCGCTCCAGCACCAGCGCCCGATAGCGCGGGCGAGCCGCCTCCCAGTCGATCCCGGCCTTCAGGTTCGGCACCGGCACCAGCACGTAGAGGGCGGTGTGGCCGGGGGCGCCATCCCCCCGTCCGTGAAGCCCGCATGCTGGACGTAGACCGAGGGCTCGAGCGGCAGGGTGCCCTCCGAGACCTCGCGGATGTTGCGGGCATAGTCCCTGGCGAGCAGGATCGTGTGGTGCCCGAGGCCGGGCGGCATCCGCCCCTCGATCCCGAGATAGAGCATGAAGGTCGAGCAGGAGAGGCGGGCCTTGGCGACCTTCGCGTCGCGCCAGCGCGGCCGGTGCGCCTCCGGCACCAGGGCCGGCACGGCACGGGCGAAGTCGCCATTGATGACGACGGCGTCGGCCCGCAGCGTCTCGGTCCCCGCCACCACTCCGCAGGCCCGCTTGCCCTCGAACAGGACCCGGTCGACGCCGGTTCCGAGCCGGATGTCCACGCCCATGCGGCGGGCGAGCCCCGCCATCGCCTCGGAGACCGCGCCGCAGCCGCCGACCGGGTGGTAGACCCCGTGCTCGTACTCGAGGAACGAGAGGATTGTGAACAGGCTCGGGCAGCGGAAGGGCGACATCCCGAGGTACTTGGTCTGGAACGAGAAGGCGAGGCGCACCCGCGGGTCGGCGAAGTAGCGCTGCAGGTCGCGGTCGACGCTGCGGCCGGGATGCAGGTAGGGGAGGGCCGCGAGCATCGCGGGCGAAGCCATGCTGCGGAAGCGGTGGAAGGCCTGCTCCAGCACCGGCTTGAAGAACTTCAACTTGGTCCGGTTGTCGGCGAAGAAGCGCCGGACGTTCTTCGCATCGTCCGGCGCGATCCGGGCGATCTCGGCCTCGAGCCGGTCCATGTCGGCGGTGGCGCGAATCTCGCCGGAGATGCCCCCCTCGCCCTCGAAGACGAGGTGGTATTGCGGGTCGAGGCGCTCCAGCCGGACGTGGTCCTCCAGCTGCTCGCCGCAGGAGGCGAAGATGTCGGCCAGGATCTGGGGATAGAGGAAGAAGGTCGGGCCGATGTCGAATCGGTAGCCGCCGGGCGCCTCGACGGTCTTCGTGCGGCCGCCGACCGCCTCGTCCCTCTCGAACAGGGTGACGTGGATGCCGGCTCGGGCCAGCAGAAGAGCCGTCGCCAATCCGCCGGGACCGGCACCGACAATGACCACCCGGCGTCCGGACAGGGTCCGAAGGCCGTCACGTGACTGCAGCAACGCTCGAACCTCCCCGCCGGTGCGGATCTCCTCCCGGCCGAATGCCGCCGCCCGCGAACGGGCGCCCCGTGCGACTTCCGGCCAAGCTGGACTGTTCAAGCTAGGAGAATGGCGCGGTCCGGCAATTGTCACTCTTTGTCGCGCGTAGACTTCGTGACGGACGCGCGCAGGTGATGGAGCGCGATGGCGCCCGCAGTCGCGACGTTGAGGGAATCGAAGCCCGAGGCCATCGGGATGCGCACGCTGCGGGCTCGCGCGATGGTCTCGGCCGGCAGGCCGGGCCCCTCCGTTCCGAGGAGGAGGAGGGCACGGGGGAGGGCGGGCAGGTCCGAGAGGGTCTCGGCGCCGCGCGGCGAGAGGGCGACCGGGGTCAGGCTGAGGCACGCGGCGAGGGCGAGCCAGTCCTCGCCGGCGGCGAGGCGGCCGAAGGGGACGGTCAGCGCCGCGCCCGCCGAGACCCGGATCGCCTTGCGGTAGAGCGGGTCGCAGGTGCCGGCATCGAGGAGCACGGCGTCGGCGCCGAAGGCCGCGGCGTTGCGGAACAGGCCGCCGACATTGTCGTGGTTGGTCAGGCCCGCGAGGCCGAGCACCAGGGCCGGCATCTGGACGGGCGGTACGAGATCCGCCGCGAGCGGGTCGCCATCCCGGATCCCCACCGCGAGGACGCCCCGGTGGATCGGGAAGCCCGTCACCGCGCTCATCACGGACCGGGACGCGATGTAGACCGGGGGCGGCGCGGGACGCCGCGCGGTATGGGCGGCGAGCGCCTCGACGAGCCCGGCCACGCGCTCGGGCGCGAGCAGGATCGATTCGGCGGCGAACCGCGCCTGTCTCGAGAGCAGCAGGCGCAGCGTCACCTCGCCCTCGACGATGAAACGGCCCGCACGCCCCACGAGGTCGCGCTCGCGCATCGCCGCGTAGGGGGCGAGGCGGGGGTCATCGGGATCGTCGAGGGGAATGGTCTCGATCAAGGTGCAGGCCGGCTCACACAGGCTCCATTCCAGCCCGGGGCGCGGATCACCGCCTCCGTTCGGGAGGGGCGGAGTTCGGGTCCGCGCCTCGGGCGAGGGATTTGACCGTTCCGGAAAACCCGAGCCCTCACCCGAGCCTCCTCCCGAATGGGAGAGGGAGCGGCCCGCGGATGTCAGGCCGTCGGGCTGCCGCCCATGCGGATGGCCAGCGGGTCCGCCTCTTCCTTCTTCGGCACCTTCACCAGCGCCTCGCCGTCGAGCACCACCTCGCCCGCCACCGAGCAGGTGCAGGTGAGGCGCGCCCGGCGGCGCTCCGGCACGAGTTCGGCCACCGTGACCGTGACGTCGACGGTGTCGCCGATGCGCACGGGCGCACGGAAGTTGAGGGTCTGGCTGATGTAGACCGCGCCGGGGCCCGGCAGGCGGGTGCCGAGCACCGCCGAGATCAGGCCCGCCGTGTAGAGGCCGTGGGCGATGCGGGTGCCGAAGGGCGTGCGGGCCGCGAAGTGCTCGGAGAGGTGGATCGGGTTGCGGTCACCGGTGATCTCGGCAAAGCCCACCACGTCGGAGGAGGCGATGACCTTGGTCAGCGTCTCGGACAGCCCGACCTCCAAGTCCTCGAAATACAGAACGCGCAGCTCGGGCAACATCCTCGGCCTCCCGTTTCTCTCGTCTTTGGCGCGCGATACGGCGCAGGTGAGGCCCGGCCTCGCACAGGCGCGCCTCGGAATCCAGTATCGGGCGCGCGAAAATTTCCGCCTCGACACGGAGGCCGCACCCGCGCCATGTGCGGGGCCGACCCTCCGCGAACAACCGCTTCCCGTGACCGCTCCCCCCTCGCCCTCCCTGCGCCCCGTCGTCGTCCGCGTCGCGGGGCTGAACCTCGCCTATTTCGGGATCGAGATCGCCGTCGCCCTCGCGATCGGCTCGGTCGCCCTCATCGCCGACAGCCTCGACTTCCTGGAGGACGCGGCGCTCAACCTACTCATCTTCGCGGGCCTCGGCTGGAGCCTGCGCAACCGGGCCCGGCTCGGCACCGTGATGGCGGGCATCCTTCTCGTGCCGGCGCTCGCCACCGCCTACGCGGCCTACGAGAAGTTCTCGGACCTCGCCCCACCTGCCCCCCTGCCGCTGACCCTGACCGGCCTCGGGGCCCTCGCCGTCAACGTGACCTGCGCGATGATGCTCACTCGGCACCGGCACGGCGCGGGAAGCCTGACCCGGGCGGCCTACCTCTCGGCCCGCAACGACGCGGCGGCAAATCTCGCGATCATCGCGGCGGGCCTCGTCACCGCGCTCTGGGCCTCGCCGTGGCCGGACCTAGCGGCGGCGGCCGGCATCGCCGTCCTCAACGCGGATTCCGCCCACGACATCCTCAAGGCCGCCCGTGCCGAACGCCGCGCCGCGCGGGCCGCGGAAGCCTGAGACCCGAGACGAGCGACGATGCGCCTGTTCCCGATCTCCGACCTGCACCTGGAGCGCCGCCGGGCGGAGCTGATCCCGCGCCCGAGCGCACGCTTCGACGTCCTCGTCTGCGCGGGCGATCTCCACGAGGGGCATCCGGAACGCGGCCTCGCGGTGCTCTGCGACATCGCGGCCGGGAGGCCGATCGTGCTGGTGCCCGGCAACCACGAGCATTACGCGCCGACCGGCGACGGGCGCACGGCGCCGGAACTCCTCGCCGCACTCGGCCGAGAGGTCGCCCGTCTGAACGAGGCCGGCGCCGACATCCGCCTCCTGCAGGGGGGCGCCGCCACCGTGATCGGGGGCGTGCGCTTCGTCGGGACGACCCTGTGGAGCGACTGGTCGCTCGCCGGACGCTGGCTCACCGAGGCGACGCCGGACCGGCCGGCGGATCCGGTGGCCTTCGCGGCCGCCCGCATGACCGACCCCGTCACCGGGTCGCGGGAGTATCGGGGCTCGATCCGCAAGGCGGACGGCACGCCCTGGCAGCCGGCCGACGCCATGGAGGCGCACGCGGCGGAGCGGGCGGCGCTCCTCGAAGCCCTCAGGGTGCCCCACGACGGCCCGACCGTCGCGGTGACCCATCATCCGGCGAGCCCGCTCGCAGCCGATGCCTATCGCGACGCGCCGGGCGTGCCCTGGTGGGTACCGGCCTTCTACGCGACGACAATCCTTGATGACCTGCCCGACGCGGAGCGGCCCCCGCTCTGGGTCTCCGGCCATTTCCACGCCGGGCACGATCTCCGGATCGGCCGCTGCCGCTGGCTGGCGAACCCGGTGGAGGACCGAAACTTCAATCCCGGCCTGATCGTAGAGGTGGCTTGAGGGCCGGGCGGCGCGCCCCATGATGGGATGCGGGCCGTGCCCGACATGCCCGCACGGAGGAGAGGCCCCGCATGAACACCTTCATCGCCGTCGTCTTGGTCTGCGCGAGCGGGCTGCCCCAGGAAGCCTGCACGGACGACAAGGCGATCGAGGTGCGAAAGGTGCGGGTCGCCAACGAACTCGGCTGCGCCAGCGGCTGGCAGGAGATCATCGCCCGCACCGACCTCAGCGAGGAGGTCGGCAGGACGACCTACCTGAAGACCGAGTGCCGCCGGGCGAAGGAGCCGGGCTGAGCGCGGCTCAATGCTCGTACTTGATGTAGGCGAATCGCTGGTCCGTCGGCGTCCCCTCGAGGGCGCCGCCCTCGGCGCCGGGCTGCCAGGCCACCACCTCCTCGATCTTGCGGGCGAGCGCGAAGTCCTTCTCGGTCACGCCCTTGGCGGCGTGGTTCATCAGCCGCACCTCGACCCAAGCGTAGGAGGCCGTGAGGTCGGGATGGTGCCAGGCGGCTTCCGCCAAGTGGCCCACCGTGTTGATGACCATGAGCGTGCTCTTCCAGCTCGCGGTCTTGTAGGTCCGGCGGATCCAGCCGTCCTCGTAGCGCCAATGGGGCAGCTCGGCCTTCAACCGCTCGACGATCACATCATCGTCAAGAACACCTTCGCGCCGCTCGGTCATCGCCGCCTCCCCATCTTCGTCCGCGACCGTCTCCCGATAGCACGAGCCTGCGCCCGCGGCGTTCCGCGCGCAAGGGTGTCTCCTGGGGATTGCGAAGGGGGCGTGTGACCGGCGCCGCGCATCCGGCGCGGGACCGCGGCGCCTCAGTCAAAAGCACACAGGCGCCTCCTGTGGACGGGCGGGGCGCGAGGCCGTAAGGACTTGGACCAACAGGATTGCCGGTCCGTTCCACGGAGGCAGGCATTTCCGGCACGACACGGGGAGAAGGCGCCATGCTGTCACGGCGCGCATTGCTCGCGACGGCGGCGCTCTGGTCCCTGCCCGCGATCCTCATCAGGCCGGCCCGCGCCGCGGGCGAGACCATCCGCATCGGCGTGCTGCCCTTCGGCACGGCCTCGTGGGAGGCGGCGATCATCAAGGCGCGCGGCCTCGACGCGGCGAACGGCTTCACCCTGGAGACGGTCAAGCTCGCGGGCAACGACGCTGCCCGCATCGCCTTCCAGGGCCGCCAGCTCGACACGATCGTCGGCGACCTGATCTGGGCCGCGCGGCTGCGCAACGAGGGGCGGGGCGTCAAGTTCGTGCCCTACTCGACCACTGAGGGCGCGCTGATGGTGCCGCCCGACAGCCCGATCAAGGGGATCGGCGACCTCGTCGGCAAGCGCCTCGGCGTGGCGGGGGGCGCCCTCGACAAGAACTGGGTGCTCCTGCGTGCCCAGGCCCGGGAGACGGGCAACCTCGATCTCGAGACCGCCTCCCAGCTCGCCTATGGCGCGCCGCCGCTCCTGATGCAGAAGCTCGAATCCCGCGAGCTCGACGCGGCGCTCCTCTACTGGACCTACTGCGCGCGACTCGAGGCCAAGGGCTACCGCCGCCTGATCAGCGCCGACGACATCATGAGGGCCTTCGGCGCCAAGGGCTCGGTGGCGCTGATCGGCTACCTGTTCGAGGGCGAGACGGTGCGGACCAAAGCCGCCGCGGTCGAGGGCTTCGCCCGCGCCTCGGCCGCGGCCAAAGAGGTGCTCGCGAACGAGCCCGAGGCCTGGGCCCTGGTGCGGCCCCTGATGGCGGCGGAGGACGACGCAACCTTCGAGGCCCTCAAGCGCAACTTCCTGGCGGGCACCCCGCGCCGGCCGCTCGCGACCGAGCGCAGCGACGCCGAGACCATCTACGCGACGCTGGCGCGCCTCGGCGGCGAGCGTCTCGTGGGCGAGGCCAAGGTCCTGCCGCCCGACCTCTACCTCGACGGCGCCCGCAATGGATGACGGGCCGGCGCATGTCCGTTCCCCTTGCGGGGAGGGATCGAGGGCGTGGGTGGTGCGGGAGCTGCCGTCGAGGCTCATCTGGAACCATCCCCCATCCTGTCCCGCCCCGCGGGGGAAGGGGAGGGCGTACGCCGTCGCCCACGCCGAGCCACGGCCCGCTAGGTCCCATGGCCGTCGCCGCGCGTCTCGTCTCCCTGCTGATCCTGCTCGCGCTCTGGCAGCTCGCCGCGACGCTCGCCGACACGCGGACCCTGCCGGAGCCGAGTGCCGTGGCCGCCTTCGTGCTGCGGGAGATCGAGAGCGGCGGCATGCTGTTCAACGTCGGCGTGACGCTGGCGCGGGTCGCCGTCTCCTTCGTCATCGCCATGAGCCTCGGGCTGGTGCTCGGCGTGCTGCTCGGCCGCTCGAAGCTCGCAGACCGCACCCTCGATACGCCGCTCCTCGTGGTGCTCAACACACCGGCCCTCGTCATCACGGTGCTGGCCTATGTCTGGCTCGGGCTCACCGAGACCGCGGCGATCGTCGCGGTGGCGCTGAACAAGCTGCCGAACGTCGCCGTGATCATGCGGGAGGGCGCCCGCAGCCTCGACCCCGGGCTCGAGGAGATGGCCCGCACCTACCGCTTCGACCGGCGCACCTGGATCGCCCACGTGCTGGTGCCCCAACTCCAGCCCTTCGCGGTGGCGGCGGCCCGCTCCGGCATCTCGCTCGCCTGGAAGATCGTGCTCGTGGTCGAACTGATCGGCCGGCCGAACGGGGTTGGCTTCGCGATCAACTATTATTTCCAGCTCTTCGACGTCACCGCGGTCATCGGCTACAGCCTCGTCTTCATGACGGTGATGCTCGCCATCGACACTCTCGTCCTGCAGCCTCTCGATGCGCATGTCCGTCGCTGGCGCTGAGGCCCCCGGCCCGGTCCTCACCGCGCGGATCGCGCGCAAGGTCTATCGTTCCGCCCGCAGCGAACCGGTCGAGGCGGTGCGCGACCTCGCCTTCGCGATCGCGCCCGGCGAGGTGGTCTGCCTGATCGGCCCCTCGGGCGCGGGCAAGACCACCACACTGCGCATCCTGCTCGGGCTCGACCGGGACTACGACGGCGAGGTCAGGCCCGATCCCCGCGGGGATCGGGCCGGCACCGGCATGGTGTTCCAGGATCCCCGGCTCCTGCCCTGGCGGACGGTCGAGCAGAACGTGCGCCTCGCCTTGCCTCGGGAGCGGCGCGGCCGCGACCTCGACGCCCTGTTCGAGCACCTCGCCCTCACGCCCTGGCGCGGGCGCTATCCGGGAGCCCTGTCGCTCGGCATGCAACGGCGGGTGGCCCTCGCTCGGGCGCTCGCCGACGAGCCGCGGCTCCTCATCCTCGACGAGCCCTTCGTCTCCCTCGACGACGCGGCCGCCGCCTCCCTGCGCGGGCTCGTCGTCGACACGGTCGACCGGCTCGGCATGAGCGTCCTGATGGTGACCCACAACGTCGCGGAGGCGCTCGAGATCGCCGACCGGCTGCTCCTGCTCTCGCCGCGGCCCGCGAGCCTGATCGCCGCGGTCCCACTCGTGCTGCCCCGGGCAGAGCGCCGCCGCGCCTTCGTCGAGACTACGCGGCGCGATCTCGCCGGGCGCTTTCCCGGAGTGATCGCGGATTGAGGACGTCAGTTCGCCTTGGCGTCGACGTCGAGCTTGTCGAGAACCGCGCCGGGTGAGCCGGCGGTGCTGAAATCGGCGACGCCGACCCCCGCCCCATCCTTCGACTTGGCGCTCACCGACAGCCGGCCGGGCTTCGTCACGAACTGACCCATCGCGGCGCCGATCGCCTTGGCGGCCGGCGAGTTGCCGAGGATGACCGGGACGCCGAGCACGCTCGCGGTCACGTATTCCTGGCGCAGCTCGTCGGGCTTGAGGCTCAGCACCTTCGACTGAGTGTTGATGAAGCGTTCGAACAGGCCCGTGTTCTCGATCGTGAGATCGAGCGCCTTGGCGGTGGCCGAGAGCATGGCGAGGCCCGAGATGCCCGCATCGGGGTCGAAGATCTCCGGCCCGATCCCGCCGAGCGTGCCCGTGAGCCGCAAGGTGCCCATGTCCTTGCCCGAGACCGAAACCTCGCGCACCGAGAGTTCCCGCCGACCCTCGTCCCAGGCCGTGTCGGCGACGACGTTGAGGTCGAGGTCCTGGTAGCCGTAGGCCGTGAGCGAGCCGAGCCCGGGCACGCCGGCCACCGTCGCGGCGGGGAGCGTCAGGCCGGTCAGGCTGAGGCGGCTCGCGGTCGGCACGCCGTCCCGCGGCGGCCCGAAGGTGATGGCGGCGTTGCGCAGGCCCACGTGCAGCGGTGCCTCGGCCGGTGCGGGCTTGCCCGAAGGCCTCGCGCCGAGCGCCTGGCGCGCCGCGTTCTCGAAAGGATCGCCCGCGGAATCGCGGGCCGGGTCCTTCGATCCCGGCTTCGGGGCGGGACCGGGCGAGGCCTTGGCGGTCTCGGAGGGTAGGTCGAGGCTGATGTCCTGCAGCGCGAGCGTGCCGATCACCGGGGTGAGGCGGCGGAGCGCCTCGTCCGTGGCCTCGGCCTTCGGGTCCGAGAGACGGCGCAGGGCCTCGACCGTCGGCGCCAGGGAGAAGCCGGTGAGCGTGACCTTGCCGACGCGGGAGCGCACGCCCTTCTGCGCGAAGGCGAGATCCTCCAGGTTCATCCCGGCCTCGGGGCCCTGGCCCGCATAGGCCATGCGGCCGACCTCGAGGACGAGGGGGTCCGGAGACTTGGTCTCGCTGATGCTGAGGCCGCGCGCCTCCAGACCGCCGACCGAGACGGCCTCGACGAGATCGGCGGCCGCCGCCGTGACCTTGGCCCGCTCGGCCGGGTTCGCCTTGTCGAGGTCGAGCCCGGCGAAGGCGTCGAGGGCGCCGGTCCAGCCGCCGGGGATCTGCCGGCCGCCGAGGTCGCGCCCCTCGACGCGGGCGAGCTTCACGGTGGTGCCGCGATCGTCGGTGTAGACCACGTCGGCGATCGAGACGGAGGCGTAGACCCGCTGCACCGGCCCCTTGCCGTCGCCCGCCACCGCGTAGAGCCGAGCCAGTGCCGCGAGATCGATGTCGGTGGCGCCGATCCGGCCGTAGGTGCCCGAGCCCGTCTCCGGTCCGCCCGCCACCGTCACGGCGGCGCCGGCGGCCGAGAGTTCGGCCGCCTTGCCCACCCGCACGTCGCGGGCCGCGACGTCACGGTAGACCACCGTCTGGCGCGAGGGGCCGGGTCCGGCATGGACCGAGCGCAGTTCCGGTATCGTCAGGCTCGCCGCGTCGAGCCGGGCGAGGCGGGTGGCCCAGGGCTCGGGCGAATCGGCCCTCAGGATCGCCAGGAGGTCGTCCTTCGAGAGCCGGGTGCCGCTCACCGTGATGCGTGGCATCGTCAGCACCGTGGATCCGAACGGCAGGACGACGTCCTGCAGCGTCACGTCCTGGACGGCGGAGGCCGCCTCCTGCGCCGCGGCCGGCTGCGGGACGGCGAGCGGCGCGGCGGAGAGGAGGGCGAGGGCGCAGACGGAGGCGCGGGCGGCCCGGCCGAGGCGGGCGCGGCCTGTCACGTGGGTCATGGGCTTGTCCGGATCGCTGACGGAGGCGCGGGTCTCAAGGCTTGTGGAAAACGTCGAGGCCCGCATCCGTGCCGCAGAATGCGGGGCGAGGCAATCGGGGCCCGACGCCGCGCCCGCCGCGGATGCACGACCCGCCGTCCCCTGTCGTTCCGGCGCAACGGCGAGGGTCAGAGAGAGAATGAGGTGCCGCAGCCGCAGGAGGCGGTCGCCTGCGGGTTCTCGATCTTGAAGGACTGGCCGATCAGATCGTTGACGAAATCGATGGTCGACCCGGCCATGTATGCAAGCGACATCGCGTCGACGAGCACGGTGGCGCCGTCCCGCTCGATCACGATGTCGTCGGCCTCGCGGCCCTGCGCCACGTCGAAGGCGTAGGAGAAGCCGGAACATCCGCCGCCATTGACGCTGATGCGCAGCGACGAGCCGGGGGGCTCGGCTCCCATGATCTCGTTGATGCGCTTGGCGGCGCGGGGCGTCAGGGTGATCTCGGCCATGATTGCTCGCGGATCTCGTGGCGATGCTCGGACGTCGGCGCCCGGATCGCCTGGGGACACGGGCGTCCGCGGATTGCCAGATGGGCGCCCTGCCACAAGATATGGTCACGGCCCCGCCGCCGCAACGCGGGCGGAAAGGTCGGGGAGCTGAGAGGAGCGGCCTTGCGGCAGAACGGAGAGCGCTGGCGTGCGCCCTATGCCACGGACCCGGCCGCGTGCCGGGGCCGGCTGATCGCGGAAGCGGCCTCGCCGACCCGCAGCGATTTCCAGCGCGACCGGGACCGCATCGTCCACTCCACCGCCTTCCGGCGTCTCAAGCACAAGACACAGGTTTTCGTGCACCACGAGGGCGACCATTATCGCACCCGGCTCACCCACACCCTGGAGGTGAGTCAGATCGCCCGGGCTCTCGCCCGGGCGCTGGGCCTCGACGAAGATTTGGCGGAGGCCTTGGCCCTCTCGCACGACCTCGGCCACACCTGCTTCGGCCACACGGGCGAGGACGCCCTCGACGCCTGCATGGCGGCCCATGGCGGCTTCGACCACAACGCCCAGGCTCTGCGCATCGTGACGCGGCTGGAGCGGCGCTACGCGGGCTTCGACGGGCTGAATCTCGCCTGGGAGACGCTGGAGGGCCTCGTCAAGCACAATGGGCCTCTGCTGACGCCGGACGGCCGGCCGACCCCGCGCTACGCCGCTGCCGGCATCCCGGCCGCTATCCTCGCGTACGATGCCGTGAACGACCTGGAACTGTCGCGCTTCGCCGGGCCGGAGGCTCAGGCCGCCGCCCTCGCCGACGACATCGCCTACGACAGCCACGACCTCGACGACGGCCTGCGCGCCGGCCTGTTCGACCTCGCCGACCTCGCCGAGGTGCCCTTCCTGAAAGGTCTCCTCGACGAGATCGAACACCTTCACCCGGGGCTCGAGACCTCGCGGCGCGTGCACGAGCTCGCCCGCCGCGTCATCACCCGCTTCGTCGAGGACGTCATCGCGGAGAGTGCGCGGCGCCTCGAAGCCCTCGCCCCGACGAGTGTCGCCGACATCCGGAACGCGGGCGCGCCCGTCATCGCTTTCTCGGAGCCGGTCGCGGAGGCCGACGCCGCCATCAAGCGCTTCCTCTACGCCCGCATGTATCGTCATCCCGGCGTGATGGCGGTTCGCGCCCGCGCCGCGCAGATCGTCGGCGACCTGTTCTCGGCCTTCTGCGCGGATCCCGCGCGGATGCCCGAGGAGTGGAGCGCCGGCCTCACGGGGGCGGAGGAGGGGCGGGTGCGCCGCCGCATCGCCGACTACATCGCCGGCATGACGGACACCTACGCCGTGCTCGCCCACAAGAAGCTCTTCCGCGAGACGCCGGACCTTCACTGGAGCCCGGAGAGCCGCGGCCTGCCGCTGGCGGAGCCGTGAGCGTGGGCGAGCCCGCACGCCCCGCGCCCGAGACGCGGTCCGCCTTCCCGCGCCGTGTCGTGCTCGGGACCCGCTGGGGCGACAACGACGCCTACGGGCATGTCAACAACGTCGTCTACTACGCCTTCTTCGACACGGCGGTGAATGGCTGCCTGATCGAGGCCGGTCTCCTCGACATCGCGGGAAGCTCCGTCATCGGCCTCGTGGTCGAGACCGGCTGCCGCTACTTCTCCGGCATCGCCTTCCCAGACCGCGTCACCGCGGGCGTGCGGGTAGCCCATCTCGGCCGCTCCAGTGTGCGCTACGAGATCGCGCTCTTCCGCGAAGCGGAGGATCGCGCCGCGGCGCAAGGGCATTTCGTGCACGTCTATGTGGATCGCGAGACCCGGCGGCCGGTGCCGCTTCCGGACGGGATGCGGGCGGTGCTCGCCGGATGGATGTGAACCCCCGTCCGTGACACCACCGCCCCCCCTTGCTATGCGGCCGGCCTGAACCTTCGGCCGCGGCGTCTCCGACATCGACCGCGCGGCCGCGCGAGCGGACGTTTCGAGACATGAACATCTTTGCGATCTTCGAGGCGCGGGTGCGCGACGCCCTGGAGAGCCTCACCCGCGCCGGGCAGCTCCCGGCCGGCCTCGACCTCTCTCGCGTCGTCGTTGAGCCGCCGCGCGACCCGAGCCACGGCGACCTCGCCACCAACGCCGCCCTCGTGCTCGCCAAGGAGGCGCGGGCGAACCCGAAAGTGCTCGGCGAGGCGCTGGCCGCCGAGCTCCGCACCGACCCGCGGATCGTCGAGGCGAGCGTGGCAGGCCCCGGCTTCATCAACCTGCGCCTCGACCCGGCTGTGTTCCACGACGTCGTGCGCGCCGTGCTGGCAGACCCGGAAGGCTTCGCGCGCGCCAAGCTTCCCGGCGGCAAGGTCAACATCGAGTACGTCTCGGCCAATCCCACCGGCCCGATGCATGTCGGTCACGGGCGCGGCGCGGTGTTCGGCGATGCGCTCGCGAACCTCCTCGTGGCGGCGGGCCGCGATGTCACGCGCGAGTACTACATCAACGACGCGGGCGCACAGGTCGACGTGCTCGCCCGCTCCGCGTTCCTGCGCTACCGCGAGGCGCTCGGTGAGGATGTGGGCCCGATCCCCGAGGGCCTCTACCCGGGCGACTATCTCAAGCCCGTCGGAGAAGCGTTGGCGCGCGAGCACGGCGGCGCGCTCGCGGCAAAGCCCGAGGCGGATTGGCTGCCCCTCGTCCGCGAGACCGCCATCGCCCTGATGATGGACATGATCCGCGGCGATCTCGCCGCGATCGGCATCCACCACGACGTCTTCTTCTCCGAGCGCACGCTGCACGGAGACGGACCGGGCTCGGTCTCGGCGTTGCTCGCGGATCTGCGCGCCCGCGGCCTCGTCTACGAGGGGCGCCTGCCGCCGCCGAAGGGACAAGTGCCGGAAGATTGGGAGGATCGGGAGCAGACGCTGTTCCGCACCCAGGAATTCGGCGACGACACCGACCGGCCCCTCCTGAAATCCGACGGCTCCTACACCTACTTCGCATCCGACATCGCCTATCACCGGGACAAGTTCCTGCGCGGCGCCACCGACATGATCGACGTGCTCGGTGCCGACCACGGCGGCTACGTCAAGCGGATGCAGGCGGCGGTGAAGGCGGTCACGGACGGGGAGGCGAGCCTCGACGTGAAGCTCTGCCAGCTCGTTCGGCTGCTGCGCGCGGGCGAGCCCGTGAAGATGTCGAAGCGGGCGGGCGAATTCGTCACTCTGCGGGAGGTGATCGACGAGGTCGGGCGCGACGCGATTCGTTTCATGATGCTCTACCGCAAGAACGACGCGACGCTCGATTTCGATCTGGCTAAGGTCGTGGAGCAATCCAAGGACAATCCCGTTTTCTACGTGCAGTATGCGCATGCGCGCTGCCACTCGGTCTTCCGGCAGGCGCGCGAGGCAATGCCGGATGAGGATCTGTCGGCGCAAGCCCTTGCGCAGGCTGATCTTTCTCTGCTCGCCGATCTTGGAGAGAGGGAGATGATGCGGCTCGTCGCGCAAATTCCGCGGGTGCTCGAATCGGCTGCCGTGGCGCACGAGCCGCACCGGATCGCCTTCCACCTCTACGAAGTCGCGAGTTCGCTCCATAGTTTCTGGAACAAGGGCAAAGACTTGCCGCAATTACGGTTTGTTAATCCAACCGACCGAAAGTCCACACGGGCGAGGTTGGCCCTCGTCGAGGCCGTCCGAGGCGTTCTCGCCTCCGGTCTCGCCATCCTGGGTGTCACCGCGCCGAGCGAAATGCGGTGAGGTGAGTCGGCGTTAGATTGAGGATGCTGCCATGACCAACGCATCGCGGGCCCAGATCGATTTCGAGGCCTTCGCGCGCGACCTGCAGCACCCCAGTCGAGCGCCCCGCGCCCGACGGTCGTGCCGGGCGCCGCCCGGGTCGAGCCGCGGATCGAATCGCGGCCCGAGCCGAAATCCGATCCGCTCGCCGAGCTCGCCCGCATCGTCGGCCAGGATGATCCCTTCCGCGCGCTGCTGGAGGCCCGAGACGGGCGCCGCGGCGGGGAGGGCGCGCCGGCCCGGCGCGTCGAGCCGAGCTTCGTCACGGAACAGGTGCCGGCGCACCAGGCCTCCGCCCATTCGGCCACGGCACAGGGCACGAGCCCGGCCGACGCCTTCGACCAGTATCTCGCCTCCGTCGACCGGGACTACCCGGCCGAGTCCGGCTATCACGGGCAGGGAACGGAGGAATCGGCGGAGTCCGACGCGGCCTACGTCGAGCGCAGCCGCAAGCCGACTCCGCATCGCCGGCGCCTCGTCTCGGTCGGCGCCGGTATCGCCGTCGTCGCGATCTCGGTGACCGGGGCGCTGACTTGGCGCAGTCTGCATTCCGGCCGTGTCGGCGGCGGCGTGCCCGTGATCCAGGCCGACACAGCCCCCCTCAAGATCGCGCCCAAGACCGCCGACGGCGTCGAGATCCCCGACCAGAACAAGCAGATCTACGAGCCCAAGGCCAAGGACGGACAGATCCGCATCGTCAACCGCGAGGAGCAGCCCCTCGACGTCGCCCAGGCCGCCCGCGCGGCGGGTGGGACGTCGGCGGCCAGCCAGACCGCGGCGGAATCCGGCACGACACCGGGCGGCCTGACCGACGCCTTCGGCGAGCCGCGCCGCGTCCGCACCGTCTCGGTCAAGCCCGACACGCCGCCCCCGCCCGCGGCTCGCGAGACCGTGGCTGAGACGGCGACGCCCTCGGTCATCCCCACCATGACCCTGCCGGGGAGCGAGGAGGCCGCCCCGAAGGCCCGCCCCGCGCGCCAGGCGATGCCGCTGCCGACGCCGGCTCCGACGCCCACCGCGCCGCCGCCTGCGGCCGAGAGCACGCCGGTCGTGCCCGCACCCGCCCCGACCCGCGCCAAGGCGCCTCAGCGCGTCGCCTCCGTTGCGCCCGAAGCGACGGCCGCGGTCGATGCCCCGGCGACGACCGCCGCCACGAGCCCGTCCGCCGCCTCCGTCGGGGGCTTCGCGGTCCAGCTCGGCGTGCGCACCAGCGCCGCCGAGGCCCAGACCGCTTTCAAGCAGATGCAGGGCAAGTACACCCAGCTCGCGGGCCAGCCGGAGCTGATCCGGCAGGCGGAGGTGAACGGCAAGACGATCTGGCGGGTGCGCGTCGGGCCGCTCGGGAAGAACGAGGCGACGAGCCTCTGCAACCAGCTGCAGGCCGCCGGCGGCCAGTGCTTCGTCGCCAAGAACTGAGCGGAGGCCGAGCGCGACCGGCGCGGGAAGACGATCCTTCGGGCAGGGTCCGGCCGCGCCCGCCCCGCCCGCAACCGGCCCGACGCCCTCCGACGATCGCCTGACGCCCGAATGCAACACGGACGGACGGCCTGCCGGGAACCCCTCCGGCCTCCCCGATTCCGCCTTGTCGCGGGCCGAGAGCCCGCACGACGCTGACCCCGTGATTCGCCGCAGAGCCCTCCGCGAGCCAGAACCCCGATGACCTCCCGTGCCCTCATCCTCGGTTGCGCCGGCCGAACCCTCTCCCCGAGGAGGCCGATTTCTTCCGGGCTGCGCAGCCCTGGGGCTTCATCCTGTTCAAGCGCAACATCGGCACGCCCGAGGAGGTGCGAGCTCTGACCGGGGCTCTGCGCGCCGCGATCGGCCGGGACGACGCGCCGATCCTGATCGACCAAGAGGGCGGCCGGGTGCAGCGGATGGGGCCGCCCCACTGGCCCGCCTACCCGGCCGGGCGCCGGTTCGGCCGCCTCGACGGTTCGGCGGCCGCCATGGCGCGCCTCGGCGCGCGGCTGATGGCGCACGACCTCGCCAGCGTCGGCATCAACGTCGATTGCGCCCCCGTGCTCGACGTGCCGGTGGAGGGCAGCCACGACATCATCGGCGACCGCGCCTACGGCACGAGCCCGGCGGCCGTCGCCGAGATCGGCCGGGCCGTGGCCGAGGGCCTGATGGCGGGCGGCGTCCTGCCGGTGATGAAGCACATTCCCGGCCACGGCCGCGCCGCCTGCGACAGCCATCACGGCCTGCCCGTGGTCGAAGCCCCCCGCGACAGTCTCGCTGCGCAGGATTTCCAGCCCTTCCGGGCGCTCGCCGACCTGCCGCTCGCCATGAGCGCGCATGTGGTCTTCTCGGCCATCGATCCGGAGCGGCCGGCGACGCAATCGCCGATCGTGGTGCGCGAGATCATCCGCGGCGCGATCGGCTTCGACGGCCTGCTGATGACCGACGATCTCTCGATGCACGCGCTCACGGGCCCGTTCCGGGCCCGCGCCGAGACCGCCTTCGCGGCCGGCATCGACGTGGCGCTCCATTGCAACGGCGACCGAGCCGAGATGGAGGCGGTCGCCGAGGGCGCGCCGGCGCTCGCGGGCGAGGCCCTGCGCCGGGCCGAGGCCGCGCTCGCCCGTCTGCGGCCCGAGAGCGACAGCTTCGACGTCCGCGAGGCCCGCGCCCGCTTCGAGGCGGGACTCTCCGCGGCGGCCTGAACCCGGCACTCCGCCTCCCGGACCGAAGGCCGCGGGCGCCTTGTGTTCGCCGGGTGCGATCCTTAGGTTCGCGCCAACCCGACCACGCAGGACGGCGCCGCCCGGCAGGGGCCTGCGGCGCAGGAGGTTGCCATGGGCAGCATGAGTATCTGGCACTGGATCATCGTCGCCGCGATCGTGATGCTGCTGTTCGGCCGCGGCAAGATCTCGGACCTGATGGGCGACGTCGCCAAGGGCATCAAGGCGTTCAAGAAGGGCATGGCGGACGATGAGGCGCCGGCCCAGGGCACGCCGGCCCAGGCTCCGCCGGTCTCCGCGAACGAGCCCGTCCGCACGATCCCGCATGCGGGCCAGCCCGCGAGCGAGCCGAGCCCCGGCACGGCGATCCCGGCGAGCCATTTGCCGGCCCGCGACAAGCCCGTCTGAGGAGGTTGCCCGGAGCGGCTGGCACGCGAGCCGCGTTGGTGTAAGGGCTCATGCCGCGACGCGCCGGGCACCGTCCGCCCCGCTCGGGAAGGCGCGGCCCGCAGGGCCCCAGGAACGTCGACGACATGCTGGACATGAGTTGGGGCGAGGTGATGCTGATCGGCGGCGTCGCCCTCATCGTGATCGGGCCGAAGGATCTGCCGAAGGCCTTGCGCACCGTCGGGCAGATCACGGGCAAGCTGCGCCGCATGGCCGGCGAGTTCCAGATGCAGTTCAACGAGGCGATCCGCGAGGCCGAGCTCGACGAGGTGCGCCGCGAGGTCGACGGCATCAAGCGGACGGTCGGGTCGGGCACTCAGGGCTTCAATCCGGTCCAGACCATTCGCGACGAACTCAAGGGTGCGATCGAGGCCCGTGAGGGCCGCAATGCCGCGAAGCCGGGTCCCGACGCCCTCGCTGAAGCGACGGCGCAATTGCGGGCGGAGGCCGGGTATAGTGGCAGCCAGGGGGGCAGCTACGATGTGCCGCGTCCGCCGCACGCGCCAGCCGCCGACCCGCTCGCTTCCGATCAACCCGCCACACCGCCGGGCGCCTGAATCATGATCAACGAGGCGGATGAGGCGGAGATCGAGGCCTCGCGGGCCCCGCTCATCGAGCACCTGATCGAGCTGCGCTCACGGCTGATCAAGTCGCTCGTCGCGTTCGTGGTGATGTTCTTCGGATGCTTCTTCTTCGCGAAGGACATCTACAACATCCTCGTCCACCCCTACGTCTCGGTGGTGGGCGCGGAGAACGCGAAGCTCATCGCGACGCACTTCCTCGAGCAGGTCTTCACCAACATCAAGCTCTCGGTCTTCGGCGCGGCCTTCCTCGCCTTTCCGGTGATCGCGACGCAGATCTACGCCTTCGTGGCGCCGGGCCTCTACCGCAACGAGCGCAAGGCCTTCCTGCCCTACCTGATCGCGACCCCGATCTTCTTCGTGCTGGGCGCGCTGGTGGTGTTCTTCCTCGCCATGCCGCTCCTCATCAAGTTCTCGGTGAGCCTGCAGCAGGTCGGCGTGGCGGGCGAGCCGACGATCGCGTTGCTGCCGAAGGTCGACGAATACCTCTCGCTGATCATGACCCTGATCTTCGCCTTCGGCATCGCCTTCCAGCTGCCGGTGATCCTGACGCTGCTCGGCCAGATCGGCGTCATCGACTCCGCCTTCCTGAAGGAGAAGCGCCGCTACGCCATCGTGCTCGTCTTCGTGGCGGCGGCGATCCTGACCCCGCCCGACGTGATTTCGCAGCTCTCGCTCGCGATCCCGATGCTCCTCCTCTACGAGGCCTCCGTGCTCTCGGTCTCCCGCATCGAGAAGGTGCGCGCGGCCCGGCGCGCCGCCGAGGGGCTGGAGCCTTAGGGCGGTTCCTGGCCGGTCCCGCGCGGGGCGCCTGGTCCCGCTCGGCGCGGCGCCTCCGGCCTTGTCCCGCGGGGAGCGATGCTGCAAAGCGTCTGCGCCCAGGATCAGAGCCGTCCCATGCACGACATCCGCGCCATCCGCGAGAACCCGACTGCGTTCGATCACGACCTGCAGCGGCGCGGGCTCTCGCCGCTCTCCGCCGAGCTGATCGCCCTCGACGAGGCCCGCCGCGGCGCGGTCTCAGCGGCGCAAGGGAATCAAGAGCGGCGCAACGCGCTGGCCAAGGAGATCGGCGCGGCCAAGAAGGCGCGCGACGAGGCGCGGGCGGAAGGATTGATGACCGAGGTCGCCCGCCTCAAGGAGGAGGGGCCGGCCCTCGACGCGGCGCAAGCGGCGGCCGCCAGGGCGCTCGACGAGCGCCTCGCCTCGATCCCGAACCGGCCAAAGACCGATGTTCCGGAGGGCGCCGACGAGCACGGCAACGTCGAGTACCGCCGCTTCGAGCCGACCCATCCCTGGCTGGAGAAGGGCCGCCAGCATTTCGAACTTGGCGAAGCCTTCGGATTGATGGATTTCGAGGCGGCGGCGCGGCTCTCGGGCTCCCGCTTCGTGGTGCTGAAGGGTCAACTCGCCCGATTGGAGAGGGCGCTCGGCCAGTTCATGCTCAATCTCCACACGACAGAGCACGGCTACACCGAGGTGGCACCGCCGATCCTCGTGCGCGACGAGGCGATGTTCGGCACGGCGCAATTGCCGAAATTCCGCGACGACCAGTTCGCGGCGGGCGACGGCTACTGGCTGATCCCCACGGCGGAAGTCCCCCTCACCAACCTCGTGCGCGAGAGCATCCTGTCCGAGGGCGAACTCCCCTTGCGCTTCACCGCCCTCACGCCCTGCTTCCGGGCGGAAGCGGGCGCGGCGGGGCGCGACACCCGCGGCATGCTGCGCCAGCACCAGTTCAACAAGGTCGAACTTGTCTCGATCACGGCGCCGGAGAAGTCGGCGGAGGAGCACGAGCGCATGCTCGCCTGCGCCGAGGCGGTGCTGAAGGCCCTCGAGCTGCCCTTTCGGGTGATGACGCTGTGCACCGGCGACATGGGATTTGCATCGCAGAAGACCTACGACATCGAGGTCTGGATGCCCGGCCAGGAAACCTACCGCGAGATCTCCTCCTGCTCCGTCTGCGGCGACTTCCAGGCGCGGCGGATGAACGCGCGCTACCGCTCGAAGGACGGCAAGCCCGCCTACCTCCACACCCTGAACGGCTCGGGCGTCGCGGTCGGCCGCGCGCTGATCGCCGTGATGGAGAACTACCAGAACCCGGACGGCAGCGTCACGATCCCGTCCGCGCTCCAGCCCCATATGGGGGGCCTCAACCGGATCGAGGGACCGAAGATCTGATGCGCATTCTCGTCACGAACGACGACGGCATCCACGCGCCGGGGCTGGAGACGCTGGAGACCATCGCACGCCACCTCTCCGACGATGTCTGGGTGGTCGCTCCCGAGACCGATCAATCCGGCGTCTCCCATTCCCTGTCGCTCAACGATCCGCTGCGCTTGCGCCAGGTCGCGGAGAAGCGCTTCGCCGTGAAGGGCACGCCCTCCGACTGCGTGATCATGGGCGTGCGCCACATCCTCGAGGAGCACGGGCCGGACCTCGTGCTGTCGGGCGTGAACCGGGGCCAGAACGTCGCCGAGGACGTGACCTATTCGGGTACCATCGCGGGCGCGATGGAAGGCACCATCCTCAATGTGAAGTCGATCGCGCTCAGCCAAGCCTACGGCCCGGGGGGCGCGGGGCGATTAAGTGGCACTGCGCCGCGCATCACGGTCCGAAGGTGATCCGTAAGATCCTGGAGACCGGGATCGAGCCCGGCATCCTCGTCAACGTGAACTTCCCCGATTGCGAGCCGGAGGAGGTCGCGGGGATCGCGGTGGCGGCCCAGGGTCAGCGCAACCAAGCGCTGCTGGCCATCGACGCGCGCCGGGACGGGCGCGGCAACCCCTATTTCTGGCTCGCCTTCGCCAAGGCGCGTTTCGAGCCCGGCCGCGGCACAGACCTCAAGGCCATCGCCGAGAACCGCATCTCGGTGACGCCCCTGCGCCTCGACCTCACCGACGAGCCGACGCTGACGCGCTTCGCGCAAGCCTTCGCGGAATAGGGCCGTCGCGGAATAGGGCGCGGTAGGGGCCGCGAGCGGAGCTCGGCCCCTGGCCCTTCGGGGTGCATCCGTGCGAGCCTGGGCCGGTGACGAGCGCCGATCCGATATCCAGACCCGACGACGCGGGCAGCGCCGTCGAGAACGCCGCCTTCGTGCTGGCGCTCCGCGAGCGGGGCGTGCGCGACAGGGGCGTCCTACGGGCGATGGAGCTCGTGCCCCGGGAGCGGTTCGCGCCGGCGGCCCACCGGGATCTGGCCCGGCGCGACCTCGCCCTGCCGCTGCCCTGCGGAGCCACCATGACGGCGCCGACGACGGTGGCCGCGATGCTCGTCGCCCTCGATCTCGCGCAGGGGCAGCGGGTACTCGAGATCGGCACCGGCTCCGGCTACGCCACCGCCCTGCTGCTGCAACTCGGCGCCGGCGCGGTCACGAGCCTGGAGCTCTACGCGGGCCTCGCAGCGGCCGCCCGCGAGAGGCTCGGCCCGGCCGCGGGCCTGCGCATCCTGCGGGCGGACGGCCTCGCCCGGCTGGCGGAGGGCGCCTTCGATCGCATCCTCGTCAACGGCTCGGTGCCGGGACTTTCCGACGGCCTCGTCGCCGCGCTCGCACCCGGCGGCCGGCTCGTCGCCGGTCTCGCCGGCACGGAGAATCGGGGAATCGGCCGCCTCGTCATGGTAGAGCGGAGGGACGATGGCTTGGCCGAATCGCTCGGGGTGGCCCTGCGCCTCGTTCCCCTACAGGCAGGACGCGGAGCGGCGGCCTGACCGGCACCCGGGGCCCTGTGGCGCGTGTGCAACCCAAGGCTCGGCAAAGGTTCCATCACACCGCGAAACAGGGTGAACAGGAACGGTTGCTTAACCTGAATCCGGTTTGAATGACGGCATCAAGTTGCGTCAGGCAAACGGGTGCGTCGATGCGGGTTCGCGGGGCTGGTCGGGGGATGCGGGCACTGTCGCGCTTCGCCCTCATCGGGGTCATCGGTGGCGGCGCCGCCGCCTGTTCTTCGGATGCCTCGCGGCTCGGGGATCCGTTCGTGAATCCCTTCGCCTCGAATCTGTCGAGCGAGCCCTCCGCCACCGGCAGCCTGCCGGAAGGCGAGACGGCACCCGCCCCGGCGATCCGCACGGGCCGCATCCAGTCCGAAGCGCTGGGCGATCCGGCGAGCGCCCCCTCAGCCCGGTCGCGCCTCGCCCCGCACCCGCCCTCGCCCGTCCGATCCAGCCTCCGGCGCAGAGCACCCGCGTCGCGGCGACGGGCGCCGCCGGCTGGAACGCCCAGGGCGGCACCCGCATCACCGTCGCGCAGGGCGACAGCCTCAACCAGATGTCGACCCGCTACGGCGTGCCGGTCTCGGCCATCCTCTCGGCCAACGGCCTGACCAGCGCCGCGCAGGTGACGCCCGGCCGCCAGATCGTGATCCCGGTCTACAACGCCTCGGGCATGAACCCCGACGCGATGACCGCGCGCACCGTCCCGGCCGCGCCCCAGGAGCGCCTGCAATTCTCGAAAGGCCCGAAGCCTGCCGAGAAGGCCGCCGAGGCCAAGGCGCAGGCCGAGAAGGCTCAGGCCGACAAGCTTCAAGCCGACAAGGAGGCGAAGCGCCAGGCCGAGAAGCTCGCCGAGGCCAAGCTCGAAGCCAAGCGCGAGGCTGACCGCAAGGTGGCCGAGACCCGCAAGCTCGCCGAGGAGAAGGCGCGCAAGGAGGCTGCCCAGAAGGAGGCTGCCAAGAAGCACGTCCGCCCGGGCCAGACCGCCAAGGTCGAGCCGAAGGCCGAGACCAAGGTCGAGGCAAAGCCCGATCCGAAGGCGGAGGCCGCCGCCAGGGCGAAGGCCGAGGCCACGCGCGATGCGGCCAGGAAGCTCGCCGAGGCGAAGGCTGCCAAGGAAGCCGCCGAGAAGGCCGCCAAGGATGCGAAGGAATCCGAGAAGGCCGCCAAGGTCGCCGCCGCCAAGCCCGCTCCCGCCAAGCCCGCGCCGGCGCCCGAGAAGTCGGAGCCGTCCGCCACCGGCTCGGTCGCCGCGGCCGCGCCCGCCGCGCCCGATCAGTCCTTCCGCTGGCCGGCCAAGGGCCGCGTGATCTCGGGCTACGGCTCCAGCGGCAACGAGGGCATCAACATCGCGGTACCCGAGGGCACGGCTGTGAAGGCCGCCGAGGACGGCACCGTCGCCTACGCCGGCTCCGACGTGAAGGGCTACGGCAAGCTCGTGCTGGTGCGCCACACGAACGGCTTCGTCTCGGCCTACGCCCACAACGGCGAGATCGACGTGAAGCCCGGCGAGAAGGTGAAGCGCGGCCAGACGATCGCCAAGTCGGGCGCGTCGGGCAACGTGACCTCGCCCCAGCTCCACTTCGAGATCCGCAAGGGCGGCTCGCCGATCGACCCGATGTCGCAGCTCGCCAGCAACTGACGCGGGCGGCTCGGACGCAGAGTTCGAGGGGGCGGTCCCGGCGGGGGGCCGCCCCTTCGCGTTTCGGGCCTCAGCCGAGCCGCTGGCCGAGCCGCCCTGCGAGGTCCTGGATGAACTGGAAGGCGGTGCGGCCGGAGCGCGAGCCGCGGGTCACGGCCCATTCGAGGGCTTCCGCCCGCACCCGCTCGGGCTCGGCCGTCAGGCCGTAGCGCTCGACGTAGGCGCGGATCATGGCGAGGTACTCGTCCTGACTGCACTTGTGGAAGCCGAGCCAGAGGCCGAACCGGTCGGACAGGGAGACCTTCTCTTCCACCGCCTCGCCCGGGTTGATCGCCGTCGAGCGCTCGTTCTCCACCATCTCGCGGGCGAGGAGATGCCGCCGGTTCGAGGTGGCGTAGAACAGCACGTTCTCTGGTCGTCCCTCGATGCCGCCGTCGAGCGCCGTCTTCAGCGACTTGTAGGAGGTGTCGTCGGCGTCGAACGACAGGTCGTCGCAGAACACGATCCAGCGGTGCGGGTCGGCGCGCAGCCGCGCCATCAGATCGGGCAGCGCCTCGATGTCCTCGCGGTGGATCTCCACGAGCTTCATCGGCAGCGCGCCCTCGGGCCGCTTGGCGTTCGTCTCGGCGTGCACCGCCTTGACGAGGGAGGACTTGCCCATGCCGCGCGCCCCCCAGAGGAGCGCGTTGTTGGCGGGCAGGCCGCGGGCGAAGCGCTCCGTGTTCTCGGCCAGCGTGTCGCGGGCCCGGTCGATGCCGGTGAGCAGGCCCATCTCGACGCGGTTGACCCGCGGCACCGGGATCAGCCGGCGCTCCGGGCCCCATAGGAAGGCGTCGGCCGCCGTCAGGTCGGGGGCAGCCGGCTCGCGCGGGGCGGCGCGCTCCAGAGCCGTCGCGATGCGCTCCAGGAGCGGCAGGAGCGTGTCGAGGGTGGTGGGACTCGTCATGGGAACGCCGGGCTTCGCGCCTGTGGTTGCAGGAGGGCTGGGTCGCTGTTTAGGGGGATCGGACGCGGAAATCACCGCTCCTGCGCGACGGAGGTTCCGTCTTTGTCGCGGCCCGCAGCCCGCGAAGTCCGATTCGCCTCACCCATCCGGCGTTGCTTTCACTTAGGCCGTGGCTATAGTCCGCGCGCTTTTTGGGCCCGGCCCGGCGAGGCCGTGTGGGCCACCGGGCGGCCTCACGCTTTTTGAGGAGTCACGCGCTTGATCACCCCCGCCTTCGCGCAAGGGGCCGGCACCGCTTCCAGTGGGGCGGACATCGCCTTGCAGCTGGTGCCGTTCGTCCTCATCTTCGTGATCATGTACTTCCTGATCCTGCGGCCGCAGCAGAAGCGGGTCCGGGATCATCAGTCCATGGTCAAGAACGTGCGCCGCGACGACACCATCGTCACGAACGGTGGCCTCATCGGCCGCGTCGTCAAGGTGAACGACGAGGCGTCCGAGATCGAGGTCGAGATCGCGCCCAACGTCCGCGTCAAGGTCGTCCGGTCGATGATCTCCGAGGTCCGCGTCAAAGGCGGCCCCGTCAAGGCGGCCTGAGCGCCGCTCACGGTGCCGGCCTGATCCCATCCCCGGCACGCAAACGTCACAGCAGGACCGGCGGATGTTGCGCTTCTCCCGAACCAAGATCATCGCGACGCTCGCCGTCATCCTGATCGGCCTCAGCCTGGCCGTGCCGAGCTTCTTCCCGGCCGACAGCCGCAAGGCGTTCATGGCCGCGCTGCCGGGCTGGTTCCCGAGCTGGATCATCCCGCAGCGGGCGATCGTGCTCGGCCTCGATCTCCAGGGCGGCTCGCAGCTCCTGCTCGAAGTCGACCAGAACGAGCTGATAGCCTCGCAGGCCAAGGCGCTGCGCGACGACGTGCGCCGCATCCTCCAGCAGGAATCGGTCCGCGCCGAGGGCGGCATCCAGCTCCTGCAGCGGGGCGTCCAGCTGCGGATCGCGGAAGCCGCCGCCCGCGCCAAGGTGATGCCGAAGCTCCAGGAATTGTCTCAGCCGATCTCGAACCCTCTCGTCGGCCAGACCGGCGGGCGCACCGTCGAGATCGTCGACCAGCCGGACGGGCCGATCCGCCTGACGCTCACCGACGCCGGCGTCAACGAGCGGACGCGCCGCGCCGTGAGCCAGGGCATCGAGGTCATCCGCCGACGCCTCGATTCCACCGGCACGACCGAGCCCTCGATCCAGCAGCAGGGCGCCGACCGCATCCTGATCCAGGTCCCGGGCGAGCAGAACCCGGAGCGGCTTGAGAAGCTCCTCGGCTCCACCGCCAAGCTCGAGTTCCGGATGCTCGCCGACAGCCCGTCCGGCGACGTCGACCTCCTGCCCTCGAAGGACGAGAAGGGCGCCAAGGTGCCCGTGGAGCGCCGCGTGATGGCCGATGGCGGCGATCTCACCGACGCGCAGCCCGCCTTCGACCAGCAGACCCACGAGCCGATGGTGAGCTTCAAGTTCAACCTGAAGGGCGCCCAGCGCTTCGGTCAGGCGACCTCGGAGAATGTCGGCCGGCGCATGGCGATCGTCCTCGACAACGAGGTGGTGTCGGCTCCCGTGATCCGCTCCGCTATCACCGGCGGCAACGGCCAGATCACCGGCAATTTCACGGTTCAGCAGGCCAACGACCTCTCCGTTCTGCTGCGCGCCGGCGCATTGCCCGCAAAATTCACCGTGGTCGAGCGCCGCGTCGTCGGCCCCGGCCTCGGGCGCGACTCGATCGAGGCCGGCAAGCTCGCGACGCTCGTCGCGGCCGTGCTCGTCGTCGCCTTCATGTTCCTGACCTACGGGACCTTCGGCTTCATCGCCAACATCGCGCTGATCGTCCATGTCGGCCTCATCCTCGGCCTGATGTCGGTGCTGGAGGCGACGATGACGCTGCCCGGCATCGCCGGCATCGTGCTCACCATCGGCACGGCGGTGGACTCGAACGTGCTGATCTACGAGCGCATGCGCGAAGAGTCCCGGGCCGGTCGCTCGCTGATCTCGGCACTCCAGGCCGGCTTCGACCGGGCCTTCGCCACCATCATCGACTCGAACTCCACGATGGCGATCGCGGCGCTGATCCTGTTCTTCCTCGGCTCCGGCCCGGTGAAGGGCTTCGCCGTCGTCTTCATTCTCGGCATCCTCACCACGGTCATCACCGCGGTGACGCTGACCCGCATGATGATCGCCGTGTGGTACAATACGTTCCGCCCGAAAGCCCTGCCGTTCTGACGGCGGGGCCTTCGCCGTTGGCCCCGCGGCCGCGCCGCCCGCAGCGGCGCGCCGGCCGACCTCAAGATGGACGGGCCTGGAGCCGCTTCCCGGAGCGGCACCGGCCCAGAACCCGAGACCGATCATGCGTCTGCTCCGCCTCTGGCCCGACGAGTCGCACTTCGACTTCATGCGCTACCGGCGCTTCAGCTTCCCGCTCTCGGCGCTGATGTCGGTGGCGACGGTCGTGCTGTTCCTCACGATCGGGCTGAACTTCGGCATCGACTTCAAGGGCGGCACCCTCGTCGAGTTGCAGGCGAAGTCCGGCACGGCGGACGTCGCGGCGGTGCGCCACACCGCCAACGGCTTCGGCTTCGGCGAGTCGGAGGTGCAGGAGCTCGGCGGCCAGGGCAACATCCTGGTGCGCTTCCCCCTCCAGGCCGGCGAACAGGGCCAGACGGCGGTGATGCAGAAGGCGCACGCCGCCTTCGACGCCGACTACGAGTTTCGCCGCACCGAGACCGTGGGACCGCGCGTCTCGGGCGAGCTCGTGCAATCGGGCACCCTCGGCGTCGTCCTCTCGGTCGTCGCGGTGCTGCTCTACCTCTGGTTCCGGTTCGAGAGGGAGCTGGCGCTCGGCGCCATCGTCGGCACGCTGCACGATATCGTGCTCACCGTCGGCATCTTCATCCTCACCCGCATCGAGTTCAACATGACCTCGATCGCGGCGATCCTCACCATCGTCGGCTACTCGCTCAACGAGACCGTCGTGGTGTTCGACCGGACCCGGGAGCTGATGCGCCGCTACAAGACGATTCCCACGGTCGAGCTCCTGAACCTCTCGATCAACTCCACCATGTCGCGCACGGTGATGACCTCGATCTCCACCGCCCTGTCGCTGCTGGCGCTCGTCCTGTTCGGCGGCGAGGCGATCAAGGGCTTCGCGGTGGTGATGCTGTGCGGCGTCGTGATCTGCACCTACTCGGCGATCTTCATCTCGACCCCGGTGCTGATCTATCTCGGCCTGATGCTGTCGGGCACCCGCGCCCAGGCCCGCGAGCGGGGCGACCTCGCCCAAGCGGCGGAATAGGGGCGGGGCGACGCCGGATGAGCGAGCCCGGCCGTCTCAACGACGGATTCGTCCCTGGACGCTACCTGATCGACGCCTATGGCGGCGGCGGCTTCCGCTTCGCGGAGATGAGCCACCGCGGCTCGATCCTGGTGCTACCCTCCGGCATCCGGGCCTGGGACGTGGCGGAGGCGTCCGCCATCGGCCGCGATGCCCTGCGCCCGGTCCAGGCGGAGGCGGGCGCGATCGATCTCCTCCTCGTCGGCACCGGTCTCGACATCGTGCCGCTGCCGCCCCCTTGCGCGCGTGGCTCAAGGAGAACGGCATCGGCCTCGACGTGATGCAGACGGGGGCGGCCGCCCGCACCTACAACATCCTGATGGCGGAGAACCGGAAGGTTGCCGCCGCCCTGATCGCCGTCGCGTGAGCGCCTCCGTTTGAGCGAGACCGAGACCAGCACCAGCACCGGCAACGGGCTCCCCTTCGCGCTCCAGCACTGCGAGTCGATGGTACGGGAGGGCGATCCGGACCGCTACTTCGCGACCCTGTTCGCGGCGGCCGAGGCGCGTCCGCACCTCTTCGCCCTCTACGCCTTCAGCCTGACGATCGCGCGCGTCCGCGAGGCGGCCTCGAACCCGATGGCCGGCGAGATCCGCCTGCAATGGTGGCGCGACGCCCTCCAGGGCGAAGCCCGCGGCGATGTCCGTGCGAACCCCGTGGCGGCGGCGTTGGAGGATGCCATCGTCAAGAGGCGGCTCGGTCGCCAGCCCTTCGTCGACCTGATCGACGCCCGCGTCTTCGATCTCTACGACGACCCGATGCCCCGGGTGAACGACCTCGAAGGCTATTGCGGCGAGACGGCCTCGTCCCTGTTCCGCCTCGCGAGCCTCGTCCTCAGCAACGGGGTGGAGCCCGGCGGCGCCGCGGCCGCGGGTCACGCGGGCGTCGCCTACGGCATCACGGGCCTGTTGCGGGCGCTGCCCTGGCACGCGCGGGCGGGGCAGGTCTACTTACCGGCTGACATCCTGCGCGCGCACGGCGTCACCCGCGAGGATATCGTCACCGGCCGCGGCGGGCCGGGGCTTGTCGGCGCGACCCGCGATCTGCGGGCGCTCGCCCGCCGTCATCTCGCGGCCTACGAGGCGGCCCGCGCCACCATCGCGCCGGCCGCGCAGGCGGCCTTCCTGCCCGTCGCCCTCGTCGAGCCCTACCTCGCGGCGATGGACCGGCCGGGCTACGACCCGCTCAGCACGCCAGTCGAGATCCCGCGCTGGCGCCGGCTCTGGCGGCTCTGGCGGGCAGCGCGGCGGATCCGCTGAAAGGCCGCTAAGCCGCCCGGAGTGACAGAGGCACGTGTTCCTCAGCAACACTCTCTGAATGCATGATTAATCCGCGTTGAGCCGTCTCGCGGGCTCTGCTAGCAACGCTTTACGGCCCGGCCAGAAGATCGGGCGTGCGGAGGAGCGTGACGCCCGTGGAAACCTGGAATCAAGTCTACGACCCGTTCGGGAACGCGTGGCTATCAACGCTCGCGGCCGCCCTTCCGGTCGTCGCGCTGCTCGGCATGATCGCGAGCGGCAAGGTCAAGGCCCATATCGCGGCCGTCCTGTCCCTCGTCATCGCGCTGCTCGTCGCGATCGTGGCCTTCGGCATGCCGACGGGCCTCGCGCTCCGCGCCTCCGCCTACGGCGTGGCGCTCGGCCTGTTCCCGATCGGCTGGATCATCCTCAACGTCATCTTCCTCTATCGCCTGACGGTGGAGAAGGGCTGGTTCGCCACCCTGCAGCAATCGGTGGCGGGCATCACGACGGACCGGCGCATCCAGCTCCTGCTGGTCGCCTTCGCCTTCGGCGCCTTCTTCGAGGGTGCCGGCGGCTTCGGCACCCCGGTGGCGGTGACAGGTGCGATCCTGATCGGCCTCGGCTTCTCGCCGCTGGCAGCATCGGGCCTCTCGCTCATCGCCAACACTGCGCCCGTCGCCTATGGCGCGCTCGGCGCCCCGATCCAGGGCCTCGCCTCGGTCACCGGCTACGACCCCTACATCCTCGGCGCCATGATCGGCCGGCAGCTCCCATTCTTCTCGGTGATCGTGCCGTTCTGGCTGATCTGGGTGTTCGCGGGCTTCCGCGGCATGCTCGCGATCTGGCCGCCGATCGCCGTCTGCGGCATCTCCTTCGCGCTCGCGCAATTCCTGATCTCGAACTACATCAACCCCTGGATCGTCGACATCGGCGCCTCGCTCGTCTCGATGGGCGCCCTCGTCCTGTTCCTGAAGGTCTGGCGGCCGGCGCAGATCTGGACCTCGCCGGCGCTGCGCGGCCACGATCCGTCCATCGGCTACGGCACAGAGCCGCGTCCCGTTGCCCTCGGCGCGGGCGTGCCCGGCGATATGCCGCGCGTCCATACCGGCGCCCGCACCGCGACCTCCAGCGAGATCGCCTGGGCCTGGGTGCCGTGGATCATCCTGTCGGTCGTCGTCGCGATCTGGGGCACCGGCTGGTTCAAGAGCCTCGTGAACCCGATCTTCACGATCAAGTACGAGGTGCCGGGCCTGCACAACGTGATCATGAAGGTGCCGCCCGTCGTCGCCAAGGCGCATCCGGAGGCGGCGGTCTTTGCCTTCACCTACATGTCCTACACGGGCACGGGCGTGCTCATCGCCGCGATCATCTCCGGCCTGATCATGCGCTTCTCGCCCTGGCGCCTCGTCACCGCTTATCTCGAGACGATCTGGGTGCTGCGCTACTCGCTCATCACCATCGCGGCGATGCTGGCCCTCGGCGTCCTCACCCGCTACGGCGGCGTCGACGCGACGCTGGGCCTCGCCTTCGCCGGCACGGGCATCCTCTACCCGTTCTTCGGCACCCTGCTCGGCTGGCTCGGCGTGGCGCTGACGGGCTCGGACACCGCCTCGAACGTGCTCTTCGGCGGCCTGCAGAAGATCACCTCGGAGCAGCTCGGCCTGTCGGGCATCCTGATGGCCTCGGCGAACTCGTCCGGCGGCGTGATGGGCAAGATGATCGACGCGCAGTCGATCGTCGTGGCCTCCACGGCCACCGGCTATTTCGGCCAGGAGGGCAAGATCCTGCGCTTCGTGTTCTGGCACTCGATCGTGCTCGCCTGCATGGTCGGCGGACTCGTGATGCTGCAAGCCTACGTCTATCCGTTCAACGCGATGGTCATCCACCCGTAGGGTCGGCCGCACCGGCGCACGCAGCAGCCCGCTCCGGCCCTCGGCCGGAGCGGGCTTTTTCATGTCGGAGGCGCGGATTAACGCGCCGCCCGCGGCCGTACCTTTCCGCCGGGTGCGATGGCTCCACCTGAGAGGGATGTTCCTGTTCCGGCGTGCCGCTCAGTCCGACAGCCTCGCGACCCTGCCAGGGCTCGAGACCGAGCGCCTGCGCATCGCGGCCCTCTCCGCGCGCGACGCCGAGGCCCTGCGCCGGCTCACCGACGATCCCGCGATCACGGGCGCCGTCGACTTTCTGCCCGAGCCCTTCACGCTCGCGGATGCGCGCGGCCTGATCGCCTCCGGCCGGCGAGGCAGCGACCGCTTCAACGGCGTCTGGGAGCGAGAGAGCCGCGCGCTCGTCGCGGTGGTGGGCACGCACCTGCGCGGAGAGAGCGCCATCGAGATCGGCTACTGGGTCGGCGGATCGGCCCGGGGCCGCGGCATCGCCACGGAGGCGGTGGCGGGCCTTCTCGTCCTTCTCGCCCGCCGCTTTCCCTACCGGAGCATCGTCGCCGAGTGCCGGCCCGGCAACGTCGCCTCGTGGGGGCTGCTGCGCAAGCTCGGCTTCGAGGATACCGGCGAGGATGGGCACCGGCCGGGACGCCGGGTTCTGATGAAGACGGATAGCGCACGGACTTCGCCCTGAGACGCGAGGTTCGCCAGCCGAAAGTTTCTACTCCGCCGCAGCCCGCGGCGGCTCGCCCGCCTCTGCGATCCAGGCGGCGAGGGCGGCCCGGCCCCGGTCGGTGAGCGCCCGCTTCTTCAGCGCCGCCTTCTCCGGTCCGCGTAGACGGCGCCCGGTCTCGTTGCGGGGCGCGCGCTCAAGCGGCGGGAACAAGCCGAAATTCACGTTCATCGGCTGGAATGAGCGGGGGGCATTGGCCGCCGCCTCGCCGTCTTGCGCGATGTGCCCGCCCGTGATGTGGGCGATCAGCGCGCCGAGCGCCGTCGTCTGCGGCAGCGGCGGCAGGCTGCGGCCCTGCGCCTCGGCCAGCGCGAAGCGCCCGGCCATCAGGCCCACCGCCGCGCTCTCGACATAGCCCTCGCAACCCGTGATCTGGCCGGCGAAGCGGAGCGACGGTCGCGCCTTCAGGCGCAGCGTCCCGTCGAGGAGGCGGGGCGAGTCGAGGTAGGTGTTGCGGTGCAGGCCGCCGAGCCGGGCGAACTCGGCATTTTCCAGACCCGGGATGGTTCGGAAGATTCGCACCTGCTCGGCGTGGCGCAGCTTCGTCTGGAAGCCCACCATGTTGTAGAGCGTGCCGAGCGCATTATCCTGGCGCAGCTGCACGATGGCGCAGGGCTTCACCGTCGGGTCGTGCGGGTTGGTCAGGCCAACGGGCTTCATCGGGCCGTGGCGCAGGGTCTCGGGGCCGCGCTCGGCCATCACCTCGATCGGCAGGCAGCCGTCGAAATAGGGCGTCGTGGTTTCCCATTCCTTGAAGCTCGTCTTCTCGCCCGCGATCAGCGCCGCGATGAAGGCGTCGTACTGCGACCGGTCCATCGGGCAGTTCAGGTAATCTGCCCCCGTGCCGCCGGGACCCGACTTGTCGTAGCGCGACTGGAACCACGCGCGCTCCATGTCGATCGAGTCGCGATGGACGATCGGGGCGATCGCGTCGAAGAAAGCGAGGGACTCGGCCCCGGTCAGGGCGCGGATCGCCTCGGCGAGCGCCGGCGAGGTGAGGGGGCCGGTCGCGACGATGGTCGATCCCCAATCGGCCGGCGGCAGCCCCGCGATCTCCTCGCGAACGATGGTGACGAGGGGATGGGCCTCGAGCGCACCCGTCACCGCCGCCGCGAAGCCCTCGCGGTCGACGGCCAGCGCCCCGCCCGCCGGCACCTGATTCGCGTCGCCCATCCGCATGATCAGCGAGCCGAGGCTGCGCATCTCCTGGTGCAGCAGGCCGACCGCGTTGCCCTCCGGGTCGTCCGAGCGGAAGGAGTTCGAGCAGACGAGTTCGGCGAGGCTCTCGGTCTGGTGCGCGTCCGTGCCGCGCACGGGCCGCATCTCGTGGAGCACGACCGCATGGCCGCCGCTCGCGATCTGCCAGGTCGCCTCGGAGCCGGCCAGCCCGCCGCCGACGATGTGGATGGGATCTTGCGCCGTCATTGGGGGGACTTAAACCCGTGGGCAGGGGCGATCAACGGCTCTCCGCAACCCGCCGAACCGCGGCCCCGGCCGCATCGTTGATGCCGGCATGAGCGCGCGAGAGACGACAGGAAGGCCCGACAACCCGTCGGCGGGACTCGAAGCGGAGCCGCCGGCACGCGCGGAGGCTGCCGCGGTCTCGGGTGCGGAAGCCGCGCTCGCGGCCGAGCGCCGGCGCGAGGCGAGCGACCTCAGCCGGATCGGCTGGCTGCGCGACCAGCTCCGCCGGGTCGCCAAGCGACTGCCCCTGCACCGGCGCCTCAGCCGGGGCACGGCGCACGGCGCACGGGGTCATGTCGGCCTGCGCGGCGATCGTCGCTTACCTGCCGACGCAGGCGCTCGGGCTGCGCGAGGGGTTCTGGAGTGCCATCACCGCGCTCGCCGTGGCGCAGACCGAGTTCGGCGCCACGCGCTCCACCGCCCGCGACCAATTCGCGGGGGCGGCGATCGGCGGAGTGATCGGGCTCGCCGCCTACCTAACCATCGGGGTGAGCTTGCCGAGCTACGCCCTCGCCGTGCTCCTCTCGGTCCTGGCCTGCTGGCTGGTGAACGTGGCGAGCGCGGGCCGGCTCGCGGCCATCACCGCCACCATCCTCATCCTCGTGCCCCATATCGGCAGCGTCGAGCGAATGCTGGGGTCGCGGGTGTTCGAGGTGGGTTGGGGCGTCTGCGTGGCGATCACCACGGTCTGGGTGGTGACGCGGATCAACCGGCGCCTCGGCATCGTCTTCTGAACGCGCGATTGGCCGCGACCCGGATGCGGGCCTTGCGTGAGGGATGCGGCCGCTCCGGATGAAGCCGGATCCCCTGTCCCGCTCCCGAACGGGGAGGAGCGCCGCGCCATCTCCCGGTCAATGGAGCTGCGGGCTCATCAGGTAGCGTTCCCGGTCTCCCGAGACCACGCTCAGATGGATCAGCCGCCCGTCGCGCCGGACGGTAAGGGGGACCCGTACCCCGGCCTCGCCGAGCGCCCAGACTCGGCGGAAGAAGTCGGCGAGGTCGCCGACCGGCTCGCCCGCCACCGCCTCCACGAGGTCGCCAACGCGCAGGTCGCCCGCCTCCGCGGGTCCGTCATCGGCAAGCCCCATCACCGCGATACCGTCGTCCGTCTCCGTCGCGTAGACGCCGAGCCAGGGCCGCGGTGGCCGGGTCGGACGGCCGCGGGTGGCGAGGTCGTCGAGGATCGGGGGCAGCAGGTCGATCGGCACCACGAGGTTGATCGGCCGGTTTCCCGCGGCCCCGCCCTGCTGGAGCTGCAGCGAGCCGATGCCGACGAGCTCGCCCCCCTCGCCGATGAGCGCGGTGCCGCCCCAATGCGGGTGCGAGGGCGCGGTGAACAGGGCCTCGTCGAGGACGTATTCCCAGTAGCCCGCGAATTCCTGCCGGCCGATCACCTGCGCGGCGACGCTGCGTCCGCGGCCGCCCGCGCCCGCCAGCACGGCCCGATCGCCGGGCTTGAGGCCGGCGGAGCGGCCGATCCGGAGAGCGGGCAGGGCGAGGTCGCCCAGGGCCTGGACGAGACCGAATCCCGAGGCCACGTCGAACCCCACCACGTGGCCGGGCACCGAGCGCCCGTCATGCGTTGTGAGCCAAACCGTGTCGGCCTCCATGATGAGGTAGCCAACCGTGAGGACGAGCCCGTCCTCGCGGATCAGCACGCCGTTGCCCGCCCGCTCGGTGCCGAGCGTCTCCGCAGTGAAGGCCTCGGGCGGCACGCGGGTCGAGAGGGAGACCACGGCGCTCAGCGCCCGGTCGAGATCGTAGCCGTAATCGCCCGGCTTGGGCTGCACGGAAGCGGGGATCTTCCAGTCGCCGTGCGCGGCCATGGCGTTCGCGTCCTCATCTGGGGCGGCAGGGCATGCGAGAGGGTCTGAGATAGGTCTTTCGTCACGGCCCGACAGCCTTCCGCACGGCGACGGATTCAACCGAAGTCGGCGGCGCGACCGTATGGCGCGCGGGGCGGCGCTGCACTACGATCCGCGCCGCCGGGAGGGGCGGGAGACCCCGGGCTCCGGCTGCGGGAAGCGCTCCGTCCGCCAGACCTCCGTCCGCGGGCCCGGGGCACGCGCGCCGCACTCCCCCGACGCGTGCACCGGCGCGCGACAGTAAGGTACGAGTTCCTTGCGCGACGACGCGACCCTTGAGCGGCTCCTCGAAGCGGTTGCGGCCCGGGACGAGGCAGCCCTCCGCGATCTCTACGACCGCACCTCTCCGAAACTTCTCGGCGTCATCCTGCGTATCCAGCGCGATCGGTCCGCTGCCGAGGATATCCTCCAGGATGTCTTCCTGCGGATCTGGCAGGCGGCTGGCTCCTACGCCCCCGAGATGGGGCGTCCGCTGTCCTGGCTCTGCACGATCGCGCGCAACCGCGCGATCGACGCGGTCCGCCGCCGAACCGAGATCCAGGGTCCGGTGCACGAGGACGGGGAGGATTGGTTGGAGCGACTGGCCGATCCTCACGACAGCGAGGGCGCGATCCTCAGCCGGGACGCGCTCCGGGCCTGCCTCGCGCAGCTCGACCCCGCGCACCGCGACTGCGTGGTGCTGGCCTATTGCGAAGGCTTGTCCCGGGAGGATCTCGCCGAGCGCTTCGCGCGCCCCGTCAACACCATCAAGACCTGGCTGCACCGGGCGCTCGCCAATCTCAGGGGCTGCCTGGAGGCAATCTCGTGAGCGCCGGACCGGAGCCAACCGAGGACCGGGCGGGCGAGTACGTCCTCGGCACGCTGGCCTTCGCGGAGCGCGCCGCCTTCGAGCGGGCCCTCGCCCGCGATCCGAGCCTGGCCGGGGCGGTGCGGGCCTGGGAGCGACGCCTCGCTCCGCTCGATCTCACGGCACCCGAGGTGCTGCCGGGCGCGCATGTCTGGGCGCGCATCGCGCAGGCCCTGCCCGGCGGAGCCGCCGCCAACGACAATCGGATCCGCGCGCTGAGGCGGAACCTGCAATTCTGGCAGGGTGCGACCGCGGCCACGGGCCTGATCGCCGCGGGGCTCGCCGCCTTTCTCCTGACCCCGAGACCCGAGCGGCCGGTGGGCGCGCGCTACGTCGCCGTGGTGACGAGTGGCGGCGCTGCGCCGGCCCTCGTCGTCAGCATCGACACGGCGACCGGGCAGGCCAGTGTTCGCCCCGTCGCGGCGGAGACGCCGGCCGGGCGCAGTCTGCAGCTCTGGTACGTCGGCACGGACGCGACCCCGAGGCCCCTCGGCCTGATCGGCGCGGACGCGGCCCGGGTGCCGTTGCCCGCAGGCGCGCAGGCGGGCGAGGGCGTCTTCGCCGTCTCGGTCGAGCCTCCGGGCGGCTCGCCGACTGGCCTGCCGACAGGCCCGGTGATCTACACGGGCAAGCTGATCCGCGAGTAGGAGCATCGCGCGAGCGATCCGAGGTCCCGAACGGGACGGGCTCGCCTGATCGAACGGCCAGATCCGGCTCACGAGCCGAGGCCGGTCCCGCCGGAGCGGGACCAGCGCGGCCTGTCCTAAGGCTGCAGCACGCCGTCGATGACGTGGATGACGCCGTTCGACTGCATCACGTTGGCGATGGTGACGGTCGACCGGTTGCCCTTGGCATCGGTTAGGAAGACCTTCTTGCCCTTCGTGCTCACCGTCAACGGGCTGCCCTGAACGGTCTTGAGCTGAGCCGAGCCGCCGCTCTCCTTGGCCAGCGCCATCAGGTCCTTGGCCGTGAGGGTGCCGGGAACGACGTGATAGGTCAGGATTGCCGTCAGGGTGCCCTTGTTCTGCGGCTGAACCAGGGTGTCGACGGTGCCCGGCGGCAGCTTGGCGAAGGCGGCGTTCGTCGGCGCGAAGACGGTGAAGGGGCCCGGTCCCGACAGGGTCTCGACGAGGCCGGCCGCCTTCACGGCGGCGACGAGGGTGGTGTGATCCTTCGAGTTGACCGCGTTCTCGACGATCGTCTTCGAGGCATACATCGGCGCGCCACCCACCATCGGGTTCTTGGCGAGCGCGGCACCCGGCAGGGCGAGGCCGGCAGCCAGAATCAGGGCGGCGAGACGGGCCGCGCGCGGCGTGGCGGCGAACGAACGGAACATGGGCGTAGCCTCTCTTTCAGCCCCTCGCGGGGGCGACGCCGGGCCATACGGAAGGTGGCGGAGAAAGGTTTCGCGCAATCGAGAAAGGGGCGGGACTCGGTGCCTGCCGTGAGGAATGGGGTCTGCACAAGCGAGAAGCCGCCCGACCCCGAAGGAGCGGACGGCTTCCCGATCTCGGCCGATCCGGCCCGAGTCGCCTCGGGCCGGGTTCGGGCTGTGTCTCAGTACTTGCGCACCAGCGGAGCCGGGGCCGGAGCCGGAGCGGCAGCCACGGTGTAGAGCGGCGCGATCACGCGGAACCAGCCTTCGGTGGCGTAGTTCTCGCGGCCACGGGCGTCGAGGGCGCGGGTCGCAACGTAACGGGCGGCGTAACCCTGGACCGTGAAGGGCCCGAAGTCGTAGCCGATGAGGCCGCCGAGCGCGAAGTAGCCCGAACGGGTGGCGGGCGCGAAGCGCGAGTTGTTGGACAGGTCGGTGGTGCCGTAGCCGATCGCACCGATCTCCCACTTGCCGAACTTCTTGGTCGCCGTCAGGTCGAGGTTGAGGGCGTCCGACGGAGCGTACGGGCCGCGCAGGAGCGGCGAACCGCCGGAGAAGAAGGACGGCGTGTCGTAGAAGTTGTAGGTCAGGTTCGCGGTCAGGTTCCAGCCGTCGCCGGTGTAGCTGATGGCGAAGCCCTGGCGGTAGGTGTTCGACGACAGGATCGGGAGGCAGCCGATGCCGCAACCGCGGCCGGCGTTCAGCTCGTTCAAGTACACACCGGCGAGGTAGCTGACGCCGACGTTGTTGCCGAGATCCCAGGCGAAGATACCGCCAATGAAGGTGCCGACGTTGATGCTGGTGTCGAGCGCGCCACCGTTACGGCCGCGGCCGAACGAGAAGACGGTCGGCGGGGCGACGGCGAGCTCGACGCGGGCGTCGAGGATCTTCCAGGGGGTCGACCACAGCAGGATCGGAACGTTGATCCCGACATCGACCGGCGAGGTGTCGGGCGAGCGGTACAGGAACGTGTTCAGAGCGTAGACGCCCTCCGGAAGCGGAGCGCCGACCGCGAGGCCGACCTGCTCACCCGGAACCGTCGTGGTCTGGGCGAAGGCGGCGGTCCCGGTCATGCCGACCGAGAGCGCGACCGCTCCCGCGGCGAGCCAGTTCTTCATCATTTTATCTTTCCTTCCCAAGGATTTCAGGCGTCCGCCCCGTAGCCTTGGCACAACATTGCCGGTCCGCCGACTTGCGTCCGCCCCCGCCCCAACGGTGCCAAGCGCCCCCTTACGGCCCCACCTCAAGTCTCAACGCTGAGAACTATTCTACAGCCGCGCTCGGAATGACAGTGGAATGCCTCGCCTCCGGGCAGAACGAACCTGACCGTTGCGGAAAAGCCGCATTTTTGCCGCGTTGCAACAGCCGTGGATCCGGAGAGCATCGTGCGCGTTACTGACCGCTCCGCACCGGCCCCGGTGCCGCCGCCCAGCAAAATAACGCAGAATGCTCAAGCTCTTGCCGGAATCCGCTCATTCGGGATGAATGCGCAAGCACGACGAGGCGATTGGGAAAGGTGCGGCTCCGGACGAGCCGCTGGAGCCCCAGGTTGGGGACAGGCTGGGGATAGGAGCGGGGTCAATTCCGTGTCCGCGCCCCTTGTCGAATCGACGGGGCGGGCGGGACCACCGGACGAATCGCGGCCCTTCCCGCCTAGCTCGCACGACCGGATGGGCGCCCTCGATCGGCTCCGGGCGCGTGGCCCGGAATCCGGGTCACTCGGCCGCGGCGCGGCGGCCCGGGGCCGGCTCGGTCGCGGGGCGGCGGGCCAGGACGTCGCGCAGGAAGCGGCCGGTGTGGCTCGCGGTCGATTCCGCGATCTGCTCGGGAGTTCCTTCGGCCACGACGACGCCGCCGCCGTCGCCGCCCTCGGGGCCCATGTCGATCACCCAGTCGGCGGTCTTGATGACCTCGAGGTTGTGCTCGATCACCACGACGGTGTTGCCCTGGTCCACGAGTTCGTGGAGCACCTCCATCAGCTTGGCGACGTCGTGGAAGTGCAGGCCGGTGGTCGGCTCGTCGAGGATGTAGAGGGTGCGGCCCGTCGCGCGCTTGGCGAGTTCCTTCGAGAGCTTCACGCGTTGCGCCTCGCCGCCCGAGAGGGTCGTCGCCTGCTGGCCGACATGGACGTAGTGCAGGCCGACGCGGGCCAGCGTCTCCATCTTCTCGCGGATCGAAGGCACCGCCCTGAACAGGTCGGCCGCCTCCTCGACGGTCATGTCGAGGACGTCGGCGATCGAATTGCCGCGGTATTTCACCTCCAGCGTCTCGCGATCGTAGCGGCGGCCCTTGCAGACGTCGCAGGTGACGTAGACGTCGGGCAGGAAGTGCATCTCGATCTTGATGACGCCGTCGCCCGAGCAGGCCTCGCAGCGCCCACCCTTCACGTTGAACGAGAAGCGCCCCGCCTGGTAGCCGCGGGCCTTGGCCTCGGGAAGGCCCGCGAACCAGTCGCGAATCGGCGTGAAGGCGCCGATATAGGTGGCCGGGTTCGAGCGCGGCGTGCGCCCGATCGGCGACTGGTCGATGTCGATGACCTTGTCGAGGTGCTCCAGCCCTTCCAGCCGCTCGTAGGGGGCCGGGTGCTCCAGGGCCCCGTTCAGCTTCTTGGCCACCGCCTTGTAGAGCGTGTCGATCACGAGGGTCGACTTGCCGCCGCCCGAGACGCCGGTGATGCAGGTGAAGGTGCCGAGCGGCACTTCGACGGACACGTTCTTGAGGTTGTTGCCCCGCGCGCCGACGAGCTTCAGCTTGCCCTTGCGCGCCTTGCGGCGAGCGGAGGGCGTCCGCACCGTCATCGCGCCGGTCAGGTACTTGGCGGTGAGGGAGGCCGGATTGCGCAGCACCTCTTCGGGCGTGCCCTGCGCGATGATTTCCCCGCCGTGGATGCCCGCTCCGGGCCCGACATCGACCACGTAATCGGCCTGCAGGATCGCGTCCTCGTCGTGCTCCACGACGATCACCGAGTTGCCGAGGTCGCGCAGGCGCTTCAGCGTGCCGAGCAGCCGCTCGTTGTCGCGCTGGTGCAGACCGATCGAGGGCTCGTCCAGGACGTAGAGGACGCCCGTCAACCCCGAGCCGATCTGCGAGGCCAGCCGGATGCGCTGGCTCTCGCCGCCGGAGAGCGAGCCGGAGCCGCGGGCCAGCGTCAGGTATTCGAGGCCGACATCGATCAGGAAGGTGAGCCGGTCGCGGATCTCCTTGAGGATCCGCACCGCGATCTCGTTCTGCTTGCGGTTGAGCTTGTCGGGAAGCTCCGAGAACCAGCGATGCGCCTCACGCACCGAGAGCGCGGTGACCTCGCCGACATCCTGCATTCCCACCTTGACGGCGAGTGCCTCGGGCTTCAGCCGCTTGCCACCGCAGGATTCGCACGGGGTCTCGCCCATGAAGCGGCCGATCTCCTCGCGGGAGGCGTCGCTCTCCGTCTCCTTGTAGCGGCGCTCCAGGTTCGGGATCACGCCCTCGAAGGGCTTGTTCACCGCGTAGGCACGCATCCCGTCATTGTAGTCGAACCGGATCGACTGCCGGCCGGAGCCGTACAGGATCACAAGCCGCGCCTCCTCCGGCAAGTCGCCCCAGGGCACGGTCGTCTTGAACCCGTAATGCCTGGCGAGGGCGTCGAGCGTTTGCCCGTAATAGGGCGAGGTCGATTTCGCCCAGGGCGCGATGGCGCCGCGCTTGAGGCTCAGCCCCGCATCCGAGATGACGAGTTCGGGGTCGATCCGCATCTCGTGGCCGATACCGCCGCAGGTCGGGCAGGCGCCGAACGGGTTGTTGAACGAGAACAGGCGCGGCTCGATCTCGGCGATCGTGAAGCCCGATACCGGGCAGGCGAAGCGCGACGAGAAGGTGATCGGCTCGGGCGTCTCGCCCTCGGGCGCGTCGGCGAACTCGATCAGCGCGACGCCGTCGGCGAGTTCCAGCGCCGTCTCGAAGGATTCGGCGAGCCGCGAGCCGATGTCGTCGCGCACCACGATCCGGTCGACCACCACGTCGATGTCGTGCTTGAGCTTCTTGTCGAGCTTCGGCACGTCGTCGATCGGGACCATCTCGCCGTCGATGCGCAGGCGCTGGAACCCCTTCTTCTGGAACTCGGCGATCTCCTTGCGGTACTCGCCCTTGCGGCCGCGGACGACGGGCGCGAGCAGGTAGAGGCGGGTCTTCTCGGGCATAGCCAGCACCCGGTCCACCATCTGGCTCACCGTCTGGCTCTCGATCGGGAGGCCCGTCGCCGGCGAATAGGGGATGCCGACCCGCGCCCACAGGAGGCGCATGTAGTCGTAGATCTCGGTCACCGTGCCGACCGTCGAGCGCGGATTCTTCGACGTCGTCTTCTGCTCGATCGAGATCGCCGGCGAGAGCCCGTCGATCTGGTCGACGTCGGGCTTCGACATCATCTCCAGGAACTGGCGGGCGTAGGCCGAAAGCGATTCGACGTAGCGGCGCTGCCCTTCCGCGTAGATCGTGTCGAAGGCGAGCGAGGACTTGCCGGAGCCGGACAAGCCCGTGAACACCACGAGCTTGTCGCGCGGGATCGTCAGATCGACGTTCTTCAGGTTGTGCTCTCGGGCGCCGCGCACCGAGATCACCCGGGTGTCGCGGGCCGCGTCGAACAGGGCGCCGAGCTTGGCATCCGCGGCCCCCTCGCGGGCCTGCTCCGCGGCGACCTCCTTCGCGGCGGACGGCGCCACGGCGCGGGGCTTTGCGCCGGATCGTGTGCCCGGGGCCGCTTCCTGCTTCGCGGCGATCTTCGGGGCGGCTTTGGCGCTGGCTTTTGCCATGGGCAGGCAGGTCTCTTCGCAGTCTGTCGGTCGGCGATGGGCCGAGCGCGTCCCGGCCGGCGAACCGGCCCTCGCGACGCGGGCTCGCGTCGGCAGGCCAACGCGTCAGCGGCCTCGCGTTTCGATGGAGGCACAGGATTTTGTCGGACAAGCGCAGGGCACTTCCCCGAATCCTGCATAGAACAAACACGGTACAGGCGCAAACCCGCGATCGGACCGGCCGATGCTCGGGCGCTGTCCGGATGTAGGAAGCCGGCGAGATGAACCCAACCCACCCGACGAGAACGCGTGCCCGGACCAGCTGGCGCTCCGCCAACAGTCTTCAGCGCCTTCCTGCGGAGCGCGAATGCTCAAATTTGCCTCTTTTGATCAAATGTTAAGCAGAGTTGCGAAGTGGAAACCGTGAATTTACGGCCCTTCACCGATCCAGGATGGACTGCAATCCTGGATCGGTGTCCGGCATGAGAACGGGTGGTTTCGTCGCGTCCCTGCGGGGTCGCATCCTGGCGGTGGCGCTCGCGCCCTGCCTCGCCTTCGCGATCGTGGCGGGCCTCGCGGTCACCGACCGCCTGGAGCAGCGATCCGGCATGGAAGAGCTCCAGGGTCTCGTCGGCCTCGCCTCCCGGATCAGCGCCTTCGTGCACGAGGCCCAGCGTGAGCGCGGGGCGTCCAGCCTCTTCCTCGGCTCGAAGGGCACCCAGTTCAGGACGGAGCTTGCCGCCCAGCGGACACGCACGGACGCGGCGCGGGCGGACCTCGCGGGCGCGATCTCGGAACCCGCGAGCGCGGCCTTCGGCGGGCCCCTCGCACGGCAGGCGGCGCAGTTCCGGGAGGATCTCGGGCGCCTCGACGGGGAGCGGAAGGCGATCGACACCCTCGAGCCGACCCCGCCCCAGGCGATGGCCTACTTCACCGGGCTCATCGGACAGGGGCTCGGCATGGTGGGAGAGATGTCGAAAGCCGCAGGCCACGCCGGCATCGCGAACCGCGTCGCCACCTACGCGGCCTTCCTCTCGCTGAAGGAATTCGCCGGCCAGGAGCGGGCGGCAGCCTCCGCGATCTTCGCGGGCGGCAACCTCGATCTCGCCGGGCTGAAGCGGCTGACGACGCTCGCGGCGAATCAGGGGACCTACGAGGCCCTGTTCCGCCTGCGCGCCGAGCCCGCCCAGATCGCGACCTTCGAGGCGGGCGAGGGGACGGATTCCGCCCGCGAGGTATCGCGCCTGCGCAGGCTCGTCCTCGACACGATGCCGGGCGAAGGGCTCGGCTTCCGCGACAGCCCCCTCTGGTTCAGGCTGGCCTCCCAGCGCATCGACGCGCTGAAGCGCGTCGAGGACGGCCTCACCGGAGACCTGATGGCGGCGGCCGGCGCCGTGCGGGCGCAGGCCGATCGCAGCCTCGCCCTCTGGGCCGGGGCGGGGCTCGTCACCTTCCTGCTCTCCGGCGCGCTGGCCTTCGCTCTCGGTACCGCCATCGCGCGCCCGCTGGTGCGGATGTCACGGGCGCTCACGGCGATCGGCCGGGGCGAGGAGGACGTCGCGATCCCCGAGGGCGGCCCGCGCGAGGTCCGGGCCATCGCCGCGGCGGCCGCCGAGTTCCGCGACAGCGTGCGCGAGCGGCAGCGCATCCGCGCGGAGCAGGAGCGAATGACGGCGGAGAATGCGGCCGCGCAGCGCGCGACGGCGCTCGGCCTCGCCGACGGCTTCGAGGCGCGGGTCGGCGGCATCGTCGCGGCGGTCTCCTCGGCCGCCGCCCAGCTCCAGGCCGCCGCGGACGGCATGGCGCGGGCGGCCGGCGACACGGCTTCCTTGAGCGCCCAGGTGGCCAACGCCTCGCAGGAGGCCGCCCTCTCGGCCGACACGGTCGCGGCGGCGACGGAGGAACTCTCAGCCTCCGTGCGCGAGATCGGCACCCAGGTCACCGCCTCGGCCGACCTCGCGGCCGCGGCCGAGCGCGACGCGGCGGACATGGCCGGGGAGGTGCACCGCCTCGCGGCCGCGGCCGGCAGCATCGCCCAGATCGTCGGGCTGATCTCGGACATCGCGGGCCAGACGAACCTGCTCGCGCTCAACGCCACGATCGAGGCCGCGCGCGCCGGTGAGGCGGGCCGCGGCTTCGCGGTGGTCGCGGCCGAAGTGAAGAACCTTGCCGGCCAGACGGCGCGCGCCACCGACGAGATCGCCGCCAAGGTCAATGAGATCACGGCCTCGACGACGACCTCGGTCGCGGCGATCGACGGCATCACGGGCGTGATCCAGCGTCTGGCCCGGATCGGCGGCGACATCGCGGCGGCGGTCGAGGAGCAGGGCGCGGCCACCGCCGAGATCGCCCGCACCACGGCGCAGACCTCGACCGGGACCCGCGCGGTCTCGGGCCATATCGCGGGGGTCAGCGAGGCAGCCGATACCGCGAGCGCCGGCTCGGCGCAGGTGCTCTCCGCCGCGGGGGATCTGTCGGCGCAGGCGAACGATCTGCGCGCGGCCGTGGGTAGCTTCCTCGCGACGGTGCGGGCAGCCTGAGGGGCGGGCGCGAGGACCGCGGTTCGCCGCGTCGCCTTCGCGAGGGCGAGGGCCGCCTCGCGATGGGCAGGGTGGTGATCAGCGGCGACCCGCGTCACCCGGTTCATCACGACAGACCCTCGATGGCCCCGCCGCGCGGCTCCTCGGCCGAAGGTGGACACCCGAGAGGCGCCGCGACCGGCGGCGCAGCCTACTCCGCCGCCCGAAACCCGGAGAGCGGCGCCGTCACCCGGCAGACCACACCCGCGGGCTCGTAGGCGAGGGTGACCTCGCCGCCGATCGCGCCCGCGAGCCCGCGCTCGATCAGGCGCGTGCCGAACCCCTTTCGCGAGGGGGGCGCGACCGGCGGACCGCCGCGCTCCGTCCAGGCCATGCGGATGATCGGCTCGGCGACGTCCACCGCGATGTCCCACTCCACGGCCACACGCCCCTCCGGCACTGACAGCGCGCCATATTTCGCGGCGTTGGTGGCGAGCTCGTGCATCATCAGGCTGAGCGAGAGCGCCGCCCGCGGGCCGACCTCGACCGCGGGGCCCTGCACCGCGAAGCGGCCGGGCTGGCGGTCGTCGTGGAGCGAGAGGGCTCCCGCGATCACCGCGTCGATCCCGGCACTCTCGCGCTCGCCGGTGAGCAGCAGATCGTGGGCCTTGCCGAGCGCGATCAGGCGGGCGGCGAGTGCCTCCTTCGCCGTCTCGAAATCGGGCGCGTTGCGCAGGGTCTGGGCGGCAATGGCCTGGACCATTGCGAGGGTGTTCTTGAGGCGGTGGCTCAATTCTCGGTTCAGGAGCCGCTGCTGGTCCTCGGCCTGGAGCCGGCCGAGCGCCCCCCAGACCCGGTCGGCCACCTCGCGGGCGAAGGCGATCTCGGCGGGCGCCCATCCGCGCGCCGTGTCCGCGAAGGCATGGAGCACGCCGACGAGGCTGCCCCGCTGGACGAGGGGGATCTTGAGGAGGCTGCGGATGCCGAGGTCGGCGTAGGCCTCCGCCTCCGGCGCAAGGCGCGGGTCGGCCGCGATGTCGGCCACCGCCAGGGCCTCCCCCTGCCGCAGGGCCTGCAGCGTGCGGGGGAAGCCGGTGAGGGATTGCGGTTCCCCGTCAGCGGGCGCGGGCCAGCGCGCGATGACGTGGAAGCCGCCGTCCGGCAGGTCGATGTCGCTGTAGCCGGCCTCGGACACGCCGAGCGTCCGTCCGAGGATCGCGACGGCTTCCGCCAGCAGCCCATCGCGGGAACCTGAGTCGCGGGAGGCATCGCCGAGCGCGATCAGAGCCGCCCGGCGCGCGTCGGTGAGGCGCTCCTGCGTGATATCCTCGATCATCGCCGTGGTCTGGATCGCGTCGCCGAGGACCTGCGAGACGAGGTTGACCCGGGCCCAGATCAGACGCCCGTCTGCCCGCCGGTATCGCTTCTCCAGGGTCTCCTGCATGATCTCGCCGTTGGCGAGACGCCGGTGCAGCGCGTCGCGGGCGGGGGCATCGTCCTCGGGCGTCCACTTCGCGACCGTCTGCCCGACGATGTCCTCGGGCGCAGCGCCCCAGATCTGGCAGAGCTTGGCATTGACCCGCAACGCCTTGAGGCTGCGGGGGTCGAGCTGGACGATTCCGACGTTGGCGCCCTCGAACACCGCCCGGAACTGCGCCTCGACGCGGTTGCGCTCGGTCATGTCGAGCATCGCCCCGATCATGCGCAGCGGCTCGCCGTTCGACCCCCGGACCATGTAGCCGCGGTCGAGCACCTCGGCATAGCTGCCGTTGGCCCGCTGGAAACGGTACTCGTGGCTCCACTCGCTCGCCTTCCCGTTGATCACCGCGCTGATGTCGGCGTGGATCTGGATCCGGTCGTCCGGGTGAACGTGGTCGATCCACCACGCGCCGGTGGGCTCGACCTTGTCCGGCGCCCAGCCGTAGGCGGTCTGGAGCGCCTCGTTCCAGAGGACGTGATCGGCGACGAGATCCCAGTCCCAGATCGCGTCGTTGGTGGCGCGGGTGACGAGTTGGTAGCGGTCGCGGGTTGCCTGGAGGGCAAGGGCCGATTCCTTGCGCTCGGTGATGTCGAGGACCGTGCCGACGATGCGCGTCGCCCGCCCCCAGCCACCACAAGGCGGCCGCGGGCGGCCAGCCAGCGCAGCGTCCCGTGCGGCCCGATGACCCGGTATTCGTTGTCGAAGAGGCCGGGGCCCAGCGGGTCGAGTGCGGCCCGAAGGGTGGCGTCGACCCGGGCCCGGTCCTCGGGATGAAGGCCCGGCAGGAAGGTACCGGCGTAGCTCACCGGCTCGTCCGGACCGACCCCGAAGAGGGCGCGGGTGCGCGCGTCCCAGTCGAGGTGGTCCGTCGCGAGGTCGTAATCGTAGATGCCGATCCCGGTGGCCTCGATGGCGAGCCGCATCAGGAGCGCGCTCTCGCCGAGGCGGACCGCGCTCGCGTTGCTGATCTCCTGCGTCTCGTGGCGGCGCCGGATGTCGTCCTCGCGCCGGGACACGGTTTGGCGCAACTCCATTAGCGCCATCACCTGGCGGCCGAGCGCGCGCAGGCCCGCCGCCTGGCCCGGCGTCAGCCCTCGGGGCCGCGGCGCGGTATCGAGGACGCAGAGGGTGCCGAAGCCCACGCCCTCCCGCGTGTCGAGGCGCACGCCCGCGTAGAAGCGCAGGGCCTCCGGGCCGGTGACGAGCGGATTCTCGCGGGTGCGGGGATCGGCGGCGAGGTTCGGAATGACGAGGAGGCCGGGCTGGGCCAGGGCGTGGACGCAGACCGAGCTGCCGAGGTCGGTTTCGCGGGCCTCGAACCCGACCCGCGCCTTGAACCATTGCCGGTCCGCGGTCACGAGGCTGACGAGAGTGGTCGGCGCGGCGCAGAGCTCGCTCGCCACGAGAGCGATGTCATCGAACCCGGCCTCCGGCGGGGTATCGAGAATGCGGTAGCGCGCGAGGGCGGCGACCCGCTCCTCGGCGGCGCCCGGCTCGGCAGCGTTACGGTCAGCGTCTTTCATCGTCGGGCGGCTGGGACGTCCGGGCGAGCGAGGAGGGCGTGCGCGAGAGGAGGCCGCGGCGGTCCGTCATAGCAGGAATCGACGGTCGCCGTATCCATGCCCCCGACGGTTCGACCGTGCGCGATGGAGGGCCGGACGCGGATCGGAGCCTGTCATCGATCGGCCTTCGCGGCGTTCGGGCTCAGCGTGAGCGAGCGCGCCTCGCGCGGATCCTCGGGCGGCCGGACCCGCAGGAGATGCCCCTTCGGCCCGTAGACGGCGCCGAGCACCGTCTCGAAGTGACGTTTGACGTTGCCGTGGCACTCGCAGGCGGCGTTCTCCAGCTTCGTCCGGTTCAGGATGGTGATGCGGCCCCGCCCGACCTCGATCAGCCCCTGCTGCTGGAGCGTACGCAGGATCCGGGTCAGGTAGGTGCGCTGCACGCCGAGCATCGCGGCGAGCAGCTCGTGCGTGATCGGCAAGGTGTCGGCGCCGATCCGGTCCTGCAGGGTCAGGAGCCAGCGCAGGCAGCGCGCCTCGATCGGGTGGAGGGCGTTGCAGGCGACCGACTGCAGCACCTGCGCCAGCAGGCAGTCCGAGTAGCGGGTGAACAGGTTGCGCAGCGTCGCCGAGCGCCGCTTGGCATCCTGCAGCCGGGTCGCCTCCATGCGCAGCACCGGGCCGCCGATCTGCACCACCGCGTGAGTCGATGCGGGCAGGCAGCCGTTGCTGACGACCCCGCCGACGGCACCCTCCCGGCCGATCGTGGCGGTCTCGGCGCTGCGGCCATCCTGCATCGCGATCACCAGGGTCGCGACGGTCTGCTCGCAGGGAAACGAGATGAAGGAGACGGCGCTGCCGGCCGAGAACAGGGTGTCGCCCTTAGCGTAGTGGTGGCGCTCGAGATACGGCCCGAGCAGCGCACGATCGTCGTCGTGCAGCGCCTTGAGAAGAAGGTTGCCTTCGAGGAGAGGGTCGAACGCCGACGACATAGGCTACGCTGCAGGAACGAGTGTTACTTCATGCTCCCTACAGCAGCGCTTCGAACTTAGTCTGTCTACTTGTAGACAGACCACTGAACAATTTCATCCGCGTGCGCGGCAGGTTCATCCGCTTCATCCGCGTGCGCGGGAGGGCTGCGACCGATACGCCCAAGCTTTCGCGAATGCCGTAGCCCCGCTACTTGCCGGAGCAGAGACCCTGCGCAGTCAGGCTCCGGTGCTCGCGCGGATCGCAATCGGTCGCGAGGAAGGAGGCCCACTCGGCAGGCGAGCCGTAGAAGGCATTGCGGTCGACGTCGCCGCGCACGCCGGGCACCCGGCCCGTCGAGGTGAATTGCCACAGCATCCACTTGCGGTTGGAGAAGCGTTGCTCCGGCTCGGCGGCCGTGGAGCGGACCCAGTGGGGGTAGTCCGGCAGCTCGTCTTCCAGCACGTCCTTGTGGAAGGTAATGTCGGTGTAGATGATCGGCCGCTTGCCCGTGTAGCGCTCCATCTCGGAGAGCATGTAGCGGATCATGCCGAGCGCCTGCGCCTTCGGCAGGCGGCGCGGGCAGGTCTGCGAATGGCCGTTCCACTCGACGTCGAGCACCGGGGGCAGGGCGGTGGGATCATTCGGGACGTTGCGCTTGAACCACTCCATCTGGTCCTGCGCGGAGCGGCACCAGTAGACGAAGTGGTAGGCGCCGCGCGGCACGCCGGCGCGGCCGGCGCCCTCCCAGTTCTCGCGGAAACGCTCGTCGACGTGATCGCCGCCCTCGGTCGCCTTGATGAAGGCGAACTGAGTGCCGGCGCCCTTGACGGAGGCCCAGTCGATCGGCCCCTGCCAGCGCGAGATGTCGATGCCCTGGATCGGGTGGTTCTTCGCCCGCGCCACGCCCGGATGGGGCTTCACGTCGCCCTTGGTCGGGTAGAAGTCGTTGTTGGCGGCGCAGGCTGCGAGGCTCGCCAGGAGCGCGGCGGCAAGCACCCGCTTGCTGCCGGTCCGCAACCGGGCTGTGGATAGCCGGGCGAGGCGGCCGCGCGGCGGAGCGTCATGCGTCAGGGCGGTCCCGTTCCACTGCGACATCGATGCCCGGCCCATCGTCCTATGCGCCACAATCACGGGTAATCGATGCCCCTTGCGCGGTTAACAGACCTTTGCGGTCAATGCGGCGGAATTCCGGAAGCCGTTGCAGACCGGTGACATGCGCACCCGTCGTGGCGGCCGGACGAGCCCTGGCACGGCGGTTCCCTTGCCTTAAGTTGCAGTCACGCCTCGCATTTCGAAGGCCCCGCATTGAGAAAGACCCTGTTTACCATCGGCTACGAAGGGCTGGACCCGGAGCGGCTGCGCGCGGCCCTGCAGGATGCGGGCGTCGGGCTCCTGGCCGACGTGCGTGCCGTGGCGAACTCGCGCAAGCGCGGCTTCTCGAAAGGCGCCCTTCGCGCGGGCCTGGAGGAGGCCGGGCTCGACTACGCGCATCTGCGCGTGCTCGGCACGCCGAAGGCCGGCCGCGAAGCGGCCCGCGCCCACGACGCCGCGCTGATGCGGCGGATCTACTGCGAGGAGGTGCTCGATACCGCAGACGGGGGCCTCGCCCTCGACGCGCTGGCCGAGATGGCGGGAACGCGGCCGGTCTGCCTGCTCTGCTTCGAGCGCGACCCCGAGCGCTGCCACCGGCGCGTCCTCGCCGAGCGGCTCGCCGCGCGCGGCTTCGCGGTGGTCGACCTGTTCGGCTGACGGACGCTCAGCGCCCGCCGTCGAAGCCGAGCGAGAAGCGCGGCATTGCCAGAAGCGTGCGAAGGGCTTCGGCGCAGGAGGCCCGCCCCGTCCGCAGGCGCCGCTCCAGGCGGATCCGGGCCGCGCGCAGCAGACCGCCCGCTACAGGCGCGCGGATCACGGCGGCGCGGGGCAGGGGATGCAGAGGCTCGGGCGCGGGGACGGGCACGTAGATTGCCTCGAAGAAGGAGAGCTCGAAGACCTCGACGCCCTCGGCATCGGTGACGAGCACCGCCGCGTTGAGGAGGCGCGGCTCGCCCCCGTGCTGGGACACGAGGGCGCGAACGATGGTGCGGGCCGCCGCCCGCGCCTCATCGGCGTCGCGCAGGCACTGCCCGGTGCGCTCCGGCAGGAAGGCGTCGTCTAGGCGGATGTTGAAGTGGAAGCGGGGCATTGCAGGCTCTCCCGGTTCGGCTCGGAACAGGCGCGGCAGGACGAAGCCGGGGCTCGCGCGCGCATGTCACGGATCGGTCTCGCGCCGCGCTCAGGCGGCCTCGGCGCCCTCGACATCCGGGCGAGGCGGAGCGGATCTTGGGCTGAAGGCATCGGCGAGCCTGTTGAGGCGCTGGGCCATGTCCCGCACCTCGTTGAGGGCGATGGATTTCTGGCCCTCCTTCACCGCGCGGGTGATGTCGCTGATCTGGGTCGTGGCGATGCGCTTCAGCTCCGCGGCGAGCTGGTCTTTCGTCAGCATGCAGGGTCCCGTGGCTGGTCTCTTGTCCGGTCTCGTGAGCGGACCATGGCCCGGCGCCCGTTACCAGCGGGTTTCAACCCGCGCTCGCGGGACCTCTGGGCCGACACGACGCGCTCCGCCACGGGCGCGACGCCGAAGCGGGCGCGACCGAGAGCCGCCCCGTGAGCCCCCGGCGTCACCCGAAAAGGAACATCAGCCCCGGCACGCTGGCGGCCCCGGCCGCGAGCCCGACGGCCCAGCGCTCCATGCGATAATCGGCGATGCCGCGCAGCCGCCGCGCCGTCAGGTCCGCCCGGATCTGGCGTCCGTTCACGCAGGAGCAGAGGAGGCGGTGCACCTGCCCCTCCCGCAGCCCGAAGAAGCGGCGGCCCTCGCCGTAAGTGTCGCCCGTGAGCCCGCTCGCCCGCAGGAGCGAATCGGCGTAGGCGAGGGTGAGTGGGGAGTTGTCGGAGCGCAGGGTGCCCCGGCGCGGCCACGGCACCAGCTCGACTTCGGGCAGCGTGGCGAAGAGGCGCCCGGGATCCCGCTCCAAGATTTCGGCCCAGCGTTCCAGGCGCGCGCGGCGCGTGGACAGGAGCAGGGGCTCGGCGGAAACCTTCGCGATACCCTGAAGCTGATCGACAGCCCTGTGTTCCATGGCAAGCCTCCCGTCGAGCCGGAGCCGGGAGCGGGCCCCGACGCCCGAAAGCGGGGAGCCTCCGCCCGCCGAAGGGGGGCTGCCTTCACTTTGTTTAAGCGCAAATCCTGCAGGGTCACAGCGGGCGCGATCTGTCTCCGGCGCCCCCCCGCGTCAGGCCGCATCTCCGGCGAGATCCTCCGTGTCGAGATCGACCATCGCGTCGGGCGCACCGACGCGGTCGAACTTGCGGCTCGCGGCCGCCTCGACCGCCTCCCGGCAGCGGCCGTAGAGGGCCAGCGCGTCGGCATCCGACCCGTCGAACCGCGCGCGCAGAGCCGCGATCGGCACGCGGCCCGCGACGATCCGCTGCCCGTCCGTCATTGAGAAGCGGATGTGCTCGGAGGTCGCCCGGTCGATGTGGGGATCATCGAAACGGTTGTGAGCGAGGGGCATCGGCGGCCTCCGGAGGCAGGATCAGGACATGTTTGAACAGCCGCTGTCCACCACCGGTCAAGGGATTGCGCGGAATGGCGCCGAGCGGGCGAAGGGCATCTGCACGATCTCCTCCATCGCGCACAAATTTTCCTTCGAAAACCAAGCAACGCCTAATCATATCTTGGCAAAATATCTTTTATCATCTGCTTTAATGTCGTTCAAGCATTCAAAATTCCAATGCATCATAAAAGATTTGACCGCATCCATTTTCATGGGTGCGTCAAAAGTCGTCCATCTGCATCCCTTCCAGGGGTTCTATCGGATAACGGGTTCAAGTGGAGGCGGCAGGAGCCAAGCTCCTGCCGCCTCCGTCATCCTTCGCCCGGGGGGCGATGCTTCAGGCCAACTGTTCGGCCGGGCTCAAGCCGGGCTGGCCCATGAACAGCGCCCAGTGGAGTTCCTGCACCACGTGGCCGTTCGGATCGATCAGGGTCAGATGATTGTCGAATTGCGCGGCCTGGGTCAGTGCTGCGACGCCGCCCGACGTGACGAAGTTCTGCTGGATCGACTCCGAGGCGACTTCGCCCGATGCGTTGCCGTTGCCCTTGAAGTCCACGAAGCCCCTGTTGGTGCCCCGCACCACGAAGTCGAGTGTATCGTTGGCAGCGTTGTAAACAGCGGTCAAATTGAGCAAGCTATCCGCGGCCGTCTTGTCGGTGTCGAGACCGAGCTTGATCTGGTAGCCCGCGTCGAGGGCTTCCCTGAAATCGAAGTCCGAGTCGGGATGCAGGCCGATGACGACGTTGCTGTTGACCGCGCCGCGGTTGGCAACGTTCTGGAACGAGCCGTTCTCAATCGCCTGCGGCCCGGCCGGGACGTTGTCAGTGACGTGCAGGGTCGTGCCGTCGAAGGTCGAGCCGACCGGAATGTAGCCGCCGACAGATGTAGCGGTCTGACGAGGAGTGATCTCGACGCCGAACAGGAACTTGCTCGTCGGATCGTCGACCGTCGAGAAGCCCTGAGCCGGGGTGGTGCCATCGCCCAGGTACAGGTTGCCGCCGGCGTTCACGAAATCAACGTGGAACGGGCCGTGCGTGGTCGCGAGGATGTCGGGCTTGTCCACGATCACCGGGACGTCGAGCGGCACAGGCACTTCGACGACGGTCGGGGCAGTCGTGTAGTCGAACAATTCGCCAGCGTTCGCGATGAGCGTGCCATTCACGACTGCGTCCTCGAAGCCGTGGAGGGCCGCAGCATTCTTGACCAGCGATTCCTGCGACCGGGCGATGCTGTCCAGCAGTTGAGCCGGCGTGAGATCGGAATCGGTCCAGAACTTGAGGCCATCGGTATCGGCGGTGCGACCGAGCACGTTCTGATAGAAGCTGCTGATGATCTCCGCCCGATCCTGGCCGGCATGGAGCGCGCCGAACTCCGCGGAGTTCACGAGAGCCTCGGCGATATACGAGTAGCCGAGACCAGCCTGCTGGGTGTCGATCCAATAATCGAGTCCTGCCTCCTCCAGCGGCCTGTCGAAAGCAGCCTGATAGTAGAGATCGGCAATATCGAAGTACGCGCGGGATTTTATCCAGCGGGCATTCTCCTGAAGCGCCACTTTTTGAATCAAAAACTAGAAGTGGTGTCGACGTGTTAAATTCTCGTTAATATCCTGCCAACCAAATTCATAGCAAGTCGTTAAATTCCTCACGCGGATGATATCTGATATTTTTTATCAAATGTCTTTCCTAAATTGCGTCGTATTTATTGCTCTGCATTTGATACACTGGTATCAAAACGCACCGGCCTCCCGCTCGAATTCTTCCGTCGATGCAGAGGATTTTTGCTAAAAGTGTCGTGTCGTGACGTGTGAGTCCCGTCACTGGCCGTGACTGCCCCCCGATCCCGGCATCTCACAAAGTCATCCGAGGCCCCTGATCGCGCCGCCGATCCAGACCGCGGCTCGTCGTGGATTCAGGCGTGGCTCGATGCCTTCTCGCGACAGAGCCCAGCATTGCTGCCAAGCACGGATCTGTATCGGACGGCCGGTTCCCGTAGTCGGCGGTCAGGCCCGCGGCCGACGCGATCACGCGGGGCCGCAATCCTGGTCCGGCAATCCAGGGGCATAGTCCGCTCGGCACGGCGTCGGCGGCTCACCCACCGCCGGGGCGTTGCTCGGTGCGGCACGCGATGCGATCGCAGGCCAAACGCCGGCGCCGGTGAACAGGAGGATCCTAACGATCCATCCGGCAGGCACGAAGGCTCTCGCCGAAAGCGCGATGAACAAGCTCGAGGCCCATTGCCGATACGGCAAGCGAACACCGCACTGCAAAATGTCTGCGAAACGACCCGGTCGGCTCGGAGCCAGTCTCGGGATGATGAGGGGAAAACACCAACAAGAACAAGTTGGTGCGGCCAAGAGGACTCGAACCTCCACCCCTCGCGGGACTAGCACCTCAAGCTAGCGCGTCTACCAATTCCGCCATGGCCGCATCGGCACCCCGGAGGGGCCTTGGCTCCCGGGTCCTTCGATCCGCTGCGCGGGCCGTTTCTCGGGGAGCGGCGCAGCGGATAACAGATCGAATCCCCCCGACAAGCGCCGCGTTGCATCTCACGCGAATTCCGCCTGCGCCTCTCGGGCCGAGGATATCGACCGCGCCGGGATCCGTCCGGGCGCGGCGTCAGGCCGGCTCGGCGCCCGTCTCGAGGAGCGGCACCGCCCCGTCGCCGATGCTGACGCCCGGCGTGCGGATCAGTTCGGCCTTGCGGATCAGCTCCGTCACCTCCACCGAGATGCGGTTGCCCGTCACCACGATCTGGCCGCGGGCGATCGGGTGGTCGTTGGCGAGGATCTCGACCATATCGGTCTCGGTCGATTCGAGCTCGATCACCGCGCCGCGGCCCATGCGCAGCAGCATGTGCAGCGGCATGTGGCTGCGCCCGAGCACGACCGTGAGATCGACCTTGAGGTCTTCGAGAACTGCCACGCGACGTATGCCCCGCACCGCCAGCGACCGCCGGCTCCGGGCGACTGTTCACGCATCATGGTGAAGCCTTGGTAAACGATCCCGCTTCCCGCCTCGCCACGGCGCCCGACGCCTTCCGGCCGAGGCCCGGCTCGCCGCCCGTCGCGTGGCGGGTGAGCGAAGGGCTCGTCGCCTACGAGGCGGCTGTGGCCGAGATGGAGGCACGGGCGGAGGCGATCCGGAGCGGGGCATCGCCCGAATGCGTCTGGCTCCTGGAGCACCCGGCCCTCTACACGGCGGGCACCTCTGCGCGCGAGGGGGATCTCGTGGAGCCCGGGCGCTTCCCCGTCCATCGCACGGGGCGGGGCGGGCAGTTCACCTATCACGGTCCCGGCCAGCGGGTGGCCTACGTGATGCTCGACCTGGCGCGCCGCCGCACGGATCTGCGCGCCTACGTGGCGGCGCTCGAAGCCTGGATCATCGCGACGCTGGACGCCTTCAACGTGCGCGGCGAGCGCCGGGAGGACCGGGTCGGGGTCTGGGTGCGGCGGCCCGGGAAGGGGGAGGGCGCCGAGGACAAGATCGCGGCGATCGGCATCCGGGTGCGGCGCTGGGTGAGCTTCCATGGCATCAGCCTCAACGTCGAGCCCGACCTCTCGCACTTCTCCGGCATCGTACCCTGCGGAATCCGCGGCCACGGGGTGACGAGCCTCGTCGATCTCGGCCACCTCGTCAGCCTGCCCGAGGTCGACATGCACCTGCGCGCCGCCTTCGAGCCGATCTTCGGCGAGACCGTGCTCGTGCCCTGACGCGTCAGATCACGGGCACGCCGCGCTGCTTGGCATGGTCGCCGGGCTCCACGTGGATGACGACCACGGCCCCCTCGATGGCGCCCTCGATCGCGCTCTCCAGGCGGTCGCAGATGGCGTGGGAATCGGCCACCGTCATCTCGCCCGGCACCACGAGGTGGAAGTCGATGAAGGTCGCTTGGCCCGCGTGGCGGGTGCGCACGTCGTGGGCCTCCAGCGCCCCGGCGCCGTGGGCCGAGATGAGAGCACGGATCTGGTCGACCATGTCCGGGGGAGCGGCCCGGTCCATCAGGCCGTCGATCGATTCCCGCACCATGCCCCAGCCGGACCAGAGGATGTTGAGCGCGACGAGCCCTGCCACCACCGGATCGAGCACGAGGTAGCCCGTGGTGGCCACGAGGGCGACGCCGACGAGCACGCCGACCGAGGTGAACACGTCGGCGAGCACGTGCCGGGCATCCGCCACGAGGGCGGGCGAGCGCCACGCCCGGCCCCGCCGCATCAGGCCGACTGCCCAGGCCGCGTTGACGAGCGTGGCGAGGCCGTTGACCGCGAGGCCGAGGGCGGGCGCGTCGAGTTCCTTCGGCGCCAGGACGCCGTGGTAGGATTCGCGCAGGATCAGGAGCGCCGCCACGATGATGAGCGCTCCCTCGATCACCGCGGAGAAGTACTCGGCCTTGTGGTGGCCGTAGGGATGGTCTGCGTCGGGCGGTGCCGCGGCGACGCGGAGCGCCACGAAGGCGCAGCCCGCGGCCACCACGTTGATGATGCTCTCCAGCGCGTCCGAGTAGAGCGCGAGACTCCCGGTCAGCCAGAAGGCTGCGAACTTGAGGGCCGTGACGAGGGCGCCGACGCCGACGCCGGTGAGGGCGGCTTTCTGGGTGCGTTCCATGCGGGGGTTCGGCGAAGGGATCTAGCGCGGCGCGGGCTGCCGCCCGGCCGCTTTCGGCCCGCACATAGGCCAGGGCCGGCCCGCAAGGCCACGGCAAAGGTGTTAGCCGCAGCTATAGGCCAAGCCACTCATCGCCGCGTCCCTCGGCACCGAAGTCATCGGCGCGGAGACGGTCCGGCACATCAGCGCTGTCACGCGCCATCGGGCGCGGCATCGCCCCCGAGGCCCCGTGCCGCCTCGCGGACCCGGCTGCGCTCGGCCTGGGCCCGGGCCTGCACCGCCTTGCGCCGGTAGCGCCGGGCCATCCAGCCGAACCGCGCCTGCTCGGCGAGGGCGTCGAGGCGGGCCGCCTCCCGGTCCCAGTAGCCGACGAGTTGCGCATCGAGCGTCTGGCGGATTCGCCGCCTGTTCCTGGCGTCCTGCACGGTTCGCCCCCCCACAAAGAGGCGTGCATGGTGAACCGGAGCGCGGCGCGGTCAAGCCTCGGTCGCCGGCCGCGCCGAGGCCCGCGACAGGGCAGCCGTGCCACGCGCCGCATTGATCGGGACGCCTGAAGCGTGCACTTCAGCGCCCCATGCGTGTGGACCTGTTCGATTTCGAGCTGCCGGAGGCGCGCATCGCGCTGCGGCCCGCCCAACCGCGCGATGCCGGGCGCCTCCTCGTCGTGCGTCCCGGCGGGCGGCCGCTTCTTGAGGACAGGACGGTGCGCGACCTTCCGGGTCTGCTGCGCCCGGGCGACGCCCTCGTCTTCAACGACACGCGGGTGATTCCGGCTCGCCTCCAAGCCCTGCGTACCCGGCCCGGCGCCGCGGGCCTGCGGACGGAGGTGATGCTGCACCAGCGCGAGGCGCCGGATCGCTGGCGGGCCTTCGCGCGGCCGGGCAAACGCCTCGCCCCGGGCGACACCCTGCGCTTCGGCGATCACCGGGAGGGAGCGCCCTGCGAACTCGGCGGGCTCACAGCCCAACTCGTCGAGAAGGGGGAGGGGGGGAGATCGTGCTCCGCTTCGACCTCTCGGGCCCGATCCTCGACGAGCGCGTCGCCGCCCTCGGCACCCTGCCGCTGCCACCCTACATCGCGGGCAAGCGGCCGGCCGACGCGCAGGACGCCCACGACTATCAGACGGTCTACGCCACCGAGCCCGGTGCCGTCGCCGCGCCGACCGCGGGGCTGCACTTCTCGGAGGATCTCCTCGCGGGAATCGATGCGGCCGGCCTTTCCCGCCACACGGTCACGCTGCATGTGGGCGCCGGCACCTTCCTGCCCGTCAAGGCGGACGACACCGCCGACCACCGGATGCACGCCGAGATCGGCCGGCTCGACGCCGCGACGGCCGAAGCCCTCAACGCGGTGCGGGCCCGGGGCGGGCGGATCGTGGCGGTCGGCACTACCGCGCTGCGGCTCCTGGAGAGCGCGGCCGACGCGGCCGGCAGGCTCCGCGCCTTCGCGGGGCCGACCGACATCTTCATCACGCCGGGGGTGCCCGTGCGCGCCGTCGATGCTCTGATGACGAACTTCCACCTGCCGCGCTCGACCCTGTTCATGCTGGTCTCGGCCTTCTCAGGGCTCGAGACCATGCGGACGGCCTACGGCCACGCGATACGAGCGGGCTACCGCTTCTACTCCTACGGCGATTCGAGCCTGCTCTTCCCGGACAGACGCCCCTGATGCAGAACGCGCCCCCGCAAGCCGCTCCCCCGCAGGACGCCCGACCGACCGCGTTCACCTTCCGCGTGGACGCCGCCGACGGTCACGCCCGGACCGGCGCCATCACCATGCCGCGGGGCACGATCCGCACGCCGGCCTTCATGCCGGTCGGCACGGCCGCGACCGTGAAGGCGATGTATCCGGAGCAGGTGCGCGACCTCGGCGCCGACGTCGTGCTCGGCAACACCTACCACCTGATGCTGCGCCCCGGCCCCGAGCGGATGGCCCGGCTCGGTGGCCTGCACCGCTTCATGCTCTGGGACGGGCCGATCCTCACCGATTCCGGCGGCTTCCAGGTGATGTCGCTGTCGAGCCTGCGCAAGCTCGACGAGCAGGGCGTCACCTTCCGCTCGCATGTCGACGGCACGGCCCACCACATGAGTCCGGAGCGCTCGATCGAGATCCAGGGCCTGCTCGGGTCCGACATCCAGATGCAGCTCGACGAGTGCGTGCGCCTGCCGGCCGAGCCGGAGGCGATCGCGCGCGCGATGCAGCTGTCGCGGCGCTGGGCGGAGCGCTGCCGCGTCGCCTTCGGTGAGCAGCCGGGCAAGGCGCTGTTCGGCATCGTGCAGGGGGGCGATGTGCCGGCGCTCCGCGTCGAGAGCGCCCGGGCGCTGGTCGATCTCGATCTCAAGGGCTACGCGATCGGGGGGCTCGCGGTGGGTGAGCCGCAGGCGGTGATGCTCGCCATGATCGAGGCGGTCGAGCCGCACCTGCCGAGGGCCAAACCCCGCTACCTGATGGGCGTCGGGACCCCGGACGACCTCCTGCGCTCCGTCGAGCGCGGGATCGACATGTTCGACTGCGTAATGCCGACAAGGGCCGGCCGCCACGGCCTCGCCTATACCCGCCACGGCCGGGTCAACCTGCGCAATGCCCGCCACGCCGAGGATGCGCGGCCCCTCGACCCGTCGTCCGCCTGCCCTGCGTCCCGCGATTATTCCCGAGCCTACCTGCACCACCTCGTCCGCTCGGACGAGATACTCGGCATGATGCTGCTGACCTGGAGCAACCTCGCATACTACCAAGAGTTGATGGCGGGCATGCGGGCCGCAATCCGGGCCGGTCGGTTGGCCGACTTCGCGGGCGAGACCCGCGAGACCTGGGCGCGCGCCGAAGCGGAGCGGACCGCGCGCGGGTAGGGGCGGGCACCCGATCGGGTCGCCGGCCGCGACCGCCGAGGATGAAACGGTCGGCGTCGGCGGACCGCCCCGGTTGACCCCTCGCGGCGGCTCCCCTATTGCGGGCCACGCCTCCCCGAACTCGGCCTGCGAGCCCAGACCGCGGCGGATGCGAGCGCGTAGCTCAGCTGGTAGAGCAACGGACTTTTAATCTGTAGGTCCTGGGTTCGAGTCCCAGCGCGCTCACCACTAACTTCAATAAGTTAGCAGAAGGCACGGCCCCGGGTTCGAGGGTCGTGTCCGCACTATGTCCGCATGTGAGCAGCGGCAGAGTTTTGGCTCGCCAGCGCTGATTGATGCGCTCAATCCCGTTGCTGGCGGTTTCCGGGAGGCGTGTCCGTCCAAGCAGAAAATGCGGACGCCCGCCCTGAGCGCTCCGACCAAGCTGCAATTAATTGCGCGAGGTCTTCCGGCTCCCTCCCAGTCAGCCATGCGCCGCAACTGAACGTTGGCCCCACCCGGGAAGCGGACGTTCCGCATTGCGCCCGTTTCTGCCGTCCACCTGACCCGAGCGGCGTCTCCAAAGCGGCCATTCGACGGCGGAACGTTCTGTATCCAGCCGTCTCCCCCAAAGTGGATTCATGAGAACCGGGACAAGCAGCGCTGACGACGGGGTCACCGACCAGGCACACTGTCTGGGGAACACCCGCGTTCAGTGCCTGCTGCTCTGGCTCGCAGCCAAGGCATGAAGCGGTCTCGTTTCTCGTCGCAGGCGTGAGTGACCCTGACCCGCCAAACTGGTCCGCGCTGAGCGCAAGGTTTTCGGGCATTGGAGTTGACCCGATTTGTGGTCCACCACCTATGCAAGTTCTCGGGCTGTGACAGCTTGGTTGGCGAAGGCTCGGGGCGTCAAGCCACCCAGGGCCGTATGGGGTCGATCTTCGTTGTAGTGGCACCTCCATTCCTCGATGCGTTCACGGGCATCGGCTAGCGACAGGAACCACGCGGCGTTCAGGCATTCCGCTCGGAGGCGGCCGTTGAACGACTCAATGTAGGCATTGTCGGTCGGCTTGCCCGGCCGGGAGAAGTCGATTTCGACCCCGTTCAGGTAGGCCCACTGGTCGAGCATGCGCCCGGCGAACTCCGGCCCATTGTCCACCCGCAGGCTCTTTGGCCTTCCCCGTAACCGGACCAAGGCGTCCAGGGCTTCAGTCACTTGGTAGGCGCGGAAATTGGCTCTCGGTGTGAGCGAGAGTGCCTCTCGCGTGTGGCAATCGACGACGGTCAGGATCCGAAACGGACGCCCGTCAAAAAGACGATCGGACATGAAGTCCATGGCCCAAACCTCGTTCGGGCCACCGATCGCCGGGCGCCCCTGGCGGTAGCGCCAAGCTCGCTTGCGCTTGGGCAGCTTGGGCCGGATCGACAGCCCTTCATCGCGGTAGATCCGGTAGGTGCGCTTGTGATTTACCTTCCAGCCCTCTCGTCGCAACAGGATGTGCAGCCGCCGGTAGCCGTAGCGCACCCGTGCGGCCGCCAGCTCCTTCAGCCGCATGCGCAGCGCAACTTGCGGGTCGGATCGCTTCCTGTAACGCTGGGACGATCGGCCGAAGCCGGTGGCCTGGCAGGCCCGACGCTCGCTGATGCCGTAGGCCCCCTGCAGGTGACCGGCGACCTCGCGGCGAACGGCAGGCCTCACCACTTTCGCTTGAGCACATCCTGCAGCATGGAGCGATCCAGCGTCAGATCGGCGACAAGCCGCTTGAGCTTGCTGTTCTCGTCCTCCAGCTGCTTGAGCCGCCGGATCTCCGACACGCCCATGCCGACGAACTGCTTCTTCCAGCGATAAAAGGTTGGCTCGGACACGCCCATCTTCCGGCAGACCTCGTCCACCGCTGCACCGTTTTCCGCCTGCCGAAGGGCAAAGGCGATTTGCTCGTTCGTGAAGCGCTTGCGAGGCATGGCATCCACCCTCCTTCAGGGTTCAGGATTCCCGAAAAACTTGCGCTTAGCGCGGACCAGTTTGCTGGGTCAGGGTCACCCGAAAACTTGCATAGGCCCTGGACCACAAATCGGGGCAGCTCCAAGCCGACCGTGCACTAATTTCGAACCTGGGCCACCGCGTGGGGGCGGATCATGACGGAGGTGGGGATCGCACCTTCAAAGAGCACAACTATCACGTCTGCGCTCACACGAGCCTCAGTGATCTCACGCTTGCCGATATCTACCTCGGCTGCGGCGAGGCCATTCTGCGCGAGCAGGATCGCATCAAGCGGCACTCGTCCGCTGGTACCCCCGCGCGCCAAGCTGCGCGATAGCGCACAGATCAAACTAAGGATACCTGCGCCTGAGTACTAACAAATGTTTCTATGGGACAATATTTTAGATTCGCTCTTGATTTTGATCACCTAAAACCATAGATAACATAAAGTAATATCTCTTAACTTACCGCGTGGCCTTGCCCACTCATTTTTTCGACGAGGAGCGCATCAAGACAGCTGGACGCAGCCATGGGCACCATGATCTCTCCTGTCATTGCCAGTCTCTTGTTCGGCTTGGCTTTCCCCACCGCGCTCGCGCAAGACTATGGCATTCCTGCCGATGCGACAGGTGCGCCTCGCGGTAAGCTTGAAGTGCGAGATGGATTGACCAACTCACTTGAAGAGCATCAGCATGGCGTGGCGCCAACCTACTCTGATGACGAGCTGGCCCTGAATCCGGCTAGCTCACGGATTGAAGGCCTCGGTTCGAGCCAAACCATCCCAAGACCATCTAAAAGCATCTTTCCGCAGGATACCGCCAAAACCACAGTATCTCGGTGCGTCGTTCCTAATTTCGGAGCAACTTTCGAATGCAGCCCTTACGGTAGATGGCTTTATTTTTAGCACTATAAATAAGATTTATCCTTGAAACGTATGTACCACGGCTCGGTGGCGAATACGCCTGTCAGCCGAATTTTGCAAAGGAATGAGCGATGAGCGGTCAACTTGATCAAGCTGCCTCTGCAATTCTTGTCTGGCTCCCAGAGGGTCTTGCACCCGATGACGGGTCATTCGCGACGAGGTCGGCAGACCTGGCTTGCGGTCCTGAGTATTGGTTCCATTTTTCTGATGCATTTCGTTACGCCATGAACGTTCCGCGGTCAGACGAGCGGTTGCCTTGGATCAAGGTCGGTGACCGAACCATTCCACCAGAGGAATTGCGCAGGATGTATGTCCCGCGCGGACATGAGGAGGGTTGGACCAAAAGCATGTAGCAGAGGATCTGGTTTTCTCACTGCATAACGGGCAGTGTTCATTTTTACATTTCGGTAAATGTCATGGCTAATATGCATCTTAGATCATGGATTGGTGACCGTGTTAATCAATCGCGTGTCGTGATCATACTCGTCCTTCTTGCCGCAACTTACTTTATAGTAGGAACGGAGTTACGCTGGTAGAAAGAAATACGCGCTTGCTCGCACTGCCTGCGGCGAGAACTGTGAGCTAGCGCTGAAGCTCAACTCGACCTGCGGGGAGGCGCGAGGATGCAGCGACGGACTGCGGCCAACGCTCGAACATATGCGAGTGCTGGAGGCGGCCGCTGTCAAGATGATGTCGGCAGCCTGCGCGGCCAAGCTAAATAGCATGGAGCGTCCGCTTCATCCTGGCTCGATGTACCGATCAGACGGCAGAGCAAGTTTTCGCTTGCCTCAACCGCAGTAGGTTGCATGAAATATTTCAGATAAATCCGCAAAAAGTCAAATAATTCTGGCCTTATTCCCGATTAAGTGATACGTTGATTTTGTAAAAATAAAATAGTTTCGCTGCGGACGAGGCTAAGGTGCGTACGTCCCGAACGACCGTGATCTTCGGCCTACCTTTCACACGGATTGCGCCCGATGCGCGGCAGCCAGCGGGACCCCAGACGGTCGACACCGATGAGGAGCCGCTCGAATGCTCCTCAACCTTGGCCCCTCGACAAGGTGCCACCACCGTCTATCCCCTGCCTCGCCATGACGCGGTGAAATCGGTGCAGGCCCTCTCCGTCGGCGCGCAGTAACTCGACGCGGCGCGCCGGTCGGGGAGCGCCGCGCTTGGGCCGTCGCGAGGCCGCACGAAGGTACGGCAGCCTTTACCTGTTTAGTAGGAGGATATAGTGTCTAAAGCATACTTTTCAGCTTACATGGACGACAGGCTTAACCAAACCTTCGTTGCGGTGGCACTCGTCGGAGCCGCCTGCATATACTTCCTCGTAGGACTAGATCTGCATTGGTAAATGCAGAATTCTCGTTTGAGCCGGACGCGGAATAGATCCAATTTTTCGGGAGGCCGCCATGCGTGAACATCGCTACGCCGTTGGCCAACTTGTGAAGTATTCCGAGAGCGGTGGGCGCGGTCGATATTGGCCAGACGCCAGCGACCCAGCTTGGGCGGGGTCCTATGAGATCACAAACCTGCTCCCGGCGGGAAGCTACGAGCCCTCGTACGAGATCCATGATGCCGAGCAGAGCTATTATTGGGTGGTCGGTGAGGGCCAGCTCTGCGAGGATCCAAGCCGTGTGATCTCACACTCGACCGGCGAGTTCTTCCTACTCTGGGCCAAGATGAATGTTGCCATGACGCGCGAGCTCCAGCCCACCTGGACGAGCTTTGTGTCGGCGATGGAGGCCGAGTTGAGCCGCAAGAATCACGAGAACCATCAGCTTCGCCAAGATCTTGAGATGATGCGCAGGCGCGAAATAGAAGGCGCCTTGTAGGCCGAACGAGAACTCGTAAGTACGACGCTCAAGCCGGTCTTCATGATCCAATTGCTGCCGGGGAGAGGAACGCCGTTTAACTAGGTCGATCGAGTGCTGGGCGAGTGTACGGCGGAAATCTCCGATGCCTACCCAACTCGCTCTGACCGACATTAAGCGCGAGGCCCGGCTCGCTGCGAAGATCTCGGAGCGTTTCAGTCTGCTGCTCACGCAGGTGCAGGCCGAACTGACTGCCCTGCAAGTCCTTCTAGCTTAGTTTTTTGAACACACTGTAGGACAGGATCAGGGTGATGAACATTCTGAATGCGATCTCGGACTCGAAGCTACCATCGCGCCACGCTAGTGCGGAACGGTCTGGCCCCCTCGAGGATCGCGAGCCAGAACGATCCAGCAGGCTGGCCTTGAGCGTACCCCCTGCCGGTGGCGAGATCGCGCGATGGGACGAGGATGGTGGCGCCCCAGCCCGGCCGATCAGTTCGGGCTGGAACAGGCAGGCAGCTTCTGCGCCGTCATGCGTCGACGTTGCAGGCTCGGGTGACGCCGAGAAGCTTCGATGAGGAAGACCCGATCGGCTGATTCTTTGCAGCCCTGGTTGGCCTCGCCGACCTTGCGCTCGTTCTTCTTCTCGTCGTCAACTTTCTCCTGGAGTGGCGCTACGCCGGGGACCTCGCGGCCGGCGCCCGGCACTAGCGGCGCGGCCGACCGGTCCGGCTCCACGGCGATCCGGGTCGAGGGCCTGTCGAAGACCTTCGACACGGCGGCCGTCCTGCACGACTTCCATCTCGACGTGCGGGCGGGCGAATTGCTCGGCCTCCTCGGCCCCTCGGGCTCGGGCAAGACGACGCTGTTGCGCATCATCGCCGGGCTCGACTTCCCCGATCGCGGCCGCGTCCTGTTCGGGGGCGACGACGCCACCGGCCTGCCGGTGCAGCAGCGGGCGGTGGGCTTCGTGTTCCAGCACTACGCCCTGTTCAAGCACATGAGCGTGGCCGACAACATCGCCTACGGGCTCAACGCCCGGAAGCGCGCGGACCGGCCGGGCAAGGCCGAGATCCGCCGCCGCGTCGGCGACCTCCTCGACCTGATCAAGCTGTCGGGCTTCGCCGACCGCTACCCGTCCCAGCTCTCGGGCGGCCAGCGCCAGCGCATCGCGCTGGCCCGCGCCCTCGCCGTCGAGCCCAGGGTGCTGCTCCTCGACGAGCCGTTCGGGGCGCTCGACGCGCAGGTGCGCAAGGACCTGCGCCGCTGGCTGCGCGAGATCCACGACCGCACCGGCCAGACCACGATCTTCGTCACCCACGACCAGGACGAGGCCCTGGAGCTCTCCGACCGGGTCGCCGTGCTCGACAAGGGCCGCCTGGAGCAGGTCGGCACGCCCGACGAGGTGCAGGACCGGCCGGCCTCCGCCACGGTGCTGAAGTTCCTCGGCGACGCGGTCGAGCTCGAGGCCCTCGCCGAGGGCGGACGCGTCCTCGTGGACGGGCGCCCGACGCCGGTCACCGCGCCCCGCGGGGTGATCGGCCCGGCGCGCCTCTACGTGCGGCCGTGGCAGCTCCAGTTCGTCGAGCCGGCCGAGGCCCATCTCTCCGGCACGGTGCGCGCCTCCCACCGCAGCCAGGGCCGCCAGCGCGTCGAGGTCGAGCGGCCGGACGGGCGCCTCGTCGTGGTCGAGGATTTCGACGGCGAGCGCTACGCCGCGGGCCGGCCGGTGGGCCTGCGCATCAACGGCGGGTACGTGTTCGCCGATGTGGCCGATGTGTCAGGCGATTTTCGATGGGAGGATCGGCTCGGAGGTATGCGGGCAGCTTTCACTGCACCTCGCAAGGCAGGCAACTGATACGGCCGCTGCAATCTCCAGCTGGCGACTCGGGCGACGCTGAAGCGGAAGCAAGCGCAGGTCGCCTTGATCGCAAAACTCGCACAACCGGAAGCCTCGTGTCAGCGTGAGCCACTTACGACAGAACAGGATCTTCCTCTGTTGCCACACGAAATTCTATAGGGTTTGCCCCAAAGGTCCAGGTTATCGATACGTCCTCGGCGCGAAACCTGCCCGAGGGCTCTCTTGAACTCCCGGAGGGCCTTGTTTGATGCGGGACCATTCGGTGGCAGGTGTCAAGGCGGTCGTTCACACCGGCTGAGGCCGCGAAGTAGCGTGGCGCGGCCAGGATTGGAGTCGATCCAGTTATCCAATCTGGATGATCCAGCCCCGCGCAGCTGAACGAAGCAGTGCATGGGAGCGCCGTCCCGCAAAACCTTGGTCTCACGATTCCTTCCGGTCGTCCGGTTCGGGATGCGGTCCACCAAAGCCGGAGGCGCGTATCACACTGTAGACGCCCGCGGCGAAGCCCAGCATCAGGAGCACCAACATCCCCCAGGGCTTCGTCCCAAGAAATCGATCGAAGATCCAGCCGAGGATCCCCCCTGCGATTACGGCCCCGGTGAACTCGGTGGAGAGTTGCATTGCGCGCCCGAGGGACGATGGTCCGGCAGATGATCCGGAACGCGACGAATGAGCGGGAGAGGCCGAGATCCGCTTCTGTTCAATCTGCGTCTCGAGGCGCTTGAGTCGTGCGGAGAGATCGCGGTCCGGTTCCGTTCCCGGTTCTCTGCCCTTCTCGTCGCTGCCGCCCACGGCGAAACCTCGCATTCGCGGTGCCGCAAGTTCGAGGCCAGACAGTCAGAACTCCGGCTTTCACTGCCTGCGACGTTGCTGCAGAGTCCAAAGCACGAAGCCCGCGCACAGCGCGAGCGTCCCGACAAAAGTGAAAAATATAATTTCGGCGGACATTTGGAAGTCCCCTTCAGCTAGACACTGATCGCACCTCTCTAAGTGATAACCGCGGTTCAGAAAGAACTCTCAAGTCAACGCCGGCGAATTTTTCCCGTTCCGTAGTTGGTTTCGAGCCGAGATATCCCGACCCGGATGGGTGAGTCCCAACTCCGTGGCATTCACCGGTGTGTTGAGGACGCGACGAACAAGGCGGCTCACTGTTGTCCGGGCTGGCTCAGAGGATCAGCCCAGATCAAAGGAGCAGCTCTTCGCCGGCTTCCGTCGAGGAGGAAGGCGCTTGTGTTCCCACGTAGGGGCTTGGCGCTAGCTCCGACTCGGTGCCGCAATCGCGCTTACAGGGAGTGTTCGTGGTCTCAGGCACGGAAACTGAGACCTCTGCAACGGGCCCGGGGCCCTTACGTCCGCTTCCAACCGCTTGCCTGCGTCTGCTGGGAAGCGCAGCATCGCCAGCCATTTCGGAGCGACCGAAGTCTTGCAATCTAGATGTTTGGTCCCGGGATTTGGTGGTGCGGGTTCTGGGTGAACCTAGAGGGCTCCTCCGTCCAAGCTTTGCAGATAGCTTCGTAGGGCGTGAGGCCGCGTAGCGTCTTGAGGCGGCGGGCGAAGTTATAGGCGGCCACGAAGTCGGCGAGGTGCTGCCGAAGCTGACTGTGGCTGTCGTAGTAGAAGCGCTTGACGGTGGCGTCCTTGATCGTGCGGTTCATCCGCTCAACTTGACCATTCGTCCAGGGATGGCGCGGCTTCGTGAGACGGTGCTCGATGTTGAGGTCGGCGCAGGCGCCCTCAAAGGAGTGGCAGCGGAACAGCACCTTCTCGGCGCGCATCGCTCTGATCTCTTCCGGCGTCCAAGTGTTCCCGGACGGCTCGGTGAAATGCGTGCCGTTGTCGGTGAGCACCGTGTGGATCTTGTAGGGAACGGCGGCAGCAAGGGCCCGCAGGAAGTTGCCGGCGACCCGGCGCGTGGCCTTCTCGTGCAACTCGGCGAAGGCGAACTTGGAGGTCCGGTCGATCGCCACAAGCAGGTAGAGTCGGCCTTCTTTGGTGTGCACCTCGGCGATATCGATGTGGAAGTAGCCGAGCGGGTAGCGCTTGAATTTTGCACGTAGCGGCTTGTCGCCATCCACTTCGGGGAGCCGCGAGATGCCATGGCGCTGCAGGCACCGGTGCAGGCTTGAGCGTGTAAGGTGCGGGATCGTCGGCTGCAGGGCGTAGAGGCAGTCGTCGAGTGGCAGCAGGGTGTGCCGGCGAAAGGCGACGATCACCGCCTCGTTCTCGGCCGTCAGCACCGTAGACCGGTGTTCCGTTGGCCCCGTCTTCCGGTCAGCCACCGAGGACCGCTTCTTCCACTTCGCGACGGTCTTCGGGTTGACGCCGTAACGGGCCGCCAACGCCCTCAGGCTCGCTTGACTATGCTGTATCGCTCGACGGACTGCCGCTGTCGTCGTGGCGCTCCCGTGCTGAACCTGGCCCATAGCGCGTCCTTCCACTCTCGTGAGAAAACTGCACCATCAAACCCTGGGATCAAACATTGTCTTATGGCTTTGGCGTCCAGCTCGGCCAGACTGGATCGCCGCCGGCGCGTTCGCCTCGCGCCGGCGGCGGGAGGGGACGGGTCGGGAAAACGCCGGCTGTCGCGGGCCGTGCTAGAGTATGACCACCCCTCTCTTTTCCTCGTGGCCTGAACGGATACCCGGGCATTGCGGCCCGGATGACAAGCCAAGGACGCGGAAAAGATGGAGCACTCTACCCCTGTCACCGCCGGTATCGACATCGGCAAGGATCACCTCGACGCCTGCCTCCATCCCGGCGGGAGCGAACGGCGCTTCACCAACGACGCCCGAGGCCACCGCGCGCTGATCGCGTGGCTGGCGCCGCATACGCTCGCTCGCGTGGTCTACGAGGCGACGGGCGCTTACCATCGCGCCTTCGAGCGTACCCTCGCCCAAGCCGGCCTGCCGCTGGCCAAGGTCAATCCGCGTCAGGCCCGGCGCTTCGCCGAGGCCACTGGACGGTTGGCCAAGACCGACCGCTGCGACGCGGCCATGCTGGCGCGGCTGGGCGCCCTGCTCGAACCGCCGGTGCGATCCCTGCCGACCCCGCTGTTGGGCACGATGCGCGAACTGCACGGCGCACGGCAGGCGCTGATCAAGGACCGTACCGCCGCGCTCAATCGGCAGAAGACGCTCACCGCCGCCCTGCTCAAACGGCAGGCGTTGCAGCGCCTCCGGCAGATCGAGGCCCAACTGGCCGCCATCGAGGCCGAACTCGACGCCCTGTGCGGCGCCGACCCGGACCTCGACCGCCGCCGAACCATCCTGGCGAGCATCCCCGGCATCGGCGTGGCCACCGCGGTCGCGCTGTTGATCGAGATGCCCGAGCTCGGCAGCCTCGAACCAGGACCAGCGGCAAGCTTGGCGGGGCTGGCCCCCATGGCGCGCGACTCCGGCCGGAGCCAGGGTCGGCGCTTCATCCGCGGCGGGCGCGCCAGCCTGCGCCAGGCCCTCTACATGCCAGCCCTCGTCGCGACCCGCTTCAACTCGGACCTGAGGGCCAAGTACCAGGCGCTGCGCGCCGCAGGAAAACCGCCCAAGCTCGCCCTGACCGCCGTCATGCGCAAGCTCCTCCTGCTCGCCAATGCCCTCCTCAGAGACGGCCGAACCTGGCAGCAAAAAGTCGCTTGATCACAACGGATACTCTAGAGGGAGGCGGTATCATGCGTCCGTATGCACCCGGCCTTATTGCTGCAGCCTGCCTCTTACTATTGCCACTTGCTGCACTCGCCCAAAGCTCGTCTAGGGATGATGAAAAAAGCGGCTCATACGACAGAGACTATGGCAAGAAAGATGACAGCAGATATCGCCGAGACGAGGACCGAGACCATGACGATAGGCGAGACTATTTAGACGGCGCGTCGCGACGAGGTTCGTCATTTCACATGACGATTGGGGATGCAAAGATTTATGTCCGATGCGGCCCTCGTGAAACGTTGAAGGACTGCGTCGACGCCGCTGTCACGCTCCTCGACAAAGCCCGTTCTCTGCCGGTTACAGGCAGCGCAAGCCCCGGATCTGGAAGCCCATCATCGCGGCCATAGTCCGAGAAGTGCGATCCGTGGGACCCCGCCGTCCCAGCAGCTTCTTCGAGGGGTTGATGCGGCCAGAGAAACTGGCAACAGCAGTTCGCCTAAGTATGAATGATGATCGCAAGCCAGTGGGAGTTCACCATCTGATTCAGCAGGCTCTTCTGTTATCAGTTGAGGTAGGCGAACGTTCCGGGATGGACGGGGAGGAGCGAGGACCTCTCGGCGTCGGAAGGATCCTCCATCTAGGCCGCTCCGCGCGGTCTTTGACCTCGCTTCATGCCCAACACCGCTGCTCCTAAGCTGATCCTCCCCATCAGCCCGGCCCCGGCCAGCCAGTCGGGCCACAGGAAGGCACCGGGAATCGCGGATCGCTCTGCGCAGAGTCACGCGGCACGGCCGATATCGAACCATACGCTCTCCAGCACCATGGCGCGCCAGTCCGAGTGCCGCGGGTCCATCTGAACAACGTGCATGTTCGCCTCGTCCAAGGCATCGAGGCCTCCGTCTGCAAAGATGCCCTCACCGAGCCGGTGAAGTTCTGCCCAGTAGCGCGTTCCAACGGGATCTGTGATCGGACCGCTGGAACTCGGGCCAAGCAGCGATCGGCCGGGTTCCCGCCATGTCGTGAGGGATCCTCCGTCGCAAACGGCACTGAAGGTCGCGGCAACACGCTCGCTCTTGACGATGGCCTGCAGCAACGCGTCAGTCGCCGCTTCAGCGGCATCGGGAGCAAAACTCATGGCTGTCTCCTTACGCCGCCCAGGAAGTCCTTTTGTTGTCGACGCTCCCATTCGCCCTGCCGCGGTGGCTTTCTCGGGCAAACTAGCTGGCCGGCGACCGCTTTAGCAGCGTAATAAGGGCCGGGAAGGCGAGCATGCGGGTCGCATGTACAACGATGTCAAGAGAACCACTGCAGGCGACGCTAAGCCGTGCGTCTTCAGCTGAATTTGCTAGAGAAATTGAAGAACCAAATTCAAGAGAATTGACGATAATTCATAGTACTTACATCGAATGTAGCGGCAGTTGGTGAATACAACTCTTGGCCGGCAAGCATGCAGCGAGCCTTGTGCGGCCATGCACTGGCCGCTAGAGGGCGCTCATGGCGAGTAGGAACTGCGCGGCCAGCAACAGTTTTGAAGATCTGTCCTGCCCGCTATTTGATTGGATAAAGCGCCGAACTTGAGGGAGGGCACTCATTCGGCACTGCACATTGCCCTTTCCGACACTCGGCGAGCCCTTAGGTGGGGGTGCGAGTTGCACCAACGGTGCACGAGTACACGACCTTTTGGGTGTCGCCGTCGACCAGTTCGACCGAAGTGGCGCCATCCTGCATGTGGCGAAGTGCAAGATCCTCTTGGCATTGGGCTTTCGCGGAGGCGAGATCACCGCGCCACGCATTTGAGCCCAATGCCGTCCGCTCTTTCCGAAAAATGATCCGGTACATCGGGCGAAACTCCGCAGTTTGTCATCGTACAAATCGCGCCGGCGGCGCGAGTAAGCGGCGACATCCTAATGTATGTGGCGAGAGCTCGGGCGATCGACAAGGCATCTTTGAAAATAAATCCGAACAGAAAAAATATAATTAGGGAATATTCTGGCCAGATGATATGATGATTTTGGAAGATTTATTATTCTTATGTCGGCGGCGGAGGCAAAAATGCGCACGACCCGAAAGACGCTGACCTTCGATCTGCCCTTCACATTGAGCAGGCTCGATGAGCAGCAGCCAGCCGGAACTTACACGGTCGACACCGATGAGGAGTTGCTCGAAGGCCTTTCCTTTTTGGCTTATCGGCGTGTCGCTACCACCATCTATCTTCCGTTTGCACACAGTGGATCGGGCTCCCTGCAGGCTGTTCCCGTCGACCCACAAGAACTCGAGGCGGCATTGCGCCGCTGAGAACGCGCGCCGCAGAATGGAGGCGAGCAAATCTATGCCGTTTATTCGGAGGACACTATGTCTAGAGCTTATCTTTCAAACTTCCTGAGCGACAAGCTCAACCAGGCTGTCATCGCGACAGTGCTGGTCGCGGTTGCTTGTCTTTATCTCATATCCATCCTCGATCTACACTGATAGGAGCGAGGGTCTGCTTGAACTGCACCCCGTTTTGACCGGACAGGCGGCATAGCTCACGAAGGCATAGGCGCAAGCCTATGGGTAAGGCTATGTCACCTGATCCGACTGCCCCGCCGGTGCACGGCGAGATCCTGGCTGGCGTTCAGCGCCGACGTCGTTGGTCCACGTCCGAGAAGATCCGCTTCATCGAGGAGAGCCAGTAGCCCGGCTCGTCTGTATCGTTCGTGGCCCGCCGCTACGGCATATCGCCGAGCCTGCTGTTCTCGTGGAAGCGACGCATGTTGGAGGGCGGCCATCAGGCCGTGCAAGCCGACGAGGAGGTCGTCGGAACCAGCCGGGTGCGCGCGTTGGAACGGCGCGTGCGCGATCTCGAACGCCTGCTCGGGCGCAAGACCATGGAAGTCGAGATCCTGAAGGAGGCGCTCGACCTCGCGCGCACAAAAAAACTGAGCTTGCCGCTCGCCTCCTGGGGCGAGCCGACGGGCGGTTCGCGGTGAAGGCGGTCGCCGACACGCTCGGCGTAGCCCGCTCTCATCTGACCGAGCGCCTGAGCCATTCCTCCCGGCCGCGCGGCCCCTACCGCAAGCCCAAGGATGCGCTGCTGTTGCCGACGATCCGCGCGATCGTCGATGCGCGGCCGAGCTACGGCTACCGCCGCGTCACTGCGCTGGTGAACCGGGTGCTGCGCTCGCGCGGCGAGCCCGTCATCAACGCCAAGCGCGTGCTCCGCATCCTGCGGGCGAACGGGCTCACCCTCGCGCCGCACACTGCCCGCCGTCCCGGCCGGACCCACGACGGCGTCGTCGTCGCACTACACTCGAACGTGCGATGGTGCTCGGACCACCTCGAACTGCGCTGCCGGGACGGCGCAGTCGTGCGGGTGCTGTTTGCCATCGACGCCTGCGATCGCGAAATCATGGCTTGGTCAGCGACCACGGCGGGTGTCTCGGCCGAGATGGTCTGCGACCTGATGCTTGCCTGCGCCGAGCGCCGGTTCAGCGCGACAAAGACACCGCATCCGGTCGAGTGGCTGTCCGACAACGGCTCCGCCTACATCGCCAAGCAGACTGCTCAAACGGCCGCTGCGCTCGGCCTGCGGTTGCTGTTCACGCCGGCGCGCTCGCCCCAGAGCAACGGCATCGCAGAGGCGTTCGTGAAGACGCTCAAGCGCGACTACGCCCGCCTCACGATCCTGCCGGACGCCGAGACTGTGATGCGGCTTCTGCCCGGCTGGTTCGAGGACTACAACACCATCCACCCGCGCTCCGGCCTGCGCATGCTCTCGCCCCGAGAGTTCCTCAGCCGGAGTGCCTAAACCCGCCCCGCCGCCTGTCCGCTCAGACAGGGTGCACTCCAGTGCTCTGATCGGGATGTGGCTGGCGTAATGAAGAAGATCGCCATGCATGAAGATCGCTACGCTTTCAGCAAATTCACGAGGCATGCCTAGAGCGGTGCACGTGGACAATATAGACTCAGCACTAGTGCTTCAGCTTGGGGATGCGCCTACAAGCTATTGAAGCTGCTTCCAGCTGGAGACTACAAACCTGAATGCAAAGTTCATGACGCCGAGCGGAACCTTGAATGGGCTGTCTAGCAGGGCCAGCTCTGCGTGCATCCAGATCGGGTGCTTTATCTCTACGAGCGATTCTTTCCTACTCTGGGCTAAGCTGAATTCCGCCATGAAGTGCAAGCTCTAGCCGCACTAGGCAAGATTTGTAGTGGCACTTGAGGCCGAGTTCGGTCGCAAGAACCGCGAGAGCCATCAGCTTCGCCAAGATCTTGAGATCCTGTGCAAACGCGAGTTGGCGGCTCGGCCGCAGCTTAGCATTACAGTTGCAATTTCGTTCTGAGGTGCGCCTGTCGCGCGGCAGCTTGGTGAGCGCGTCGCCAGGCTGACCAAGCGAGCACGAGCGCGGGCTCAATGCGTCGCTGCGCCAGCCGCATCGCCACGCGCCGGATCTCCTGGATGGACCACGGCACCAGCGAGCTTGGCGATGAGCGGCGTTTTTGGGGGCGCTCCGTTGGTCAGCCGGCGCACCCGCGCCAGCATCGCAAAGGCCAGCATCACCAGGCTGACGTGCCGGTGCCAGCCGTGCCACGAACGGCTCTCGTTGTGGGCCAGCCCCAGCTCCGTCTTGGCGGTCTCGAACGCGTCCTCGATCGCCCAGCGTCGCCCCTCCACGGCCACCAGCCTCTCGACCGGCGTGCCGGCCGGGCACCAGGTCGTGAAGTAGGAGAAGCTCCCGTCCGACAGGCTGCGCCGCACGAGCAGGCCGCGCGTCCACACGCTCTGATCAAGCGCGGCGTCGAGCGCATCCGCCGGCAGCGTGGCCAGCGGCAGGTAGGCCCAGTCGAACAGGTGCGGCCCCTTCGTGCCAGCTCCGGCCGAGAGCCGGATCCAGTCTGTCTCGGAGAGATCCTTGGCGATCTCCTCAGCAGTGCCCGCGACGTCGAGGTTTTGGTCCCAGGACCAGAACCGATGCTGACCGGTGACGCCGAGCACGTAGCCCTTGTAGGCGCGCCGCAGCGCCAGCTCGATCTCGCCCACCCCGTAGATGCTGTCGGCCGCCACCCAGGCAAACGGCACCTCTGCCTGGAGCGCCCGCTCGATCATGGCCAGCGCCAGCTGCGGCTTGGTGGCGAAGGTGACGGCCTCCGGCACATGCGCAGCCCGCCTGCGGTCCTCATCCTGGGTCCAGGCTTTGGGCAGGTACAGCTGACGATCGATGAAGGCGTGGCCCTGATCCGAGACGTAGGCGGCAAACACCCCGATCTGGCAGTTGGTGATCTTGCCAGCGGAGCCCGTGTACTGCCGGCTCACCCCGCACGAGGCTCTGCCCTGCTTCAGGAAGCCGGTCTCGTCGATCACCAGCACCGCGTCAGGTGAGCCGAGCGTCTCGAGGACGTAGTCACGCACCACATCCCGCAGCGCCTCCGCGTCCCAGTGCGTGCGACCGAGGATGGCCTGCTGGCGCCAGGGGCCTGGATCACCAGCAGCTTCAGCGCGCATCCAGCCGGTCTTGCGCCGCTCACCCCCGAGCAAGCCGTCTAGGAAAGCGTTGGCGGAGGCGGCGACACTGGGGGCGGCAAACAGCGGGCGGATGCGCTGCTTGGCCTGCCGCAGTGTCATCGACCAGAGCTCCAGCGTGGATTCGAGCGAGGCTGAGGACATCACGCTCTCCCATCCGAAACCACTCAGATAGGAGCTTCGCCCTGCAACTGTAATGTTAGAGCGTCTAACAAAACCATCGTTCGATGAAGCGCCAGACGATGAGGGCTGCGGCCAGCGTGGAGAAGGCGAGATGGATATCGCTCCGCCGCTCGTAGCGAATGGCAAGGCGGCGGAACTGGGCAAACCAGGCCAGCGTCCTCTCGACCACCCACCTGTGACGCCCGAGACGCTGACTGCTCTCGATGCCGCGGCGGGCGATGCGGTGCTGGATGCGCCGGCGGGTAAGAGCCCGACGGCAGCGGCGGTGGTCGTAAGCCTTGTCGGCGTACAGCCGGGCGGGGCGTTTGCGCGGTCGTCCCCAGCACTGGCGGATCGGCGGGACGGCATCCACGACCTCCTCCAGCATCCGGCTGTCGTGCACGTTGGCCCCTGTGAGGCTCAGCGCGAGAGGGATGCCCCTCGCATCGGTGAGGACGTGGCGCTTCGTGCCCGGCTTGCCGCGATCAGTCGGGTTCGGGCCCGTCGCCGAGCCCCCCTTTTGGCGGCAATCGAGGCGCTGTCGAGCGAAGCGCGACTGAAGTCGATGCCGTTCTGGCGTCCCAGCCGGTCGAGCAGCGCCTGTTGCAGACGGTCCCACACTCCAGCCTTCTGCCAGTCGCGCAGGCGTCGCCAGCAGGTCATGCCCGAGCCGCAGCCCATCTCGCGCGGCAGCAGCTCCCAAGGCGTGCCCGAGCGCAGCACGAACAAGATGCCGGTCAGCGCTACGCGGTCGGATGTTCGAGGGCGCCCACCCTTAGGCTTGGCCGGTTCAGGCGGCAGCAGCGGGGCGATCACGGCCCACAGGCCGTCGGGAAGGAGCGGTTTCGCCATTTCCTCTCAACGCGCCGCAACCGGTTTTGTTAGAGGCTCTTAGCCACTGAGCGACCAACAGTGGCGCCCTTCAGAGCAAATAATGGCTTCCGATGGTCAGACGGATCTGCCGCGAGGGTGCCGTGATAGCGGCGCGCATATTCCGGCCCGAGGCGCAGGCCGTTGGAGCAGTAGGAGAACACGATGGCAAGCCCAAGACTGACCGGCCTCGAATTCCAGTGGTTCACTCAGAGCCTGTTTGAGCACCTCCGCCGGCCGTCCCCATCTGTCTCATAAGCCAACATGAATTCCGCCTGGCGGGGCGGAGTGGAGAGCAGATGTGGACGGACCGACATCGGACGCGTCATGAGTCGCGCCTGAAGGACATGGTGTTGCAGGCTGGCTTGGACGAGGTGGCCTGTTTTCTGAAACGAGCCGATCCGCCGGGCCGTCCAGAAGCGACAGCGGCGCGTCAAGTGCTGGCCGGGATCGCTTGGCACCTGCGGACGGGCGGAGGTTGGCGGGCATTGCCGGCCGGCTTTCCGCCCTGGCGCACGGTCTATGGCTGGTTCCGGCGCTGGATCGAGAAGGGCCTGTTCGAGAGCCTGATGCGGGCTCTGGCGCGCCGTCAGCGGCGGCGTTGCGGACGTCGGCCCGATCCACGGCTGGCGGTCATCGACACGCAAAGCGTCAAGTGCATCGGGGTCCGCGGGCCGCGCGGCTACGATGGTGCCAAGAAGCTGGTCGGGCGCAAACGCGTGGCTCTGGTGGATGCCCAAGGGCACGTCCTGGCGCTGGCTGTCGTGCCCGCCAACGTGCAGGATCGCGACACGCTGCCGGCGCTGGATGCGGGCAAGCAGACGTGGCCCAGCCTGCGTCTGGCTCTCCTCGACGGTGCCTTCACGGCCGAGCGCTGCCAAGAATGGTGCAACCTCCACGGCATGCGCCACCGCGTGGTCGAGAAGCAGCCGGACCAGAAGGGCTTCGTCGTGCTGGAGCGGCGCTGGGTCGTAGAGAGAACCTTCGGCTGGCTCAGCCACTGGGGTGGCCTGCTCCGTGAGCGCGCTGGTCGCCTCGACGTTGCAACGGGACGCCTCGCCTGCGTCGCCAGCCTCATGGCCGCCAACGCCCTCAACAATCCCGCCTGAAAACAAGACCTCAAACAGGCTCTCAGAGCCAACTCCTCGCGACGAATTACCAGCAGAGTTGGCGGATGGATCTTGAGCCTTCACTATCCACCTTGGCGTCCTCCATAACTGAGGATGCGAGGGCAAATCTCACCGGTCCGCAATCCCTACAACGGCTGGCGATCCGCTTGGAGCAGTCTGCTGACGAGACCGCGGCCGTCGACTTTGGAGCGCCACCGGGCGCCAATGATCGCTTCGAAGCCGACCGCCGCATCACAGTCCTACGCTGTCTTGCGGCCAAATTCGTGAACGCTGCCGGTGAGGTCGAGGCCTCGAAACAAGACGCGCCTGCAGAGGCAAATGCGCGTCCGAATCAAAGGGGCGATTGCCCGGACGACTTTGCTCCCGCACACAGCCTAACAATCTGCCAGAGCTGATTGAACGCCGCGGCCTGAGCCGGCAGCATGCGCAAGGGCTCCGAATGACCCGTTTGCAGTCCCCCTCGTGCTCCCTGCAAACAAGAGCTGCTCAGGGCGCAATAGCGGGCCCCGGGGTGTAATTGGCATCTATTGCTCCGCATGATCGAATTGACGCTTTCCCGAATTACTCAGACCCCGTTTCAGAAGGGGTTGGACAGCTTGGCGGTTGAGTGAGCGGCAGGCGTCGCGGGCGTTGGGAGAGTGTCTGACGCTCACCCTGGAACCCCAATGTGGACGCCCGCCGCCCGCGCCGAGCTTGCGCGCGAGAGCTTGCCTTACGCAACCTGCCTGAGAGATGCCGAATGGGGCATCGTTGCGCCGCTCCTGCCGACCCCCGTCTCGACCGGTCGCCCCTGGCGTTGGCCGCTGCGTTCCATCCTCGACGGCATCCTGTACGTGCTGCGCACCGGCTGCGCTTGGCGGCATCTGCCCCTGGACTTTCCGCCCTGGTCCACAGTGCATCGCTGGTTCCTGCGGCTGTCACAGGACGGCCTGTTCGAGCGCCTTGCCCATGCTCTCACGATAGCGGACCGCGAGCGGGTTGGGCGCGAGGCGAGCCCGACCGGCGCCATCCTCGATGCGCAGGCCGCGCGCTCGGGCGGCGTCGGTGTTGCGGGCGAGCGAGGCTACGATCCAGCCAAGCGCGTGGTGGAGAGCAAGCGCCACGCCCTGACCGACACGGACGGCCGCCTCCTCGTGGCCGCCGTCTCGCCCGCCAACCTGCACGACAGCCACGGCGGCATCGCACTGCTGCGCGCCTCGCGCGGGGTCTGGCCGTTCCTGGCCCACTGCTTTGCGGACCGCGCCTATCAGGGCGAGCGCGTTGCTTCGGCTACCGCCATCACCGTCGAGATCGTCCAGCCTGAGGCAGGTCAGAAAGGCTTTGCCGTTCAGCCCAGGCGTTGGGTGATCGAGCGGACCTTCGGCTGGATCAGTCGCTGCCGAAGGCTCGCCCGTGACCATGAGGCTACCGCGTCCTCAGCTCTCGCCTTCTTCATCCTCGCCGCCGCAATGATCCTCGTCAGGCGGCTGGCACGTGCCTTATGAAACGGGGTCTCAGAGAAGCAGCAGGATAGAGGGGCGACGAATCCGATTGCTAGGCTTGGAACGTGGCTGATTGATGAAGCATATCTCAGAGACCTTACGCCTGAGGGTCAGCCACGAAGCTCTCAAGTGACTTTGACGGCGCGTGGCTTAGCGCTCTTCGGTTGGGAACGGAGCGATATCGAAAGCAGGTAGAGCAGCCACCAACCGGTCGCCAGCTACATCCGCCGCGCCAACGCCTTCAAGGATCACTCAGGCAGCGGGTTCCTGTGAGCCTTGGCCGCTATAACATCTGGTATTGCCTGGGCTGTTTTGGGTGGCGAGGGTTCCCCTTCTTGGAGGAGCCCTGCCGTGGTGCACCCAGATCGGCTTGCGCAGATCGATGAGCAGTTTGCGGCTGCTGACGAGGTTTGGGCGCGCGAGGTTCGGGGCCGCTACGGTGGCAACCCATACTTCCACCGCGACAAGCCGAGCGGGCGTGGTGAGCCGGGCAGCGCTCTGCGCTCAGCATACGAGGCGCGCGAGCGCGCCTTCGCAGACTGGTGCTCGGCACGCGGGCTCGACGCAGCAACACGCTTGCGCGCGGATGAAGCGATCCTCCATCAGCTTGCGTGAGGGGCAAGCGTTGCTGGCGAGGTAAAACCGGCAGCCCTGCTGAAGGATCGAGTAGCCTTAGCTGTTCACATGGATGCCCGGCCGGCGATTTGACCCTCGCGTCCTTTGGCTATCTAGCTGATGGATGTCCGAGTTCGCCAACGGCTCACCACCACTTCGGCCAGCATCAAATCCGCTGATCAGGAAGCTCGAACGCGGTGCCGCTCTCTCCGATGCGGACAAAGCTACGCTGGAAGCATTGTGCACTCGAACCCGTGAGGTCGAGGCACGGCAGGATCTCATCCAAGAGGGCGAACGGCCGGAGGTGGTCCACCTCGTCATGAGCGGACTGGCCTGTCGCTACAAGGTCCTGCCGGACGGCAAGCGTCAGATCCTGGCCTTCCTGATCCCAGGTGATTTCTGCGATCTGCACGTCGCCATCCTCGGCTTCATGGATCACAGCATCTGTACGCTGAGCCGGTGCACGATGGTGGCGATCTCAAGCGAGAGCATTGCGGAACTGACCCTGAACCATCCTCGCATCACCCGCGCCTTGTGGTGGGCGACGCTGGTCGATGAGGGCATACTGCGCGAATGGCTCACCGGCATGGGCCAACGCTCCTCGGAGGCCCAGACAGCCCACCTCTTCTGCGAGTTGCTGGTGCGGCTCCAGGCAGTCGGGCTCGCAGCATCAAACAGCTGTCAACTCCCGCTAACGCAGAATGAACTGTCCGATGCGCTCGGGATCTCCGCCGTGCATATGAACCGCACCCTGCAGCAGCTGCGCTCGGATGGCTTGATTGTTCTGGCTAAGGGCATGCTCACGGTGCCGGATGTTGCCCGCCTGCAAGCCTTCGCGCACTTCAATCCGAACTACCTGCATCTTCTGCGCCGAACTGGGCAGGCGTGAGGATTGCGGGCCGCTCCGACGAATTGCGTGGCTATGTGGTTGAGCAGGGCCTAAGGTGGCTCACCGCTGATCCGATCCCTGGCAATCAGCCGCTGAGAGAGGCGTGTGCTCCCGCCGATGACCTGCGGAGAGCCATGTGGCACGCTACTTCTTCGACATTCACAACAGCAAGTTCTCGTCGCGCGACACCCGCGGGCAGGAGTGTGTGGGCCCGGACGCGGTGAGCGAGTGCGCGCTGAGGCTGCTCTGCGACGTGGCGAGGGAGCGCCCGCTCGAACACATGCACAGCCGCCTTGGTGCGACGGTGCGCGACGAGAGCGATGATGTCGTGCTCACGGCGACTGTCAGCATGTCGACCACATGGCTGGACGCGGCCTGATGGCCGGGTGAGATCGCGCATTCTATCCTGAGCGCCGATCCACTCGCCGGTCTACGTGGCCGCGAGCGGGATCGTGGACGCGATTGACGGGCTGGCGGAGGCCGTCACGGGCGACCGCAAGCATTTCCACCTGACGGCGCCGACCACGCCCGGCGGGAGCCTGACGCCGACGAAGGCCGACGAGTAGGCGGTAGGGGTCTGGTCCGCTCGGCTCGCTCGCGCATCCTTTTGCGCTGACATATGCTCGGCGCCAAGCAGGAGACAGCGCCGTGGACAATCAGACCGCATTGGACGCTTTAACGCTTCAGCACCAGCGCTTGACCGACATGCTCCGCTCAGCCGACAGCGGCATCTGGTGGTCGTCGGATGCCGCTGCCGGGCTGAATGCTGAAAAGATCAAGGTCCAAGCTGACGTGATCGGCGCCGCCCTGGACGAACTGGAAAACCTCATCAAAAAAATCAACGCGTAGCTTCCGTCAAGGATGCTTCTGTATGGCCTCGAGCGACGACCGCCGCGCCCGCAGGGTCGCCAGAGTGGCTTCGGTCTCCCGCAGTGCCTGCTCCGCCGCAGCGGGATCTTGGCCGCACCGGATCTGCTCTGCGACGCGTGCGATCTCCACGGCCCGACGCGCTTCTTCCTCGGTGAGGTGGCGTTTCGTGACCGCAAGCTCGTCAGCGACCGACCACATCATGGCGCGCCCTTTGGGCTTCAGAACCGTCATCATCGCAGGTCAGCTCGAAGGAACAAATACGAGCGGTCCGACACGGTACTGGAGTGCTGGCATTCCACTCGCCGGAGGCCCGAACGTGTATCCGCAGTGCGGTTCGATGTCTGGACCGTACGGAACGCTTCCCGCGACGTGCGGCGGCCTCCCACAGTGTGCGTGTATGATCCTGCTCTCGGATCTCAGGTTGCTGCGGCAGAGAACGTGAGCCGCGTGCCCGTGTAAGCCCGAACCAGCTTCGTCGGCATCTCGGCCTTGGCCATCTCGTAGAAAGCCTCGCCAGAGCAGTGCAGCGGGACAATGTGGTCCGGTCCGATCTCCTTCAGCGCAGCGAGGGTCTCACGCAGGTACTCCGGCTGATACGGCGCCAGGTGGAAGCCGCCGATCACCGCGTGCACCTTCTTCACACCTGAGACCGCCTGAGCCTGCCGGACCGCGTTCACCACCCCACGGTGGCTGCACGAGGTCAGGACGACGAGCCCGCGCCCCTTGATGTTGAAGGCCGTGGCGATCTCGTGCTGGAACTGGTCCGGAATTGGACCCTGCTGTGGATCGGCCTTGGCGAAGCTCTGAGGATCGCAGCCGACCCCATCCCTGACACCGATCCGCATGGCGCTCGGCGAAAGGATCTTCTCGAAACTGCGCTGTCCAATCTGGCCCGAGGTGAAGCCGTGACCCGCGACGAGGGAGGGCCGCTCCGTCGAGGTGACGGTGAGCCTGGCCTCTTCCAGCCCCTTGCGGTCGATGACGCCAAAATCACCCTTCACGGGCGGCGCAGTCCATTCACGGGCGCAGAAGCAATCCTCGCCGCCGACGTAGAGGGGGAGCTTCGATTTCAGCTTGCCCTTGTTCGCCGCCAGGAAGCCAGCGAGCCCGCCGAAATGATCGTAGTGGCCGTGGCTGAGCACGAGAGCGTCGAGGTCGCTGGGCCGCAACTCCAGCAATGCGAGATTGCTGTTGAGCGCCTGCGGCGTGAACCCGAAGTCCACCAGCGTCCTTCGCGTCTCCTCCCCCCGCCGTGAGGTGACGTGCATGGACAGACCGAACTCGCTGACCATCGTCGGGCCGGGCGGTCGATCCGGACTGATGCCCCAGCCGAAATGCTCGATGACGAGGCTCTCCGCCCTGCGGGTCTTCGGCGCGACAGCGAACTGGTAGCTGTCGGTGACGATCCGGACCGTGACCTCGTCGAGTTCGGGAACTGGTCCAGCGAGGGCTTGGGCTCGCGCCGGACGCGATCCGCCGAGCAGACCCGCCAGCAGCAAGCTCATGGCGAGTGCTCCGCCCCCGCAGAGCAGATCCCTTCGGTCAGGGTCGTCGCAGGTGATGAACTGGCGGCTGACAGCCTCGTTGGTGCGCGTCCATGGGATCGAGGACGGGTTGAGCGTGACAGTCATGGCGACCTCCTGCCGTTGACCGCGAGGGTCACGGGAAGCGGAGGCGCGGGACAGGGCGGTCAGCGAGATCGCCGCATCGGGCGTCTTCAAGTTTGAAGGGTGTCACAGGTAAAGTTTTATTACAACTTTCAAAATTCTGGTTATCATATCAGTGGGTTGGATCAGTATTTTGCGATATGTACTATGTCGGAGCGCGGGCGATCGCAGAGGACATGCTCCAAAGGACCTCGGCAGAAGTACGGCGCCGCTTGTCGATCCGGTGTCATGGATCGCAAAGCGTGCATGACCCAGGACAGCCAACCTGCCGCATCGGTCTGATAAGTAGCAGGATCGATGAAACGAAGCGCAGCAGCTATCACGCAACGTTTCTTAATTTCACCGCGGCAGCTTAGGGGTAACCTTGTTTTGAGCTGGCCTCCTCGACTGCGTGTTTCTGCTTCGCACTATGAGCAGATCTACGAAGTTGCATCCTAATCGGCCAGTGTCGAACCGCTTGTTCAAGGGAGACGGCTATGCTGATCGGGCGTCCGAGATCATCGGTGAGGCACGCCAGGCGCGCCGCCGCGCTCAGCGCCTTCCTGCTCACGACACCCGCACACGCTCATTTCGAGCATCGGCATCAGGTGCTCGGCACGGTCCACTTCCCGGTGACCTGCTCAGCAGAAGCCCAAGCCGCCTTCGATCAGGCGATGAAGCTGCAGCACTCCTTCTGGCACACAGCCGCCGTCCACATGCCCTCGCACATCTTCACGCGGGTCGGTGACTGGGAAAGCTCGGTTGCGTCGAATGCCCGATCGGCAGAGGCGGCGCGTAAGGAAGGGGCGGTCGGCGACGAGCTGCACGCCCTCGACTACATGGTCTACGCTCACCTGCAGATGGGGCAGACGGAAGCCGCCAAGCGCGTGGTGGACGAGGCCAAGCGCTTCACCGACGCGGAGGTGGCCAATGCCGCCCTCCTGCGGGCAGCCTACTTCGCCCTCGCGGCCATGCCGGCGCGCCTCGTGATGGAGCGCGGGGCTTGGAACGAGGCGGAGGCACTCACACCGCTCCCCTCGAATTTTCCGGTCACAACAGCCCTGACACACTTCACACGCGCAGTCGGCTTTGCGCGGTCAGGCAAGCCCGACCAAGCCGGACCGGACATCGAGGCGCTCAAGGCAGCGGTTGAGAAACTAAAAGCCAAAGAGCCCTACTGGATGGAGCAGGTCGACATTCAGCGTCAGGCTGCAGAGGGGTGGGTGGCCTTCGCGTCGGGTCGGCAGGATGAGGGCATCCGGACGCTTCAGGCAGCGGCAGACCGCGAAGCCGCCACCGAGAAGCATGTGATCACGCCCGGTCCGCTCGCGCCGATGCGTGAGCAGCTTGGCGAGATGCTGTTGGAGGCTGGCCGTCCAGGCGAGGCCTTGCTGGCGTTCCAAGCCGTCCAGGTGAGTGAGCCGAACCGCTTCCGGGCGATCTTCGGCACGGCTCGTGCGGCGGAGCAGACGGGAAACCGCGATCTAGCGAGGCAGAACTATGCCAAGTTGCTGGTGCTAGCGGTCAGGGCAGACCACAACCGTCCGGAGCTTGTGGCGGCGAGAGCCTTTGCGGCGGCGGATTGAGTGCAACATTATCTCTGCGCATGTCGTCTGGGAGAGCCCTTACCGACCATGCGGGCCATATTCCGGAAGAAGAACTCAGATTCAAATATTTGCCCTACCACAAGTCATGACCGCTCTCGATGGACTGGGCTCGTTCGTGTTCGCCTTGAGCGGCGGCCTGCTTGCCGTCGAGAAACGGTTCGATCTGTTCGGTGTGCTGCTTCTCTCGTTCGCCGTGGCGGTGACCGGGGGCATCACGCGCGATCTGCTGATCGGCGCAGTGCCACCCGCTGCAGTTGCAAGCTGGCACACCCTTGCCATCGCGGTGCTCGGCGGTCTGCTGACCTTCTACGTCTACTCCGTCGTGCAGTCGGTTCGAGCGGCCGCGCTTGGAGTACCCTCGACCTCGCGAACGTGAGAAGCCCCGGTGATCAGTCTGCCCGAGGTTCGCAGGCAGCGTTCGCTGACAAGGCAGCCCGCATCATCAATGATGCCCTGCCAAGCCGCCTTGCGGGTCCGAACTGTGACACGCCAACACCCCTCGTCAGCGTCTTTCCCAGCCTCGATGCGGCTGGTGACGAGCCCAAGACGCATCTCGTGCCGGAGGTGCCCGGGATTGACCCCGAGCTTGGCAGCAAGCTGCTCCGGATCAACCACCCAGTCGCCACGCGTGTCGCGCTCGAAGTGCATGGCTTGGATCCCTTGCCAGCTCAGAAGGGGCGGAGCGTTCAAGTCGTCGGAGGCCTACTCCGCTCACGCCCGCTCGGTTTGGACAGCTGCCTAGAGATCTCCGCTCTGCGTGCCATCGCCATTGAGCGGAAGGTCATTGCACTTCCAATATCGTTCGATGCCCCTCCAACGATTCGGGGCTGCGCGGCTTCCTCTTGCGTCTTCGCCGGGTTGCACAACCGAACCGGTCGTCAGGTCGGTGTCGGTGTTGGGGGCGACACCGTGCTGTCGCTCTCTCAGCGAGTTGGAGAGCCCGTTCCGGCCTTCAAAGCCACCCGGATCCACTACAGGCGGGCTTCCTGCCGGGGCAGGAAGGCTCTGTGCGATCGCGGCGGGTGACAACAGACCTAGGACTAAGGCCGGGACAGCGTAAGCGATGTGGATGTTCATGGCGGCGTCCGATCGAATCGATACGGTCTCGGTCAAATAATTGCGGATCACTGCCGCAAATATCCGGGGCCACCCGCTACCTATAGCACGAAGATCGCCGCCTCTGAACATTATCCGCGGCAAGACCCCCCCGTCGCGCATTGGGGTGCAGGCAGGATTGCATGAGACTTTCTCCGGCAATGTCACCCTCGGCGGCCGGCTTCCATCGGAGGTACGAGAAACGTCCGCAAGGCGTCACCTTGCACCAGTCACCTGAGCTGCAAGGGATGTCCTGTGTGGATGGCTCCCGCGTTGCAAGGGGGTCTCTGAAGGCTGGCGGGCTGGTCGGGTGCCGTCTTGTGTCCGGCCTGTTCGCGCGGTCATCGACCGCTGGCCCTGATGGTTTCCGCGGACGAGGTCCCATTCTGCTTCGCGGGCTACGACGCCCTCGACATCTGGCGGGTTGTCCTCGTCCCCGGTCTGACCGGTACGCCATCACTTCACAGGGTCCTCGCAACCTCCTTCGCGCGGTACCGCGCTTGAACGGATCAGGGATTTCGCCATCAGGCCGTGGCCACGCTGGTCACCGGCATCCGGTAAACCTCGCCACGCACCATGATGGCCCAGATCGCCCGCGCCGCCCGATTGGCCATCGCGACCGTGACGACCCGCACCGGCTTGCGGGCGAGCAACGCGTTCATCAGCGGATCGGCGGCGCTGGGATGATGCTTGTTGCGCCGGACGAGCGAGGTCATCCCGGTGACCAGGAGACGGCGCAGGTACTGATCGCCCATCTTCGAGATGCGGCCGAGCCGCTCCTTGCCGCCACTGGAGTTGTTGAGCGGCGTCAGTCCGAGCCAGGCCGCGAACTGACGTCCGGACCGGAAGTGGGTCGGATCGGTGACGGTGGCGGCCAACGCGGTCGCCCCGAGCAGGCCGACGCCGGGCACAGTCGCGATGCGCCGGGCCAGTTCGCTGGCGCGGTACCAAGCCAGGAGATCGCGTTCGAGCTGCCGGATGCGGTCTTGCACCTCGCTCGCCTGCGCGGCTAAGACGGCGATTACCTTGGCAGCGAGGTCGGGAACCTCGCGCGCCGCACCGGCCACGGCGCGCCGCACGAATGCGAGGGCATGGGTAATGCCCTTGCGGAGGTTGATGCCGAACTCGGCCAGGAGGCCGCGGATCATGTTGACCAGTTGCGTGCGCTGACGGACCAGGAGATCGCGCGTTCGGTGCAGCGCGAGCGCCGCCTGCTGCTCGACGGACTTGATGGGCACAAATCGCATGGTCGGGCGCGTGACCGCCTCACAGATCGCCTCAGCGTCCGCCGCATCGGTCTTGCCGCGCTTCACGTAGGGCTTGACGGAGGCTGGCGGCATCAGCCGCACCGCGTGACCGAGGGCCGTAAGTTCGCGCGCCCAATGATGGCTCGTGCCACAAGCTTCCATGCCGATCAGGCACGGCGGCAGCTTGCTGAAGAAGGCCATCACCTGCGCCCGCCTCAGCGCTCGCCGGACGAGGACCTCGCCCGTGCGGCCGATGGCGTGCACCTGAAAGACGTTCTTGGCCAGGTCGAGGCCGACGGTCGTGATCTCCATCGTGGCGGCTCCAAGCTCGTGCTGCGCGACAGCACCACCTTGGCGCTGCTACGCCGAGAGCGGGAGCCATCCACTCCATCTGCTTCTGCGGTTTGAGCGCGGAAAGCGGACCGGCAGCTGCCGGCCAGGTTCAGCCGCTCGGGCCAATGAAACCAGATAGCCCGGAAGCGGACGCTCCGAAGGCGCGACCTTGGGCAAGAGCTACCTGAGATGCAGAGCGCCTACATCGGGGCCGCCGCATCAGTGATCCAAGAAGCTGCGCGGCTCAGAGAAGTGCGCTTACGGCGTTGTCGATGAACAACTCTCCAGAGCGGACGTACCGAGCGAGCATTGCGTCCGACGCGTGCCCCGTCTGGGTACGAATTTTCCAGGAGGGGACGCCGGCACGCGCAGCGCTCGTCGCCAGCCCAGCGCGCAGGCTATGACCCGAATACCCTCGCCGGTCGAGGCCAGCCGCCGCAGCTCGCTCTCGAACGATGATCGAGACAGCCTCGCCGGAGAGCCGCCCGGACGCAACGTGACCGTGCCGGTTAATGGGCCGAAACAGGGGGCCGCTCTCGATGCCTGAGGATGACAACCACGCCTCCAACCCTGTGACTGGACACCAGCGCGTGCGACCGAACGGAATCCCAATCGTGCGTCCATGGCCGGCCTGATCGGTTTTGGAGCGGCGCAGGGTCACCACGAGACCCTCACGCACGGGCGCTATGTCCGCGCGATCGAGACCCACCAGCTCGGAGCGGCGGAACCCGCCCGCGAAGCCGACTAACAGGAGGGCCCGGTCGCGCCGACCACGGAGCGTGGTATCTAGCGCATCCACGATCAGCCCGAGATCCTCCTTGAGCAGCGGGCGCGCCCCACGCTGAGGTGTGCCGCGGGTCCGGCGGATCCCCCGCAACGTCGCCCGCACAAGCTCGGATCGAACAGGGTTGGGCAGACCTCGGGCTTCATGGGCCTTGCCGATCGCAGTGACACGCCGGACGAGAGTCGCGATACGCAGCCGGTCGGCGTGATCGGCCAGGTAGGTGGCCAGCGTGGCGGGCTTGGCTGGGATGGCGCCACCCCAAGCCTCGAAATGGGCGAGATCGGACAGGTAGGCTCGACGCGTGTTTGCCGACAGGCTCTGCTCAATGAGTTGGAGCACCTCGTCGGGAGGAGGCCCCTGTGTGCCGCCATTAATTGCAGGGAAAGGTGACACGCCCCCGGAGCTGAGAGTGGCTGATGATAAGGGATGATTATCGGAGGTAAGGAGCGGTTTCACAGCTCGGCCTCCACGAAGGCCAAGCCGTCGCGCAGTGCTCCGAGAAGACCCGCCCGCTGCTCGGGTGACAGAGCCAGCAGAGACTGGCGCAGGCTCTCACACACCCGGTCCAGTGTCTTGCGCTCGCGGCCTCGCGGCCACGTGCCCTGATGGCGGTATCCCCGATGAGCGTAGAAGAGCGCCAGCCAGAGGTCGAGCGCAGTTGCCGAGCCGATCGTGCCGTTATCGATCGCCTGCATGGTCGCGGCGTAGACGCGGGAGAGGCGCTCATGCCCTCCCGTCACGGCGTAGCCGTCGAGCAGCATCGCGAGGTCGTCGGACTGAGCCCAGGTGAAGGGTGCAGGAATGGCAGCAAAGTCGCCAAGCCGAATACGCTCAACCCAGAGCGGCTTCGGGCCTGTGGGAGGGTTCGACATGTCAGCCTCTCCCCAGCGTGCGCCGGACGATCTCGGCCCGGATCGCGTTCAGGTGATCGAGGTTGGCTCTCACTGCGGCGAGCAGCGGATCTATAGCCTCCACGGTCACGCCTGCCCGCAGCATGTCGCTCTCGGTGCCAAGCCGCTCGGTCGCAGCAGATCCCTGCCAGCCCAGCCGCCGCGCCACCGGAGCCGCATCGGCGTAGAAGGCGGCCATGCAGGCCGCGTCGCGGTGGCGGTACTCCGGGACATGCTCCTCTAGGCAGGCGCGCACCGCCTCGTTCTCGCGCGCCAACCTGCCGATTGCCTGCTTGCCGATGCGGGTGTGCTTGTCGAAGGCGTAGAGGGGTACCTCATCGACCAGCATTGCGGTCGGGACCGGCTCCTCAATGGTGTCAGGGTACTCACCTTCGAACGCTGCCCGCCAGATCAGCGGCACCATGAGGGTGATGGGCTCGCGGGTCCTACGCGCCGTCAACTGGGTGGCGTGCACCAGGTCCGCAGGTACGCCGAGCTGGAGGAAGGCATCCATGAGCCCGCGGAGATCACCTCGGCCGAGGCGGCACTCGCCGGGTTGGTTGAGGCCGGAGGCGAACCAGGCTGCGGTGGCTCGGTCGGCCAGCGGCATATCGGGATCCAGCATCATCGCGAGCCGGTCCCTCACGGAGCAGCTGCCGGCCTGCTGCCGAGCCGCCTCAAGGTCGGGGTGATCCTTGGCGGCGCAGATCAGGAAGTCAGCGCCGCGATCCTTGGGCACGCTGGCCAGGAAGCGGGCGAGCCACGCAGCTGCTGGGCCATCACCTCCAAGCTGTTCACGCCGACCCGGATCAAGGCACAGCTCGACGCTCCGGATGACAGCCTCGGCTGAGCCAGCCCCGACATCCTCGAAGGCGATGACCATGAAGCGGCGCCAGATTGCTGGGCCGCGCAGAGCGAGGAGGGTCACGGCCGCACGTGCAGCGACTTCGGCATCTCCGCGCCGGATGGCCTTCTGCAGCAGGCTTCTGACAGTCCAATGATCGATGGGCAGGAGGGTAGGAGCACTCCCATCCTGTTCGATGCCGGTCGAGACTGGCTCACCGCTGATTGAGCTGAGTAGGTCGTGCAAGAGGTCCTCCCTGAATGGCGGGAGGACCAGAGACATGCAGCCCCACGACGGACGTTAGCTAATACCGGTCGACGGTGATAGCGACTCACGAGGTTTCGTATCGGCGGCGGATCTGGTTCGATGAGGCAAACCGGGAGGGTTTGCCATGTCCGCTGCGGTTGCTCTGCGTGAGGATTTCAACGCCGACGATCTTCGACGTCTGGCCAAGGCCAGCCGAGACGCGGGCCAGAGCCGCCGGCTGCTGGCGCTGGCCGAGATCTACGAGGGCGGCAGCCGCACGGATGCGGCTCGGATCGGGGTGGTAGGGTTGCAGACGGTGCGCGATTGGGTGCTCGCCTTCAACGCAGCTGGCCCGGCCGGGCTGATCAACCGCAAGGCCCCGGGCAACCCAGCCAAGTTGAGCGATGCGCAGCGTCAAGCGCTGGCGCAGATCGTCGAGAGCGGGCCGGACCCGGATCGACACGGCGTGGTGCGCTGGCGGCTGAAGGATCTCGCCGCCTGGATCTACGCCAGCTTCGGCGTGAGCCTGGACGAGAGCACGGTGGGCCGCACGGTGAAACAACTCGGCTTCCGCAAGCTGTCGGCACGCCCGCGCCATCATGAGCAGGACCCGGCCGCACTGGCAGCCTTCAAAAAAACTTGCCCGCCGAGGTGAGGGCGATCCGAACCCGGCTGCCGGCTGGCACGGCCATCGAGGTGTGGTGGTCAGACGAGGCTCGGGTCGGCCAGAAGAACACGCTGCCCCGCCGCTGGGCGCGCCGCGGCAGCCGGCCCTCGGCGCCCAAGGACCAACGCACGGCCCACGCCTACATCTTCGGAGCGATCTGTCCCGAGAAGGGCAAGGGTGCCGGCCTCATCATGCCGAGATGCGATACCGCGGCGATGAACGAGCACCTCAGGGAGATCAGCTGCAGCGTCGAGGAAGGCGCCCACGCCGTGCTGATCCTCGATGGGGCGGGCTGGCACGTCGCCCACGACCTCGTCGTGCCCGCCAACATCACCCTGCTGCCGCTGCCAGCCTGCGCCCCGGAACTCAACCCGGTCGAGAATGTCTGGCAGTTCCTGCGCGACAACTGGCTCGGCGACCGCGTCTTCTCGTCCTACGAGGACATTGTCGAGCAGTGCTGTCAGGTCTGGAACCGGTTCATCGACCAGCCTTGGAAGATCATGTCCATCGGCCTGCGTGACTGGGCCTATCAGTTATGATCACCACCGATTGGTATAAGGGACCGAGCGAGGCAATGAAGAATGCAGCCCCGGAACATTGCCGCGTTCCGGTTTGCAGCTGGCCCTTCGTGGACGTGTGGCATGTCCGCTCTTTGGCATTCCGATTGGACATCAGCTTCCGAGTTTGGCCGTTAGCGGAACGACTGCTTTGAGGCTTGGGTTGTGGGTCACCGGACTCTCTGCGCGGATCAGTTGAATGCCTCGGAGTGCCCCTTCCGGACATTCGAGATGCTTGCCCTCCTGGAATCCACCGCCAGCCCGGCGACGCAACTCCGCTTTACACCCTTATCGGACAGGCTCTGAGGTATTTCGCAGCCCGTATGGCCGATCCCGAAAAAACCCAGTAGACTGAAGCCATGCGCGCAAAGCGAAATCCCGATTTGTGGAGGATTTCCGCATGAGTGGACTGCTGAACGACAAATTCGCCAATGGGGCCGCTGCCCCGAGACGCTCAGCTCAGGATCACGCACGAGTTCGGAAGGCCCGCGAGCACCAGAAGACCTCACTCGCAATCCCATCTTCCAGACCCTGGTCCACGAGCGCACACGCTTCGGCTGGATCCTGACCGGGCTGATGCTGGTGGTCTATTTCGGCTTCATCGGCCTCATTGCCTTCGACAAGGCCCTGCTCGCCACTAAGGTCGGCGGCGGCACCGCCTCGCTCGGCCTGTTCCTCGGCGTCGGCGTCATCGTCTTCGCCTTCATCCTCACCGGCATCTACGTCGTGCGCGCCAACGGCCGCTACGACGCGCTGACCGCCGAACTCGAGCGGAGCCTCGGCCGATGACCCGCCTCTCCGCCCTCCTCATCACGGCCTCGCTCGCGCTCGAGTGAGGCAAGTATCGGCTCCCCGCGCAGGGGTTTAACAGAAGAGCTGCGCCTTATACAAGCAATAGATCTCTCGCTGTGCCTAGTTTAAACAATGATTATCTCATAGGCGCCTTATTATTTACTGATCACTGCATTTAGTTTTGTGGCTGATACTTTGGCGACCAGCTTTCAATTACTCGGTCATTTAAAGATGTAGTTGAGATGGCAAATTCTGGCTTCTCGCAATTAGGCACCAATCCCAAATTCGGCGACAGCACCAGCGCGCATGCGTGGAATCCGAACGCCTCGCTTCAACATGTCACGCAGCTGTAGGTAGATCATCGCAGTCATCAACGCATCGTTGCTCGCGTCATGCTGGGGAATGGCAGGAATGCTCAGGTCTTTTAATATTGAATCAAAACTTAGGTCGATCAACAAATGGTCAGGAGCATCTCTGTACTTGCATTGGTAATACATTGAGGAAACATCAATTCGCTTGTTAGGGAGATGAATTCTCAGAAGGCGCAAAAGATAGCGATCGATCATCCCCACATCGAAATCCGTGTAGTAGCCGACGATGGGACGGCTGCCGACGAAATGCAATAATTCTGGCATGATCTCGCGCATCGGACGCCCGTTCTGCAGGTCGTGGTCAAGGATGCCATGCACCTTGATCGCCTCCGGGGCGGACTTTCGATCGGTTTTCGCCAACGCTTCGAAACGCTCGCTCGTCAAGATTCGGTCGCCACGGATGCGGATCGCGGCAATCGTGATGATCTCGTCCTTGCGCAGGTTGAGCCCTGTTGTTTCGCAATCGACAGCTACGACCTCGTCGGGGGGAGCGTCGCCGAACAGGAAGGCGTAGCGAGGATCGGAGATCCGTGCTCGGTCGATCGCGCGCCGCACGCTTCGGAGCATGTCAGAGTCCCGTGAGGCTGTAGCGGACGCGGATTAACTCGCGAAAGCGACGCACGATGCGGAGCGCGTCGCGTAGCATGTCTCGCTCCACGGTCGGCATGGCGCCGACGTTGACGGCAGACGTGGCGTCGGTCCGGCCCCGATGCCTCGCATCAATCTGCGTTGAGAGCCTGAGATTCATGAAGATGGTCAGCGCGCTGAGGATCTCTCCGGCGAAGTGGGCATCCAGCGCTCCGCGTGAGACGAGAGCCTCAGCGCGCTGTCTCGTCGACCCGGCCAAGGTATCGTGCTCAAGAGACAGGACTCGCATGCCGTGGATGATTGGGAAGGTACCGTCGCGCTTCAGATCAATGTCTTTCCGCCGAAAGCCAATCGTGGCGAATACGGTGCCGAGCACGCCCAGATCGTCTGTCGAGAACAGGTCGATCAACTTGGCGACCTCGGCGAGAAGCCGCGTCTCGCCTCGGACCATTTCAATCAGAGCCTCCTTGGCGCCCGCCAGCACGTGGGCATCGCCCGCTACTGCAACGGCGTCGGCGAAGATCGACAGGTTCATGGCGGCCTCGCTGTCGGCCGCATGGACCCAGGTTCGCAGTTGCGCCAGGAACTGATCGATGGGCTGCGACCAGAGCGGGTTGCGCACCATGATGTTGCCGGGGCAGGGCGGGAAGCCGAAGCTCTCCAGAGCCAGAGTGAAGTCGGCCCGGAATGTCGCGAGATCGGTCTCAGGAGCTGGCCGCGCGAGAAGTAGGCCGTTGTCTTGGTCTGTGCGCACGCTTTGCTCACCGCGCCCCTCGGACCCCATAAGGAAAAGGCAACCAGCTTCACGGATCGCAGGCGGCGCGACGATCTCGAAGAGCTTGCCATGCAGCCGACTGTTGAGGTCGGCTGTGATGTTATTGATGGCCTCAACGCGCACGCCTTGGCGATGAAGGCGTTCGACCTGGTCCTGGATGTCGCGAGCTGCACCTGACAGGTCGGCCACCGAGGTCGCTCGCGCGATCCGACCGGGAATCAGCTGCGAGTTGCCGGCGAAAAGCCCGAGAATGTCGAGGTCGCGCAACAGTCCGACATAGCGTCGATCCACGGTCACCGCGATCCGCCGCTTATTGGACCGCGTCATGATCAGCAAGGCATCGACGAGGAGCTGGTCGGCGTCGATGGATACCACTTCAAACTGCGCAATCTCTCGTACCGGTGTCTCGGCGGGTAGGCGCCGGATCATACAGGCGCGGGTGAGCTTTAGGCCGGTAACCACTCCGGTCCGTTCGCCATCGTCGACGAACACGGCGTCGGTGTCGGCTTCCAGCATGGCGTGCGCCGCGGCCTGCAAAGTGGCGCAGCCCCTGATGAATACGGCCTCACTGTAGCGTGCATCGCGGATGCGGGTGCTGAGTACCGAGTCTATGCCTCTGGGGTCACACCGTGTCGGCAGCGCGTCGAGTTTGCGCGAGAGTTCAGCGTAGAAGAAGGCGGCGAACCCGTCGTTGCGATGAACGAGGTCGAGAATGTTGCTCCGTGGAAGTAGGAAACACAACGTCTCCTCCGCGGCGACGAAATCTTCGCCCGCTTCGCTATGCACGACGGCACGCGCGTCGAAAATGTCGCCTGCGCCGAAAACATCGTGAAGCGCTGCGCCGTGGCGAGCTTCGACAGCACCCTTGATCATGACATGCAGGAAGTCAGATGCTTGCCCCTGGCGCACGATCACGGCCCCCGGGCGAAAATAGGCGATGTCAATTCGTTGTTTGAGTATCTCCGCCTCGTCGTGGGTCAGGCGATCAAACGGAGGGCTCAGGGTATCGAGGCTCTGCATCGTTTAAGCCTGTCCCGATCAGTCTTGCGGCTGAGAGAGCGTACCTCGCCTATCGCAGACGTTAAATGCTACGTCGGCGGGCGACCCGTCCGTACTGGCTGAGGACCACACACAAGGAGTTGAGACCGCCTCGACGAGCTATGGCTTAAGCTGTTTGGTGGCGAAACGCTGTTGGGACCGGGTGCGTCGGGCGATTGAGGAATACACCTCGCGCTTTGACGACTCGCGCCGGCGCCGCTCTGCTGGCGACGATGCAGCTCACGCTCGCCGAGGGACAGCAGCACCGGACGCTCATCCTGCAGACCCTGACCACCTTCCTGCGATCTTGAGGTACCGGACGGGCGATCGCTTCAAATCGCCCAGCCGGGGAATGACCGCTATGGAGAAGGCGATCAGTTCGGCCAAATGACCGAGATGGGCGGATTGTGTTGAAAAACTCCGTTTGCCCCCCTTTCGAGGACATCAACCTACAACACCTGGGTTCGTATCGAGCGACAAATACTAGCTATAGAGGACTTTGATCGCGCCGCGGAGTTTTTCAACACAATCGGCGCGAAGCGGAACGTCGGGTTTCGGGCAAACGCCAACCGCTGCTTCGGGCGCGTCTCTGCTTTTGTGCTTCGGCCTTCGGCGGCTTCCTGTCTGGAGCGCCACACCACGAGGAGAACCCCGCTTGCTCGTGCGTGCAACGGATTGCACGGAAAGGTGACACCCAGGCCCTAAGGGTAAGTCGCGATAAGAGGGTGTTATCGGAGGTAAGAGCCCAATCAGCGGCGCCTAGGTGGCTCTGAAGCCCAGTCGGGCTTCGTTCCCTTCCAGCTACCCACGCACAACGCTCTGCGTTAGCTTCCGGCCAAGCTATCCCGCGCAGAAGGGGGCGCGGCGCCGTCTTGCCGCTGCCTTCAACATCGAGATCCGGAGGACCGATCGTGAAGCTCAGCGCTTCGGCAACTCTCCATCAGTGCCTGCAGTCATAGAATGCGGCGTCCCTATCAAAAGGCGGGGATTGCGGTCCTAGAGGACACCTTCGCGGCTTCGAAGGAGGATCGACGGATCCTTGAAGCGCTCCTTCACGAACTCGAACAGCGCTCGACCGACCGTGCCGGCCGGCTGAAAGTGCAGGTCGCCAACGCACTTGAGGCGCTCGGAGGGCGCGGTCGGAGCGCCGTCAGGCCGACGAAGCCGGAAACCGGATCACGCCAATCTCGCGCTGCCGCAACGTCCCAGACGCCGGCAAGAGCCGAGCCCGTGGCCCGGCAGGCTGTCGAAATCCCCACCTCCCCAGTATCGACGGTGATCCAGCCGCCGACGGCCGAACCTTCATCTCAGCGCCGTCGCGAGCCCCGTCGGCCGCCGCCCGTCACGAACCAGCCGGGCAACATCCTGTCGGCCTGGACGGCGCTGGAGGTGCTGTCCCCGTTCACGTACCTGAAGCCTGCCGACATGGCGGAGGGTGACACGCGGCGCATCGCCAACCTCGCAGACGGCGTGCCGTGGCGCCCGCCCGGCGAGAAGGCGCGACCCAACAAGCAGCTGTTCTATCAGATCGTTCTCGGTGCCGTCCGAATGGACACGTCGACTAAGGCGTTGATGGAGTTCTTCGTCGACAATCATCAGGACCGAACACCGGCGCGCGGCTTTGCGGCTATCGCCACCGTTACCGTCGACAAAGCCGGCGTCCTAGTCGAGGAGGGCGCGGCCACTGCCGTGTCGAGCTTTGCCTGGGGCTTGTCGCGGGCCCTGCAGGGTGACCTCGTCGCCCTGGGGCGATGGCCGGAGTTCGAGACGAAGCTCAACGAGGCGCTCGACAAGCGGCTGCGCCGTCTCGACAAGGAGGGCAAGCCGCTACCGCTCGACGCGGCGATGATCCGAAACGCCTACGAATGGCTCGTGAAGGAGTGCGGGCTGCCAGCCGGCCTTCTCGAAGAGCCGAGCTTCGCCCTACGCGTCTACCACTACTGGAACGCTCCCGAGCCGCCGGACGCCCCTCTCCTCGGAAGCTTCTTCCTTGAGGACCTCGACGCCGCTCGGAGGTTGGTCGTGAGCGGGGCCGCCACGGGCAATCTCCGTCGCTATCTCGGCCTGGACAAGCCGTTGAAGCGCATGAACGTCCTGACCGACGATGGGCTCGTGGCGGATGCCGTCGCACCGTGGCGCTTCCCCGCCGGCCGCTGGCCCGGTCCGGGACGCCATCCCCTGGCGCTGCTTCAGCAGGGAGCCGTCAACCTCGCCTCGTCCAATAGCCCCGGCGTCGACCTCTTTCCCGTCAACGGCCCGCCGGGCACCGGAAAGACAACCCTGCTGCGGGACATGGTCGCCGCGCTCGTCGTGAAGCGGGCGGAGGCGATGTGCGGCTTCGATGACCCCGAGAAGGCATTCCGCGCTACCGGCGAGAAGAGACGCGCCGGGAACACGACGGTCGCCTACCACACGGTCGACGAAGGCCTGCGCGGGTTCGAGATGCTCGTGGCCTCCTCGAACAACAAGGCGGTCGAGAACGTCAGCCGGGAGCTGCCGGCGCTGAAGGCGATCGCCGCGGACGCGCCCGGGCTGCGCTACTTCAAGACCGTCGCCGACAACGTCTCCGGTGAGGTCGAAGCCTGGGGGCTGATTGCGGCGGTCCTCGGCAAGGCAGCCAACCGCTTCGCCTTCCGTGAGGCAGCCTGGGTCGACCCCAACAAGGGCCTGCGCACCTACCTCGCCGAGGCGGCCGGCACGCCGCAATGGATCGAGGAGCCCGACGAAGCCGCGCCGGCGGGCAAGAGGCGTCGGCGGCCGATCGTAGTCGAGCGCGAGGCCCCGCCCCGGAGCCGCACTGAAGCGCTGCGGCGCTGGCGAGAGGCCCGGACCACCTTCGAACAGGCGCGAACGGAGGTTCGCAGCTACCTCGATGAGATTGAGCAGGCTCGCCGTGACCTCCCGAGACTACCGGGCCTGAGAACCGCAGCGACGGATGCCGGCAGGGCTCTTGCGGAAGCCGAGGCGGCGGCCAACGAAGCCTTCCGACAGGCCGGCGAGCGGGCCGATGCAGCCACGACCGAGAAGGCGCGCCACGACATCGTCGAGCGGAAGCTGGCGATCCACGCTCAGACCCGCCCTGGTTTCGTCGCACGCCTGTTCGGGTCTGCCTCCGCTAAGCGATGGAATGCGGAGATGGATCGCTTGCGCTCCGACCTCGGCGATGCTGCCTGGGCGCGAGAGGAGGCCGAAGCCGCATCGTTCGTCGCCGCGCGCAAGCTCAGGGACGCGGAGGCTGGGCGGACTGCCGCGGAGAAGGCTGTGGGCGAGGCGCTCGCGGCGCGGGACGCCGCCGAGCGGCGCGTCGCGAAGATGCGGTCCCGCTGCGGCCGGGGCGTGGTGGACGAGGCCTTCTTTGCCCAGGGACACGAGGCGAGACAGATCGCGGCGCCGTGGCTCGATGCGGCGGCCCACCGCCAGCGGGACCGCGTGTTCGAACTGGCCCTCGCCGTCCACAAGGCCTTCCTGGACGCGGCAGCCGTCCCGCTGCGCCACAACCTCGAAAACCTGTTCCACGCCCTGATCGGCCGAAACGCGTGGCAACCGAAGATGCGGCCGCACATGCCCGACCTCTGGGCCAGCCTGTTCCTGGTGGTGCCGGTCGTGTCGACGACCTTCGCCTCGGTCACCCGGATGTTCGGCTACCTGCCTCCGCAGTCGTTGGGTTGGCTTCTCGTCGACGAGGCCGGTCAAGCAGTGCCGCAGGCCGCTGTCGGCGCGCTGATGCGCACCCGTCGGGCCGTTGTTGTCGGCGACCCGCTGCAGATCGAACCCGTGACCTCATTGCCGACCGAGCTGGCAGAGACAATCTGTCGGGACTTCGGCGTGGACCCCGACCGCTGGAATGCGCCGCGGGTCTCGGTCCAGGCCGTCGCCGACGCGTCCACCTCGTTCGCGGCTGAGTTCCAGCACGACGTCGGCTCGGTGCAGGTCGGTTTCCCGCTCCTAGTCCACCGGCGCTGCGCTGATCCCATGTTCTCGCTCTCGAACCGGGTCGCCTACGCCGGCCTGATGGTGCACGCGACACCGCGCCGGACCTCTGCCATCCGGGACGTGCTGGGTCCGTCCCACTGGGTCGACGTCGCCGGCGACCGGACCGAGGATAAATGGGTCGAGGCCGAAGGCGAGGCTGTCCTGGCCATGATCCAGCGCCTCGCGGAAGCCGGAACGCCGACGCTCGATCTCTACGTCGTCAGCCCCTTCGTCATCGTTGCCCGCCGTCTCCGCGAGCGGCTGCTCACTTCCGGCTTGCTGGAACGCTGGACCTCAGATCCGTACGGCTGGACGCGGGACCGGATCGGCACGGTGCATACGGTCCAGGGACGAGAAGCCGACAGCGTTATCCTTGTCCTCGGTGCGCCTCTATCGGCACAACGCGGTGCGCGAGGCTGGGCCGGGGCAACGCCGAACATCCTGAACGTTGCCGCGACCCGGGCACAGGAGAACCTCTACGTCGTGGGTTCGCGGTCCGCGTGGCAGGACGCCGGCGTGTTCCGGCATCTGGTCCAAGATTGGCGGAACGAAGCCGAAGGACGGCGACCGGCGGCCTAGTGAATGATGGCCCGTGTCAGTCCGAGCTGCGCCCTGATCTCGCAACTGCTTGGCGGACCCGTGTGCTTGTCCCAGGTGCATGATGAACTCTGGTGGCTGTCCTGGACACGCGGATCGCCAGGGTGGATGCGGCCTGAGATCGTCTCCTCCAAGTTTATATGTTGCTTGGTAAACTTGGGGGCAACCTCGGGAGCGTTTAAGGTCCTTACGGCCGCCGCTCTCGCTGTCCCAAAACCTGTCCCCGGCTCTCGTGAACATGGCTGAGGGACAGCCATAGGCACGGGTTGGGACAGCTGAAGGACATTATGCGGTCGCCTGCGATGCGAACTGCAGGCTTCCCGCCGCAGCCCGACCGATCTCCGCCTTCTGACCTAATGAGCGCCAGGCTTTTCTTCAGCGCCGTCTACACCTCAATCCAGCGCAGCTTCAACACGCCCTGCTCCGCACTCGTCCTTTGCCCGTCTTCATACCGGCTCCTCCGGTCCTGGCTGAGCCTCTCAATCAGATTGGTCCAACGCCGCCTGACCAGCTCAGAGGTCCAGAGCAACTTGGATCGCCGAGCAGACTGTTGCGCCTGTCAAAGACCTCTGCGGTTGGAGACCAGTTTCAGGCCGGGTGCAGGACGGGCATTGAGCGCCGCCGCGACCTTAAGTTCGAGTTCCCCGTGTTGGAACGGCTTCTGGACAACCCGATCCTCGCTGGCCTCCTCGGCTTGCGTCAACTTGGTCCGGTCAGCGTAGCCGGTCACGAACACGACTGGAATGGTCGGCCATCGTTGGCGTATCACGCTGGCAACCTCTGCACCGTTCATGCCGGGCATTGCGAAGTCGACGACGACGAGATCGAAGCACGGATCGTGTTCAAGGGCTTGGATGGCCGCAAGTCCGGAGCTCGCCTCACGGATCTCATAGCCAGCCTCCGACAGCTTGGTAGCGGTGATCTCCCGGACCGCACTGTCATCGTCAACGACGAGCAGCGCGGGCTTGTCCCCGGGTCTGCGAATGGTCGTGCAGTCGACTTCAACGCGAGGTCTATCGCCTGCTTCCGTGCCCGCAGCTACGCGCGGCAGGTACACCCGGACCGTCGTGCCCTCGCCGGGCACCGTATCGATCTGGACCCCACCACCCGACTGCTTGGCGAAGCCATAGACCTGGGCAAGGCCCAGACCCGAGCCTTTGCCCACTTCCTTCGTCGTGAAGAACGGCTCGAATACGCGCTGCAGAACATCGGGTGGAATACCGGTGCCCGTGTCGCTCACTGCCACCATGGCATAGTCTCCCGGTGGAGGCTCCTCCGGCCGCCTCGGCTCGCTGGTCAAGTGCACGTTGGCGGTCTCGATGGTGAGGCTGCCCCCCACCGCCATCGCGTCCCGGGCGTTGATGGCGAGGTTGAGGATGATCAGCTCGATCTGCGTCGCGTCGACGAGCGCCGGCCAGAGATCCGGCTGCAGCGTCATCTCGATCCGCACGGCGCCGCCGATGGAACTCTGCAGCAGGTCGCGCATCGAGGCGACCGTCCGGTTCAACTGAACTGGCACGGGCTCAAGCCGCTGCCGCCGCGAGAAGGCGAGGAGTTGTGCAGTGAGGCGGGCGCCCCGCTCGGCAGCGCCGCGCATCATGTCGAGACGGCGGCGCGACCGGTCATCCGAGACGGCCTGCTCCAAGAACTCGATGTTGCCGGCAATCACGGTCAAGAGGTTGTTGAAGTCGTGTGCCACGCCGCTGGTGAGCTGCCCGACAGCCTCCAGGCGCTGGGCCTGCCGCAAGGCTTCCTCGATACGCTCGCGCTCGGTGATCTGGTTCTGCAGTGCCGCGTTGGCATCCGCGAGTTCGCGGGTACGCTCCACGACCCGTGCCTCAAGGGTCTCATTCAACTCACGCAGCGCCTGCTCCGCGGCACGTCGCTCGGCATGAGCACGGGCCTCAGCGAGCGCCCGCACAATCGCGCGCGGGAGCCGGTCGAGCCTCTGCTTCGTGACGTAGTCCGTGGCCCCGTTTTTCAGGGCCTCGACAGCCACGTCCTCACCGAGGGTTCCCGAGACGAAGACGAAAGGGGTCTCAGGACAGTTCTCGCGCGCGATCGCCAAGGCGCTCAGGCCGTCGAACGTGGGCAGGACGTAGTCGGCCAGGATGATGTCGTGTTGCCGCCGTGCCGTGGCTCCGGAGAAGGCGTTGCGGGTCATCACTCGCTCGATCTCGCAGGACAGGCGAGCGTCATCGAGGACGGCAGAGAGCAACTCGGCGTCGAGGTCGCTGTCCTCAAGGAGCAGGATGCGAAGTGGCGCCACGGCGCCTTCGAGCGAGGTGTCCATCAGACGTTCGATGGCCAGTTTCCCCGATGTGGCGGCGGTTCGTTCAAGACCGCCCAGAACACCCCGAGATCCTGGATCGCCTCGAAGAACTCTTTGAAGCCGACCGGCTTCACCACGAAGGCGTTCACGCCGAGTTCGTAGGAGCGCACAAGGTCGGTCTCTTCGCGCGAGGAGGTCAGCATGACGATAGGAATGGCGCGCGTCTGAGGATCACCCTTGACTGCGGCCAGCACCTCAAGACCGTCAACTTTTGGCAGCTTGAGGTCGAGCAGCACGACGGCGGGATCGCGTACGTCGCGGCCTTCGTAAAAGCCGCGCCGGTAGAGGAAGTCGAGGGCTTCGGCTCCATCCCGGCAGATGACGATCTCGTTCGCCAACTGGCTCTTCTCCAGAGCGGCCAGGGTCAGCTCGATGTCATTCGGGTTGTCCTCCACGAGGAGGATCGGCTTCAGGTCCGCCATGTCATTGTGCCCCCCGCGCACCGGTAACGTGAAGTGGAAGGTTGCGCCTTGACCGAGGTTACCTTCAGCCCAGGTTCGGCCGCCGTGACGCTCGACGATGCGACGCACGTTGGCGAGCCCAATACCGGTTCCCTCGAACTCCTCGACCCGGTGCAGGCGCTGGAACACCCCGAACAGCTTGCCCACGTAGGCCATGTCGAAGCCGACGCCGTTGTCCCGCACGTAGAACACAGCCTCGGCATCACGGTCGGGCTCACGTCCGACCTCGATCAGGGCCTCGGGCTTGTCCCGCGTGTACTTCACGGCGTTCGACAGGAGGTTCTCGACGACGAGGCGCAGCATGACGGGGTCGGCGTAGACCCGACCGAGCGAGCCAACCTGCCAGCGGATGATGCGCTCGGCCGGCACGTCGCGGCTGACCTTGCGGCGGACCTCCTCGACGAGCTGGTTCATGTCGCCCGAGACCCGGTTGAGCGCGTTCCGGCCCATCTGCGAGAAGGTCAGCAGATTGTCGACGAGCGTGCCTGCTGAGAAGGCAGCTTCGATGATGGTGTCGACATAGTGGCGTCCCTTGTCGGAGAGCCGGTCACCCTCACGCGAGCGCAGAAGCTCCGAGTAGCCGACGATGTGACGGAACGGAGCGCGCAGGTCGTGGCTGACCGAGTAGGAGAAGGCTTCGAGTTCCTTGTTCGAGCGTTGCAGCTCCTCGCTGAGGGCTGCGAGCTCCTCGGCCCTGCGCAGCACGATGCCGAGCACGGCCGAACGCAGATCCTTGGCCGCGTCGATCTCCGGCACGGACCAAGAATGCGAGCGCCCCTGCACCGTCTCCTTCCAGATCTCGAAGGACTTGCGGGGATGCAGCCGGTCAGGGGCGCCTGACGGGTCCTGGGTTGCGGCCTTCGTCGGATTGCCGCCCCACTTCACGGTCTGCACGACCTCGGGTCTGAACCACAGGACGTAGCTCGCGTACTTCTGCGAGATCGAGATGGCGAGGAGACCGCTTGCCAGATCAGCGAACGCACCGGCCGGTAGGTGCTCCGCGGAGAGGGCGTCCGTCACGTAGACGGGCTCGCCACCATGCCGGGCCGACAGCCAGTCGTAGATCCCCCTTACCTGCCGTTCAGCCGGGGTTGTTCCGAGCAGGCGACAATGTTCAGCCGTCACGATGGCCGCACCACTCGCCCCCGCCAGCGCGAGCACATCTTCGGGATGGTTCAGTAGCCCGTCGACGAATTGGTCCTCTTCCGCCATGAAGCCGAGGAGACGCGCCTGGATCGCACCGAGGTGCAGCCGCTGCTCGGCGAGCGCCCCGCGCTCCTTCGCGGCGAGTTGCAGGGCGAAGATCCGGGTAAGGAAGTCACAGGCGTTGCGAGCCTGGAGCGGCACCCGCCGAGGTGCCTTGTTGTGGCAGGAGATCAGGCCCCAGAGCGCACCGTCGACGAGGATCGAGACGGACATCGAGGCCATCGTGCCCATGTTGCGCATGTACTCGACATGGACCGGCGAGACGCTGCGCAGGACCGACTGGCTGAGATCGAGAGGGGCACCCGTCGAGGGCGTGAGCCGCGGCACGATTGGAACCGGCTCGTAGCTGGCGTCCGGAATGATGCGCAGCCTGTTGCGGCGATAGAGTTCGCGCGCCTGGGCTGGGATGTCGGACGCGGGGAAACGCAGATCCAGATAGGAGGGCAGTACGCCGTTGCCGTCCTCCGCGACCACGGTGCCGTTCCAGTCCCGATCGAACCGGTAGACGAGCGCGCGGTCGAAACCGGTGATGTGGCGGACGTCTCTCGCCAGAAGGTTGCAGAGTTCCTCCGCCGTCCTTGCCGCGTGCAGGCCCTCGACGAACGCGTTGAGGCGTGGGTAGAGCGCGTCAAGGCTGTGAGCTGCCGCGGCCTCGCTCGCGACCTCCTCAAGTTCGAGAATGGTCAGACCACGGGACCGGTGTGTCGCAAGATCGTAGGATCTCGGCCCTTCTGATGTATCGAAGGTCAAGGTCCTGAGGAAGTTAGCACCCTCGCGCTCTGGTTGCGCTGCCAAGTCGCCCGTGAGCAAAGCGCCGATCTCCGGGAACGCCACTTCCAAAGGCTGACCGTGGATGCGGGCAGCGGGGCGATCCGGCATGTCGGGCACGTTCGCGCTGGCTTGGACGATGCGAAGATCGGCTCCCTCGACGGCTAGCAGGAAGCCGTGGGGCTGGAGAGTGCCGAGAATGTGGATCGGCTCTCGGTCGCATGCTGTCAGTTCCGCCGCGTGCAGCGTTCGTGTGGCCGAACTCAAGCCATGCGCTCCCTGGCTCCGAACCTGTGTTGGTGCGCGACCATACACACCGGCAGCGGCCAACGCGACCCGAGTTGCAGGGGCAGATTTCGTCGGCCTGCATCGGTCGGGCGGTTGATCCGCTAGACTGATGGCACCTCGCTGACCAGTCGAAGCGAGCCGAAACCGCTCCGTCCTCTGTGGTCGGGCTAGGCAAGTAGCTTCGTACCATACGGCCGGATCGAAGCCGGCCGGCGCGCCATGCCGAACCATCCCGCACGAGCCGCATTTCTCCCCGCACACGCCAAAAGGGAGGTAGGCATGAAGCGACTGCTGCTGATCACCGCAGCTCTGTGTGCCATCGTCGGAGCGCTGGTGTTCACACGCTCGTCCCATCAGTCAGATGGCTTGATCGCGGCTCCACCCTCGCCAGGAACGACGACCAGCTCCAGCAGGCCGGCAGAAGCTTCCAAGCAAGCAGAGCAAGCTGCTCCGATTTCCGCGGTCCCGTCCTTCCTGCAGCTGTCTACGTCCGCTGCGGGGCTGCAGGCGGCCGACGCCGGGCAGAGCGGTCTTATCATCGGTGCGCCAGGGCTGCTGGCCTTCGCGCAGGCAGGCACGCCCGACTACCAGCCGGACATCCCAACCGGCTCAGTCAAGCCGGCGAAGACGAAACACCATCGTTGAGGGGACTTCCAAGCCCAGCCAGTCAGCGCACCCGATAAGCCTCCGAGGCCGCTGAGGAACGCGTTCTTCCACCGAGCTCTGCCACCTCACCTTCGAGGGATCAGGTCCACGGCGCACCAACAAGGGCTACCCGACCTGGAGGAACTGAATGGCGGCCGCACGCTCGTCGGTGAAGACGCCAGCGGTCAATGCGCCGCCGTAGACGCAGCCTGTGTCGAGGTTGGTGCGGAAGCGGCGCACGTCCGGCTCACCATCCAGGAGCGGTGTGTGGCCATGAATGACGTACTTCCCGAAGTCGTGGTCCTCGGTCAGGAACGGCTCGCGGATCCAGAGGCGCGCATGCTGATCTGGATCCGGCGCCGGCACGCCAGGGCGGAAGCCGGCATGCACGTAGAAGCGTTGCGCGTCCTCGTAGACGGTCGGCAGGCTCTCGGCCCACCGCACCACGTCGTCCGGCAGGTCCTCGGGACCGGCAACGCCGAAGGACTGCAACGTCGCTGCCCCACCGTTCATCAGCCAGTTGATCCTCAGGCCCGGTACCGAGTGAGCGTGGATCATCAGATCCTCATGGTTGCCCATCAGGCAGACCACGTCCTCAGGCTCACTCGCCTGCAGGTCTCGCAGAAGGCTGATGACGCCGGCGCTGTCCGGTCCCCGGTCGATGTAGTCACCCAGGAAGACGAGCTTGCGCGGTCGACCCTCGCGATGCTCCTCGATCCGGTTGAGCAGTTCGCGCAGGTGGTCGTAGCAGCCGTGGATGTCGCCGATCGCGTAGGTCAGGCCCATCGCCCCTCAGTCTGCGGTGCGCCGGTTTGTTAGGTATCGCGGATCGGGACCTGCTCGTTCCGATAAGGACGAAGCACCCGGCCTCAGGGGCCTGGAATTACGCCCTTCCTAGCCCCTTCTCCCAGGCACATCCCAATGGATGGGGCGTTCGAACGGGCACCTTACCACTGCTTCATCAAGGGCTGACCAGCCGCTCGGCTTATTTCCAGCCTCCAGGCGCACGCCCGCGCTGGAGACGCGCCCATTTCCCGGGCGCCTGGCTCCGAACCAGATCTTCCAGCTCCTGCTGCATCAGCACCTTCGAAGCTGGCGTCTGTTTCCACCGTGGGAAGGCTTTGATCCAGTAGCGGCGGTAGGGACCAATCTCCTTGATCGCCTGTGCTACCGGTTCGGTTTGGACCGTCGTAATGACCCGCTGGTAGAAGCGATAGTAGCTCTTCGCGGCAGGGCGACGCTTGACCGCCCCGGTGAAGGGATCCCACCGGTGCCGGTACTTGAGAAAATCGAACCCCGCGTGGATGTTGGCAACCTCGCAGCGTTTGAGGCGGAACGGTCCGGCTGGATGCTGCTCGAGAGCAGCAGACAGGGCTATTTGCAACGCTTTGCCTCCTTCCTCGCTATGAGCCGCAACCGCGATATCGTCACCGTGGACGATGATGCGGTCCGCCGAGGTGATCGACCTCAGCGTAGGTCCGAGCAGCAGGCTCATGACGAGGTTGGAGGAGCGCGAGCCCTGCGGCAGTCCTTGCCGAACCGCTCCGTCAAACACTGAATGGGGGATATCCCCCTGAGGGTAGAGAGAGAGCAGAGGTACCCCGGGACCTATCAGCAGACAGGTCTCGATGACCTGCTGCGGTAGGCCTAGGAGATCCCTCAGGCTCTCGTGCTGCACGGACCTAAAGCAATCCTTGATGTCAGCGAGGACGAAGTAGGGATACCCCGCCTCGACCAAGCTGGTGATGTGATCGGAGGCGATATCTGCCCCCCGCCCCTTGGTGAGGTAGTCGGTCGGCTCGACCCCGTGCATGGCGGTGAGAACATCTCCCGCCAAGAGCTGCAGGGCCCGCCGCTTTGGCCCGAACTCGCATACCGGCCTCCAACCCTCGCCCGACGACTTGGGCTGCGCCCAGGTGCGGACCGGCTCTTCCGGATCCTTGTAGGCGCTGAGCCCCGCGGCCGTCTCATAGACCCACCCCGCCGTGAGGTCCGGGTGCTTCTTGATAGCCCGCACCAGGCAGACGAGCTTCGACGAGAAGGACGTGAGCACCACGTTCTGCGCCTCTCGGATCTTCCGCCGATTGTCGCTCTCGGCAGCCTTCGCGACGCGGCGCAGGTTCTCCTCGTGACGCTCCGCATGATCCCGCACCACGCCGGCGAACTCAGAACCGAGCAGATGCTGAGCACGTTGCTCCGCGGAGTTGATGCGGGCTTGGTTCATCGGGCGGCTTCTTTCTCGCGCGCCTCTTTCCAGGCTTGTGCCTCTGAAAGGCGGTACTTCTTCCTGTGGCCGTGCTGGACGCGTTCAGGAGCTTGGCCCGCCGCGTTCAATCGCCGGACTTGCCGCACGGAGAGGCCCACCATCGCGGCGAACTGCTTGATGGTGAGGAGAGTTGGTTTCGCAGCGTAGGCCTCCGCTGACGCGAGCCTTGCCTCCAGGTCGAGGGCGCGAAGCTGCTTTCGCGGAGCACGTGGTCCACGTGGCATGTCACACTTCCTTGCAATTAATGCTCGGGTGCCTGCAGGAACTCAAAATTCCATGCAGCTTGCTCGCACCCACCAACGATGAAGCAGCGGCTCGCTACTCCCACTTAAACTGGGCTACTGAGGCACCTACTGTCGCGTCTCCCAAAAAGACCTAAACAGACACTTCGGGCTCAATGAGCTTGCTTCGCGCTGGATGATCGCCAACGATGTCTAATCGCACCCGTACGACCTCCACTATGCTGCCGTCAGACTGCAGCTGAAAGCCACTGTAAACGCCAGCTTCGGAGTTGCTGGCGAGTGTGCCATCGCCAAGCTGAAACAGCTTCCCGCTTGAGGAGAAGCCGACCAAGTACCCTTTACTCAAGAGGACATTCGCGATTTCGCGAGACATTTCACTCAAGGCAAGGCCGGCACCCTCAAAAACCTCAGGCGCAATGACTGGGATAGTTTTTGTGTGCGACGCCGAAGCCCCTGTGTTGTTCGCCGATTTCGGCATGCAACTTCTCCGAGGCGTGAACGTGATTGCACTAGCTTCTGCGCTCGAGACGAACAGGCTGACGCTCATACATCGCTAGCCAGTCTGGGAGTTTGGCCAGATCAAACAGGATCACCTTGCCGATCTTGATCCGTGGCGGACCATGTCCGGCGAGACACCATCGGGCGACTGTGCGCCTGGAAACTCCCAACGCGCTCGCAACCTGATCCTCAGTGGCGTACCTGCCGCTGACGAAATCTTCACGTCCACCGCCGGCACTTGGCGTCTCAGTCGCAGGGGTCTGAACAGATAATTTTGCTTTGGAAATTTTGATCACATCCGTCCCCCACTGGAGCTGATTGGCAGGCTGTGGCCGGCGACGGATTGCTAATTTGCATAAGTTGGCGTGAGTGTCGTCAAGGAAATTTCCCACGAAATGCGCATTTCGTGGGTGAAGGAAGCCGATAATGAGCTACGAGCCAACCGACAGTATCACTGCTAAGTTTTGCTCCGCTTGACCGCGCGGTCGAATGTCTGACGAGACACACCCAATTTCGACGGCACTACTTTCGCTCTGAATTTCTTTGTGCCCACCTTTTTCTTTTCTGTTTCGGCAAGCTCGTCCATCAGGCGGTCCTGAAGAAGCTGAAAACCTTCTGCGAACCTACCTGTGCGTCCTCTACCTACGCCAAACCCAAAGTATTTGCTTATTCGTTCAACCTCCCGGCGGGACGATTTGCTGGCCGGGAGAGAAAGCTCCCCCTCAAACATGCTCACTGTAGCTTTCCCGATGAAATCTAAAGCCCACTCCGGAGGCACTACTCCGAACGTGTGGCATTTTTTTATAGCCGAGAACACGAAGAATGGGTTTTTGGTTTTTTCGAAATCCGCCTTGTCTCTTAAGCACAGGATATAGGCCTGTGCTAGCAGACCATCTTGCTCGGGGGTCAGCACCTTTATCATCTGTACCCTTTGGATCTCACTCTGCATCATTGGCGAAAATGCTTCCAACGCGTTCTGTTGCAGAACGCAATGCCTCATCAAGCAGGTGAGCGTAGCGGTGGGTCGTCTGCGCTTGCGTGTGTCCCAACAAGGCGCCGATGACTGGTAGGGAGTGGCCCGCCGACGCGAGATAGGAGGCGAAGCTGTGCCGCAGATCGTGAAGCCGGATGTTCTCAATCCCAGCCTGCCGGCAGATGCTCGCCCATGCCTTCTTGATGTCACCGAGCGGCTTCCCAGTGACTTTGCCGGGGAACAGCCATCTACCTTGGCTTGAGCTACGCATCGTCGTGAGAAGATCCAGGGAAGCAGCAGAGAGCGGTACGCGGTGCTCGCGGGCCTGCTTCACGGAGGCGGCGGGCTTGATCCAGATGCCGGCCTCAAGGTCGAACTGATCCCAGGTCGCCGACAGCACCTCCATACGGCGCGCGCCTGTCAGCAGCAGGAGCCGTATCGCGTTGGCGGTCTGCTGGTTGCTGTAGGCATCTAGCGCTCCCTGCAGCCTTCGAAGCTCATTTCCTGAGAGGTAACGCGTCCGCATCCTCTCCGGGTTGCGCTCAATGCCGGTGACTGGGTTCTCCTTGATCAGTTCCCATTTGACGGCGAGCGAGAACATCTTCGACAGCAGGGCAACCAGGCGGTTGGCGCGGTAGGGGGTACGAGCCGATACCTCACGGTGCAGGGCCTCAATGTCCGCGTGGCGGATGGCCGTGACCTTCTCGCGACCCCAGCGCGGGAGGATGACGTTGCGGATGAAGACGCGGTCATCGCGCTGCGAACTGGGCCGCTTCTTCGGGAGGTGGCGCTCCTCGTAGAGCGCGCACAGGTCGGCTACTGTCGGTGTCTCACGCTCCTCGCAGCGCTTGGCCATCGGGTCTTCGCCGAGGTCTATCCGCCGCTTGAGGCCTTCCGCCTCCTTGCGGGCAGCCGTGGCAGACCACTCCGGGTAGCTCCCGATCGTGTAGCGCCGCTCACGCGCTGCAATCCGGTAGTTGAGGATGAAGGACTTGGCTCCCGCCGCAGTCACGCGGGCACCGAACCCCTTCAACTCGGTATCGTAGGTGATGCGGTTGCCGCGCTCAGGGGAGGGGAGGGACTTGACCAGGGTTTCGGTGATCCGAGATGCCATAACGCCGGTGTCCGCACTGTGTCCGCACTCAGAAGAGCAACAGATGAGCACGAATGGCCGGACGTGTCCACGAGTGTCGGACTTAAACCGTTGATTTAAAACGATGTCACACCTAAGTGCCTGACGCTGCTAGGGCCTAAAATGCTCGGCCCTGCTTCCTTTTAATCTGTAGGTCCTGGGTTCGAGTCCCAGCGCGCTCACCAAATACCTTCTGCTGATCAACGGCTTACTTGATCTTAGACCCGCCTCGGCCAGCGCGGTGTGTGCATTTTCGGCCCTGGTGTGTGCATTCACCGCGCGGAGGCACCTTCACCGAACAGGTTGCGGCGCGTCTCGGCCCAGCCCTCCTCGAGCTTGCGCATCATGTTCCGGGCGAGCCGACGCTTGTTCACGTCGCGGCTGTAATGCCGCACCATCTGCTCGGACATCTCGACGATCGCCGATACCTCAGCCTCGGTGCCGCCGGCCTCCAGCAGCATGTTCACGGCGTTCTTGCGCAGCCCGTGGAAGACGAGGCCGGCCTCGCGCAGGCGCGCCATCGCGGCCTTCTTCGCGGCCGGGGCCGATGTCGGCGTGCCCTTCGCGTTCACGCTGGTGAAGTCGCGCTGCCAAGCCGTGCGATAGGCCGCCAGCGTCCACGGCTCGCCGCCCTCGCGCAGATGCAGGGCAGGGTGGTCGAGATGCGTCCGCGTCAAGATCTCGCGGTACTCGGAATGGATCGGCACGAAGACCTTCCTCCCGGTCTTGCGCGCAACGAGCTCGATCGCGTTGGCGCCGGCGGCCGGGCGCGCCATCGGCACCACGTCGACCGAGCGCTGGCCGGTGTAGAGGGCCGAGTAGACCGGCAGCTGCAGGGCCGGCCGCGCATGCTCGAAGAAGAGTTCGAACGCCCAGTCCGGCCAGGGCTCGTGCGGCTCGACCTCATGCTCGACCTTCTCGGTGTCGGCCACGACGTTCACGGTGGCGAAGCCGCGCGGCACGCCGAACCCGATTAGCTTGGACAGCACGGCGCGGAAGTAGCGCGCGACCGAGGGCGTGCTCTGGAAGCTGTCGATCGCTTCCTGGGCATCCACTGCGGTCAGCGCTGAGACCGGCTCGTCGCCCCAGATCCGCACGATCTCGCGCAGGTGCCGGTCGTAGTCCCGCTTCGTCAGGTCGGCGAGGTCAGCATAGGCCTTGTGCGCGGTGTAGGCCTCGACGAGCGCGCCGAACGTCTTCCGGTCCTCGCCATCCCGCGAGGCGTCGCGCTTCCCGGCATCGTCGATCGCTGGCCAGAACTCGGGCGCCTTGGGCGAGGGCAGGGGGTACAGGCGGCCGCTCGGCCCGCGCCAGGACCAGCGCCACTCACCGCCATCCTGACCCGCCTCCAGAGCCTCGCACTGCTTGCAGCGTTGCCAGAATTCCTGGGTCTGCGGATCGAACGGGATCGGGATCGTGGGCCACGCCCAGTCGCGGCCGCGGTGGCGGGTGTAGCTGTAGTAGTGCCGCCCGATCTTGTTCGGCCGGCTCCAGACGTACCTAGGCAGCTCGACCGCCCCGACGCGCTTCCTGCTCCTCACGGAACTTCGCTCCCAGGCTCTTGGCCGGCGGGGCCGGCTCGGGCGGAAGAGTTGCAGCAAGCTCCGGGAAGAGGGAAGCGTGCCGGCGGTGCCGCCAGCGGTCGACAGCCTCGAGATCGTACATGCCGGTGTCGGGATCCGGCATCGGGAATCCGCGCGCCAGAAGCCGCGGCAGGCAATCGCGGAACTGCGCCTCTGACAAGTGCATCCGGCGCGCCACCTTCTCCGGTGGGATATCGCCCGGGTCGACCTTGAACCGAATGTCCGTAGGCCGGGGCGGGATGCTACGGGGCATCCACCCCTCCTTTCTGAGCGAGGGCGGGACGAGGAAGAATAGACCTGCCGAAATACTGACACTGCTCAGATGATCTCGCGTACATGCAAGCATTGTGTCGCGAGCAAGAGTTAGGCTTGATGCAGCCATCGGGCCAGACGGGCGCCTGCCCGCTGGTCGCGGGCACCGCGCTCTCGTCTGCGATGGAGCCGCTTTGCGTCTCCACCCCGGAGGGGCTCCGATCGGCTGGCGCAGGCGGCAGGTCTGCCCAGCCGATCGGGTTGGCAGCTACCTCAAATTCATTGCCGGCGACGAACGGATTGCCCCAGGGCGTCGAGCGATCGACATTCACGGCCGGCAGCCCATTCGTGGCCCGGCTGTGCTCCTGCAGGTTGAAGCCAGCATAGCGGCTCAGCTGAAGGCGGACGGGCTTCATGCCAGCCTCCCTGCGGGCGCGTCGGCCCGGGCAGCGTTGGGGTGGGACGGGGGCATTGGGCGGAGCCTTTAGAGACAATTTGTGCCCGCCGGGCGCCTAAGTATTCGGTGCGGAATGATTGAAACTCACCGATTTCGCATGGCATATGAGGTGTCAGGCGCCGCATTCGATTGTCTGAGAATCGAAAAATCGGGTCCTTTAGCCGATGAATTGCATCATTTATGAGTAATACCGACGAGCAGCCATGTGCGTTCAGCGAACGCCTATTGGCGATTTTGGATGAGGACATTCCGTCTGCGATGATGGGCCGTGTGCGGCAGTTCCGAGAGCTTCTTGATCTTGAGAACGCGGCGCACTCGGCCGGCGTCGCGCCGTGGCTTCTAAATGAAATCCGAACTGCCCGCGACACCACGGGCTGGGTGATGCTCACCGCGCTGGACGACGAGGCAGGGCATTGAGGCTGCGCGCTCACGGCCGCGCCTCCCATATCGCAGGCTGGGAAGGTGAAACATTCTTAAATCCCACGATTGCCCATTCATTGTATTTTAATATTTCGGTGATTATTGATTTACTAAATGCGGAGCGAGGCGGCGTGATGTCAAAAGAACGCCGAGACTGTCCTCGCAAAAATGCTTTCAGGCTCGGAACGCTGTTCTTCCACGAAGAGCCGCATTGCTTGGACGTAATTACCCACGCCTCTGATGGGGGCGCCGTTCAGGCGACGGTGGCGAGGATCGTCGCGAACGGGCTGGCGCCGGAGAGGCGGGCGGTGTCGACGACGGTGCGGATGTCGGCCTCGCCGGTAGCGGCCCACATCGCACGGTAGCCATTGGTCATCTTCCGTTGCACGACGGCGGGACGGAGCAGGCGCTCGCAGCCGTTGTTTGTGACCGCGACCGTGCCGGGATGATCGAGGAAGACCAGGAGTTGATCGCGGGCCCGACCAATCCTGGCCTGCAGTTCGTAGGTCAGGTCACAGCGGCTCGGGGCGGACAGGATGTCGGAAAGCCGCCGCTCCAGCGCCCGCCGTTTGGCCGCGAGCGTCGAGGCGGCCAGATCGGTGACGCGCTCGGCCAGGGCGAACACGGCCTGCAGCCAGAACTGGAGGCGCAGTGGCACCGGATCGGCGCTCACCTCGACGGCGTAGGCCACGTCGCGGGCGAGATGCGCCAGGCAGGTCTGGTGGCGGACGCCATGACCCTGCTGAGCGGTGTAGCGGTCGGAGATCCAGACCGCGGGCCGGTGCCCGTCCATCATCTCCCGCACCACGACGGCGCCGCGCGTCGGCGAGGCTGTGTGCACCACCGCGTCCGTCGAGTGGAAGACCCAGTGATAGGAGTTCGAGCCCTCGATGCGCACCCCGGTCTCGTCCGAGGCGACGACCTCGGCACGGCGCAGCTTTGCGACGGCGGCCTCGCGGCCGGGCCGAAAGCGCGCCTGCGCGCGGCGGAGCAGGTTCATCAGCCCGCCCTGACTGAGCGTCAGGCCGAACAGATCCGACAGCGCCGCCTGCAGCCGCTCGTAGGACAGAGCCTGGAAGGTCTTCAGATACGTCGCCACCGCGTGCAGCCGCGGACCAAACGGCGTGCCCCGCGCGGCCTGCGGCACCGGCGCGACGCCGCGCCCCCCGCAGGACGGGCACTGCACGGCCAGCCGCCGATGCCGGGTCACCACCGGCGCCACGGCGGGCAACTCGATCCGCTCGGACACGCTCACGACCTCGGCGGGAAGGTCCCCGTGCAAGGCGCCGCCGCAGCACGCGCACCGATCCGGACGATGATCGACGACCGCGTCGGGATCCTCGCTCAGCACACGGCTATGGCCCTCGTGACCGGGCTTGGCTCCGCCGGGCTTGGCCTGCTCCCGCCGCTCCTTGCGGTCGGTGGACGGCGGCTTTGAGGAGGTGCGCGAGGTCTTCTGCGGGCGCTGCAGCCGCAGCACCAGCTCGATCAGTTCTTCCCGGCTCAGACGTTCGAGATCGCTGCGGCCCATCCCACGAACGAATCAGCCAAACCGGCCCCGCACAAGGCCCCCGCACGACCCCCGCGCCGCCGCACGTCCTTCGAACCTGGCGCTCAAACCGCGTGGGTAATTACGCTTGGACTGCCTGATCTGGAACGTCTCAGAGCTAGGCGCGCTCATCGAGGTGGAACCTGATGCGCATCCACCAGACCGCTTCCGCGTCGTGGCGACCGGCCTGAACCTCGATCGCAACAGCATGCAAATTTGGCGCGACGGGCGGCAGATCGGCGTCGCGTTTGTAGCTTGATCGCGCGTCCCGACCCTGCTCCGAAGTGGGATGGCCACTGCCTTGCTTAACAGGGGCCTAATCTCGGCCCGTGTTCCGCTTTGGGAGAGAACGCCATGCAGGAGCGTCGCAGAACGCCACGTCGCCGCAGCTACATCGGCGCCACAATTGTGTTCAACAATCGCTGCTCTACCATCGACTGTCTCATTCGAGATATGTCTGATGGTGGCGCAAGATTGATTTTCAGCGACACCATAAATGCGCCCGAACAATTCGATCTTGTGATCAATAAGATGGGTGAAACCCGCCGCGTACAGATGGCATGGCGGCAGGCTGATCAGGCCGGCGTCACATTCCTGAAGCAGTCCGCCGTAGAGCTGGCCGCGCAGGAGCACGCACGAAGGCTCAGAGAAGTCGAGGCTGACCGTACCGCGCTGCGCGCCAGGGTCACCGAACTGCTGGGTCGCGAATGACACCGCGCGCCCGCCGCTGAAGCTGATGAGGGCCGGGCCCTGGATGAGGTAGGGATTCGCGCTCATCAGGCGGCCCTCGCGATCTCGGGTAACCCGAGCGCCGGACGCATAGCGCCGACGAGGAAGCCCGCAGTCAGGAACTGCGCGTGGTCAGCCGTCCTTCCCTTACAGACATGGAGGAAACGGCTATGATGAAGCGCATCAGCGCGATGAGCCTGATCATCGGAATGCTGAGTGTGCCCGCGCTCGCGCAGGCCCCTATCACCCCGCAGCAAAGCCGCGAGCAAGCTCCGAACATGCCCGCGCTCAATGAGACCGTGCCTGAGCGGGTACGGCCGGCTGACCCCGATTCGACGGGCTCTATTCGTGTCCGGCAGCCGGAGAAAGAGCTTCCAGAGGCCAAGGACGGGGACAAGAAGTCTGGGTAGTCGCCGATCACTCTTGGCGCAGCCCAGCTTCGGCCCGCCGCCCGCGACGCTGTCGATGATGAGAGGAGCGCTCACGGCCGCGCCTCCCCCGGGCGGGTGGGGGTGGAGTGGTGAATACCGGGGACGGCAAGGAAGCTGCCTTGCGTCGGAGAAAAATCATTCCAGGATCGGCTGATCAGCAAGTGCTGACCGATCAAGGAAATGTGCCCGTGGCAAACCCGACGCAGCCCGTTAACGCGGCCCCTGATATCAACCAGCTGCCTGTGGAAGGGGCTGTGGATGCCCCGATCCTTTTCTTCGATGAAGCACCCGCGCTCGGTACCGGCCCTGGCGTTGGCCGCGTGACGCTCAGCGCCCTTGTGCAAGAGGTCGGCGCAAATGGCGCGATCAGCTATCGCAGGGTGGCCGTCGCGCATCTCCGCGGCAATGCGCTGGCATTCGAAGGCTTGCGTGAAGCCATCAACCGAATGGAGTTGCTCGCCTCTCCTGTTCAGGGCAGCCCAAATTAAGCCCCCGGCGCTGTGCTTGGCGGGGGTCATGCGGCGGCCTTCGCCATTGCGACCGATCGAAACGCGAGTCGGAGGAACAAGCGGATCTCGGCATGTCTTTCCAAAGCAGAGATCCGCAAAATCCATTTCCGAGGCATGCCGCAATGTCGTTCGCGTTCTTTGGAGTATCGATCGCGCCATCCCAAGCTCAGGGCTTTAGCCCAGGCCCCGCTGAAGCGGATCGGCGCGCAACACCGCCGCCGGCGCGACCAAGTCGCCTGGAGTGGCCACGACTGGCGCGTCCCACCCCGGTGATCGCGGGCAGTCGCAACAAGATCGGAGACGCGGCGTAATTCCGTGATGCGGTCGGTCATGCGGACCTCCGAGCGTCACAATCCTCGGAAGCAGCCGGCCGGCCGAGCGCAGCCATCGTGCGGGCGAAGATGCCGGGGCGGGGCGTGGGATTGGCGACGATCCGCAGGCGCGGCGCGCGTGGCTCGGCGTGCCCCTCATCGCTGATGAAGCGGCGGACCTGGGCGACGAGACGTGCGGCATCGGCCAGAGCCGCAGCATCCGCATCGACGTCGCAGACGGCCTGCGTCGTGTTCGGGCAGTCGGCCGGAACGCCGATCGCCTCGGCCTCCCAGATGCGCAGGATGCGCTGCCGGGGCATCGCCTTGCGCTTCGTCGTGCCGATGTCCTTGAACGGCATCAGGCGGCCCTCTCTTCGTCGTGGAAGGTGACGCCGCGCTCGGCGCCGAAGACGTGGACGAGCTCGATCAGGGTCGAGAACTCGTCCTTGCTCACGTCCGAGGTGCACAGGTTGTCTTTGAGGGCGCGCCGCTCGGCGCCTCGACGATGATGCGGACCGCAGCGCGGCGCTGGCGCCAGATCGCGCGGACGAAGGGAGCCGCCAATACGCCGCAGGCGATGCCCGTGATCAGGACGGCGAGGATCAGGGCGATGTGCGGGAGATCGGCCTGCATGGCTCACTCTCCCGCCGGAGAGGCGAAGCCGGCATCGAGATCGGCCAGCGACCGGCCTCGCTCCCGCGAGACCTCCGTCAGGCTGATCTCGGCGGCGTCCGCGGCATCGACCTGCCGGGCCGCGAACAGCACGGGCCCCATGGCTCCGATGCCGCGATCGGCCTCGTTGCGGGTGACACGGTTCTGCAGCGCGAGCTTCAAGCCGGCGGCGCTCGGTGGCAGGCGGTAGGGTTCGCCGGCAGCGTCGGAGGCCAGGGCGCGGTCGAACTCGTGCCGGTAGCGCTCGACCTCGCCCACCGCGTGAGCGATGGCGGCGTCCGCGTTGTGGCGCGGGAAGGCGTACCGGGTGCGGCCGCCCGCGATGCGGAGCGTGATGTTGAGGAGCCGGCGCTCGGCTGCGTGCAGGGCCTCCAGCTTCGCGATGGCCGGGCTGTCCGTGTAGTCGTGGTTGTAGAACATGGGCGCGCACATCGGCGGCACTCCGGCGGCGTTAGCGGATGAGGGTGATGTCGGCGGCGGGCGCAGAGGCAGCCGGCCGACCGACGAAGTGGTTGCCGACGGCCCACGTCAGGCTCCAGACAACCATGGGCGCGGTGATCGCGAGGGCGGCGAGCATCACGCCTTCCCGCCGATAGCGAACCGATGGGCGGCAGCGTCGTGCGCGGCGCGGGCAGCGACAGCGTCGGCCCCGCTCTCCTCACGGTCGAAGATCGCGAGCTGGTTCGGATTCTCGGGCGTCAGCAAGTCGCCAACGATTGCCATGCGCTCGCCCGCACTGCCGGCCAGCCGGTGCACGTGCATCTCGGTGGCGCCCATCTGCGCCAAAATGCTCAGGACACTCGAGAGGCGAGGGCCGTTGCCGACGTGGGCGACGCTAATGAGTTGGGCAAGGCCCGCTTCGTCGCGTCGGACAGCCAGGGCGACAGTGTCAGCGACGTCATCGGGCGACGCGTCAGCAATGGAGTGAACGCTGACCACGTAGCGCTTGCCGGAACGGCCGCGCCAAGCCGAGAGCGCGAGAGCCGGCGTGCCGGGTAGGCTAGCAGTTGTCCGAAGGCACTCCTCGCGGACGACGGCGGGGCGATCGCGGTCAGCCTTCAAATCGCGAAGAGCGGCGGACCAGAAGAGGGATCGGCGGGAAGACATCCGGGACTCCATCGCGGTAGTGGCGATGGGCAACAACTACAACTGGGGTTGTTGGTTGTCAACAACCCGAGTAGCGGGTTCGGTTGTTGGTATTTATCCCCAGCCGTCCCCAGGGGCAGGCGATTGACAGGAACGAGAACAGAACAGGAACATTGGTGCGGTCAGAGACCATTGAGGAGGCGCCAGTGGCGTCGCAGGCCGAGTCCAAGAAGACGTATTATGTGGTGCAAAGCTTCTCGGAGGAAGCGGCAGGCCTGCGAATGGACGCTCCCATTCAGGCGCTCACCGAAGCATCCGCACTGAAAACCGCCGAGCGCCTATCGGAGCGCAAGGTCTCGGTTTTGGCCTTCGCACGCACTGGCGATCCGGCGACCGGTGAGTTCGACGAGCCGGTGGTGTTGGCAAGCTATGGGCGGCCGATCGGCGACAGCATGGAGGACCTGCCGTTCTGACCTATCGGCGAAAATCCTTGGTCACAATCCGATGGCGCGTGCCCCATTCAGCTCGATCCAACTCAAATTCCCGCTCAGGGCGAAACTGCTTGACCCGCCACTTCTCGTCTGTCGCACTAAGGAATCGCTTTACCAGCGCGCTGGGCTCTTCGGCTTTTGTGCTGTAAAAGACGCACGAGGTGTTCGCTAGGACAGGCAATCTGGGGTTGATCATCAGGATGTCGCCAGGCTCAAACTCTGGCGCCATCGATTCGCCGACCAAATAAATTGCGTACCCATCCTTCACGCCTTGCAACAAGGGTGGCCGCTTCACAGTACCGATGGAATCGCGCTCGATCAGGAGTGCGCCTTCGCCACCCTCCGCGGCAGCGTAGAGAGGCACATCACCCACGAGGCCGGCCGCAGCCGCCCAGTACGCTGGGTCGCGAGCAAACTCCGGAAGGGGGCCACTGCCGCCCGCAAACTTAATCGGTCGAGTGATTGCTGGCGCATTCCCAACGCCGGGTCCAAACGCTTCTGGTGGGAACGATGTCGGATCGAGCTTCAACTCTGCGATCAGCGCGTGCAGTGCTCGCGTGGACTGCGGGCTTTCGTTCTCGATCTTGTTGATCGTCGCCTGAGAAACGCCAACGGCCTTTGCGAGTTGAGCTTGGCTGAGGCCTTGAGCCTCGCGCGCTTCACGGATGAGGTCGTGCCACGTCATAGCGCAGCAGTCTAAAACCTCGGTAGTTGGAACGCTCGGATAACTTGGTTGTTGACTACCAACAACCTTAGTGGTTATACCCGGCGGCATGAGCATTCAGCCTCTTATCCAGGCCGCGATCGCGCTGCTCGGCTCGCCGTCTACGCGCAGCATCTTGAAGGACAGCCGACCTGGGCAATTGAGGAAGCCCGGCGCCGGTTCGGTAAGGGCGGCTGGAAGTGCAACTGGAACGGCCGGGGCGTGCCGTCACCGCAGAACATCAACGCCGAGTGCGCTTTCATCACGCTCGAGATCGAGACCGAGATCGCGCGCATTAGCGCCATCCTCGACGCCGAGCTCGTCAACAACGAGACCACCGAGGACGAACGCCGCGAAGCCGTCGCCCGCTGGGAGCAGCTGAAGGCCGACATGGGCCGCAGCAACGTCATCGCGCAGCGCACCGACGAGGAGATCGCGGCCGAGCGTTTTGAGATGAGCCGGGCGAATGACCGCTTCCGCGCGCGAGAGGCGGCGAGACGTGCGGCTCAGCAGAAGGAGCACGCCGATGCGTGAGCGCCGCTGGTACAACCTTTACCGATTGCCGAATGGGCGGCTGTGGCTGGGCTTCGAGAACCGATCGCGAGCCGCAGCGCGAGCAGTCGCGAGACAGTGCCGGGACTATTGGAAGGGTATGACGCCAGTCCTCCGCGTCCACGTCATCCCGAAAGCCGCATCCTAGCTGCCCCCCTTCCTCTCGTCGCGTACCGAGATCTCCCCATGCCCACCTACGCCATCGCAGACCTGCACGGCCGCTTCGACCTCTTCACGAAAGCGATCGCCGCCATCACCGAGCGCGGCGGCGGCGCGGTCGTATTCACGGGCGACTATGTCGATCGCGGGCCCGAGAGCCGGCAGATCATCGAGTCCCTGATGGCTGGCCCGCCGCCAGGGCAGGAGTGGTTCCCCCTTAAGGGCAACCACGAGGACATGATGGTCCAGGTCTGCCGAGGGCGTGCCTCGGTCGGATGGTGGATGGAGAATGGCGGCGCCCAGACCCTGCTCTCCTACGGCCACCCACCGGCAGGGAACGTCGAGCTGTCCGTCGTTCCTCGCGAGCATCTGGACTGGCTCGACCGCCTCACGATCCTGTTCCGGGATGGTTGCCGCCTGTTCGTTCACGCAGGGGTCGACCCCATGGTCGCCCTGGAGCTTCAAAGCGAGAAGAAGTGCCTCTGGATGCTCTATCCAGAAGGTTTCGCGGGCGGCCACGGCGACCTGCACGTCGTCCATGGTCATCACCAGTTCGCCGACGGGCCCAAGCTCTACGCCGGCCGAACCGACCTCGACACCTTCGCCTGGTACACCGGCCGGCTCGTGATCGGCGTGTTCGAAGACGATGTGCCCGGCGGGCCGGTCGAGCTGATCGAGATCATCGGCGAGCCGCACGAACTGGCCTGCCAGGACGCCGCTGAGTCCTGACCGCCATCCCCTTCCTCTCGTCGCGTATCGAGGTTAGCCGCCATGTCCAAGACCGCCCGCCGCTTCAAGCCGAGCCTCACGCCGACGCACTTCGTGACGGTGCCGCTGACGAACGATGTACCTATCAAGGACGAGGATCGCATCCTGCCGCCCGCGATTGAGGACCGGGACGAAGAGAGCTGGTACGCCGTCACCTGCGGACCGCGGGGCGAGCGCCGGACGCTCAACGCGCTCATGGATGCAGGGCTCGTCGCCTACGTCCCGATGGAGACGCTGTGGCTCGACGAGGTTCGCCTCAAGCAGAAGGTGAAGCGCGAGGTGCAGCGGGCGATGCTGCCGCGCTACGTCTTCCTCTGCGTTCCGACCGGCTCGCGGATCTGGTACGACCTCCGGGAGCGGCATCGCGACGGGCGCAACGTCTTCGGCATCGCCGGGATCGTGATGAACGATGGCCAGCCCTGCCGCATCCCCACCGCCACCCTCAAGCAGCTCGCCCAGGAAGAGCGCGACGGCTGGTTCGATCAGCGCCGCAGGCGCGCTCTCGAGATGCAGCGCAATCCGGACCTCTCCGGCCCAGCACTCAGAGCAGGGGACCGCCTGAAGGTGGTCGGCGGTCCTTTCACGAGCTACAGCGGCGTCGCCGAGGCCGACAGCGGTAGCGGTACCGTCCGCGCCCTCGTTGACATCTTCGGCCGCTCGACGCTTGTCGTCGTCCCGCTGGAGCAGGTCGAGAACCTGTCCCGCGACGTCGCTACTGATCCAGTCGGCCCGACGCCGCTCACGCGGGCTGAGCCCTATTCAGGAATGGCTCTGGCTCAAGGCAGGCAGGTCGACTGGCGCGCGATCGAGGAGCGCCGTCTCCGCCGGCAGGAGCGAGTGATCTCCGCACAAGCCGAGAGACGAAGTCGCGCCTGAGATGGCTTGGCCAAGTCGTAAGGGCGCTGTGCAACCATAGCTTGTCGGGCCGATCAACGCACCGCTATGGTCGCGCCGCAATCCCCGAATCGACAAGGACGCTTCTGGATGGCCGCCGAGCACGACGTCGACAAGCTGGTCCAGTCAACGTTCTTCAAGGGCGCAAAAGAGGGCGGCGTCCTCGTCGAGGTCGGTGCCGCACGTCCGAACTACTTGTCGATCAGCGAGAGCTTCCGGGCGCTCGGCTGGAAGATCATCGCGGTCGAGCCGAATCCGGTGTTCTGCGAGGAGCACCGGAAGCTCGGTCACGAGATCCTGCAGTACGCCTGTAGCGATCACGACGAAGACGAAGCCGAGTTCTACATCGTGAAGTCGATCGATGCCGTCTACATGGGCGGCGAGGTCAGCTACGAGTCCTGGTCCTCGCTCGGTATTCGCGACCGCTACGCCGAGGTCGTGAAGACGGTCGAGGACAAGACCGAGGTTGAGCCGGTCAGGGTCAAGCTGCGGAAGCTCGACACGATCATGCGGGAGCATGCACCGGAGGTCGGCGAGATCGATGTCCTGGCGATCGACGTCGAAGGCTGGGAAGTCGAGGTGCTGAGGGGCTTCAGCCTGGACCGCTATCGCCCGAAGGTCGCCATCATCGAGAACCTGTTCCTCGACGGAGCCTACGAGGAGCACATGAAGCAGTTCGGGTACTCGCTCTGGGAGACGCACCACCCGAACCAGATCTACGTGCGCAACGATATCCTGGCTGCGCAAGCGTAGGTCGGTTGCCATGGATAACCTCGCCTATCTCGTTTCGCTGAGGGAGCAGCTGCTGGCGCAGGAGCGTCACCGACACCCTCAGCGCCTGACCAAGCACGGCTACAAGGTCTACTCGCAGAGCGATGAGGATGGCATCCTCGCCGAGATCTTCCGCAGGATCGGAACGACGGACAAGAGCTTCGTCGAGTTCGGCGTTCACGACGGGCTCGAGTGCAACACGTCGTGGCTGCTCATGCACGGCTGGTCCGGCCTTTGGATCGATGCAAACGAGGCTGCCTGCGCTGCGGTTCGGAACACGCATCGATCGTGGACCGAGTGCGGTGCTCTGACGATGACGAACTCCTTCGTCACTGCCGAGAACATCAATGAGGTCATCGCCTCCCGCTTTCCGAGAGGGCTTGAAATCGACCTCTTGAGCGTCGATGTCGACTACAACGATTACTGGATCTGGAAGGCCATCACCGACATTCGGCCACGCGTGGTCATCATCGAGTACAACGCGACTTGGCTACCGCCACTCTCGATCTCCGTTCCGTACTCGCCGCATGCGGTCCACGACGGATCGAACTACTTCGGCGCCAGCCTGAGCGCTTTCGCTAAGCTCGGGACCGAAAAGGGCTACGATCTCGTGGGCTGCTGCCTGGCAGGGGTCAACGCGTTCTTCGTCCGGCGAGACCTGACGCAGGGTAAGTTTCTGGCACCTGGCTCGGCTGAGGAGCACTACGAGCCGCCGCGCTACTATCTGGCGTCGCTGCCTGCCGGGCATCGCTCAAACATCGGGCCCGTCGTCCACGTCTGATCCGCACTCCTGAAATCCACAGGATGAGCTTGCAACAATGCAAGCCTCCCTGTAGTTGTTTGCTCGACCGCACAGAAGGCCGCAGAAGGCGCGTGCAGTCCAAGCCCGCCGGGTTGAGCGCCGAAGCTCCTCGGACGTCGGGCCGCAAGTGCGAAGCCTTCCCGATTTCAGAGCTTGCGATCCGTCGCGGCGGGTGGCCAAATTGCTTCTCCTGACGCATGCCCTTGAACAGGCATGCCAGCAGCCGCACCTGGAGAAGGATGAAGCTGCAGGAAAATCGCTTCTATCGGACGCGTGATGGCCGGATCGCCGGCCCGCTGACAGATCGAGGTGGCAACTCTCACTGTTGGGAAGGCCACCTCGAAGGCATCGACGGCGTCCAGCACTGGACTGACGATGGCCATTTCCTGCCAAGCGGCAAGCAGCACAACTTGGATCTGGTGGATCGCCTTCACAAAGCCGTCGACAAGGCGATCGATCAGATGACGCTGGAGGATTACCGCCGCGGCATTGCGAAGCTCTACGGACCTGCCAAAGCGGAGGATTGAGCTCCGAGTTGATGTCGCCCACCGCGATCTTGCTGATGATCCTCAGCGCGATAATCCTGGGTGGCGGGCGCCTCATCGGCAGCAGGGCCGCCCGAGAAGAGAGCTACAGTCTCGTCACCATCCTGATCGTCGCCGCTATCGTGTTGCTGCTGATCGGTGGACGCTCCTAATGCCCGGCAGCCCCGCCTCTCCGATCTCCTCATCCGCCACCTGCGCTGCTTGCTCACATCACCGCCCGAACGCTGTTCCACTCCAGAAACACTGTACCGGCATCGTTGCGCGCCTTCACGTGCGAGACGACGACGAGAGCTAACGCCAGTGAGATGGCCACAGCAACAAGGGTGGCGGTCGCGCGCTGCGGCCGGGCTCGGGTTAGAAGTCGCATGAGTGCCTCCGTCGGTTGGATGCTCATGCGGAGGATGCTGAGCGGCTTCTGTGACGAGCGTCACAGCATCGAGGGAGCGTCCGTGGCGCTCACCGAGCGCCAGCCCCTCAACGACACGTCCGGCTCCGCCCTAATGAGCGAACCCGTTCAGCGGCTTCCGGGACTGCAGGCGGGTCTCATCGATCAAAGCGCCCGTTTTGTCGAAGATGCCTTCCCAGCCAGCCTGCTCAGTTCGCACTGTCACTCGGGACCTGCCCTCGTCGCTACCAGAACCAGTTTCGATGCGGATAATGACGAGGCCTAGTTTGTCCAGACGACGCAGCTCCTTCACATCGGCACTGAGTTTCTCGGCAAGCTCATGCTCATCGACGAGCCAATTGCCATTCAGATCGAATGCCAGGCGCACGGGGAAACCCTCCATCAGCTCGGCTGGAGTGGCGGGCTGAGACTGACCGTATCACCTTCTGATCAGGTGGAGTCAGAAAGTTGCTTCATCGAGGGACGCGCTCATGGCGTTAATTGAGCGCTAAACCCTGGAGGATTCCCCCGGCCTGCCTCGCCAGATCCGAGGCCAATGAGCGGGTGCCTGCCGGTGCGGAGGTCTCAGCCCGGCAAGCCCGCAATCCTTTCGTGCCGCTGCAAGACCGCGCCTGCAGCTTGGGGCATTCAGAACGATAGCGCGCCGGAAGGGCGAGCGGCCGATGAAGAGCCATCACAGACTGACGATGAAGCGCGACGGCACGCGCTGGTACGTTCACCGCGGGGCGCTGCGGTCAGCGCCCTCGCGTCAGGCTGCTTGCGCATCCTCGATTTCGAAAAGGACGCCTCGTCCACTCAGCACTTCAGCGATGCGCGCCTTCATCTCGGACGTGAGATCAGTGACCCGCATGTGGACGGTGCTGCTTCGGGGAGTGCCCGTCACCCACATCCGATACCGCAGCCCTTCTCCTCGAAGCGGAGCCAGATGCCGCTCGGCGGTGTCTTGAATAAGGACGGACACTGTTGGCGAATTCCGGAAGGTAGGGTGCTGGGCGTAGGCTGAGCGTCCCGCTCGGAGGTCGCCCATGTCGCTCCGGTTGCAATCACCGCTCCCACCTGTGCCTGAAGATACCGCTCGCGTCGCCCAGATCGCGTTCCGACGCGGCAATCCCTATCTGCTCCTGCGCACCCGCCTCGGCACCATCTTCGCCGACACTGAGTTCGCCGACCTCTATCCCGCGCGCGGCCAGCCCGCCTACGCACCCTGGCGTCTGGCCCTCGTCACGCTCCTGCAGTTCCGGGAAGGACTGAGCGACCGCCAGGCCGCCGAGGCAGTCCGTGCTCGCATCGACTGGAAGTACCTGCTCGCCCTCGACCTCACCGATCCAGGCTTCGACTACAGTGTCTTGTGCGAGTTCCGCGGCCGGCTGCTGCAGCACGATGCCACCGGACGGCTGCTGGCCCGCATCCTCGACGCCGCACGCGACCAGGGCGTGCTCAAGGGGCGCGGGCGCCAACGCACCGACAGCACCCACGTGCTCGCCGCGGTGCGCGACCTCAACCGGATCGAACTGCTGGCCGAGACGCTGCGCGCGGCTCTCAACGCGGTCGCAGCCCTTGTCCCCGACTGGCTGCGCCGGGTCGTCCCATCCGACTGGCACGAGCGCTACGATCGCCGGATCGAGGATGCGCGCCTGCCCACGACCGGCCTCAAACGCGAGGTTTACGTGCTCCAGGTCGGGGCCGACGGCTGCCGCCTGCTCGACGCGCTGGATGGCGCGGACGCCCCGCCACTCGCTGTCGCCTTGCCATCCGTCGCCGTGCTGCGCCGGGTGTGGGCGCGGCACTTCGCGCGCGCAGGTGACGGCAGCCCACTTGCTGGGGCCGGCATCCGATTGCGCCCGGTGCAGGGGCGTGGACCCGGTGACCGGATCGAGTCGCCCTACGACGTCGATGCTCGGTTCCGGGCCAAGTCCGGAACCGACTGGACCGGCTACATGGTCCACCTGACTGAGACCTGCGACCCCGACCTGCCTCGGCTGGTCGTTCACACCGACACGACGCCAGCCAACGTGCACGAGGCGATGCGCACCGCCGCGATCCATGCCGCCCTGGCCAGCTCGGGACTGCTCCCTTGCGAGCACCTGGTCGACGCTGCCTACGTGAGCGCCGAGCATCTGGTCACGGCCCGCGAGCGGCATGGCATCGCCCTGATCGGCCCGACGCGGCCGAACCAGAGTTGGCAGATGCGTGAGGAGGATGCGTTCCAGGTCACCGACTTCGCGGTCGACTGGGAGCGCCACCGCGTGCGCTGCCCCGAGGGGCACGAGAGCACGAGTTGGGGCGCCTACCGGGACAAGGCGAGCGGACGCCCATTCATCCGCGCGGGCTTCAAGCCCGCCGTCTGCCGCCTATGCCCTGCCAAGCCGCGTTGTACCCGGGCGGCGAGCCGCCGCCTCAGCCTGCATCCGCGCGCCGAGCACGAGGCGTTGGCGGCTGCGCGGCAGCGGCAGGAGAGCGAGGAAGGCCGGCGGCTCTACGGGCAGCGGCAAGGCATCGAGGCGACGATCGCGCAAGGCGTACGCAGCTTCGGCCTGCGCCGGGCACGCTACCGCGGGCTGGCGAAGACGACCTTGCAGAGCGTGGCGACGGCAGCCGCTCTCAACGTCGATCGCCTCGCTGCCTGGCTCTCGCTGCGTCCGCTGGCACCCACGCGCACCTCACGCTTCAAGGCCCTCACGGCATAGCTGTCGAATTCGCCAACAGTGTCAGGACGTTGTTCAGCGTGATCAGCTTCTCATACACCGGCGGGACCTCTCAATCGATCTAGAGCTGTTCCCGGTCACGTAGCGACGGCCAAGTCGTCCTCGTACCCAGCTGCGGCGAGGTAGTTGCGGCACTCCTGCGGGGTGAAGCGGGTGAAAGCCTGCCGGATCGCCGCCCAGAGGTCTGGGATGGTGCGGGCTGCTGCGCTGCGCAACAGCGCCTTGAGCTTGGCGAAGGCTCGTTCGATCGGGTTGAGATCAGGGCTGTAGGATGGCAGGTACATGAGCCGCGCTCCCGCAGCCTCGATCGCGTCCTGCACGCCCGCGACCTTGTGGGCGGGCAGGTTGTCCATGACGACGATGTTGCCAGGCTGCAGCACCGGGATCAGGGTCTCGGTGACGTAGTTGCGAAAGCGCGTGCCGTTCGTGGGGCCATCCAACAGTGCGGTGGCACACAGCCCGCGGGTGTGCAGGGCGGCCGTGACGGTCGTGGTTTTGTAATGTCCCTGCGGGGCTGCGAGCCGGCAGCGCTCGCCGCGTGGCGCCCGGCCGTAGCGGCGCGCCATGTTGGTGGCCGCGGCCGTCTCGTCCAGGAACACCAGCCGGTCCGGGTCGAGTTCGGGCTGGGCCTCAAACCAAGCCTCGCGGGCCGCTCTTACGTCAGCACGCTCCTGCTCGGCTGCGTGCGTCGCCCCTTTTTCCAGCTGATCCCGTGGCGGGCAAAGAAGCGTGACAGACCGCTCGTGCTGGTCTGCACGCCCTGCTCAGCGAGCCGGTCGCGCAACTCACGCAGGAAGAGACGCGGCTCGTGGCTAGAGATCGCCAGGATGAGCCCGGCATGCGCCTCGATCCGCTGTGAGGTGTGATCGCCGCCCATCGGCTTTGGCGCGACGTGCCCGTCTCGGGCAGACTGCCCGCACCAGCGGCTGGCACTCGACACGCTGACCCCGAAGCGGGCTGCAGCGCGATGGCAGGAGGCACCTGCCGCCACGGCAGCCACGACGCGCTCGCGCAGGTCCACAGACAAGGGTGAAGGCATGGGCATGCTCCTTCACCCATCAACGCCGCGCCCGCAAAACCGTCTCAAGCAGCGCGGGACCTGCTCTAGGTTAACAGGCCGGGCGGACATCCGTGCCCGCGACAAGTGCGTGGCGTGGATCTCTGAGAGGTGCATCAGAAGGCGCTGCAGTGATGCTGCCGATCAGTCCTCGTCATCGTCATCATCGTCATCGGGCGCGATGCGTTCGTTTCTCGGATCGCGTCGCAGATCGCGGCGCGTCTCCTCGCGATCGACATCGCGCTCCCGCTGACCGCGCTGCCGCAGATCAACGCCCGGACCATCTGGTCCGATTTCAAGCCTCTGAGCAGAAGCCGGCGCGGCAGCGAGTAGGCCAAGTGCCAGCATCGACGAAGCCAGAACGGCCTTCATAGTCATCTCCATGGATGGGATAGAGACCAACTACCACTTGGGGGCGGCGTTCCTCGGTTCACGGATGGGTGAGCGGCACAACGTGCATGGAGCGAGATGCCGAAGGCGCGGGAAAAGCTCAAACGCTATCCCGGGCACGACGCGAGCCGCAGGCCAGTAAAGCGCTCGAAAGCGCGAGGAGGATGCGAGGCCTTGTGCTCCGCAGATCCTGGCGACGGGTCCAACTGCTCGCCTCTTTGATCGGCATCTGCCCGGCGCGCCTACTGGTCCGGGAAATCCGGCATGATCTCGTTCTCGACGATCTTCTTCGCGGCCTTCACGTGGCTCGCCTGAGACCGCTCCAACTCGCGCTGTGCTGAAGAGACGATTTCTCGCGCCTCGGCTTGAGACAGCACACCCTTCACCGCAAGGTTTTTGATCAGCGCCACCGTGAGAGCGGCGGCAGCAAGCCCGTAAGCCTGCGGATTGTGCTTACAGTCGCTCCAGTCCATTCCGGATTCTCCTCTTAGAGCAGATCCCGCGCCGCTTGAGACGGGTTGGCGGCTGGCACGTTGACGGGTGAAGGAGCTTGCCCATGCCTTCACCGTTGTCTGTGGACCTGCGCGAGCGTGTCGTGGCTGCCGTGGCGGCGGGTGCCTCCTGCCGTCGCGTCGCCGCTCGCTTCGGGGTCAGCGTGTCGAGCGCCAGCCGCTGGTCGGAGCGCTTCCGCAATGAGGGCCAACTCGCCTCCAAGCCGATGGGCGGCGATCACACCTCGAAGCGGATTGAGGCGCATGCCGCGCTCATCCTGGCGACCTCGAAGCAGGAGCCGCGCCTCTTCCTGCGTGAGCTGCGCGACCGACTGGCCGAGCAGGGCGTGCAGACCAGCACGAGCGGGTTGTCACGCTTCTTCCAGCGGCACGGGATCAGCTGGAAAAAGGGGCGACGCACGCAGCTGAGCAGGAGCGCGCGGACGTAAGAGCGGCCCGCGAGGCGTGGTTCGAGGCCCAGCCCGAGCTCGACCCGGACCGGCTGGTGTTCTTGGACGAGACCGCGGCTGCCACCAACATGGCGCGACGCTACGGTTGGGCCCCGCGCGGCGAGCGCTGCCGGCTCGCAGCGCCGTGGGGGCATTACAAAACCACCACCATCACCGCCGCCCTGCGCACGAGTGGGCTGTGCGCCACCGCGCTTCTTGACGGTCCCACCAACGGCAGGCGCTTTCGCAGCTACGTCACCGAGACCCTAATCCCGGTGCTGCAGCCGGGCGACATCGTCGTCATGGACAACCTGCCAGCCCACAAGGTCGCCGGCGTGCAGGCCGCGATCGAGGCCACAGGGGCCAGGCTCATGTACCTGCCGTCCTACAGCCCCGATCTCAACCCGATCGAGCAGGCCTTCGCCAAGCTCAAGGCCCTGTTGCGCAGCGCAGCAGCCCGCACCATCCCGGATCTCTGGGCAGCGATCCGGCAGGCCCTCTCGTGCTTCACCCCGCAGGAGTGCCGCAACTACCTCGCCGCAGCCGGCTACGAAGACGACTTGGCCGTCGCTACCTGACCGGGAACAGCTCTAGGTCCGGCGAGACTAGACCTTTTCGCGGCCGTTGTACGGGACTGGCCCGTGGACCGGAGGCGCCATGTTCGACCCGCACACCAAGCCGGCGCCGCTGCGGCTCGCTCATCAGATGCCGATGCTTGCTGCCCCGGCCTCTGCGGCTTCATGAGCGGTGGCGCCATCGCGCAGAGCTTGAGCAATCGCAGTGGATGCGGTGTCAACAGCCTGAGATCGCTTGTCGCCATACTGATAGGCGTTGTTGCCGCCGCCGCCGAGGCGAGCGTGGAAGGTGTCCGGATATTTGGCGTCCATCCGCCCCTTCAACATCGCGGAGGCGGCATTGTAGTCTTCCTTGAAATTCCGCCTGTGGTAGACCCTCTGGCCCGATGACTGGCCTCTCTCAGCGTTGTCGGCCAGTTTGCGGCCTTTTCGATCAGCTTGAGTGCCGAATATCAGCCATTTTAGCTTGGCCATCAGATAGGCAAAGGCAGTCATTTTGCGCACTCGATCGGCCGACATCGCAGAATTGCTGAAGCCTGACTATCACACTTCTTGCTGATACGGACCGAAATAAACGGCGAGGCTCGTGCCATTGCCCACCCCGCCTCTCCGACCTCCTCATCCTCTCCATCTGCGCCTGGAAAATTTGGGCCCTCGCTGCGATCGAGATGCCGGGTGCGGTGATGCGGGAGATGGGGCGAGTCTGATCAGCCGAAGAGGCGGCGCCACCAAGGGCGCTTCTGTTCTGAAGGCGACTTCTCTCTGATCTGCGGCTTGGCGATCGAAGTTGCCGTCTTGTCACCTTCAATGAAAGCTTCAATCTCGGCGACGCGCTGCGACCAGTTTCGATATTGAGGCGGCACGAACTGGCGTCCGCTGATGTCGATGCGCTGAATGAAGCTGACCTCGACAAGCGTTGCCCGAGCCTTGCCCGGCGCTCTGAAGGCGAAACAGGCCATCCCGTCTGAGTTGCGTCTGATGCCCGCATACTCAGCTTTGCGCGCCGTGATGAGCGCATGGTCGCGCCGATAGTCCTTGTAGTCGACGCGGTCGAGGATCATTGGGCGTTCCCTTGCTTTCATTGGATCTCAGCGCGCTGGAGCGCGCGGCCAAGAGTGTAGGCGCATCTGCCGATCAGATCCCATTCGCAATCAGCCGCACGTTGAACCAGGCCGTGCTGAGGACGCGGGATCGCCTCGCGCAGGAGACTTGGCCCTCTCACGTCAAGGTGCGGAACAAGGCCTTCATCAAGGCCGCCCTCCGCCAGCCCGAGTTCTCGAAGAAAACGGATCTCCGCGTCGCCCTCGTGGATCGTACAGGCCGGGCAACGCTGAACCTCCACGACAAAGGCGGCGTGAAGCGCGCCCAGTCCGGCCGCTTTGCCATTCCGACCTCGCGGGTGCGCCGCGGATCGAAGGGCGTCGTCGCCAGCCAGCGCCCTGGCAACCTCGAGCGTAAGGTCGTGAAGGACGGCCTCATCTTCCAGGCGGTCAGCAAGGGCAAGGCCCAGAGGCTGCAACTGATGTTCAAGCTGCAGGCTGCGACGCGAGTGAAACCCGACGTCCCCTTCCGGCGCGACTTCGCCCGCTTCATGCAGGAAGAGATGCGGCGCGAGCTGCCCAAGGCGGTGGCGCATCCAGTGCGAGTTGAGCGAGTTCAGAACGCCTGACGTTCGTGGCCATAGGCTTCCTCCTCGGGCGCCGGGCCACATGGTTCGCTCGGCCCGGTTCGGCCCCGCGCATTGTGCGCATAAGCCAACGGGCGCTCAGGCTCGGCGGTTCGAGGGCGAAGCTCGGCGCGCCTTACACTCATTGCCGCGTGTCGTTTCTCGCTGCGCTGGAGGCGCCCATGACGCCGGATGAGCGCACCGCGCTGGAGCAAGAGCTCACAGCCTGCCTCACCAAGGCGTCAGCGATCGCAGCAGTGCTGTCGAGCGCTCCCGCCGATCAAGTCGACGACTTCAGGCCGTTGGAGAAGGCAGCCCAAGCCTGGGGCATCACCGAAGATGCCGCTCGCAAGAAGGCGACGCGCGGCAGCCGACTATCCGCAGTGGGTGACCAAGCGCGGCGGCGGCCGATGGTGAGTGCACCGGGAGGCGCGGCTGTGATGGGTACCGCTCAGAGGCTCTCCGCCAACCGGCGCAGAGCCTTCGGGATGCCCGCGTTCGATAGGCCGGCGTTCGGCTCGTCTGCCGCAGCTCCGAGCAGGTACACGAGCTTGCCTCGGTCGAGTGACTGCCGGTCCGAGAGGCAGTTCACAATCACCTGTAGGGCGTGCTCGATGGCGACGATGCGCGCCTCGAGCTCCCGCTGCTTCATTTCCATCCCGATCACCGTCGTTCTTGTTGCGGCGAGGGATAACCGGCTTGGCGCTAGCGAGATCCTGGTTGCTGCTGATCAAGTTGCTGGCGGTCACGGCGCACTGACGACGCAGCACTCGTCATCCCACCAACGAGGTCGAGGCAATCAGGAGTGCAAGGCCAGAGCTGATAGCGATGATTTTGGCAACGCGAGCGTGTGTTTCGCCCGGCGTTCTGATGCCGTCCAAGCGGTGAAGATCACCAATCTTGACCATGACGCTTCCTCCACCAGCGTGAGCTTGGCTTTGCTGCTGGCCATTCAGCGGGCGGAGAGCTTATTCTTGAAGACTGCGGCCGAGCAAGATCCTCGCCGCTGCGACTTCAACGGGTTTGGCTGAGGCAGTCCACTGACGCTGTCAGTGCACCCGACCTGCATACATGGACCAGGCGTTCGGCGTGTAAGGGCCCGGCGCCTCTTGGGGAGCCTGACGCTTGGCCGTCTCGCGCTCCACGTCCTCAATGGCATGGGCGATGACCGCGCGAGGGTCTTGGCCCTCGGTGAGGATGACGCGGAGAGCGGCGAGAAGCTGTTCGTGAGCGGGCACGGGTGCCTCCGTAGTGGCAGGCGGCCATGTAACTGCTGCCGGCGGCTCAGGGCTGTGAGCCGGCACACACAGCAGTGGGTCAGCTAACGAGCACCGCGATGAGGAGCGCTCGCTATCTCGGGTCGTCGTCCCGCATCGGTGAGCCCTTGCCCGCCTTCATGAACCTGCCGAGCAGCAGGCCGGAAACGACAGAGCGTGCGAACCATCGGCCGAGGAACCTGAGCACTTCGCGATCTCCTGACTTGTCAGGGGCTGGCTCAGTGGGTCAGCCACTCCAGGAAGATAGCCACCACGCCGCCTGCGATCGCAAGCCCCAGAAGCATCACACTGCTCAGCTGATCGTTGCTGTCGACGTCGGCGCCCTGTCGATGCGCTGGATCGTTCGCAGGGTTTCTGCCGAGTAAGGGATTCGTGCGTGCGTCCATGGTCTGCCTCTCTGTGGAGGCAAGCCAACGTCCGGCAGCGGACGACGTCCTGGGAGCCGCGTGCGGCGCATCGGCCCTGCAGGACCTAGTCACCGCCTCCGACACAGTCTGCGCCGTGCCCGATGCCGGCATCGTGGCGCGGCGCTGGGCGCTGGTGGGTGCACCGAGAGGCGCTGCGGTGAGGCCGCGGCAGGTGCCGCGGCGGCTCGAGAGCGAGTGGGGTGGCGACCTCAAACGAAGTGCGCTGGCAGCGCCATCGTGCGGGAGTACTCCACCATCAGGATCGCCAGACCAGTCATCATGCTGGAAGCGATGACGCGATCAGAAACAGACATGGTCTTGAGCACGATCTTGAGCATTGGTCTTCCCCTCGTTTCGACAGCCTTGGCTTGGCCGTTCTGGGAAAGAGTTATGGTTAAGACCGATTTCGGGATGATTGCTTCGATTGTTGCGTGAAATCGCTTTTCCTCGGGTCCTTCCCGGGTGGGGGAGGTGTCGAGGGTCCGCCCGAGTTCGGGACTTTTCCAGCTCCAGAGCGCCGTAGGGGAGGACAGCGGCATTGGCGACGGTCGGTCAGGCTGCGGCTCACATCTTCCTGAACGAGCGCAACTTCTACGAGCTGCTCGAACGCGGCGTCATCGAGCGTCAGGAGGCAGGCGGGTACGATCTTGAGATCGTCCGCGAAGAGTACATCGCGCATCTGCGCCGCGTAGCGTCGGGACACCGCAGCGCCTGGATCGCTGGACGGCGTGGTGCCGCGCAAGAACCGGATCGCGATGGGCGTGGGTCTCGGCCTCGCGATCCTGGGCGTGCTGACGCTGGTGGCGACAAAGCCTGAGGTAAGGCCATACCTGGAGCGTGCCCGGCCCTACATCGGGGATTGGTGGCGGACGGGTGAGATCCCAGCTGCGCCGCCAAACCCGCACCCGAGTTGAACCACCGCCGCCGTCGCCGGTTGTCCCAGTACCCCATGAACGAGACACCTTCAGCCCCGCCGGCACCCGCCGCGCGGGGCTCTTTCGTGCCCGGGCCCAAGTTGCAGCCTGGACTGCAGCACAAATCCCACCTTGCTCGGCCCGAAGCCGCCTGCGTTTCAGCGGCACTAAGAAGCATTCGAGAACATCTTCATCAATTAAAAGTCCGATTATCTCCGGAAGAATTGCGCATATCAAGAAATAATCGGGTTTTACTTAAATTTCATTGGCAGTTCCGGCATCAATCGCCATACTCATCCATTTGGATGAGGTATCTTGGTGCAACTTTGTCCTAATCCTACGTCGATCGTGAAAGCGCGCGAAATGTCCGCCGCCTCCTTTGAGACACCAGATCAAATCAACGCGGCGGAGTTCGCGAGATCGGTCGTTTTCGTGCCGAAAATTGGCCGTTATTCCGATAAATGCTCAGAACAGCAGAATCATCGGTCGACTTGGAACACTGCGAGGAAATTCAATGGCGCTTTATCATAACCTAAGTGGCGCTTCTGATATCAATAAATGGAATGCTGGACTTGAGGGCGCCCTAGTCAATGCAGCAGCCTCAAGTTCGGGGCTCGTAGTTTTTGGTAATACGAGAATTTATGGAGAAGGTCTTGTTTATACGATCGACGGCCTTCAAGCTGGGCGCATTGATAAGATCGAGATGTTTGTGCCTTCGACTGGAGTCGTTGAGCAGTCTATTGACGTAATCAATCAGTTTGTGGCTACCACTGGCGGTTTGTCGGTCAATATACGCTATCTTTTGACTGGATATAGTTATTCCCCCGGCGGAGCGTCCTCCTTCTTTGCTGGCGCGCTCAACGCGCAGGATATAATCTATGGCAACGATACGGACGAAGCCATCCTTGGTTATGGCGAAAACGACATAATCTTCGGGATGAAGGGAAATGATACCATCTACGGAGATCAGGTGATCAGTGTTTCTGTTGGACACGACACTATTTACGGAGACGATGGGAATGACAGGATTTACGGTGGCAAAGGAAATGACATCATTGATGGAGGGAACGGGAACGATATCCTCGTAGGCAATGACCCATTGGATAACTCAGCTTCCGCCGGAAGCTACATCTATTTGGCAGGACTCGACGAAATTCATGGAGGAGCGGGTAACGACTCAATTTTTGCGCAAGTTGAATCAAACGGTGGCGGTGCTAACAATAATTTCTATACATGGGCCGGTGGCGTCATAGCGGACGGGGGATCCGGCTTTGATCAGATACGAGCCAATCTCTCGCACATAAGTACGAGCATTACATTAGACTGGCGAAATCCATCGACCATCAACACTCTCATCGACGGAAGTAAATTTCAAAACTTAGAGCAGTACTTTGTGGTAACCGGTATTGGAAATGATGTTATCTACGATGGAGCTTTTCAAGACCGTATTGCAACCGGTGCGGGCAACGACATAGTTTATTACGGCGGCTCTAAGCTGAATGTTGAGGCTGGCTTCGGCAACCAGACTTCGGGCATAGACCTCGGCTCCGGCAATGATCGATTTTACGCGAGCGGCATCGGCATCTCCGAAGGCACTCTAGGCGACGCGATCTCTTATATCGATGGCGGCGATGGCTATGATGAGGCATGGATCTCATTCAACTTAGCACCCGGCGGCCGAACACTGGATGCTCTTGCTGATCTCCAGAATTTCGAGCGGCTTGACTATGCTGGGAGCACTGGCATCGATATCGTTTCGGGAACCAATGGCGACGATTTTATTTTCGGCGCGGGAGGCTCTGATCGATTGGTTGGCCGAGCTGGCAATGACACCCTGTCTGGCGAGGACGGGAGCGACGATCTCAGCGGCGGGGAAGGAAATGACAGCCTATCTGGTGGGAATGGCAATGATTTATTGACTGGCGGCGCTGGTAACGACACGCTTACCGGAGACGCGGGGTACGATCTCGCGTTCTTCACCGGACCGATGTCCGATTACGAGATCACCGTCTCGGTTGATGGCTCCTCCGGCCTTCTCTATTGGAAGGCAACAGATAGCGTTGCTGGGCGCAACGGCATGGATTTGCTCTTTGGCGTCGAGGAGATGCGCTTCGGTGATGGCACCTCCGTCGTACTCAGCCTTCCCGAGCAAGCGCAGGCATTCGGCAAACTCTCCACCGGCGCGACCGATGCCGGCGGACAAGTGCTCGCGCTGTACTCCGGCTTACTCGGTCGTGCCCCTGACATCGGCGGCCTGACCTATTGGGCCGACAAGTTCGAGCACGGCACCAGCGCTCGCGACCTCGGCCAGCTCCTGCTCTCCTCCGCGGAGGGCCAGGCACGAGCCGGAGCGCTCGGAAGCGGAGACTTCGTCAACCAGCTGTATCAGTCGACGCTTGGACGCCCAGCCGATAGCGGTGGCCTCGCCTACTGGACCGATCAACTCGACAACCAGGGCGCGCAGCGCATCGACGTGGCCAACGGCTTCGTCTTCTCGGCCGAGCACGTCTCGAGCCTTCAGAGCGTGTTCGACACTGGCCTTTTCGTGCCCGACGAGCAGGCTGGTGCAGTGGCGCGCCTTTACTACACCATGCTAGAGCAGATCCCGCGCCGCTTGAGACGGGTTGGCGGCTGGCACGTTGACGGGTGAAGGAGCTTGCCCATGCCTTCACCGTTGTCTGTGGACCTGCGCGAGCGTGTCGTGGCTGCCGTGGCGGCGGGTGCCTCCTGCCGTCGCGTCGCCGCTCGCTTCGGGGTCAGCGTGTCGAGCGCCAGCCGCTGGTCGGAGCGCTTCCGCAATGAGGGCCAACTCGCCTCCAAGCCGATGGGCGGCGATCACACCTCGAAGCGGATTGAGGCGCATGCCGCGCTCATCCTGGCGACCTCGAAGCAGGAGCCGCGCCTCTTCCTGCGTGAGCTGCGCGACCGACTGGCCGAGCAGGGCGTGCAGACCAGCACGAGCGGGTTGTCACGCTTCTTCCAGCGGCACGGGATCAGCTGGAAAAAGGGGCGACGCACGCAGCTGAGCAGGAGCGCGCGGACGTAAGAGCGGCCCGCGAGGCGTGGTTCGAGGCCCAGCCCGAGCTCGACCCGGACCGGCTGGTGTTCTTGGACGAGACCGCGGCTGCCACCAACATGGCGCGACGCTACGGTTGGGCCCCGCGCGGCGAGCGCTGCCGGCTCGCAGCGCCGTGGGGGCATTACAAAACCACCACCATCACCGCCGCCCTGCGCACGAGTGGGCTGTGCGCCACCGCGCTTCTTGACGGTCCCACCAACGGCAGGCGCTTTCGCAGCTACGTCACCGAGACCCTAATCCCGGTGCTGCAGCCGGGCGACATCGTCGTCATGGACAACCTGCCAGCCCACAAGGTCGCCGGCGTGCAGGCCGCGATCGAGGCCACAGGGGCCAGGCTCATGTACCTGCCGTCCTACAGCCCCGATCTCAACCCGATCGAGCAGGCCTTCGCCAAGCTCAAGGCCCTGTTGCGCAGCGCAGCAGCCCGCACCATCCCGGATCTCTGGGCAGCGATCCGGCAGGCCCTCTCGTGCTTCACCCCGCAGGAGTGCCGCAACTACCTCGCCGCAGCCGGCTACGAAGACGACTTGGCCGTCGCTACCTGACCGGGAACAGCTCTAGATCGCGCGCCCGACGCCAGCGGCCTGAAGTACTGGGCCGATCAGCTTGAGAGCGGGGGATCGATCAGCGGCCTTGCCAGGGCGTTCCTCGGCACGCCAGAGAACGCGTCGAAGTACGGCAGCATGACGAACGCCGATTATGTGGACGCGCTGTATGTGAACGCGCTCGGCCGGCACGCTGAAACAGATGGTCAGGAGTACTGGACCGGCCAGCTGAATGGCGGCACGTCACGCGCGGATCTGGCCGTGCTGCTCTCCGACAGCGCGGAGTCTCGCAGCTTCCATTTGGGCGAGATTGAGCAAGGTTGGCTGCTCGCCTGAGCCTACGCTCAGAACCTACCAAAGCGCCCCGCAACCTCACGGTTCGCGGGGCTTTCTCTTGGTGCGCTTCATCTGCGTAAATGTCTGATTGCCGCAAGCCAGCACGCTGGTGCCACTGAATCAGCACCTCCGGTGCGGTCTCACCGACTTCATCTGGGTTTGCAAACTGTTGGTGGGGCCGCTTTGAATATCGCACTCATCACCTTGCCTCGCCGCCTCACGGCTCGTGGACCTTTTCGCTTGCGTTACGGTGCGCCCGGTGCCGACTTCGTTCTGTCAAGCGCCGGCCGATCAGAGAGGACTATGGAAGGCCGAGGACGGCCTACACACTGCACCGACTCGCGGCCGGCAGCTACGATCTTGTGCTCGATGGAGAGGTCATCGTCAGCGTGGTCTGGGAAATGACTCGAGGCAGGGACGTGAGAGGCCGGTACTTGGAGCTGCTAGACGAGGCGCCGCCACTCCCGCGGCCGTTCACGAAACCCGTGCGTCATTTCCACGCATTTGAAGCCGCCGAAACATGGCTAGGCGGGGTAGAAATCGCTGAGTAGGCCGGGTTGTTTGCTAGCGAGGGAGGGCGTGCGCCCGCGTCAGCCCAGGCTCTCACCCACTGAGACACTTTCCAGCGACGATATCTTTCACCGCAGCACAACTTGGCAGGCGTTTACGGATACAGCTGGATGCAGCCGGACGGCGGTAGCAGCACTGTCTAAGACGCCGAGCTTGGCCTACAACTCACGCGCCAACCATCCGCAGATCTTATCTGACGCGGAGGTGAACCTCGGCCGTGTTCGCATATTTTGGATGCGCAAATTTCAGTACGCTTGATACTTTGCGTGTTGCTTCATTGTTATGTCATAGAAATAACGCGCTGAAAACACCTGCGGCCGTGGACCAGCGTTTGTCGCTTTTGCGCAAACGAGAATGGAATCGTTTAGTTCCGCTCGCGCCTAGGAGAAAAATCACGCGCGGCTGGAAGCTATACATGAGGTCAGATGGATTGATTAGTCTGACAAATCGCCGAGCAATGTCCAACGGGAGGCGAAAATGTCTTACACCAGAAATGTGATTGATGTTAATGGTGGCGCTTGGACATTCACCTTGCCAGACCAAGTGACATTAAGGCAAGGCAATTTAGTGGATAATTTCAGACTAGATGGCGTTTCGGAACCACTTATATTCGACTACAATCTTAGTCCTGATCTGCTATTTGGAGCGGATTATCATGGCATAATAACTATTGGCATGCATGAAATTGATCCCGATGACCCAACAAACACGCCCCCGACGGTTGAGTCAGCAAACGGACTGCGAGGGTTGATCGGTATCAATTTTCACAACAATCTCGGAATAACTTTGAGAAATCCGCCCTCTAACGATACTATGGCTTTTTATTTAGCAGGCAATAGCGACCAGTTTCCGAATACACCAAATGCTTTTCATACAATCTACACACATTTCCATCCTTCCGGCAGTCCGCTAATTGATGCCGGTGAGTTCCCAAATTTAACTGTAACAACGGCGGTTGGTCCGTTTCCTGGCGCACAACCAGGAAATATTGCAACTAGCCCAAATTGGATTTTTCTCGATGGAGCAATTGCGCCAGGTAATTATAACTGGGGAAATTTCAGTTTCCACAGACGGGATCTTGAGGGATCTGATGACACTACCTTGAACCTGATCTTCTTTAATGGCGCGTTTGATGCGAACGAGCTCGCGGCCATAAGGCAAACTTGGAAGCTCTCACATCCAGACGGTGTATTGGGGATCGGGGCGTCCAGTGCGATTCAGGGGTCAGTTAGTGCAGCGTTAGAGAAAGACATTTACTCACTTAATTTAATTCAGGGACAGGCATACAAATTCGAACTAATTGGCACTTCAGCGCCACTAGATCCAGTTCTGAGATTGCTCGATTCCACTGGAAATCAGCTCGCTTTCGACGACAATGGTGGCGGGAATGTCAACTCTCAAATTATATTCACCGCACCAGCTGCCGGACCCTATCTTCTTGAGGCTGGCGGCTTTCTGAACACGACAGGTTCCTACACGATATCAGCAACAAATTACCAGACTGTCGTGTCCCAACCCTCCGCGTTCGGCCATTTTGCCACGAATGCAGCTGACGTTGGCGGCCAAGTCTACGTATTATACGACGGATTGCTGGGCCGAGCACCTGACGCGCTCGGTCTAGAGTACTGGGCCGACCGCCTGGAACACGGGGTCACGGCACGCGACCTCGGCCAGCTGTTCCTTGACTCTCCTGAGGGGCAGGCGCGGGCAGGCGCGCTCGGTAATGGCGAGTTCGTGGGCCAGCTCTACCAAGCCACTCTGCACCGCGAGGCAGACACAGGCGGGCTCGACTACTGGACGGGCCAGCTGAATGGCGGCGCTGCGCGCATCGACGTGGCGAACGGCTTCGTGTTCTCAGCCGAACACCTCGGTAACCTCAAGCCGGTGTTCGATGCCAGCGTCTTCGTGACCGACAAGCAGGCCGCAGACGTGGCGCGACTCTACTACACCATGCTCGATCGCGCGCCCGACGCCGGTGGCCTCCAGTACTGGGCGAACCAACTCGAGACCGGGGGCACCATCAGCGATCTGGCGAAGGCGTTTCTCGGCACGTCGGAGAATGTGTCGAAGTACGGCAGCATGCAGAACGGCGCTTACGTGGATGCTCTCTACGACAACGCGCTCGGCCGAGCGGCGGACGCCGACGGCAAGGTGTACTGGACGAACCTACTAAACGGAGGCACGTCACGGGCTGATCTCGCCGTCCTGCTCTCGGACAGTGCGGAGTCTCATAGCGTGCACCTCAACCAGATCGAACTCGGCTGGCAGCTCGCCTAGCTCTGTCGATTGCGAAACTACTTCCAGCCCCGTTGGCCCGCGCCGAGCGGGGCTTTTTCATGCCCGCGATCCGTGCCACCCTCTCGGCGAGAGCACCCCCAAGGTCGTTCTCACCCGAGCCCGCCCGGCATCATTCCCACCGCCGCGGCGGGCTCGGTCGCGTTCGGAGAACGTTCGCTCGCAACCCGTGCCAGATCTCGATAAGCAGGTAGCTCGGCCGCGGAAAGGCCACCGGTCTGGAGTCGATGCCTCTCTACCATCTGCGCTGCGCCTATCGCTTCACGAACGGTCAATCCGGGCTCGCCATTGACGCCCAGAGGTTCGAAGCGAGCGACATCAAGGGCGCGATCCAGGAAGCACGTCTGTTGAGCGCCGACCAGCCGGACATGACGCTTGAATCCGCCATCCTGTCGACGAACGACGGATCGACGATCTGGTCCCTAATGCGGGACGCTCGGCCCGAAACGTCCACCGAGAGCGTCCTGCCTTGGGCGATCAGTTGACGGATCAAGTCGGCTCTTCTGCCTTTGATCTGCGTGAATGCGGTGCAGCAGCTCCCAGCCATTGTGAGGTCGCTGGAGCGCCGTCTCCAGCGCGGCCTCGCTGGCATCCCTCCGGGTTCCCAACGCCGGCGGGGCCGCCCTTCCCACCTGCCACGTTGCTCAGCCCTGCGGTTTCAGGGCGCGCGGGGCTTTTTATTGCAGCCCGCCCGGTTCGCCGCGGCGGGCATTTTCGCGCCTGAGCGCCTGGAGCCGCTGACGATAACTCACGTTAGTTCTAGAGGCCTGAGCGGAACAGCTCAGCGCCAGTCCAGTGTCATGGGGAGTACACCCTATGAAAAGCGTAGCAATCCTTAGCATATGTGCCGGAGCCATGCTGGCTCTCAGCTCGACCAGTTTTGCTGCTGAAGGAACATCCTCAGGAGCAGGAGCCGGCAAGTCAGCGGCGGATAAGGCTCAACACGATCCGCACACGACCGGCACAGCTCCGGGTGCGAACGTCGGTGGCGGAGCGCCTGGTGTAGCAGGCCAACCCGGCGGCCGAGCCGATCCGACGAATCCGCCTGGCCCGGGTGAGCGCCCAGACTCGAAGAAGAAGTAGACGCGAGCGCCAAACGGTCGGCCCCGTAGCCTATGGCTCGCGGGGCTTTCTCTTGCCGCGCTTCACCTGGGTGAGTTTGCGAACCGTCGTGAGGTGCGAGGATGGCGGGGCTGGAGATTAGCCATCCCCAGCACGGCCCTGCTAGCGCCCTCCGGGGGGCCCCGCTGGCAGGGCCGCCTCTGAAGTCTCCCCGCTGCACATCGTCGGCCCCGCAGCCCCAGGCTCGCGGGGCTTTTCGTCCGCGGTGCGGGAGCAGGCACCATCTTCATAGAGGAGAATGGCGAGGAGCCGGGAAGTGGGGGAGTAAGACCGACCAAGGCGCGCAGCTGGCCAGCCACGAGATAACTTTCAGTACGATTTGACGCGCGAACGTTGCAGGTTCAGCCGCGTTCGCTCTGGAGGTGGGTTCCTCCAGACATTGGTGATCTCGATGAAACGCATCCTGTTGGCTTCTGCGACCATGGCTGGCGCCCTAGCCATGATCCCGGCCACCGCTGACGCCCGCGGAGGCTTCCGTGGTGGCGGTGGAGGGTTCCACGGCGGCGGTGGCGGGTTCCGTGGCGGTGGGTTCGCTGGGGGCGGGGCTTCCGCGGTGGCGGTGGCGCAATTGCCGGTCGCGGCATCGCAGGGCGGGGCTTTGCGGGCGGCTATCGCGGCCGCGGATATTACGGTCGTGGCCTTGGCTACGGTGCAGTTGGCCTCGGCCTGGGTCTTGGGGCGGGCTATGGCCTCGGCAGCTACTACGGTGGTGGCTGCGCCTACGGGTATGACGCCTACGGCAACTGCAACGGCTATGGCTACTAAGGCATAGCCATCGAACAAGGAGCCCGCCCGGTCCGCCGTGGCGGGCATTTTTTGTGCGCTTCGCACCCCACAAAGGCGAATGCGACATGTGCCACTCAGGATCAGTCTAATGGGGTCCGAAGCCCCCGCTCCGGATATGACTCCGCCGGCGGAGGCCTGCCTTCTCAACCGACGTCGGCGGGGCCGAACTCTCAGAGACCCTACCTTCAGCTCCGCAGCCTTAGGCTCGCGGGGCTTTTCGTTTCGACCGCCACACCATCTGAGCCGTTGGAGCCGATCCCGATCGCTCTAACTCGAGCCCGCCCGACACCCCTCTGCCGCGGCGGGCTTTCTTGTGCAAGCCTGCTCACCGGGTGAACAATGACCCTCAGGCAACGTTGGGTCGGTAGAGCTACGCGGCAGAAGGGCGAGCAAAGCCATGCGGGACCTGCCGAACATCAGGGAAACGGCAGACCTGCGGGCTCTCCTGGATCGGCAGGAAAGCCAGGCGCAGCGGGTCCACCGGGCCTATCAGGCGAACCCGGCCCACCGGGCTCACAAGGGCCAGCTGGCGCGACAGGTCCTCGGGGCTCGGCTGGCGCCGCTGGTGTGGCAGGTTCGCAGGGCACTGATGGAGATCGGAGAGATCAAGGACCGCCCGGCACCTACAGGCCTAGTGGCCCTTCTGGTCCAGCAGGTGAAGCTCGTCCTGCTGGCTCGCACGGTCCGACGAGGGATAGGGGTGTTGCAAGAGCGTCAGATTCTTCTGGACCGGCTCGCCCCGTTGGGCCCCTGGCTTAAAGGACCCTTAGGGCCAAGACTTGCAGCTGACGCGAGCACATCCCTCAGGACAACTCCTCCTCGTCGACGTGTTTCTGTTCCGGAGTGAACTCGACCTCATCATCGTCGAGAAGCTCGTCGAGTTCGTCGGCGAGGTCGCTCACCTGATTTTCAGTCGCGAACACCCGAGTGACCTGGCCGTCATCGGTCTCCATGGTGATCTGATATCCGCCGGGCACCTCTTCCGTCCGGATGTGGGCGAGGATTTTCATCGCAGACATTGCGGCTCTCCGTCCAAGGGCGCGAAGGGCAACGCGCGGCAAACCTGATCGGCCAGCCGCCGCGAACCTTTTGCTGACAACGCACTATCTCTTCTGGTGTCGAACGCAGGAGATCCGATGCCTGACAGGCCAAGCCACGTCGTCGACCGCGCGGAGACCAGAGCTGCACGAACCGCCGATCGCCAGCGCGTTGCCCAGGAAGTCTGGGCAGAGATCGAGGAACAGCAGCGAGCACGCGACGACAAGACCGAGCGCCTGCGGGCGATGCGGCTCGCTCAACAGGCTGGGCGCTAGGACCCGGCTCCTCTGAAGGCATCAGCCCCGCAGCTTCACGGCTCGCGGGGTGTTTTCAGCAAGAAAACTACAGAAATTCACACCGCGGCTCAGATCGCGAAGGCCTATAGCCCCAATGTGCCTTCCGCGATTTTGGCTAAGTGCGATTTGATGAAGCCCGGATTGGCTCTAGGGTAGGCAATCGTGCTTCTGAGGACAGGCGATGGCGATCGGGCAATTCGGTGGGACGGAAGAGAAGCCGCGGCGGCCGTCAGCCTCGGCAAATAGCTCGATCCGCAAACATCTCATGATCGGCTTGAGTGCATGTGCCCTTCTAGTTGCGACCGCCAGCCTTGCCGCGGTCTCGACCATTTCGGGGGCCGTGATCGCGTCAGGCCGTATCGTCGTCGAAAGCGATGTGAAGAAGGTTCAGCACCCGACAGGCGGCGTCGTCGGCGAGTTGCTGGTCCGCGAAGGCGCGCGCGTAACGGCGGGGCAGGTGCTGATCCGGCTCGACGAAACCCAGACCCGCGCCGAACTCGACATGGTCCGCAAGGCGCTGGACGAGCTTTCGGCACGGCAGGCCCGGGAGGAGGCGGAAAGGGATGGCGCGGCCAGCATCACCTTTCCGGACGAGCTCCTGGCGCGCGCCACGAGCGATCCCACCGTCCGGCACCTGATCGAGGGTGAGACGCGGCTCTTCAAGGCACGGGTTGCCGCGCGGGAGGGCCAGAAGGCCCAGCTGCGCGAACGCGTTGCACAGCTGCATGAAGAGATCGGCGGGGTTGAGAAGCAGGTTGCCGCCAAGACCCGCGAGATCTCGCTGATCAACGATGAGCTGAAAGGGGTTCGCGATCTCTATTCTCAGAACCTGGTGCAGTTCGCGAAGCTGAACACGTTAGAGCGCACTTCCGTAGGTCTGTTGGGCGAGCGCGGCGCGCTCGTGTCGACCATTGCCAAGGCGAAAGGCAAAGTCGCCGAGACGGAGCTGCAGATCCTGCAGGTGGACGGGGACATGCGCACGGAGGTGGGCAAAGATCTGGCGGAGATCCGGAGCCGCTGGTCCGAAAATTTTGAGAAGCGGGTGGCGGCCGAGGATCGGCTGAAGCGCGTCGAGCTGCGCGCGCCTCAGGACGGCTTCGTGCAGGAGCTGAAGGTGCACACGATCGGCGGCCTTGTGACCCCGAACGAGCCGGCGATGCTGATCGTGCCCTCTGCCGATCAGAGGGTCGTAGAGGTCCAAGTCCAACCGCAGGATATTGCCTACGTGAAAGCCGGACAGCTTGCCTCGCTGCGCTTTCCCAACGTGAACCAATCGCAGACACCTGAGATCAGTGGCAGCGTGATGCGGATCGCCGCGGACGTCAGCCAAGATCAGAAGACAGGTGCGCCCTACTACACAGTGCGCATCCGTCCGTCCGAGGGCCAGGAGGAACTGCTCGGCAAGACCCGCTTGCTACCCGGCCTACCTGTCGAGGCGCACATGAACATCGGCGACCGAACGGTCATCAGCTACTTGGTGAAGCCGCTCGCCGAGCAGATCGAACGGCGGATGGGCTTGGTTACCGATAACCCGATGGATCACATCCCAACGTTAGAGGGACAAAGAACCAACTGATCTGAGAGCGGCCGCCGGTGCCTCGTAAGCCCCGCAGCCTCACGGCTCGCGGGGCTTTTCGTTTGCGCTACGAGGCGACCCAGCATGCGGCTGAGGAAGCAAACCTGAGCGACAAGCGGCCTTGGTCGCCTGGGATCGGCATGCCATAGCGGCGCGCATGAAAGCCAAAAGCCGTACCGTGTGTGAGGTGAAGGTCGATGGTGCCTGGACGGTTGCAACGCTGGATGAAGCGCACAGCACCTACCGAATGAAACCCAAGCGCTGCCCAGCCTGCCACGGACCGGTGGTCACCTACGGCGCATACTCCGCGGATCGGCGCGTCAGTCTCGGACATCGCAAGGGACACAACGGATGTCCGCTCACGCCGAAGCTGTACTCCGGCACCCCGTCGCCCCATCCGGACGCTCTCGCATGATTCGCATGATCCTCACCGAGTACCTGAAGGCGAAGGGCTATCTGAAGTGAGCACCGCGATCCTGCTGGTCCGACCGGAGAAGCGATGATGTGGATCGCCGAGATCGTCGATCGAGTTGAGCACCATCAGGATCAATTCTGGGTGCGGTCTCCGGACGATCTGAAAGACTATGAACTAATGCGCCTCCACGGACCCGCCATTGTTGATGGCGCCGTGCGCAAGGTGGTCGGCGTGATCTCCTACGCGGGTGGCTCGACTCCAATCAGGAAGGGCGATCTCATCCTGATCCAGGTCATGCCGATTTCGGCCTGAGCAAATCACTGAAGCCGAGGATTGCGCCGCGTGAGAGGTCAAGCGTCGGACAAGGCAGTCGCCGGCGTCATCTTGATCGAAAAGATTGGCGAGGGGCCGGGGGTTCGGTTGGGGAAGGGGTGGGCCCCTCCTGGGCCTCCTCGAACGATTGTGAGCGTCCGAAGAACTTCGCGTCCAGCGCAGGGTCGGACCTCAGCACCAGGAACGTCGGGTCGGTGATCGCGAGAGCCGCGCGGATCGCCGTTAGCGTCCGCTGGTCTGCCCCGGTTTGCATCGCCTCCGCCAGAAGTGCCGATACCTGGAGGAACAGATCAGCGTACTTTCGATCTCCGCGCAGAATCCGCTCGTCGGTCAGCAAGACGACCAGTCGGTCCATGATCGTACAGGGCGACTGCGTGGACATCGAGGTCGCTTTCGACGCTCGCGTTGCTTAGCTTTCTCTTATCGAAATCCTTTTCTTCTGAAATTCACACTCCCGCATTAATTACTTGAACTAGCGCTTTAGCGTGGCTGGTCCAAGAACGACGAATCACGCAGGTTTTGCTGGCGGATCATCCGCACGCCTGACAAGAGTACCTTCAGCCCGCCCGGCTCGCCGCGGCTTTTCTTCGTGATAGGCGACGGATGAGGTGCGGTCTTCGCAGCTCAATCCGCACCGAATCCACCCGAGATGACGCGCTCGCCGAGTTTTCGGTCCACCATCCGGACCGTCCGGTCAATTTCGGCGTCAGGCGCGCCGAGCTGGTGCGAGATCAGCTTCACCAGCACGTCAACCCGCTCGATGAAGGGCGCCCCGCTCGCCACCGCCCGCGCCGCCGACGAGGGGTTGAGCAGGCTCTCGGCCGCCTTGGCGTACTTCTCAAACGGCACCTGGTCATTCGGGTCGGCGCCGAGCCGCTGCGCGATGGCGTCCACGTGCTCGTAGATCGCGCGGGACCGCGCTAGATCGCTATGCACTGCGTCGCGGATCGATTGCGGCTCCTCCGGTGTGACGCAGCGGTAGTTGCCTGTCAGCAGCATCGACCACTTCGCCAGCGGCACAAACAGCGAGTCGAACACCTTGAGCTTCACCGGCACGTCCTGCCCGTCGAGGCGCACCGCATCGATGTCCGCCTCCAACTCGCGGAGCAACTGGTTGTGCGCCTCGTCGGCGAACGCCGCCGCCTTGAAGTTCGTCGGCAGCCCGACGTGGAGAACATTCGCACCCTCACCTGCCGGGCGGTAGGCCTGCGGATCGGGCGAGCAGAGCGTGACCAGCCCTGGCTCGAACCGATCCCAGACGCCGGCATTGGTGTAGGCAAACTCCAAGTCCATGTTGGCGAGCGCCGGGATGCGCCTGAGATACGGAAGGGGCGGCATGTTCATGAGTGAGAGACAAGGCCGCTTCGCCTCAGAAATCTTGATCATCAGGAGACGGATCGAATAGTCATTGTATTGCGGCTCCTGCATGGCGAGCCCAACTAAGTCATAGCGGGAGACGTCGACGTCTTCGGGCGGCGTCGCGTCCAAGGTGCCAGGCAGATCACGCGAAAATATTGCTCGGTGGCCCGCTTCATCGCGCAGCTTGATGCGGACCTCGGTGCCCTCGCGGTTGATCAGGTCAGCCGTCTTCCTGCGGCAGACGAGGGTCACGTTGTGACCAGCCATCAGAAGCTTCGTTGCGAGCAAGGAGCCATATGAGGCTCCAAGGATCAGAATATTGCGTGGCATGCGCTTCTTCCCAAAATTTGTAGTGTTATTTCCACGAACGCGGCGATGTTCGACTCCTCAGCCTCAAGGCACGCTGGGCCGTTCACGTCCGGACCACAGCACGTAGCCAGGCTGTCTGCCCACTGTCCCTTCAGCGGTAACGAGGGGCCGGATCTACACTTTCAGGCCGATCGACGATCGACGCGGCGGGTTTTTTCGTGCGAGTTCGGAAGGAAACTGGTTCGGCTCGCTTACCGTTCCTGGTTCCGGCAATAATGCCGGTACGGACTTGACGACATTACAGCCCGCCCGCTTCAACTGAGCGGGCTCTTTCGTGCACCTCGCGCTTCACTTTTGAGAAGGCTGCCAGCGACGGCGAGATCAAGGTGCAATGGTCGGCTTCGACACCCGACATGGGCCCGCCGGTGCAAGTCTCCGCGATTGCCGCCGAAGGGCTGCTCCTCACGTCCATCCTTCGCCCCACAGCTTATGGCCCGCGGGGCTTTTCGTAGGGCGCTTTGGATCCGCTCACAAAGCTCGCGCGAAGCCAGGGAGCAGGTCGATCGCCTGCGCCGTGTCCTGAGACAGCCGGGCCTCGGTGAGTTCGACCTCGGCATCGGCCTTCACGGCCTGCCTGACCAGCTCGACAGCCTCTTCCGGACTCCCAGTGAGGGCGGCGTAGAACATCGTCAGCCGACCGTTCGGCATGCCCTCGTCGCACCAACTCACTTTGACGATGTGGGCGGTCTGGTTCGGCTCAATCATGCCGAGAGCCTATCACCGCTCCTGAAACACAACCATCGGCTATGACCATCGCGGACTCTCTCGCCCAGGTTAGCTGACGCGTCGTGCCACCGCCTCACTGGCCTGACCCACACGTCGCCACCTCCGCCTGCGCGGCCGAGTTGCCGAGGTCGAAGAAGCCGCAGCCTTGCCCTGGCAACGCTGTCCGCTACGCGCTGTTGGGTCTGTATGGTGACAATTTCCGTCATGATCGCCACTCCAGGTGGGGCTCGCATCCTGGCTCACTCGCTGGAGCGGGAAGCTGCGCTCGCGGGGGAGTCGATTTTGCGCAACCTCGAACTCTGCGCCCTGCCTACCGCACTCTGGATCCAATGCGCAGATCTAGCCGTGGCCCTTAGGCTCTCCGGCTACCTCAATGGTGTGCAGGAGGAGATGATCGCTACGTGAGCGGCCAGCCCCTCACACAAGCGTCTCCGCCTGCGTAGTTGAGATGCAGGCTCACGCCACATCCGGCCCATCCCAGGACCGGCCGCGATTCATGTTCACCCTACTGACAAGCCTCGGCGCGCCCTGCAACGAAGGCTGGTCTATGCCGTTGACCTCCATGGCTACCATGGAGGCCGAGTTATGAAGGTGACCAAAGAAGCCGCGAAAGCGATGGCCAAGGCGTGGGATGCGCCGAAGACTCATGAACCGCCGAAGGGTCAACCCGCGAAGAAGAAGGGCTGAGCCGTCATTCTCGCGGTGAGAGTCGGCAGCTAGCGCGTTGCAGGCCGCTCCGCCGGGCGCTGCTGTGACAGCTGCCCGTCGCAGTCCAGGTCGACCATCTCGCCCATGATGCTGAGCGCCCGCTGAAGCTCATCGACGGTCAGATCCGGCCACTCTCGCGCGGCGTGGGCCAGCACAGCCCAGAGCCAGTCGAAGCCGCTGGGGAAGCGATCGTGATTCTGGTGCGGCCACTGGGCCGCTAGCCTCAGCGCCGCCCCATGCCCGCTCCCGGTTTGCTGTCGCGCAAGGCGGCCTCAAGGGCGGCTTCCCGAGCCTTCTCCTCGCTTCGGTAGGCTCGGTCCGATCGCTCGATCAGCTTGCCGCTCCGGCGGAGGATCCAGCCGAAGTGGCCCTCCGGCTTCGTGAGGGGTTCGACCTCGATGCTGTAGGGGTGCGGTACGTCGTTGCTCATGGCTACGCTATGCCATGACCGGCGACAGTGACCAACCGGCTGTCGGCCGACGCTATGCCGATCTCAGCTCCCGCGCTGCTCCTCGTCGGCCACAGCCTCAACGGCGCCGCCACTTCGGCCACGCCTTCGTCCCGCCCCGCTCGGCCAGCCCACGCCGCTCCAGCGCCTCGCAGATCCGCGCGGCCGCGGAGGTGCGCGAGCGGGTCGACAGGGCGCTTCTGGCCTTCAGGTCACTTGGACATCAGTGGCCGCCCGGGTTCCACACAAAAAGTTCAGCACCGCCCTCATCGAGAATGCGAACGCCGTCAGGCCTTTGCGGCAGGTCCAGCGAAGCAAACAAGGACCGGGCCTTCATCATGGCGGCATCTAAGTCCGATGCCTCCTGCTGGACCCGATCAAGCGTGGCGTGCGCCTTATCGCCCGGCCTGATGCGGTAAAACTCAAAGGTGTAATGCATGGCTGCTCCTGCTTGGCAACAAGCATACGCCCGCGAGACGGGCGGCGCGAGGGAGCGTGCGGGGGTAGGTTTGGCCGGGCTCAGATCTCAAACTGAGATGCTACCAGGGCGGCGAGCATCTTGCGGGTCTGGACCGGGAGCGGACGCTTCACCGCCGCCCGCCGGCCCACCCGGCGCCCCGCGGCTGGTAATCGGGGCCGCGCGGCATCATCACCACCTCGCGCCGCCCGATCCGGAATTCGATCACGATCTCCTCGGCCATCGAAATCATCGACGCGCCGACATCGTAGCTGAAGAACCAGCGCGGGTCAGGCTTCGTATGCGGCTTCAGGTCAACCGCTTCGCGCAGCACGAGCCGCAGTCGGTGCGCCCCGTCGAGTTGCCCCTGCAGGAGGTCTTTCACGATTCCCTCCTGCGCGATCCAGGCCTGGATCGGGTCGAGGTCGCGGAACGCGCGAGCGTGGTGGTAGTCGTCGGGTGTGATTTCGCGCCAGGGCGGGGCAGCGGTCATGCGAAGAAGGTCTTCCAGGCGAGCAGCAGAGCGAGCGCCACGATCACGCCGATGAGGGCTTGGGTGAAGGGCTGCTCGCTCATCGCTTCTCCGGCCGCGCCAGCAGGATCGCCTTGCGCACTGCCGCCCGCTTCTAACCCGGGCTCGCCTCCGGATTCCTGAGGTTGTCGCGTGCGAACGGGTGAGCCTTCACCGCGCTGGCCAGGTTGACGCTGTAGTTCCCCGCTATGGCAAACACCGCGGTTTTCGGATCCGCCATGAAGGCCTCGACCGCAGCCGTGATGTCATCCTCCGCGAGTGCATGCGATTTGAAGAGGTCGCCGATTGTCAGTCTATCAGCCACGTGCGCGCTCCCTGGCCAGAGCCCTCAGCGCCTCAACGTAGATCGGCACGGACGCCGGCGGCACAATGTAGCCATCCTGGCGCCGCCACTCCGCGCGCTCGGCGATGTCGCGCAGCTCCTGCGCGGTGTAGCTGTCGACGGATCGAGGCGGCGTCTTCATGATCATGCCCCGAGGATAGGGCTCACCACCGGAATTCCCAGACCGGGATGCCGACCGGTCAGCCCGGCGTGTTCCGGCGGTAGGTGAGCAGGCTGTGCTTCAGCTTATTGGCCGAGAGCCCGGTGACCTTGGCCCCGCTCAGCATCAGGGCGCCGCAATGGTCGGCGCGGATCGTGCCGGCGGTCGGGTGCACGCCGAAGAGATCCGCGGAGCTCCACCCGAGCTCCACCGCCTCCGCGCCGAACCGGTCGAGGACGTCGAGGGCGTGGTCATACATCGGCAGCCAGGCCGTCTGCGAAATGCCGGGGCACGGCGGGCTCGACGGCTTGAGCCGCGAGAAGGCATCGCGCCACGCCTGGAGCTCGGACGGGATGAGCTGAAGGGCTGGTGAAGCGGACATCGGACCGGCGGCTGAGAGGGAGCGCCGGGCATACGGGGGAGGGCGGGCGAGTCGCTATGGCGGGGCGGTCACAGAGACGATGCGTCTGATTGAGATCCTGAGGGCATCCAGTTGGCGGTCTTGCACACGTCAAACCTCTGAGCGTGGCAAAGCCGCGGCATGCGCCGCATGTTGTCCCGAGCATTTGAATTGCAGTTTGGCCTAAGCCTCCAAATCGCGGCCACACTCTCTGGTTAGGTTCCTAGGGTTGTCTCCCATGCTTCCTTTGGGGTCTTCCCGCCCTGCGGCTTTGCAAAAAAATTGAGAGCTAGCCAGTGCAAATTAGAATAAGATCACAACTGTCATTCGGCATATCATTTCCGCTGCTGGTACTAGCGCTAAACACGACGGCGCTAGCAAGTATCAAAGTTGAAGCCGCGAAGATAACAGGCGGAGAATTGTGGGTTCTAGGATCCGTCGATCAGGCGAATACCGAGGTCACTCTCGATGGGCAATTTCATCAGAAGGCGAGCACAAAAGGGGCCTTTGAGTTTCGCATCGTCTACCACCCTGCGGCCTGCATCGTAACAATACGAACACCAAAGGAAGAGCGGAGGGTGGTGGTTGGTGAGTGCGGCCAACAAGGCCACACAGGTTCGGTGGGACTGATGGGTCCAGTTGGACCTGCGGGCCCAAAAGGTGAGCCGGGGTCACAGGGCCCACAGGGTGAACAAGGCTTAGCTGGCCCGTCGGGACCGCTTGGTCCGGAAGGACCTATCGGGCCCAAGGGGCTGCAAGGTGCACCGGGGCAGCGAGGCAGCGACGGCGAACCCGGCCGCACTGGTGCAGTCGGCCCTTCCGGTCCTCCCGGGGCTACCGGTCCTTCCGGCCCTCAAGGATCAAGGGGCCTTCAAGGCGCGGCTGCCAAAGCCAGTACGCATAGCCCAACCGCTAGGAGCCTGTCCGAGTAACGGTGTTTGAGGCCGGGGTAGAGGGGGCGAGACCCGAGCAGAGGCTCCGGCTTAGCGGGCTCAACGGTCGGCCTGTGCCAGCTTCAGGAGGTTGTGGGCGGTGCAGATCATCGCCCACTCGCCCCGGACCTGCTCAAGCCCTCTCATCAGGAACTGTCGGAAGCCTCGGGCCTGCTTGATCTGCCCGAACACCGGCTCAACCACCTGCTTCCTGAGGCGATAGCGACTGCGGCGGCCAGCCCGTTTTAGGCGGGCGGCCATCGCGCTCATCAACGGCATCTTGGTCAGCCTCCGGCGGCCGGCCGCATCCGCCTCGCCGTGTCGCGCCCGGCCCGGAGCGAGGTAGCCCGTAATGCCCCGCTCCTTGAGCGCGACGAGGTTCGCCTCGTTGGCAAACCCGGCATCGCCCGAGACCTCCCGCGGCTTGCGCCTGAGATGAGCGCGGACCCCGTCTACAAGCGGCACGAGGGCGCGGTAGTCGGCCGAGTTGGTCACGAGGCGGTGCGCGACGATCACCTGATGCGCGGCGTCGACCGCGATCTGACCGTTGTAGCCCTGCACGAAGCCGTCGCGCGTGGGCAGGATCCGGCTGTCCGGGTCGGTGAAGTTGCGCTGCGCCCGGTCGGGCGGACTGCCGTCGTCACCGCGCAGTGGCCGACCCTGCCAGCGCATGCCCGACGAGGCACCCGGCCCGTTCTCGTCCTCCGGATCGGGCGGATCTGCGGCCTCCGCTTCCAGCGCGGCCTTGGCGGCGCGGATTGCTTCCAGCCGTCGCTGCTTGTCGGCCATCCAGTCCGGCGTTTCGTCGCCCCGACGGCCGGCACCATGAGCCTGATCCTCCGCCGCGTCAGCCTCGCGCGCTCGCTCCAGCCAAGCGTCCACCTCGGCCGCCAGGGCCGGCTCGGCCGTCTTCATCCGCCCGTAGCTCATCGCTTTGTGGCGTGAGGCGTTTGCCTTCAGCTTGGTGCCATCCACCGCCACGTGAGCGAACTCGACGAGACCGGCCGCCCGACACAGGCGCAGCACCTGCACGAACAGGTCCGACAGGGCCACGAGGTGGCGCTTGCGGAACTCGGCGATGGTTCGGAAGTCGGGCCGGTTCAGGCCGGTCACCGCCATGACATCGACCCGCTCCTCGCAGGCGCGGGCGAGCTGGCGCGAGGAGTACAGGCCTCGGCTGTAGCCGTAGAGCAGGAGCGCCACCATCATGCCCGGATGGTAGGGCGGGTAGCCGCGCTCCTCGGTGTAGGTGTCGAGAATGGCCGAGAGGTCGAGCGCCTCGCGCACCGTGTCGCGCACGAAGTGCGCCCTGTGCCCGGGTGGCACGAACTCGTGCAGCGAGGGCGGCAGCAGCCAGCCCTGATCGACGTCCCAGGAGCGAAACACCTTGGCCATGGGCCGAGTGAATCACCCCGCAGCTTCGTCGTCGAGACACTTACTCGGACAGGCTCCTAGTACTACTGTGTCACAAGATTGCGGTGTATGAGTGGTGATCCGACCTCGTGCGGGAGCGCGACATGGATCCCTGGAACACCCCGCTGGCCGACCCGCCGCGCTTTGCGGCCTATGTCGACACGCTCTCGGACGCCCTTGGCCATGCGGATCGGGTGGCGCCGCTGAAGGCTTACTGCACCGGTCTCCTCCTGCCGGGCGCGCGCAAGAGCATCGAGCCCATGGCAGCGCGGATCGCGCCAGCGCGTGTTCAGGCCACCCATCAGTCCCTGCACCACTTTGTGGCCAAGGGCGAATGGTCAGACACTGCTTTGCTGGCCCGGGTCCGTGCCGCTGTTCTGCCGATGATCGAGAGCCAAGGCCCAATCCAAGCCTGGATCGTCGATGACACGAGCTTCCCCAAGAAGGGCCGACACTCGGTCGGGGTGGGGCGGCAGTATTGCGGACAGGTCGGCAAGCAGGACAATTGCCAAGTGGCCGTGACGCTCTCGCTGGCTAATGCCCAGGCCAGCCTGCCGGTCGCCTATCGCCTCTACCTGCCGGAAGCCTGGGCCCTGGATCCCGAGCGGCGCAGGAAGGCTGGCGTGCCCGCGGCGATCCGCTTCCAGACCAAGCCGCAGATCGCGCTGGATCAGATCCGTGCCGCTCACGCCGACAAGCTGCCGCCCGGTCTCGTGCTGGCGGATGCCGGATACGGGATCGACACAGCCTTCCGCACGGCCCTGACGGAGTTGGGCTTGCCCTACAGTCTCGGCATTCAGTCTTCGACCAGCCTGTGGTCACCCGGAACGACACCGCTGCCACCCAAACCCTGGAGCGGGCGCGGCCGGCCGCCGACCCGGGTGCGGCGCAGCCCCGATCACAAGCCGCTCTCGGCTGAGAAGCTGGCCCGGTCTCTGCCAGAGGAAGCTTGGCAGTGTGTCACATGGCGTGCCGGCACGAACGGGCTGTTGGTGTCGCGCTTTGCGGCAGAGCGGGTGCGTCCGGCTCATCGCGATGAGCTGCGACACGAGCCCCGTCCCGAGGAATGGGTCCTGATCGAGTGGCCGCAGGGCGAGGCCGCGCCCACCAAGTACTGGCTCTCGAGCCTGCCACCCGAGACGCCCCTGACCGAGCTCGTCAGCCAGACCAAACTGCGCTGGCGCATTGAGCGGGACTATCAAGAGCTGAAGCAGGAGATCGGATTGGGTCACTACGAGGGCCGGGGCTGGCGCGGCTTCCATCATCACGCCAGCTTGTGCATCGCTGCTTACGGGTTTCTGGTCTCTGAGCGGGGCCGGATTCCCCCTCGGCATCCGAGTTCGTCAGGCTCCAAACACCTGTCCTACCCGCCGATTACAGACCCCGCGGCGCCCCCGATCCGGCCCGAGCGTCACGTGCCTGACTCCATTACGACCTTGCGCCTGGGTTACGTCCGTCAATGAGGTGGACTTTCGGGGTGGAATTGGAGCCGCCATCGGTCAGGCAGCCTGTGGTGGAAGTGTCGTGACGCTCTCCTCGATCAACGCCGGAGCAAACCCGGCCATGCCCTCGATCTGCATATAGCGGTGCTGAAGCTGCCACTCGTCGTTGGCCTCCAGAAGCACCGCACCGATCAGGCGTTGGATCGAGTCCGTGTTGGGGAAGATGCCGACCACATCGGCGCGCCGCTTGATCTCCTTGTTGAGGCGTTCCAGCGGGTTCGTGCTGTGAAGCTTGGCCCGATGCTGGAGCGGGAAAGTCAGGTAGGCCAGCACGTCCTCGCACGTGGCCTCGATGAAGACCTTCAGCTTCGGCCAGCGGTTGTGCAGTTGCTCGCCCAGGTGCTGAAGGGCGGCCCGGGCGGCGTCCTGATCGGGCTGCTGGAAGGCGTGGCGCAGGCCGGCAGCCACCATGGTCTGCTGGGTGCGCGGCACGTAAGCCAGCGCGTTCCGGGTCCAATGAACGCGGCAGCGTTGCCAGGTCGCCTTCAGCATCCGGCGGATGGCCGCCTTGAGCCCCTCGTGGGCATCCGAGATGACGAGCTGCACGCCCGAGAGCCCGCGCTTGACCAAGCTCCGCAGAAAGTCTGTCCAGAACACCTCGGCCTCGGAGGGACCGATGTGCAGGCCGACGATCTCGCGCCGGCCTTCGGTGTCCACCGCGACGGCGACTATGGCGGCCACCGAGACGATGCGACCGCCCTCGCGCACCTTCAGGTAGGTGGCATCGAGCCAGAGATAGGGCCACGCACCCGAGAGAGGGCGCGTCAGGAAGGCGTTCACGCGCTCGTCGATCTCCTTGCACAGCTTCGACACGGAGGACTTGGAGATGCCCGACAGGCCCATGGCCTGCACCAAGTCGTCCACGCGCCGGGTCGAGACGCCGGCGATCCACGCCTCCTGGATCACGGCGACCAGCGCCTTCTCGACCGTGCGGCGCGGCTCCAGGAAGCCGGGGAAGTAGCTGCCGGTCCGCAGCTTGGGGATCTTCAGGTTGAGCGAGCCGAGCCGTGTGTCGAGGCTGCGCTCGCGATAGCCGTTGCGGTAGGTGCTGCGTTCGCCTGTGCGCTCGTAGCGGCCCGCGCCGATCAGGCCCTCCACGTCGGCCTCCATCAGGATCTGCAGGACCGTCTCGGCCAACGAGCGCAGGAAGTTGCCGTCGTCAGCCTTCTGCAGCGCCTCGATCAGTGCCACTCTGTCGTCGGTCATCGGGTGCTCCCGGCTCAGGTTGAAGTCCGCAAACTCCACCTTAGCCGCCGGCCCCGATGGCCACCCCAATCCCCACCGAAACGGTCCCGGAAATTACACCTCGTCCGTGGACGCTACCTGCGCCTGGGACTGACGCGCGCCCTGTTGCAATCGCTTCAGCGATGTCCCTGCTGCTATTCTCCGTTTGTGACACAGTAGTACTAGGACAAACCCGCCATTAGGAAATCCGGCGAGAGCAGCCCCGACACCGGCACCACTACGAGAACGCCTACAGGACTCGTTGGGAGAGCCAGCAGGTACAGGCGCCCTTGAAGACGACCGCTATTAGTCTCACTTCAGATTGCCGTGTTGAGCGCTCGAACAATGAGCACAGCGGACGCGAAGACGAGGCGGTAGAGTGTCAATCGATGTGCCGCCCACCTCAGCGCTAGCTTAACATAGCGAGTCGCTAGGGCAGGGTGTTGTTGCCCCCTAAAGACCGGACACGGTCTCCTGGGTTGATCGGGCGATGAACTCGCGCGGCGAGCGGTAGCCCAGCGCGCGATGAGGGTGAAGGTCGTTGTAGTGCGCCAGCCAAACGGGAAGCTGGCGCAGCACGCTTTCAGCATCCGGCAGGATCGAGACGCGCACGTAGTCGCGCTTCAAGGTCCGCACGAACGCCTCGGCCATGCCATTACTCTGAGGGCTCTCCAGCGGCGTCGTTTTCGGCACCAATCCGAGGTCGCGAGCGAAGCGGCGCGTGTCGCGGGCCAAGTAGCAGCTGCCGTTGTCGGTCAGCCACTCGATCAGGCTCGGCAGCTGGTTGACTGGCCCGAAGCGATGCTCGACGGCCGCCACCATCAGGTCGCGGACGTCCTCGCCCGTGATGCCCGCCGTGGTTGCCACGTAGCTCATCGCCTCCCGGTCACAGCAGTCGAGCGCGAAGGCGACCCGCACCCTCTCACCGTTCTCCGCCGCGATCTCTAGCCCGTCCGAGCACCAGCGCGTGTTGCGGACGGCCACCGCCACCTTGCCCTCATGACGGCGCGTCTCGGCTCCGCCCGCGTGTCGCTGAAGCAGGAGGTCGTGCGCCTTCATGACTCGGTAGACGCGCTTCACGTTCGGCGCAGGCCGGCCGTCCCGCTCGGCCTGCCGGCGCAAGAGGGCGTGGACGCGCCGATAGCCGTAGGTCGGCAGATCCGCGATGAGCGCCTGGATCGCGCCGAGCAGCTCGGCGTCGGGTGCAGGCGGACGACCGCGTCGCGCTATGGGCTTCCGGGCGGGGGCCGTCTGCCGGGAGGAGGCGAGGTGCGGGCGCGATAAGCCCAAAGCCGAAGCCACCGCGCTCACCGGCCGTCCCCCAGCCACGAGGTCATGCGCAGCGGCAACTTTTTGGGGGCGGCGACCCGCTCCATCGCCTCGCGCAAGATCTCGGTTTCCAGCGTCTTCTTGCCCAGGAGCCGCTGTAGCTCGCGGATCTGCTGCAGGGCAGCGCGAAGCTCGGAGGCTGGCACCACCTCCTCGCCGGCCCCGGCGGCCGTGAGGGCGCCGCGCGCCATCAGCCGACGCCACGTGAACAGCTGGTTGGCGTTCAGCCCGTGGCGGCGGGCGACGAGCGAGACAGACTGGCCGGGCAGATACGTCTCCTCGACGAGGCGCACCTTCTCCTGCGTGGTCCAGTGCCGCCGGCGCTGGACGGAGGTGATCACCTCGACGCGCTCGGCGCGGGGCGGATCGTTAAAACTCACCATAGGATCGGTCATAGGCACACACTTCCACAAGCGTGAGCCCGTGTCCGGTCATTTAGGGGGCTACTTCACAGGGCGGTCACAGCAACGATCGGCAGGCCATGAAGAACCCCTCTCGCTAAGACCGGCGGAAGCGTGAGTCGGGACGCATCGACGGTGCGCAGTTTCCACGCAGCCACTCTGGAAACTTTTGGCTGTCGCTGTTCGTAGAGCACACTGATGCTCACGTTCCGAGAGGCCAAGTTGTTGGATCGTCCTACTACGAGGTCTAACCGCACGCTTCGTTCGCGGCCCTCAGGACTGCTTGTCGTTGGGTCGCTCTTGATCGCAGTCGCATGGTGGCTGGTGATTCACGCAGTGATAGGGCGGGTCGTCTGGTTCTGGTAATGACTGCTGTTCGGTCAGTTTGGATCCTGCGGAGTCGTCAGGTACGAACTCACAATATATCCCGCCTGAAGAGCAGATATATAAGCGAGGATAATCAACAGCTTGGAGAGCACGAGCTCCCCCAGAAGCCCCCATAAAACCGTGGAGCCAAGAGCCACGACCGCGGCTGCCGTGATGATCACCACAACATCGTAACGAAGACCAATGCCGGCTCCTATCAAAAATAATAGGCCGGCTATAATCATTCGAATGGCCTTCTACTTCTGATTTGCTAAATTTTTAGGAACATTATCGCGCGTTGCTTGCGCACTCTAGGGGATGAGACACAGAAAATCTAGGCTGCTGCCTTATGGCGGCGCTGCAGAGGATAAGACATCTTCGGCGAGCCTCTGCTCAGCCTCTGCGAGGCCGTTGAGCGCGAACGTGACCAGCCTCACAGATCAGCCCGCGCACTTCACGCATCCGAGCGATCCCAGATTTGGAGATCGCGCCATGTTGGCCTCAATCACCCACGCCTTTTATCTCTGGCGCGAACGGCGCAGAGCGTATCAGGAGCTCGTGGCGCTCGATGACCGCCTGCTCGAAGACATCGGCCTGTGCCGCTATGAACTGGCCGAGCACTGCGCCCGCCTCTGGAGGTAAGAGCAGCCTTCGTCAGGCTGAAATTTAGAGTGCCGAAGCGACGACATCGGCTTCAGAAAGTGTGTGCATTCGCCCACTTTCACCCTCACGTTCACCGCCGTTTCAGCTGGGAGAAGTGCACACACCGCCTGTTGAATTCATTCATCTTTTTGCCAGAGGCAAATAACTTTTAATCTGTAGGTCCTGGGTTCGAGTTCCAGCGCGCTCACCAATCTTCTCAGAGGGTTAGCCTAGAATTTAGAGCGTCACCCGTGCCTAGTTGTAGGGGCGGGTAACGGCACGGGTAACAGCAGCCCAACCCCGCCACCCGATAAGCCTCATCCTTTGTGGGATGCTTGCGGTCAGAGCGCTCAGCAGGACGATTCCGTAGCCCGGGTGCTGCCTTGCAGGGAGGAGGCAGGGCGCGCCAGAGGCGGGAGCCCGGCCGCCTCGGACGGCGCTCCACAGGATTGACCGGCATCGCTCAAGAAGCCGGTGAGCGCCAGCGTGACCACCTTCACAGATCAGCCCATCCGCCCGGCGCATCTCTGCGGCCACTGGTCCGGAGATCACACCATGCTGACCTCGATCACCCGAGCCGTTCACCTCTGGCGCGAACGGCGCAGAGCGTATCAGGAACTCGCGGCGCTCGATGACCGCCTGCTCGAGGACATCGGCCTGTGCCGCCATGAGCTGGCCGAGCACTGCGCCCGCCTCTGGAGATGAGGCGCGCCCGCGGCTCGATCGGTCATGCCGCAGCATGATCCGAAGGCTGCCTGGTCGATACCTGAAGCGTCACCGCGAGGCGGGCAGCGAGCGCCGCGTTGTTCCTCACGAGGGCGATGTTGGTGGCGAGGCTGCGGCCGCCTGTCAGCGCGAGGATGCGGGAGAGCAGGAAGGGCGTCACCGCCTTGCTAGTGACCCCGGCCGCAGCAGCCTGAGCAAGGGCAGTCTCGATCAACCCAGCGATCTCCGCCGCGGGGATCTCGTCAGCCGGCGGCACCGGGTTCGCCACGAGGACGCCACCGCCTAAGCCTAGTTCCTCCTTGGTCCGCAGCAACTCGGCGATCGCCTCCGGTGTGTCGAGCCGCAGCGGCGAGGGCAGCCCGCTGTCGCGGCTCCAGAAGGCGGGGAAGCGATCGGTGCCGTAACTCACGACCGGGACACCGCGCGTCTCCAGATACTCCAGGGTGCGGGGTAGATCGAGGATCGCCTTGGCACCAGCGCAGACGACCGCCACCGGCGTGCGGGCGAGCTCGTCGAGGTCTGCCGAGATGTCGAGCGTCGCCTCCACGCCGCGGTGGACGCCGCCGATGCCGCCTGTGGCAAAGACCCGGATGCCGGCCAAGTGCGCGCAGATCATGGTCGCCGCGACCGTGGTGGACCCGTGCCGCCGGGCCGCCACGGCGTAGGGCAGATCTGCCCGGCTCAGCTTCAGGATGTCCGTCGCCGTGCCGAGCCAATCTAGGACGTCGTCGGGCAAACCGACGCGGATGCGGCCGTCGATGACCGCGATGGTGGCCGGCACTGCCCCGTTCTGCTGCACCACGGCCTCCACGTCGCGCGCCGTCTCGACGTTCTGCGGATAGGGCATGCCGTGGGTGATGATCGTGGATTCGAGCGCCACGACGGGAACGCGGGAGGCGAGGGCCGCCTGCACATCCGAGGCGAGATCAATGAGTGGATGAGACATGGCGGTGGCTCCGCAGAGACAAGCCGGATGAGGTAGCTTCTCCCGAGCTAACGTGCGCGGGTCCGTGATCGACCTGCAATCTCCGCAGGGTAGCAGTCGTGACCTACACAGGGCCCCACATCATCCTCGATGCGGTGACCTATCGCACGCTCGGCCGCGGCGAAGCAGGGCGCATCGTGACGATCCACGAGGTTGCCTATCAGGGCGTAACGGAGCGTCGATCGGACGGCTTCACGGTCCTGTCTGTTCTCAAGCCCGGTGCCTCGCGGACCTTCAGCATCGAAGTGGGCGCGGTTCTGTCTGTGTCGGCACATGGGCGCGTGTGGAACCCCGAGACGCAGGAGCGCCGCTGGCGCCTGCGCGCGGAGGAACTGCGTGCCTTTGCGGAGGAGCGCGAGGTCGCGGCGTGGGCGCAGCCCTACTTCGATCCAGCCAGTGACAAGCATCACCGCAAGCAGCCGGCGAGCCCGGTAGAACGACACTTCTCCAGCCCTGCTGAGCGCACTGCTTCGAGCTACAGGCGTGGCGGAGCCCGACGCCTGGACCAGGCACCCGCCGCCGATCCGCCGCGAGGAACCAAGAACGCGAAGCCCGGCGTGCTCGGAAGGCTGTGGCGGGGTTTGCTGGGGAGGCCCTGAAGCTTTGCTGTTCGTACACTCGTCAGCAGTGTGAGATTTTCTTCCACTCTGTGTCACGAGCGGGCGGCAGCCCACGGCCGGCAAGCAGACCTTCCGCTTTGCGCCCGTTATTGCCATACCACGGCCTTCGCCGCCGTCTCCAATGCGGACATCGGAACCGGTCGGATCACAGGTCTCAGAGGCGCCACTGTCGGACTTTTGCTGAAAGCCGCCAGTATGGCCGCTTGGCTCTCGAGAACTGACATTGGTTCAGCTGCCCGGCGGAGAGCCGGCCGTACCGGAGCACCATGTCGCCGCGCTCCCGTACCATCGGTTCCTGACCTGAGACGGCCTCAGGCTGCTACTCCAGAAATGCCTAAAAGAGGGGACATCCGCCACGCGTTCCGCCCCCGAGGCGCGGAACGCGCGACATGCCGCCCCGGCCGGCAACCTCCGCTTCGGACACAGGTTGGGGGACTAGCACCTCCGCGCGGGCCTGGAGCGAGCCTGGACGGCCCAGCCGCGCAAAAGGCGGCATGATTCGGAGGCGCGTAGCTTCGTGTATCGAGACATCTCCGGCCCGCCGGCCATCGACCTCCGGCTCCTGCAGGCGGCAGTCGAGGCGTCCGGCGAGGCCATCCTGATCACCTCCGCCGAGCTCGATGAGCCGGGTCCGCGCATCGAGTACGTCAACCCCGCCTTCACTCGCATGACCGGCTACGCGGCCGAGGAGGTGGTGGGTCGGTCCCCCCGCTTCCTGCAGGGACCAGGTACGGATCGCGCCGTGCTCGATGCCTTGCGCGCTTCCCTCGAAGCGGGCGACGCGGCCCAGGGCGAGGCGCTCAACTACCGCAAGGACGGCTCCACCTACGTGGTCGAGTGGCTGATCACCCCAGTGCGCGAGGCGGACGGATGCATCAGCCACTGGGTCTCGGCGCAGCGCGACGTGACCGAGCGGCGTGCCGGCGAAGACCGCCAGGCTATGATGGTGCGCGAGCTGCACCATCGGGTGAAGAACACGCTCGCCACGGTGCAGGCGGTCATGAACGCCACCGTGCGCTCGTCCCTCTCAGTCGCGGAGTTCACTCGGGCCCTGTCCGGCCGCATCGCATCGCTGGCCCGCACGCACGCTCTGATTACCGAGGACCTCGCCCAGGCGGCTTCGTTCGAGGGGCTGCTGCGGGCCGAGCTCGGGCCCTACGACGAGCGCGGCCGCCTGACGCTGGAGGGGCCGCGAGTGGTGCTGCCGTCCGAGCTCGCGGTCCCGGTCGGCATGACCCTGCACGAGTTGACCACCAACGCCCTTCGGCACGGCTCGCTTGCCGATCCGGACGGCAAGCTGCGGGTTATGTGGCGGATCGAGGACGGGCCGGTTGAGCGCAGCCTGCACTGGGACTGGGCCGAGTTCGACGGCCCCCGGTCGGGCACCCGACGCGCGAGGGCTTCGGCTCGCGCCTGCTGAATAAGGTCCTGGCGGCGCAAACGGGCGCGCAGGTCGACGTCGGCTTCGCACCCGACGGGTTGCGCGTCTCCGTTCGGCTTCCGTTGTCTGGGCCTCCGGGAGAGCCCTCGCGAGGCCGTCCGAACCGCAACGGGTTGCCTTGAAGCGGAGCGGCCCACCACACGGATGGTTCATAGAAGCGCAGTCGGATTGGGAGACGGCGACGCGGGCGGTTTGGCATGGTATCCCTGCGCCTCGCGAGCGACTTACCGGCACGGTCAGCCATCGCGCTTCGTCACGGAGCACATGATGAGCGTGAGCACGCCGCCGACGCTCGAAACCCTCGCGACGGCGCGGGCCGGTCGCACGCAACGCCGGCTCGCCGCCTTCATCAGCCTCGCCTTCGGCGCGGTCACGCTCGCGCTCCTTCCGTTCGCGAGCCGGCCCATGTGGCCGATGCCGGGCTTCGTGCCCGTCTACCAATCGGCCCTGATCGTGGTCTACAGCCTGACCACCTACCTCTTCCTCACTCAGTATCGACGCACCCGCTCGGTGCCGCTGCTCGTGCTCGGGACCGGCAGCCTTTACGTGACGCTGATCGTGCTCCTGCAGATGCTGTCGTTCCCCAACGTCCTCGCGCCGGGACGCCTTCTGGGCTCCGGTCCCGACACCACGACCTGGCTCTGGACCTTCTGGCACGTCGGTCCCCCGCTTTTCGCGCTGCCCTACGCCATCATGGAGGGCGATGGGCGCGGCCGTTCGGTGCCGCCGTCGCTCGTGAACAGGTTCGGTTGGCTCGCGGTCGCCGGGACCGTGGCGGCCGCCGCACTCACGGCGGTGGTGGTCACCCGTTACGTCCACCTCCTGCCGAAGAGCGTGGAGGGCGACGACTACTGGCTGCTGACGACCTCGGGCGTCGGTCCGGCCGTCGTCTCTCTGACGGTGCTCGCCCTCGCGGTGCTGTGCTGGACCACGCGCCTGCGCACCGTGCTGCAGCTTTGGCTGGCCGTCTCGCTGCTCCTGCTCGTGTTCGACAACATGGTCACCCTGCCGGGGGCGGCGCGCGGCACGGTCGGCTGGTTCGCGGGACGGCTGGAGGCGCTCGTCGCAGGCTTCATCCTGCTTGGGGTCTATCTGCGTGAGGTCGACTTCCTCTACGCCCGGGCCGAGGCGGCGGCACAGGAGCGTGAGGCGCGGCGGGCGGAGCTGCAACTGGCGCGCGACAATCTCGCCCTGGCGCTCGAAGCTGCCGAGATGGGCGACTGGGAGCTCGATCTACGCAAGGGAACTTCGCGCCGGACGCCGCGCTACGACGCGATCTTTGGCTATCGCGAGCCCGTCACTCAGTGGGATGCCGAGACGTTCTTCCGACACGTCGTGCCCGAGGACCGGACGCACGTTCGGGCGGCCCTCAACGGGGTCGGCGCAACCGAGCGCCTCGACCTGCGCTGCCGGATCCAGCGGGCCGACGATGGCGCGACTCGCTGGATCGCGCTGCGTGGCAAGGCCTACGTCGACGAAGCAGGAGGGGTGCGGACAATCGCCGGCATCGTCATGGACACGACGCAGCAGCACGAGGCCGAGGAGCGCCTGAACCAAGCCCAGAAGTTGGAGGCCATCGGGCAGCTGACCGGCGGCGTCGCCCACGATTTCAACAACCTGCTGACCATCATCGTGGGCAATCTCGACATGATCGTGCGCAAGCCCGACAACGCGCAGCGCGTGGAACGCCTCGCGGCCTCGGCGATGACCGCGGCCAAGCGCGGGGCCGAAGTCACCGAGAAGCTGCTGTCCTTTTCGCGCCGGCAGGTGCTGCGGCCGGAGACGGTCAACCCGAATCGCCTGCTCAAGGACTTCCGGGCCCTTCTGCAGCGCGCGGTCGGCGAGGCCGTCGAGGTGCGGCTCGACCTCGATGCGAGCCTCGACCCGGTGCGGCTCGACCCTGGCCAGTTCGAGAGCGCGGTGCTCAACCTCGCGGTGAACGCACGCGACGCGATGCCCGGCGGGGGTAGCCTGACGGTGAAGACCTGCAACGCGCACCTGGACGCGCAGGAGATCGCGGAGCGGCCGGACCTGCGGCCCGGTGCCTACGTGCTCGTCTCCGTCTCGGACACCGGACAGGGCATGGATGCCGGCACGCTCGCTCGCGCATTCGAGCCGTTCTTCACCACCAAGGATGTCGGCAAGGGTACCGGCCTCGGCCTGAGCCAGGTCTACGGCTTCGTGCGACAGGCCGGGGGGCATGCGCAGATCAAGAGCGAGGTGGGCCGAGGCACCTCGGTTGAGCTCTACCTGCCGCGCTCGGCCGAGAAGGCGGTGGAGAGCCGGCCCGACGGCCCGCTGCCGCTGCGGCGCGCCGCCTCGGGCGAGGTGGTCCTGGTGGTCGAGGACGAGCCGGCGGTGCTGGAGATGGCGGTCGAGAGCCTGGGCGAGCTCGGCTACCGGACGCTGACCGCGACGCGGGCCTCCGAGGCCCTGGAGCGCCTGCGCGGGCCGGAGCGGATCGACATCCTGTTCTCGGACGTGGTGATGCCCGGCGGCATGAACGGGGTGCAGCTCTCGGTCGAGGCACGCCGTCTCCGGCCTGGAGTACGCGTTCTGCTGGCCTCCGGCTACACCGGCACGGCTCTCGACGAGCAGGGCGTGCCGGCCGACCTGCCGCTCCTCAGCAAGCCCTACCAGCGAGACGAGCTCGCCAATAAGCTCCGGGTCGTCCTCGGCTGAGCGCCGACACCCCCGCGAACGTCGGGATGGCCGGCCAGGAACCGGGGTCGGCGAGCGGACTTGGCTCACTGAGCCGGCGCTGCGGCCGGCAGCGAGGAACACCGCCATGTCGAGCGACACCGACAAGCACCGCGAACTGCTCAGCGCCCTCAAGGCGGCCCAGGGAAAAGGAGGCGCCGCCTTTGAGCAGGCCGTCACGGCCGCCCTCGAGCACGTCTTCGACCACTTGGACCGCCTGAACTCGCATGTCGCGCTTGGCGGTCCAGACGGTGAGGAACGCCACCTGAAGCCCGGCGAGTCCCCGAGCCTGCGATAGGGGCGGCACGATGGAGCAGCCGACGGAGGCGGTCCGCAGGCCGCGCCTCGTCGGCATGAATCACGTCGCGCTGGAGGTGGGCGACCTAGAAGCGGCGCAGTCCTTTGACGGCGCGATCTTGTCGGATACGCTGCGTGGCCGGGCGGGGAATTGGCCTTCCGCGAAATTGGCGAGCAATTCTTTGCGTTCACCGAGACCCCGGCCGCGTCTGAGCAAGCCGACCGACAACGCCTACATCGAGGCGTTCAATGGCCGCTTACGGGCGGAGTGCCTGAACGCCTCGTGGTTCCTGTCGCTGGCCGATGCGCGCGAGCGGATCGAGGACTGGAGGTGCCACTACAATGAGGACCGACCCCACACGGCCCTGGGCGGCTTGACGCCCCGAGCCTTCGCCAACCAAGCTGTCAGTGCCCGAAAACTTGCATAGGCCCTGGACCACAAATCGGGGCAGCTCCATGAGACCCGGAGGCTCACCCTTCGGCCGGACCAAGATCCGGGGGACCCTCACAGTCTCTTCCGCCGAGCACAATATCGCTGCGTCGCGTTAGAGGCCCGTTTGATCTGTGATATAGCGAGGGCATGCAAAAGGCTCTCGCGCATCCGTTCACGATAACCGTATCGGCAGACAAGCCTCCCCGCAGCACCTTCTCGTGGGCCGTCCGGCATCGAGGGGGAATCGGGGGGAAACAGTCGCTGATTGCCTACTCCACCTTCGAGGAGGCGCGTCTCGCCGGCAAGGCTGCCCTCGATGAGATGGTTGCGGCCTGGAGGATTGAAGCGGTCCCCATTACAGCCACCTGAACCCTACGGCCCGCGGCGGGCGTGGCGTGGCTTCACGTATATCCTCGATCTCTCTGGCACAGTGAGCGCCCCCTCATTGATCTGTGTCGGTGCATCATCTGAGTAGGGCGTTAGCGGGAGGGGCATCCAATGGGTCGGGTCCTTATACCGCGTAAGCATGTACCCGCTGTCTGCCAGAGAGACGATCCATTCCTCGCTCCTGCGACAGGCCACAACAACGAGAGGGCAGGTGATTCCGAAGGCGTATTCGGCCCAATCGACTGTACCGCCGCTCAGCAAGAGCCATGTGTCATCGCGCGGGGCTGTTTCGATCGGTTGCCATTCCGACATAGCTTGCCTACCGGCCGGGGGGTCGCATCATCGGCTGTTGAAAGGGATTGCGTCAGACAAAGCGCCCTCAAGATAGTTGCTACGGCGCGCAGCAAGCATCACGTGGGAGCCCAATGTGAGGGTCCTGCAGGCGCGTCCCCGAAGGATGTGCCCTCGATTAGCGTCCCGATCAGGCGGAGAAGCTCCTGATGCTCCGGGCCACCACCTCCGACGAGGAAGGAGCCGAGCTCGATCTCGGTTGGCCGTCCGCCGGATGGCTGATTTGGCACTTGCAAGACGACAGGGCTGCCTGTCGTGGCGCTCCGGGCCAGGAACCACTGATCTCCATTGCGGCTGGCGTAGAGCTCTCTCCGGTCGGCCGTCATCGGGGGCTCCTCCTTGACATCCTGAGTTGGCATCTCCCCGCTTACGAGACGAGGGCGAGTTCGCCTTCCAGAACGGCGCGCTCACCGGTGGCCGATTTTACTCGGTACGCTGGCTCGCCCGAACGCTCCTCCGGCATGAGCCGCACGATCTCAACAGTGCTGCCAACAGCACTCCCGCGATCAGCGGAACCATACCGCTGGACCTGCCGCACCCGCTGACCAATCTTGAATTTGTGAGACATCTGCAATTCTCCTGATCTGGCCACTCCGCGGAACGTGGCCGCACTACCGGCGCACTCTCGCTTTGGGGGCAGCGAAGCGCGCGTCCCAGGCCGCCTTCTGCTCGGCAGCGAGCGCGACCTGACGCTCCAGTTTCTCCGCATCCTGACGGGCAGCTTCAGCTGCCTCCCGTTCCCGCGCAGCAAGCGCCTCAGCCTCGCGCTGAGCTTCGGTTGCGAGACGAGCCAACTTTCGCTCGTTGGTGCGAACCTCACGGGCCTGGATGATCGCGCGTCGCGCGGATTGACGAGCGAGCACGGCCGGATCGCCGGCGGCAGGACGTACTCGCAACCGTGCGACCGTGGCTTGGCGCGCCTTCGCGGCGGCCTCAAGACGATCAACGAGTTGGTTGGCTTTGAATTGACTCACGTAAAATCCTTATGGCATCGCGGCTGTGCGCGGATGGCAAGTAGTGACAGAAGCCGTTCCGAGATCGGAGCGGGTTCGGCGCTCGGAGCAGAAACGTCGGGCTTTAGGCGGCTTTCAGGTTGCCGGCCGACTGCTTACCCGAGTGGCGATCCGTCTCCATCTGGTAGGAGCCCTTCTGACCTTCATTCAGGCTCTGCATCCCGGCGCGCTCGACCGCCGAGATGTGGACGAATACGTCCTTGCTGCCGTCCTCTGGCTAAATGAAGCCGAGGCTCTTGCGCTCGTTAGACCATTTCACATTGCCGGTATTCATAGGTATTTCCGCATCTTGCTAAGCAAAAGGGTATGGCAAGCGCATGCGGGCACGCGCTCAGTCGCTTATTATCGAAATAAGGAAGAAATGCAGATCACGCGTCGATCAGGCGGCACGGCCGGATATCTGGCTTAAGATCGATATCTATTATCTATGTGATCAAGGAAAAATTTGCAACCGAGCGGAGTATGTTTTTCAAAAATATATAAATCTTTGTCCATTGGAGATGGAAGCGCTGCTATTTTTGCAGAACTTTCTTTCGGCTGGGGGCAAGGTTTGATCGAGACGTCAGCGAGACAGATGGGGGCTGCGGCAGATTGAGGATGACCTTGCGGCCCCTGCGCATCCGCACGGCGCCCTTCACCTTGGACCTGAGACAATCCTGAGTGCCCACAAGCCCTACGTGAGGTCGTGAAGCACTGGCTACGCCTCGTGCGTCGGTGTGGTAGCTCCCGACTGCAGCACTTCTTGGATTGTGCCGGCAATCGCGGAGCCCGTCTTCAGAGGCCGACACTGACCGCACCGGCGTCCGCAGCCTCGGAAATTGTTGCTCCTTCCTGCAATGCCTTCGCAATGACGGTAGATATCTTATCTACATCATCCACGCGCCTGACCCCATGAGTATAAATATATCTTTCTTCGGGATCGAGTTTCGCGTTGTAACCGCTCGGAAGCCTCTGATCCAATCGGCATTCAAGCAATTTTACTGCTTCAGAATATTTTTGCTCAAATTTGTCCATGCCGTATATGTCATTATTTTGAAATTTGCCTCCTTCCTTCTCTCTGGCGGCCTGACGGCTAAGTTCAACTGCGTGTGCTGATGGAGACAGTAATTTATATTTGGTAGTCAGCGTCGCAACGAGAGTTATTAGAAGCCTCGCGAGGCTGAGAAGGGCAGCAGTTAAACGCCACATGGAGCGACCTCACTGAGTGCGCCCCGACGCGGACGTTCAAGGCTAGGGCACGGCTCCAAGTTCCAACCCTGCGGGTCAAGGTGCACTCGCCTCACGGTGGAATGGGAGCTGGCAGGGCTGCTCGGCTGCATCGTAGACGTTAAGGTCAATGAGCTTGCGGTTCTCCTCAAGCTGTTTCAGCCGGCACAACTCGCTCGTGCCGAGGCCACCGTAGAGCTTCTTCCAGCGGTAGTTCGTCTGCTCGGAGATGCCCATCCGGCGCAGCGCCTCCGCGACTGGCATTCCGGTCTCGGCCTGCTTCGGCGCGAAGGCGATCTGCTCTTCTTCACGGCTCTGCTCCTCCCGTCAGGGTCTCACAAAACCGGAAAACTCGCACTCAGGCCGAACCAAAGCCACAGGGGGACGTCAGGCAGAGGGCTTGCGTCGATGCATTGGCTTTAGACGTGTCGATCAACAAGCTGCAAACGTTCACCGAACTCGATCGTCTATTTCTTGTTCGCAGATCTCACAACCGAGCTCACAATGTTCTTGAGTGATGGTGCTGCTGCGATAATCTTTGGAACGGGCTTCTTTTGCTTTTTCGCTTCCCGATTGCCGCGTTTCTTTTCAAGTGCCATTTTGTCGATCCTTGGTCTTGAACGTCAAATTACGGTGGTGCCGAATTTGCGACTTGATCTCTGCGCCAAATCTCGCAAGTTGAATAGATTGACGTGGGGCAAGAAGGCACTCAGAATTAAACCTCCGGCTGCCGCAGGCCGACCTTAGGATGCTATTTGCTACTCGCGGGGACTTTGTGCAGCTAGAAAAGAAGCATGCGTTTTATCTACCTTCGCAAGCACAGACGCATGCGCATGGGGAGTATCAGCAGAAAGTCCGCCGATCAATTGCATGACAGTGAATTATCATGCGCCACTTAGATCTGGAAAGATAGCCTCTTAGGCAAATAAATTTTTGCACATCCGCGCGAGACGGAACACCTGAACGGAGATACACTCCTACGCCCACAGGAAAATTGGCGCCATGGATATCGTTCTCAGCCCCACCGGGTCAGCCGGTGTTGAGTGGACACTCAAGGACCGCCTTGGCCGACCCATTGGCAAGGTTGAGAAGTCTACCTCGTCTGGCACTTTCGAAATTCTGCCGAATGGCGGCAGTAAACTGGTTGGCATCATGCATCTTCATCCCACGCTGGATGACGTTATGACTGCTATTGAGAAGCGGATGGGGGGAGCGTGTCAGCTCGACAGCCAGGATTGGGATTGATGAAGATGGCGGCTTTACACAAGTAATTGAAATGATTTGCTAAAGCGGCGTCGTTCTTTTCTCCCGTGAACGGCTGATTTTGTGATTTCTCATCTACAAAGTTTTGCGACATCAGCCTTGTGCGCCAAGATAAGATTATATCGCCGCCTCCTGACACCGATGTGTCCGTCGTCAGATGATTTGAGACGATCTGGGACGCTCAGGAACGGAGGCTCTGGTCCACCTGGGTTGAGAGGTTAGGCAGCCCGCGCGTGGTGGCGCAAGCGGCGGTCGATGAGGGTCTGACGCTTGATCTGCGCCCGCTCGCGCAGGATGCCCTCGCCGCGGCCGAGATAGACGTCAGCGGGGGTGAGATTGCCCAGGCTCTCGTGAGCTCGGACGTGGTTGTAGTGCTCCACGAAGGCGGCAACCCGGGCCTCCAACTCGCCCGGCAGGTAGGCGTGTTCGAGCAGGATGCGGTTCTTGAGCGTCTGGTGCCAGCGCTCGATCTTGCCCTGCGTCTGGGGATGGCGCGGCGCACCGCGGATGTGGGTCATGCCTCGGCTGCCAAGCCATGTCGCCAAGTCACCCGCGACGTAGCTCGATCCGTTGTCGGTCAGCAGCCGCGGGCGATGCGCCACCGGCACCTGATCGAGCCCGGCCGCGGTCAGCGCCAGATCGAGCGTGGCGGTGACGTCGCTGGCCTGCATCGTGGCGCAGAGCTTCCAGGCCACGATGAAGCGCGAGAAGTCGTCCAGCACCGTCGACAGGTAGTACCAGCCCCAGCCGACAACCTTCAGGTAGGTGAAGTCGGTCTGCCAGAGCTGGTTGGGCGCCGTGGTCTTGTCGCGGAACGCGTCGGCGGCCTTGACGACGATGTAAGCGGGGCTGGTGATCAGGTCCTGGGCCTTGAGCAGGCGGTAGACGCTGGCTTCCGAGACGAAGTAGCGCCGCTCGTCGGTGAAGCGCACCGCCAGTTCGCGTGGGCTGAGTTCCGGCTCCTCCAGCGCGAGGGCGACGATCTGCTCGCGGATCTCTGTCGGTAGACGGTTCCAGACCCGGCTGGGCCGGGATGGTCGGTCAGCCAATGCCTCGGGACCGCCTCTCAGGTAGGCGTCGTACCAGCGGTAGAACGTCGATCGGGTGATGCCGAGCTTCTCCAGGGTGCGGCGCACCGGCAGGTGGGATTGCTCAACCAGCCGGATGATCTCCAGCTTCTCAGGGGCTGGGTACCTCATGCCTCGTCGTCCCCAGCCCCGCTCATGCTTTTTTTGAGCAGGCGGTTCTCCAGGAGGAGATCGGCCACAACCTCCTTCAGCGCGCCCGCCTCGCGGCGCAGCTCCTTGACTTCGTCTGCTGTCGCCGCCCGCGCCGTGTCGCCCGCCAGCCGCTTCTTACCGGCTTCCAGGAACTCCTTGGACCAGCCGTAGTACATCGAGCTGGCGATGCCCTCGCGCCGACACAGCTCGGCGATACTGTCCTCGCCGCGCAGGCCCTCCAGCACGATGCGGATCTTCTCCTCGGCCGAGAACTGCCGGCGGGTGGCCCGGCGGATGTCTTTGATCACCGCGTCTGCCGGCTTGCGTGCCAGTCCGGATGTCTGCTTCATCGTCGTGCCTCAGGACTACGATGAACCAGCCATCCTCCGTTCGTGAAGGGCCTCGATGTGTCTCAGGAGCGCTGACGGCGGACAATGGCGGCCGCGCGCGCCGGAGGATGCGATCAGCCAAGCTCAGCGTCAATGCAGAGGGACATTCACTTGTGTGATCAATCGTAGCGACCTTATCTCGGCCACGAAATTCCCTGAAATACGCCCACTGCTCGCGCAGGTCGATGTTCTCCTCTGCGACGAGGATGTTCGAACGCTCAGTGGAGAGCGGCGCGATCCGGCTTTCAACGGTCGCTGGGACCCCGATGCCAGTCTCGGACGTCCGCCCTCGTCCCTCATTCTCTTTCGAACGAACCTGATCGAGGATTGCGGCGGGTGGCGCGGCCCGTCTGAGGACGGATATGCGTGCCGGTTGCTTCAATGGGACCTTCTGCTGCGTATCGGCCACCACAGGCGAGACGTCCGGATCGAGCACGCACCGGTCGTCATGGTCCATCGACGGGAGGTGCCGGCGCACGCGCTGAAGCCGTCACCGAGCGTCATGGAGGCGATCATCAAGCGCTTCCTGAACGAGACGGGACAAGGCTCGACCGTTCAAGCGACAGGCTCCTCTTCCGGCACATTGCGCCTACGCTACCAGCGCGCGAGCACCCCGAAGGCTTCGATCATCGTACCGACCCGTGACCGGATCGAATTGCTGAAGCCGTGCATCGAGAGCTTGCTCTCGCAAACGCGCTACCCGCATTTCGAAGTGCTGGTCGTCGACAACGAGAGTTCCGAACCGGAGACACACGCATTCCTGACGCACGCCGCATCAGATCCTCGTGTCCGACCGATACGCTGCAAGGGCGTCTTCAACTGGGCGTTGAGCAATAATGTCGGCGCGACTGACACGGACGGCGAAGTCCTGATTTTTCTTAACAACGACACTGTCGTCATCAATGACGATTGGCTTGATGAGCTTATCTCTCAGGCATTGCGTCCAGAGATAGGCATCGTGGGCGCCAAGCTCTATTATCCCGATAATCGGGTTCAGCACGCCGGCATAGTGGTTGATCGCGACGGAAATGCGCTGCACGGGTGGCGATATGCTCTTCGCGAGGATCCAGGATACCTCGACCAACTGAGTATCGTGCGGAGTGTGTCGGCCGTTACGGGAGCCTGCATGGCAATCCGGCGAGACGTCTTCAGAAAGCTCGGCGGTTTCGACGAGACCCTTCGCGTTGCCTGGAATGACGTGGATCTCTGTTTGCGAAGCTGGGCGGCAGGCTACCGCGTGATCTGGACACCCCACGCTGAACTCTACCATCACGAGGGCGGCACGCGATCGTTCGATTCATCACCTCAGGATGAGGCTCGGGCCGTCCGTGAGACGGATCAGGTTCGGAATACCCATCGTGCGCTGCTGCCCGCGCTGAACTTTCAGAGCCCCAATCTCCTGTGCGACCGCGATCAACCTTACCTCTCGACACGTGTGCTCGCAGATCTCGCCGAGAGGCATCCCTTTGAATCCTCGTTGACGAGGGCTGCATCATGACGGGCGGTGACGGGGTCGGATTCGTCAGAGCCCGGTACGCGGCGGCTCATGGCCCGTCTGAAACGTCAGGTTGAGCGGGCGGGGGCGTCTGACGACGGAGGGGAAGGTCCAGCGCGACGGGCCAGCACCGGCACAGCGCCATCGACGCTCTGAGTGTCGGGCATCACCACGGGGATCAGCCGCCAGGCGATGCCGCCGCGCAGGACGCGGCGGATGGCATTCAGAACCTTCCGCGTCATCTGGACCGATCGCCGGCCGCAAAGGGCAGGGTTGGGCATCCGTTCAAGGGCAAGCTTGGCATTATACCGCCGCCGGTCCCCAGGCTCTGTGCGATTTTCCGGCTTGCTTCAGCGTTCGAGATGGATTTTCATCGTTGAACCAAGCTGTTCTCGCTCGAGGTGATCACTCGAATGGCGATGGATCAGGTTCAAGGGCCCGTACCCTCGTCCACGCCGCTGGAGCGCGACGCCCGCTTAGCGTCCACTGATCACAAAGTCGCGCCGAGCGAGATCGCCATCGGCGTCATCATCGGCCGCGCGGCCGAGTATTTCGATTTCTTCGTGTTCGCCATCGCTTCCGTGGTGGTGTTCCCCAAAGTGTTCTTTCCCTTCGCCGAACCTGTGACGGGAACACTCTATTCCTTTGCCATCTTCTCGCTGGCCTTCATCGCTCGACCGGTCGGCTCGATCATCTTCACGGCAGTCGACCGCCGGCATGGCCGTGGCGTCAAGCTGACCATCGCGCTGTTTCTGCTCGGCTTCTCAACCATGGCGATCTCGTTCCTGCCCGGCTACGCGCAGATCGGTGCTTGGTCGCTGTACCTCTTGGGCGTCCTGCGGATCGGACAGGGCTTGGCCCTCGGCGGCGCCTGGGACGGGCTCGCGTCCCTTCTCGCGCTCAACGCGCCGATCGAGCGACGGGGCTTCTACGCCGCCCTTCCGCAACTCGGAGCGCCCTTCGGCTTCATCGTGGCAGGCACGCTGTTCTCGTTCTTCCTGCTCAACCTGCCCGAGGCCGATTTCCTGGATTGGGGCTGGCGCTATCCATTCTTCTGTGCCTTCGCCATCAACGTCGTGGCCCTGTTCGCCCGATTGCGGCTGGTCGCGACGGATGAGTTCGCGCGCCTTCTCGAATTGCGCAGGCTCGAACCCTCCCCCATCCTCCCGCTGATCCGGGGGCATGCGGGCGATCTCCTCCTCGGCGCCCTGATCCCGCTGGCGAGCTTCGCCCTCTTCCACCTCGTGACCGTGTTCCCAATCAGCTGGATCACGCTGTTCACGCACCGCTCGGCGGGCGAGTTCCTGATGGTGCAGTGCTCGGGCGCCTTCATCTGCGCGGGCGCCATCCTGGCCTCGGGCCTGATCGCCGACCAGATCGGCCGCCGCATGCTGCTCCTGATCTCGGCGGGCCTGATCGCGGTCTTCGCCGTTGGAAGCATCATCGCCCCCCTGCTCTTCGAGGAGAATGCGATCGGCCAGACGATCTACGTCAATGCCGGGTTCGCGCTGCTCGGGCTTTCCTACGGGCAATCGTCCGGAGCGGTGACGTCGCGCCTGGAGCAGCGCTATCGCTACACCGGGGCGGCGCTCACCAACGACCTCGCCTGGCTGCTCGGTGCGGGCTTCGCTCCGCTGATCGTCCTGTATCTCTCGGCCCGGTACGGACTGGCCTGCGTCGGCCTCTACCTGCTGTCCGGCGCGCTCACCACCCTGCTGACGCTCAGCGTCTCCCGCTCGGAAGTCCGGCAGGTCTGATCCGTGCGGACGATCCCGCCCCCGTTTCATCGAAGCCCCCGTCGCCGCACGGCGTGGCGCGGGTCCAGGGAGTAAGCATCGTGGCCGTCCTGCCCATCCCGTCGCCCGCGGCCCGCCGCCCTCGCGGCTCTCCGGCACGGACGTTTCTCAGCGGCGCGCTCCTGCTCGCAGTCGCGACGTTGCTCGGCGGCTGCAACATGATCGTGATGAACCCGGCAGGCGACGTCGCGGTGCAGCAGCGCAACCTCATCATCGCGTCCACCGCGCTCATGCTGCTCGTCATCCTGCCGGTGATCGCGCTCACCTTCCTGTTCGCGTGGCGCTACCGCGCATCGAACACGGAAGCGACCTACGACCCGGATTGGCACCATTCGACCCAGCTCGAAGTGGTCATCTGGACGGTGCCGCTGCTCATCATCCTCGCGCTGGGCGCCATGACCTGGGTCAGCACGCACACCCTCGATCCCTTCAAGCCGCTCACGCGGCTCGCTCCGAACAAGCCCGTGCCGGCCGATGTGAAGCCTATGACCGTCGAGGTCGTCGCCCTCGATTGGAAGTGGCTGTTCATCTATCCGGAGCTCGGCGTCGCGAGCCTCAACGAGATGGCGGCGCCAGCGAACGTGCCGATCACCTTCAAGATCACCTCCTCCTCGGTCTGGAACACGTTCTACGTCCCCGCGCTGGCGGGCATGATCTACGCCATGCCGGGCATGCAGACGCCGCTCCACGCCGTCATGAACAAGGAGGGGGAGTTCCAGGGCCTCTCCGCGCATTACAGCGGCTCGGGCTTCTCCCGCATGACGTTCGGGTTCAGGAGCCTGTCGCGCGAGGGCTTCGACGAATGGGTGGCGAAGGCCAAGGCGTCCGCGGCGGTGCTCGACCGCGATGCCTACCTGAAGCTCGAGAAGCCGAGCGAGGCGGTCCCGATCCAGCATTTCGGGACGGTCGAGAACGGCCTCTACGCCGCCATCCTCGGCATGTGCGTCGCCCCCGGTCAGATGTGCGTCGGCGAGATGCACCACATCGACAGGGCAGGGGGCGCGGGCCGGGAGAGCGAGGCGAACCGCGAGCGGCTCGACTACGACAACCGCCGCGCCTGGAGCGGCCACGAGGCGCCCGGAGCCACCTTCCCGGCCTCGGGCCGAGCGCCGAGAAGCACCGTCCAGCCCGAGGGCATGATGCCCCGCGATCAGGACAAGAGCCGCGGCGGCGTCAATGAGCCGAAGACCGAGCCCGATCAGGGGCAGGGCAACGCCCTGCCGGGCGCTGACCGGGCGCCCGCGCCGGCTCAGTTGAACAACCAACCCACCGAACGTCACCCGCACTGATCCGAGCGAGCATTCGCATGGCCTCGAACCTCGATCTCCAGCAGCTCATCTTCGGGCGGCTGACGCTCGAAGCCATCCCCTACCACGAGCCCATCCTGCTCGGGACCTTCATCATGGTGGCGCTCGGCGGCGCGGCGCTGCTCGGCGCCGTCACCTGGTACGGGCAGTGGGGTTACCTGTGGCGGGAATGGTTCACGAGCGTCGATCACAAGAAGATCGGCATCATGTACGCCGTGCTCGCCATCGTGATGCTGCTGCGGGGTTTCGCCGACGCGATCATGATGATCACGCAGAAGGCCCTCTCCGTCGGCGCCTCGGAGGGCTACCTGCCGCCGCACCATTACGACCAGATCTTCACCGCGCACGGCACGATCATGATCTTCTTCATGGCCATGCCGTTCGTCACCGGCATGATGAACTACATCATGCCGCTGCAGATCGGCGCCCGCGACGTCGCCTTTCCCTTCCTGAACAATTTCAGCTTCTGGATGACGGCAGGCGGCGCCGTCCTCACCATGCTGTCGCTCTTCGTGGGCGAGTTCGCGCGCACCGGCTGGCTCGCCTATCCCCCCTGTCGGGAGCGGCCTACAGCCCCGGCGTCGGGGTCGATTACTACATCTGGGGCCTGCAGGTCGCGGGCGTGGGCACCACGCTCTCGGGGATCAACCTGATCGCCACCATCGTGAAGATGCGGGCCCCCGGCATGACCCTGATGAAGATGCCGATCTTCTGCTGGACGACGCTCTGCAGCAACGCCCTGATCATCACGATCTTCCCGGTCCTGACGGCGACCTTGGCGCTCCTTACGCTCGACCGGTACGTGGGGACGCACTTCTTCACGAACGATTACGGCGGCAACTCGATGCTATACATGAACCTCATCTGGATCTGGGGGCATCCGGAGGTCTACGTCCTCGTTCTGCCCGCCTTCGGCATCTACTCGGAGGTCGTGTCCACGTTCTGCGGCAAGCGCCTGTTCGGCTACACCTCGATGGTCTACGCCACGGCCGTCATCGCGCTCCTGTCCTGGCTCGTCTGGCTGCATCACTTCTTCACGATGGGTGCGGGTGCCAACGTCAATGCCTTCTTCGGCATAACGACGATGATCATCTCGATCCCGACGGGCGCGAAAGTGTTCAACTGGCTCTTCACGATGTATCGCGGACGCATCCGCTTCGAGACGCCGATGATCTGGGTGATGGGCTTCATCCCGACCTTCGTGCTCGGCGGGTTGACCGGCGTGCTGCTCGCGGTGCCGCCCGCCGATTTCGTTCTGCACAACAGCCTCTTCCTGGTCGCGCATTTCCACAACGTCATCATCGGCGGCGTGGTGTTCGGGCTGCTCGCGGGCGTCAATTACTGGTTCCCCAAGGCCTTCGGCTACAAGCTCGACCCGTTCTGGGGAAACGTCTCGTTCTGGTGCTGGCTCACCGGATTCTGGGTGGTGTTCACGCCGATCTACGCCCTCGGCCTGATGGGCGTGACGCGGCGGACCCAGCATTTCGAGGACGTGACCCTGCAGCCCTACCTGACGGTCGCGGCGATCGGCGCCTTCATCATCATGGCCGGGATCGCGGCCTTCGTGGTCCAGCTCATCGTCAGCTACGTCCGGCGCGAGCAGCTGCGCGACCTCACCGGCGATCCCTGGGGCGGCCGGACGCTGGAATGGTCCACGTCCTCGCCGCCGCCGCCGTACAATTTCGCCTTCACGCCCGTGGTCCACGAGGTCGATGCGTGGTGGGACATGAAGCGGCGCGGCCACGACCGTCCCCGGGAAGGTTTCGCGCCGATCCACATGCCGCGGAACACCGGTGCCGGCGTCGTCCTCGCCGCCCTCAGCACGATCCTCGGCTTCGCGATGATCTGGTACATCTGGTGGCTGGCTGCCCTGTCCTTCGCCGGCCTGATCGCGGCGGCCATCATCCACACGTTCAACTACAACCGGGACTTCTACATCCCGGCCGAGGATGTCGTCCGCGTCGAGAGGCAGAGAACGGCGCAGCTCGTGGGAGGGGTCTGAGCCGATGCACGAGGTGACTGCCCCGCCCGGCGCCACAGCCCCGGTCTTCTACGAGCGAGAGGCACATGCCCACGGCGACGGGGGCACGCTGATCGGGTTCTGGCTCTACCTGATGAGCGACTGCCTCATCTTCGCGATCCTGTTCGCCACGTACGGCGTACTCGGCCGCAACTACGCGGCCGGACCGTCCGGGGCCGATCTGTTCGACCTGCGGCTCGTCGCCCTGAACACGGGTCTCCTGCTCCTCTCCTCCATCACCTACGGCTTCGCCATGCTGGAGATGGACAAGGACCGGATCGACACGACCCTCCGCTGGCTGGCCGTCACGGGCCTGTTCGGGGCGGGCTTCCTGGCGATCGAACTCTACGAGTTCACGCACCTGATCCACGAGGGCGCCACGCCCCAGCGCAGCGGCTTCCTGTCCGCCTTTTTCACCCTCGTCGGCACCCACGGCCTGCACGTCACGTTCGGGACCCTCTGGCTCGTCGTCCTGATGGTGCAGGTCCGCCAGCGCGGTTTGATCGCCGAGAACCAGCGCCGGCTCCTCTGCCTGTCGATGTTCTGGCACTTCCTCGACGTGGTCTGGATCGGCGTCTTCACCTTCGTCTACCTGATGGGAGCCATGCGATGAGCGCGGTGAGCGGGGCCGGCTTCGCCCGGACGTCGCGGGAGGAGGGTGCCGGACACGGAACCGCGCACGGGGACCATCATCCGCACGGGGCGCACGGGACGTTCAGGGGCTACATGACCGGCTTCGTGCTGTCGGTCATCCTCACCGCCATTCCGTTCTGGCTGGTCATGGGCGATGTCCTGAAGGACACGTTCATGACGAGCATCGTCGTCATGGCGCTGGCGGCGGTGCAGATCGTGGTTCACATGATCTACTTCCTGCACATGAACACCAAGTCGGAGGGCGGCTGGACCTTCCTGGCCCTGGTCTTCACGCTGACACTTGTCGTGATCACGCTCGTCGGCTCGATATGGGTCATGTACCACATGGATCAGAACATGATGCCGATGTCGCCGCACGAGGCGCTGCAGAGGCCCTGACGATCGGGCGGGGCGCTCGTCGCCGGGCAGATCCATCGCTGCAGCGGGACGCTCGAACGGATCGCGCGTGGGCATGCAAGGGATGATCGGCCGCGCGGAGTGCGGGAGGCGCTGTTTCAGGTGGCACAACCAGCAGGACATGGACGTCCGACGCAGCCTTTACGGGACCAAGTCAGTCGATGAGCTTGGTGCAGGGCCTCTGTTTCACGGTCGCCTTCCTCGCGCCGCTCCCGCCGGAGTGGTCGGGGCAGGGCAGGCCTGAACTGCCGAAGCTGAATTGGTGGATCGCTGGCTTGACGGCTTGGTTCCTGCTGGCCGTCACGTTCATGCCGTTGAGCCTCGCCCTCGCCGAGCACTGGGCCCTCCAGCGGATCGGTGCGAGCTGCAAGGCGACGGGCGGCCGGATCGCGCTCGCATCCAGGGAGGACAAGCGTTCGTACCGGTGCGACGCGGCGCCTGGACGTTCACAGATCAGCCCTTAGGTCGCGGCGATCCGGGAGCGCCGATCGGCTGCCGGGCTCCGAGGGTCATCGGCATCCGCCTCCGGCAAGGCAGACAGGGCCGGCGCGACACGGGGACGGGCGCGGAGCCTCCCGCTCAGATGCGAGCGGCCGCGTCGAGCCCGCGAGACAGATCGGCCAGCAGGTCTTCCTCAGCCTCGAGGCCGACCGACAGCCGGAGCAGTCCGTCCGTGATGCCGGCCGTGGCACGGGCGTCCGGATCCATCGCCGCGTGGGTCATGGTCGCCGGGTGCGCGACCAGGCTCTCGACCCCACCGAGCGACTCGGCCAGCGTGAAGACCTGCAGCGCCGTCACAAGGCGGCGCACGGCCTCGAGGCCGCCCGCAAGCTCGAAGCTCAGCATGGCACCGAAGCCCCGCTGCTGGGCCTTGGCGAGCCCGTGGCCCGGATGCGACGTCAGGCCCGGGTAGTGCACGCGTCGCACCGCCGGGTGAGCGTCGAGGAAGGCGGCGAGCGCCGCCGCGGTCTCCTGCTGGTGCTCCACCCGCACGAAGAGCGTGCGAACGCCGCGAAGCGTGAGATAGGCGTCGAGGGGCGAGCCTGTGACGCCGATCGTGTTCGCCCACGCAGCGAGGTCCTCGCCGAGCGCCGCGTCGGCGGCGATCACGGCCCCGCCGATGACGTCGGAATGGCCGTTGAGGAACTTGGTGGTGGAATGGACGACCAGATCGGCCCCGAGAGAGATCGGCTGCTGCAGCGCGGGCGACAGGAAGGTGTTGTCGACCACCGAGAGCGCGCCGGCCGCTTTCGCGAGCGCCGTCGCGCGGTGGATGTCCACCACCCGCATGAGCGGATTGCTCGGCGTCTCGATGAGCACGATTTTGGGATTCCGAGCGAGAGCGGCCGCGAGCGCGTCGTCGTCGGTCTGGTCGACGAACGTCACGCGGTACTGCCCCCGGGCCGCCCGAAGGCTGAGCAGGCGGTGCGTGCCCCCATAGCAGTCATGCGGCGCGACGAGGAGGTCGCCCGGGCAGAGACCCGACAGCGCGAGGTCGAGGGCCGCCATGCCGCTCGCGGTCATGACGGCGCGGGCACCGCCTTCGAGCTTGGCGATCGTGTCCGCGAGCTGGTCGCGCGTCGGATTGCCGAGGCGCGAGTAATCGTACGGGCCGGGCTTCTCGAACGCGGGGAACTTGTAGGTCGTCGACAGATGGATCGGAGCGATGACGGCCCCGAAGGCTGTGTCCTGCGCCACGCCGTTGGTTGCGGCGATGGTGCGTGCGGCTCGCCCTTCTGACATCGGATCATCCTCTCTTCCGCAGCCGTCAGGCCACCGGTCTAAGCCCGTGATCTGCGCGATCGTTCGTTAAAGAGAACGTTGCGAGCTTGCAACCGAACAATCCGCGGCTCCCGGCACCCGCCTCGCGCAGGATGCGGCGAAGGCGTCGATGATCCTTCACGGCCTCTTGATGCTGACGCGTTCAATGCCGGGCTCATGGGCCAAGCATCTTGCCTTAGGCAATGAGCTCGCGCAGATTGACAGTCCAACAAGCGTAGAACTGCGGCCGGCCTTGTAAGGCGCAGGCTGTGGGGAGGACAAATTGCTGACGAGCCGCGTCCTCGCTCTGGTGGCGCTCGCCCTCACTCCTGCGCTCGCAATACAAGGATACAACGAATACGCGCTGCGCGCCGACAGGGATGAAGCTGTTCGGACCGATGCACTCGCGACGGCCCGGGTTGTTGCCGGGGATCTCGATCAGCTCTCCGAGAGCATCCGCCAGACGCTCGACATCGTCGCCGAGGCGCCCGCCATCCGGCAGCGCGATCCCCAGGCCTGTACCGAGTTCCTCCACCGCATCATCGACAAGCTGCCGCAGATCATCCTCGTCGCGGTCACCGAGACGAACGGCCGCCTGCTCTGCAACAGCCTCGGCTCCGCACCGGGCGCCTACTCGGTCTCCGACCGCGACTACCACCAGCGCGTCCTGACGACCGAGGAGTTCGCGATGGGCGGGTTCGCGCAAGGGGTGGCGACCGAGCGCGAGTCCGTCCACTTCGCGCAGCCCCTGCGGGACGACGATGCTCGGGTGGTCGGCGTGCTCGTCGCCAGCATCGATCTCTCGTGGTTGTCCGAACGGCTCCGTCATCTGGTGCCCCAATCCAGCACGTCCCTGACCGTCGCCGACCGGAACGGCGTCGTTCTCGTGCGCCGCCCGGATCAGGACGTCTGGGTCGGTCGCCCCCTGCCGCCGGAGCGCCTGGCGCGCCTGGCCCGCGATCAGGAGGCGGCACGGATCGTGACCGGGCTCGACGGCCGCGAGCGGGTCGTCGGCGTGGTGCATCCGAAGGGCGTTCTGGAGGGCCTCACCGTCGTGATCGGGCGGGATCGGGCCCTGGCCTTCGCGGATGTCGATGCTGCCACGTATCGCGGCATCGTGCTGATCCTGCTCGGAGCCGTGCTCTCGGGCGCGGGCGCGTTGATCGGGGGGCGCGCCTTCATCCGCTGGCCCATGCACCGCCTCCTGCGGACCGTGGCCGCATGGCGCGCAGGCGATCTCCGGGCCCGCACGGGCATCGTCGGCACCTCGGAATTCGGCCAGCTGGGCGAGGCGTTCGACGCGATGGCCAAGTCGGTCGAGGCCAGCCAGGACGATCTCCGGGCGGAGCTCGCCCGCAGCCGCAGCTTGCAGGATCAGCAGACGACGATGCTGCATGAGCTGAACCACCGCGTGAAGAACACGCTCGCGACCGTGCAGGCCCTCGCCCGGCAATCGCGCGGCGGCGAGGAGGATGTGGCGCAGTTCGAGTCCCGTCTCCTCGCCCTGTCGAAGACGCACGACCTCCTGACGCGCGATGACTGGAGCGGGGCCTCGCTGCGCGAAGTCCTCGAGAACGAGCTCGACCCCTATCGCAGCAGCCTCGATCAAGTCGTGCTGGAGGGCCCGTCGGTCATTCTTGCGCCGCGTTATGTCCTGGCGATCGGCATGATGGCCCACGAGTTGACGACGAATGCCGCGAAATACGGGGCGCTGAGCATACCGGCGGGGCGGGTATGCGTCGCGTGGAGCGTTGCGGCCCGTGGCGACGGGGAGAAGCGGCTCCGCCTGACGTGGCAGGAGAGCGGCGGCCCGCACGTGGCCCCGCCGAAGCGGCGCGGATTCGGCACCCGCCTGATCACCGGCGCGATCAAGCGCGAGCTCGACGGCGAGATCGACATGGCCTTCGATGCGGGCGGGGTGCGCCTGACCCTCGATGTCCCCATCGAGCAGGCGGCACCGGGAATCGTGGCGGCCCTGTCGCTGGGCCGGGCCCGGTGAAGCCGCGGCCTGCGCCGTGACGTCGAGCGGCGGCTCGGTCAGATCAAGCGCTGCCGAGAGAGCTCGTTCTTGAGGTAGGCGTAGAAGATCGGCGCCGCGATGAGGCCCGGGATCCCGAAGACCGCCTCCATGCACAGCATGGCGACCAGCAACTCCCAGGCGCGGGCATGGATGTGACCGCCCATCACCCTGGCATTCACGAAGTACTCGAGCTTGTGAATGACGACGAGGAACGCGAGCGAGCCTGCCGCCAGAGCCGGCGAGACGCTCAGGCTGACCAGAACGATCACCGTGTTCGAGATCAGGTTCCCGATGACGGGGAGGAGGCCCGCGACGAAGGTCAGCCCGACCATGGTCTTGGTGAACGGGAGCGGGAAGCCCATCCAGGGCACGGCCACGAGCAGGTACAGGGCTGTGAGCGCGGTGTTGAGGGCCGAGATGCGCACCTGGGCGAACACGACGCTGCGAAAGGCTGCGGCGAGCAGGCGAACCCGGGTCGTCAGGGCCTGGACGAGCGGCCCGCGCTCTCCCGTCCCGGTCTCGCGGCTCACCGCGACCAAGCCGCCGATCACGAGGCCGAACAGGATGTGGATCAGGGCCCGCCAGACATCCTGTCCGATCGAGCGCAACTGCCCGGCATGGTCCCGCAGCCACGCCACGCTCGCGTTCTTGAGCTCGGTCGATTCCTCGGGAACGACGTCGAGGGCCCAGGGAGGAAGGTGCGAGCGCAGGGTTTCGATCACCTCGGCCATCTTGCGCAGGAGCAGCGAGAGATTGTCCGAGCCGCTGGACAAAAGGGCGACGAGGCCGAGGATGGCGGCCCCGACCAGGGCGGCGATGACGGCCGCCAGAAGAGCGACGACGATGACCTTGGCCGTGTGGTGCTGGACGAGCGTGCCGGACCGGTTGGGAGCCAGCGCGTGCACGAGTTCGTAGACTAGCAATCCTGCCAAGAGGGAGCCGAGCAGATGAAACTGCAGGATGCCCAGCAAGGCCAAGCCGGCCAGGACCTGCGTGGCGACCTCCAGGCGCGTGGAGGCGCCGGGGCGCGCCGGGATGCGAGCCTGTCGGTGATCTGGTGCAGGATCCAGCATCGGATCGCCTCGGTCGCTGCGCTCTGAGGACGTTACTCGCATCCGCTGGAAATGCGCAGAGCCGGCATCCGCGATGCCCAGGGGACACGACCGGATCGGTGATGCCGGAGCGTTCGGAGGCTTTGCCTTCACCGGCCTGACGCGCTCGAATGGCCCGACGGATCGCCTCGGTCGCGGTTGCGCTTCCGGAGGGAGCCTGTCCCAATGCGCGCCGGCCTGCGGCGTCCGACGGATGCGCGCGGGAGCGGGATCTGGCGGAGCGGAAGGGCGCTGCGATGGCCCGGATTTCCTATCGAACCGTCACGGTCGACGGCCTGTCCGTCTTCTACCGGGAGGCCGGCCCGCGCGACGCCCCGCCCCTCCTGCTCCTGCACGGGTTCCCGTCGTCCTCGCGCATGTACGAGCCTCTGCTCCGGCGGCTGGGGGATGCGCACCGGCTGATCGCGCCCGACCTCATCGGGTTCGGCCACAGCGACGCGCCCGATCCCGCGTCCTTCGCCTACACCTTCGATCGTCTGAGCGACGTGGTCGACGGCTTCACCGGCGCCCTCGGCCTGCGCCGCTACGGCCTCTTCCTGCAGGATTACGGCGGCCCGGTGGGGTTCCGGCTCGCGCTGGCGCATCCGGAGCGCGTCGCGGCCATCGTCATCCAGAACGCCGTGGCCCACGAGGAGGGGCTCGGACCCCTCTGGGACACCCGGCGCGCCTTCTGGGCCGACCGGAGGGCCCACGAGGCGGACCTGCGCGAGAATTTCCTGTCGCTCGCGGCGACGCGGCAGCGGCACCTGGGGCACGACCCCGACACGAGCGCGTACGACCCCGACCTGTGGACGGACGAGTTCGCCTTCCTGAGCCGGCCCGGCCAGGCCGACATCCAGACCGAACTCTTCTACGATTACCGGACGAACGTCGCGCGCTACCCCTCGTGGCAGGCCTGGCTCCGCCGGCACCGGCCGCCGCTCCTCGTCCTCTGGGGGCGCCACGACCCCTCGTTCCGGGCCGAGGCGGCCGAGGCCTACCGGCGCGACGTGCCCGATGCGGAGGTCCACCTCCTCGAGGCCGGCCATTTCGCGCTGGACGTGAAGGCGGACGAGATCGCGGACCTCACCCGGGATTTCCTCCGCCGCCGGGCCGGGCGGCCCTGAGCGGCCGGGTCTCACCGCGCGGGTGAGGGCAGGGGCGGTGTGCTGGCCGGCGGCCGACGCAGCCGGGTCGCCTGCTCGAACGCGTAGGCGAGCCCGAGAAGCCTGCCCTCGCTCCAGGGCCGGCCGAGCAGGTCCAGGCCGACCGGCACGCCGAGCGGCGCCGTCTCGCCCGGCGCCGAGAAGCCCGCCGGCACGTCGATGGCCGGGAAGCCCGTCAGGCCGGCCACGATTCCGTTGCGGTCCGCTTGGTTCAGCTCGCCGATCGGCACCACCAGCCGCTTCTGCAGGGGATAGACCAGGGCATCGAGGCGCTCGGCGTCGAACAGGGCGGCGACATGCGCCTTGAAGGCGGCGATCCGCTCCAGCCGCGCCCGGTATTCCGGCTCCGCCATGCCGTCCTGGCGCGCCTCGGCCCCGGCGAAGAACTTTTCGAGGGCTGCCTTGTGGTACTGGCCCGAGGCGATGATCCCGGCGAGGTCCCGGTGCGGCGCGTTCGGGATCGTGGCCAGGTACTGGTTGAACAGCGCCTTGAACTCGTAGGTCTGGACGTCGTTCTCGGCGTTGAGGCGGTTGGCCTCGAACGCCGGATCCTCGATCGTGACCAGGGTCGCGCCGGCCGCCTCAAGGGCGTCCAGGGCCTGCTGCATCACGCGGTTGACCTCCGCGTGCTCGGGCTTCGTCCCGAACAGAGCCTTGACGACGCCGAGGCGCGCGCCCTTCAGCGCGTCGGGCTTCAGGAAGGCGGCGTAGCTCTCCGGCACCTTGCCCGCCGACGGTGCGGTGAGCGGATCGTCCGGGTCGGGGCCGGCCATCGCCTGCAGGAGGGCCGCCGCGTCGGCGACGGTGCGGGTGATGGGGCCGATCGCATCCTGCGTCTTCGAGACCGGCATGATGCCGCTCAGGCTGATCAGCCCCTGCGTCGCGCGCAAGCCCACGAGGTTGTTGGCGGAGGCCGGCGACCGGATCGAGTTCACGGTGTCGCTGCCCGTCCCGGCGAGCGCGAGGTTCGCCGCCACGGCGGCCCCGGTGCCGCCGCTCGATCCGCCGGGCGTGCGCGTCAGGTCGTAGGGGTTGCGCACCTGGCCGCCGAGCGAGCTGACCGAGACGCCGCCCTGCGCGAATTCCTGCAGGTTCGCCTTGGCGAGGACGAGGGCGCCGGCCGCGCGCAGCTTGGCCACGGCGAACGCGTCCTGCGCCGGTTGCGCGCCGGCGAGGGAGGCCGAGCCGCCGGTCGTCGGCAGCTCGGCGGTGTTGTAATTGTCCTTGAGGACCAGCGGCACGCAGGCGAGCGGCGCGGAGGCGCGCCGGTCGGAGTCGCGGTCGAACGCCTCGGCCTGACGGAGCGCCTGCTGGTTCACCGCGCGGATCGCGGCGAGCTTCGGGCCGGCCTGGTCGTAGGCCGCGATCCGGTCGAGGTAGGTCTGCACGAGCGTGCGGCAGCTGATCCGACCGGCCGTCAGGGCCTCGTGAACGCCGGCGATCGTCGCCTCCTCGACGGCGAAGCGCTCCTGCGCCTGCGCGGGGAGGCCGAGGGCGGCGAGCACGACGAGTGCGGCGCGGGTGGAGGTGGGTCTGAACATGGATCCTGCCGGTTGCAGAGAGGGCCGTCGCCCCAGGCATAGGTTGGGCCAACGCGCGCCGAAGGCGGCCGGGTCCGAGCGATCACGACCGCGCGTCCGAGCGATCACGATCGTGCACCGCGGACGTTGATCGCGATCATCGCCCGGAGGATTGCGGCGGGCGGCGGCGATCTTCCACGCCACGCCGCCGCCGCGCGCGGGACGCTCCATCGATCGACAGGTCTTTGGAAGCACATTCCGCCCGTCCCCGCCTATGATCCTGCAATCGACGGGGCAGCGCCACGGAGTTGCGGCATGACATCAAGCGAGACGCTCCGGATATGCAGTCCAGGCGCGGTGCGGACCGCGTCGTTCACCTGTGCGTGCGGCGGCCGAACGGGGATGGCACGCGGTTCTGCAGGCAGGGATGACGACGATGTCGGTTCGACACGACGCGATTGATCGCCGCGACAGGCCGGGACCCGCCTGGGCGGCCGGCGCCTGGGCCCGCGTCGGCGCGCACGACCGCGCCGCCCGCGCGGCCGCCCTCGACGACGGGCTCCTGGCCGAGGAGGTGGATCAGATCCTCGCCGGCCGCAGGATCGTCGAGGCCTTCCCGGTCGAGCGGGGCGAGAGCCCGCCGACCTACGCGACGCGCGCCGTCGCGGAGATGATGGCCGCCTATCTCGCCTAGGCCCCGATGCGGACGGTCCGTGGCCGTCCGGACGCGTCGTGCGGCCCTCCGACCATCCAGCCTCTCACGCGGAGCGTTCGGGCATGCGGCTCAGGCTCTCGATGACCCGCCGGCTCCGCCTCTCTATGGCCCACCGGCTCCGCCTCTCTGTGGCCCACCGGCTCCGCCTCACGGCCGCCGGCCTCCTCGCGCTCCTCGGCACCGGCACGGCCGGCCTGGCCGCGGCCCGGCCGGACCTGCCCGAGGACGTGCCGCAGCGGGTCGAGCCCCTGTCCGGGGCTTCCCCCGCTGCGCGATGGGCCTCCGACGGGGACGCGGCGGCGACCGAGGCCTGGCTGGATCTCGGGCCGGACGGGCGCGACCTGCACCTGACGGGCGACCTGACCGAAGGCGTCGCGGACCGGGTCGCCGCCCTGCTCGGCGCCCATCCCGGCGTGGTGCGGATCCACCTCACCAGCGACGGCGGCCTCGTCGGGGAGGCGCTGGCCCTCGGCGCCGTCGTCGCCGCCCACGGCCTCGCCACCCACGTGGCGGACATCTGCGCCTCGGCCTGCACCCTCGTCTACGTGCGCGGCCGCGGGCGCTCCCTCGCGGCCGGCGCCCGGCTCGGCTTCCACGGCCCCTACGAGGTCGGCCTCTTCGATGCGGCCCGGCCGGTCGACGCGGCGCCGGAGCGCACGGCCTACCTGAACGCGGGCCTCACCCCGGATTTCGTGGCGCGGGCCCTCGCGATCCGCGCCGCGGACATGTGGATGCCCGAGCCGGGCCTGCTGCGCGCGGCCGGCGTCGTCACGGAGGTCGTCGCGGCCGACCGCTTCGCCGCCAGCCTCCCGGACCGGGCCGCGCGGCGCCCGGGGCGTCAGGCGCGGGTGCCCTGACGGGGCGGCCGGATTCCCGGGCCCGGGGATCCGGCAACCCCTCCGACGGAGCTCAGGCCGGCACCTGATCGACGGAGGCGGGCTCGACCTCGTCGACGTGGTTTCGCTCGTGCCGGAAGCGCGACAGGGCCTCGTAGGTCTTCAGCCGCGCCCGCATCAGCGAGCCGAGCGGCCGGTGCGCGGCGAGGCTGTGGGCGGGGCGGAAGGCGAGCACGTCGTCGGCGTAGCGGCGCCGCGCCTCCGAATACCCGTCCTGCGCCGGCAGGATGAGGCGGGCGACCGTCCGGTAGGGGCTTTCCGCCTCGTCCCAGCGCTGCGAGGCGTCCTCGACCGGCATCGCGTCGAGGTCGAGGCAGAGCTGCACCCGGATCTCGAATGTGGCCGCCTCGCCCTTCAGGAAGGACAGCACCGCGTGGCGGAACGCGTCCGGATCGTCGCCGGGGTCCAGCGTCTTTCCGGCGAGGGCGCCCTGCGCGGCGCCGGCCGGGAAGGCCGCGATCTTGGCGACGTGGTCGCCGTAGCGGAGCGCGGCCTGCGAGTAGTACGGCTCGGCCAGCGGGTGCAGCGGCGCGTGGCCGAAGAAGTCGAGGAGCGGCGCGCTCGTGCCGGTCACGCCCTTGACCACGCTGTCGAGGGCGCGCGCCGTGCGCGAGACGGCGGCCTTGAGGCCCTCCGGCGCGCCGGTGCCCGCCTCGAGCTGCTTCATGCTGCCGAGGAAGCCCTTGGCATCCGGGTTGGGGAAGACCGGGCCGGTGGCGAGGACGAAGTCCTGCGTCGGCGCCCCGTGGCCGGGCAGCTTCTCGCCCTCGACGTCGAAGACCTTGATGGCCATGCCGCGGTGCGTCGAGACGCTGTCCTTGAGGTATTCGCCGGGCCCTTGCGCGAAGCGGACCACGACGGGGTGGGTCCCCGGCTCGGCGAACAAGCCCTGGCGGAGCTCGGCGGGAAGGCCGGGCAGGATCTCCAGGGTGCCGACCGCGACGCCGCTCACCTTGGCGTGCGAGGCGCGGACCGCGTGCCCGTAGCGGTCGGCCGTCTTCTCGCTCTCGCGGGTCATCGAGGCGATGATCTTCGCGATGGTCTCGGCCTCGTCGGGCGCGGGCGTCTCGATGCCGTCATGGTAGCGGATCGGGTGGCTGGTCTGCGTCATCGCGGCTCCTCGCGTCGGCTGTCCGGCCCTTCCGGGGTGCCGGCGCGCAGCACCGGTGCGGGCGCGCGGCACCGGTCAGCGCCTCGGCTGCGGAAGGTCTGTCTCGTCAATGGGTTGGGAGAGGCTCGGTTGAGCCCGAGCCGCTCTGGTGCAATCGCCCCGGACCCGATGTGTTCCCGGCCGGCGCGCCGGCCGACCGGATCACGAAACCGAGAGCCCCTCGGGCGGGGGGGCTCCGGCCGGTTCCGGCACCGGCCGGCGCAGGCTTGCCGGGGAACATCCGGGGAAGAGCCTCGGTTGGCCGCTGCAACCGGAGGCTTCATGTCCGACACCCAACGCCGCCCGTTCGCCGTCGTCACCGGCGGCTCGAACGGCATCGGCTTCGAACTAGCGAGACACTTCGTCGAGAACGGCCACGACGTGCTGATCGCCGCCGAGGATGAGGGGCACCTCACTCAAGCCGCCAGCAGGCTAACGGAAGCCGCCGGCAGGCTCTCGGCGGGCGGCGGCGCGGTGACGATTCACGCCGCCGACCTCGCGCGCGAGGACGGCGTCGCGGGCCTCTACGCGGCGATCCGCGCGGCCGGCCGGCCCGTCGACGCCCTCTGCGTGAATGCCGGCACCGGCCTCGGCGGCCCCTTCGCCGAGACCGACCTCGCGCGGGAGCTGCGGATGATCGACCTCAACGTGCGGGGCGCCGTGCAACTCACGAAGCTCGTGCTGCGGGACATGGTGGCGCGGGATGCCGGCAAGATCCTGTTCACCTCCTCGATCTCGGCCGCCATGCCGGACCCGTACGAGGCGGTCTACGGCGCCACCAAGGTGTTCCTGCGCTGGTTCGGCGAGGCCCTGCGCGACGAACTCCGCGACACCGGCATCGGCGTGAGCGTGCTGATGCCGGGCGTGACGGAGACGAACTTCTTCAACCGTGCCGGGATGCTCGACACCAAGGTCGGCGCCTCGGAGGGCAAGGACGACCCGGCCCTCGTCGCGGAGGCGGCCTTCGAGGCGATGCAGGCGGGCCGGGACAAGGTGGTGCCGACCCTGAAGAACAAGGTTCTGAGCGCCGTCACCGACGCGCTGCCGGACAAGGTCGCGGCGCAGATCCACCGCCGGATGGCCGAGCCCGGCTCGGCCGGGTGACGCCGCGCGCCCCGGCCGCACGCTCCGGCCGGATGCCCGGTTCCGGGCCCGCACCGACGCGGACCGGCCCCGGGCGCATGACGGAATCCCGATTCCCAGACCGACGAGAGACATCATGGTTCGCTTCGCACTCCCCATCCTGCTGACGCTCGGCGCCGCTTCCCCCGGCTCGATCCAGTCCGCCGCGGCGCAATCCGGCCCAGCCGGCCGTGGGCCGGCCGTCCTGCAGGGGAATTCCGGCCGGGGGCCGGCGCTCCTCCTGCACGGGAATTATTGCGGGCCGGGGAACAATGGGCCGCTCGCCCCGATCGACGCGCTCGACGCGGCCTGCGCGCGCCACGACGCCTGCACGCCGGACACCGGGATGGCGTCGCGCGCCTGCAATGCGCGCCTGCAGCGGGAGGCCGAGACGATCTCGCGGGATCCGCGCCAGCCCGACGACCTGCGCGCCCTCGCGGGGCTCGTCGCGGTGGGCGCGGAGATGCTGCCCTCGGACACGCGGCTGGCGGAGGCACCGGTCGTCGCGGCGCCCCGCACGGCCCTGCGCGCGGCGCCGGCCGGCCCCACCCTGCGCGTGGCTCCGGCCAGCCCCGCCCTGCCGGACGTCGCGGACGAGCCCCTCGACCCCGACGCGTCCGACGCCTCCGACGACGAATGACACGCCCCGGGCCGGCGCCGCCTGCGCCGGCTCGCGGGCACGGGACCCTCCGGCCAGGGCGGCGGCTCCGCCGCGACAGCGATCCGAGAGATCCCGGCCCCCTCCGAAACCAGCATGCGCACCCCACGAAGGCAGGATCCGACATGCCCTACATCGAAGCCCAGGACGGTACGCGGCTGTTCTACAAGGATTGGGGGAGCGGCCGGCCGGTCGTCCTCATCCACGGATGGCCGCTCGACGCCGACATGTGGGAGTACCAGCAGCCGGCCCTGACCGAGGCGGGCTTCCGCACGATCGCCTACGACCGGCGCGGCTTCGGGCGCTCCGACCAGCCCTGGGCGGGCTACGATTACGACACCTTCGCGGACGATCTGAAGGCGGTGCTCGACGCCCTCGACCTGCAGGACGTTGCCCTTGTCGGCTTCTCGATGGGCGGCGGCGAGGTCGCCCGCTACCTGTCGCGTCACGGCAGCGCGCGCGTCTCGAAGGCCGTGCTCGTCTCCGCCGTGACGCCCATGCTCGTGAAGAATGCTGACCATCCGGAGGGGGTCGACGAGAGCGTGTTCACCGGCATGATCGACGGCCTCCGGGCGGACCGGCCGCACTTCCTCGCCCAATTCGCCAAGACCTTCTTCGGGGCCGGCGTGTTCTCCGCGCCGTCCTCGACTGAGCTGATGGCGTGGACCGGCGAGGTCGCCATGCTGGCCTCGCCGAAGGCCACGGTCGATTGCGTGCGGGCCTTCGGCTGGACCGATTTCCGCGGCGACATGGCGGCCTTCCGGGTGCCGACCCTGGTGATCCACGGCGACGACGACCAGACCGTGCCCTTCGCGGTGAGCGGCAAGGCCGCCGCGGCGGCGATCCCCGGCGCGCAGCTCGCGGTCTACGAGGGCGCCCCGCACGCGGTGCCGTTCACGCATGCCGAGCGCCTGACCGACGATCTGCTCGCCTTCCTGCGGAGCTGAGCGACGCCCCCGACGGGTCAGTACTGCACGGTCGCCCGGACGCCGAGCACGGCGGCGTTGCGCACGCGCCGCCCGGCCGGGTCGTAGGGGTTGGCGATGCCGCCGCCGGGCCGGAGGATGTACTGGACGTCGGGCTGCACGGTGAAGCCCGGCACGACGACGGCCTGGTAGGTCGCCTCGATCACCGTCTCCGCCCGGCGCACGGGCCCCGGCACGCCCGCGTAGAGGTTCGCGTCCCGGTCCGCCCGGCGCGCCGCCGCGCTGACATGCGCGTAGGCGACGCTGAGGCCGAGCGTGTCGCTCTCCCGCCCCGGGAACAGGCCCCGGTAGGCGAGGCCACCGTCGAGGTAAGTGTAGATCAGGCTGCTGCGCGTCGGGGAGAGGGAGGCGCGCACGAAGGCGCTCAGGCCCTCGTCCTCCTTACCGGGCTCCCGGTAGAGCGTCTGGTCGAGGATTCCGTAGAGGCCGGCATTGCCGCGCAGGCGCCGCCCGATCCCGGTCGAGGCCGGGTCGGCCAGCGGGCGGCCCGCGCTGTCGAGGCGCAGATCCTCGAACCGCCCGAAATTCTGCCAGCCGCCGAGGGTCACGGTGCCGGGCAGCGTCGCCGGGTCGTTGTCCGTGTTGTAGGCGTAGGCGGCTTCCGCGACGACGAGGGCCGGATCGTGCGTGCGGAAATTCGTGCCGCTGCGGTCGAGCCGCTGCGGCTCGGGGTCCGGGCCGGGCCGGTTCGCGCCGGCCGGATCGCCGTCGAACAGCCCGACCTGCAGGGAGAGCTTGTCGTCCGGCGTGTATTTGGCCCGCACCGCCGGCGTGGCGAGCGGGTAGGCCGGCCCGCCGCTCGGCAGGTTGAGGCCGGTGATGGCCGGCCAGCCGAAGGTCGAGTTCACGAACAGCGTCGCGGTCTGGCTGACGATGAACTCGGTATCGGCCGCGAGCTGCCCGGCGCGGAGCGCGAGCTTGCCGTCGAGGAGGCGCTGGTCGAACCACAGCACGTAGAGACGCGTCGCGGGCAGGGCCTCGATCACGCTCGTCGTCATGAGGTTGCCGACGAAGTAGCGCGACAGGCCGGTGCCGTGGATGAAGTAGGCGTTGGCGTGGATCGTCCCGCCCTCCCAGCCGACGAGCCGCTCAAGGTTCAGGTTGAGGCGCAGGTTCAGGCGATCCTCGGCGATCGCGCCCCGGCGCAGGCCGCCGACCGGGTTGCCGAGGGCGTCGGCGACGTAGGTCAGGCTGTACTCGATGCCCCACGCCTTCAGCACGGGCCGCAGCCCGAGCGGGTCTCCGAGGGGCCGAGGGAGGGCTCGACCGAGCTGACGTAGCCGCCCGAGGCCTGGCTCGTCGTCTCGGGCTGTGCGATGGCGGTGCGCGGGTCGTCGCCCGCGCCGCGGAAGCGCGGGAAGGCCAGCTGCTGCGCCTGGGGCGAGGCCCCGAAAATGCAGAGGCCGGCCGCCAGCGCGGCGCCGGCGGCCCGGCGGAAGAGGCGCCCCGTCTGTCCGGTCGCGGCGGGGATGCGGGCGGTCAACGCGGTCTCCGGTTCGCCGGGGGTCGCACGCGCCCCGCTCGCGCCAGTATCGCCGAGGCCGCCGCCGAGGGCGAGAGCTGCCCTTGTCACCACCCGAATCCCGGCCTTCGCCCGCGGGTGGGTTGCCAAGCTTGACCATATGGTCCAGTCTCTACCTAAGTAGTAGGCACGATTCCCCCCGGACCGGGAGACTAGATGCTGATCAATCACGAGCGACGCCTCCTCAGGCAGGCTGCAGAGGCAGACGACCGTCAGATCTCGATCAAGCAAAAGCCGGACAGAACTTGGCCCGGCGACCACAGCAGACTCCTCGCCCTCGAAAGCCGGGGCGATCTACGCTCCGTCGGCCTCGAATCCGGTGGCGCCTTCGCGACTTGGCGGATCACCGAGACCGGCCTCAGCGCCCTGGAGCGCCTGTCGGGCCTGGGCGCCTGATGGCCTCGATCAAGGTGCGCCTCACCGCAGACGGGCGCTTCGCCGTCTTCCGCAACGGCACCGCCCTCTGCTCGGGGCTGACCCGCCCGCAGGCCGAGCGCCTGGCCGCGGTGCTCCGCTGGGTCCAGCCGGCTCCGTAGGCGCCCGGACCACCCGCATCCCGCGTTAACCTGGGTGATGGCGCGCCGCGTCCGATCCGCGAGACTGTGATTCGTGCCCGCAGGCGCGAGGAGCCGTGCGCCATGCCCCCGGAAGCATCCCCGGCCGCCCCCGCCTGCGCCTTCATGCGGGAACTCCTGCGCCTCCTCGACGGGAGCGGCAAGAGCGGCAGCAAGAGCGGCGCCGACCACCTCTTCCTCAGCCTCCTGATGCTGGAACTGCGCGCCCTGACCTGCGGGGCGCCGGACGCCACCCTGCAGGCGATCGGGACCGCCCGCACCACGGCGGGCTTCGCGAGCCTCGGCGGCCTCTCCGGCATCGCCCGGCCCGCCTGAGCGGGCTTTCCTGCAGCGCCCGGCCCGCCTGAGCCGGATCGTCCGCTTCGGCACGGACCGGGGCGAGCGCCGCCCGTCCCGTCCTGTCAACGGACCGAGGTCTCGGACCTTGGTCCGAACCGCGCCGGACGAAAGGCCGTTTCGGGATGTCCTCACCGATGCCAGTCGTGGTCCGGGGCCGGACTTGACGCGGCGCGATCGGCGCCGCCTTCGGCCGGATTCGACGGTGCAGGGGGGAGAGAACGATGGGCCTCGACGATCTGGTCGGCGCGGACGACAGCCTGGTCTATGCCCTGTACGACGGCCTGCTCGGGCGGGCGCCGGACGCGGGCGGCCTCCAGTTCTGGCTGGGGCATGTCAGCGGCCTCGATTCGATCCACGACATCGCCGAGAAGCTCCTGAAAACCACCGAGGGCAGGGGCCGCCACGACGGCCTCGACGACCGCAGCTTCGTCAACAAACTGTACGAGGACAACCTGCACCGGGCCGGCGACGACGGCGGCGTGGCCTACTGGGCCGGCCAGCTGAGCCACGGCGCCTCGCGGGAGGACGTGGCGCTCGGCTTCGTCCTGTCGAACGAGCATCTCGCCCAGCTCCGGGGCGCGTTCGAGGCCGGCGACGTGGCGCGGCTCTATTACGGCCTCCTGAACCGCGCCCCCGATGCGGGCGGGCTGCACCATTTCCGGGACGCGATCGAGCACGGCGCCTCGCTGCACGACGTGGCGCAGGCCTTCCTCGGCTCGGCCGAGTACCAGGGCCGCGCGGCCGGCCTCGGCAACGCGGCCTACGTCGAGGACCTGTTCGAGCACGCCCTCGGGCGCTCCGCCGATGCGGGCGGGGCGCGCTACTGGCAGGATCAGCTCGAGCACGGCGTCTCCCGCGCCGCGGTGGCCGCCGCCATCACCGATTCGGGCGAGGCGCACCACCACCTCGCGGCCGGCGTCGAGCAGGCCTGGCACATCTGAGCCGGGCCGCCGGACGGGGCGCGGTCCTCAGGCCGGCGGCTTCTGCTGCAGGACGGCGAGGATCGCGTCGCGCAGCTCCGCGCCCCGCGCGCCGGTCTCGCCGAGGCGGGTCAGCGCCACCGCGATGCCCGCCGCGATCGCGGTGGCGCGGACGCCCGAATTCAGGCGCCGCGCGATCAGATCGATCACCGCGTCGGCCACCTCCTCCACTTCCGTGATCGCCCGCTCGTCCATGCCGCGCCTCCGGGATCGGGCCGGCACCGGCTCCCCGGTGCGGCCGGGGCAGGGTAGGGCGGGCCGGCCCGGACGGGCAAGCGGGCGGCGCCCGCCCGTGCTAGGGTCAAGCTCGAGCGACGGGGCGCCCGGTCCGTCCTCCCTTCCGAGCCGTCCCGATGGTCCCGCCCGCCACTGAACCGCACCGCGAGCGCGCCGCCCCGGCGGACGGCGCGGACGGCTTCGCCCTCGTCGCGGTGATCTGGATGATCGGCCTGATCGGGCTGATGCTCGTCACCTACATCGCGACGGCCCGCTACCGGGCGATCGAGGCGCGCGCCGCCGCGCAGCTCGCCCGCGCCGAGGCCGGGGCCGAGGGCGCCGTGGCGATCGCGATCCTCGATCTCCTGGCCGGCCTGCCCGGCGGGGAGCGGATGGCCGCCCGCTTCGGCCCGGAGGGCGCCCCGCGCCTCTGCAGCCTGGAGGACGGCACCACGCTCGCCGTCTCGGTCGTCAACGAGAGCGGCAAGGTCGACCTCAACACGGCCGCGCCCGAGCTCGTCGCCGCCCTCCTGCGGGGCGCCGGGCCCGAGACGGGGGCCGCCGCGCGGAGCCTCCTGCGCCTGCGCGAGGCCGCGGCACGGGGCCGGGAGCAGCAGGCGCAGGCGGACCGACCGGCCGTGAACGGCCCGCAGGCCGCCTCCGGCCGCCCGGAGGCGCCCGTGCTGTTCCGCTCGGTGATGGAGCTCGCCCGGGTGCCGGGCGTCGACCGGCCCCTGTTCGAGACGCTCCTGCCCATGGTCACGGTCCATACCGGGAGCCCAGGCCTCAACGCCCAGGTCGCCGCGACCGCGACCCTGCGGGCCGTCTCCGGCGCGCGGAGCCGCGCCGAGGCCGAGCGCGCGAACGTGCCCTTCTTCCTCGCGCAGGCGCCGGGGCGGGTCTTCCTGATCCGCGGCGAGGCGGTGACGCGCACCGGCGCCCGCGTCGCCCGCGAGGCGATCGTCGAGGTCACGCCGGCCCTCCGGCGGGCTACAGCATCCGGGAATGGCGCGAGGGCGGGCCCGCGCCGGCGCCGGTGGGACCCGGCGGGCGGGTCCCGTGCTGAGCGCGGCGCCCGAGGCCGGCGCCCTCCTCGTCCTCCTGCTGCTGGCCGCCACGGCGGCGGCGGTCGACATCCGGGCGATGATCATCCCGGACGCGGTCAACCTGATGATCCTCGTCACGGGGCTGTCCGCGAGCCTCCTTCTCGGCACGGTCGAGCCCGCCTCGGCGCTCGCCGGCGCGCTCCTCGGCGGCGGCCTGCTCCTCGGGGTGCGGGCCGCGTTCCGGTCGCGCCGGGGCTATCACGGCCTCGGCCTCGGCGACGTCAAGTTCGTCGCCGCCGCCGGCACCTGGACCGGGCTCGAAGGGCTCGCGCCCATGCTCCTCGCGGCGAGCCTGACGGCGCTCGCCTACATGGGCACCCGGCGCCTCCTCGATCCCGGCTTCGACACCGGCCGCCGCATCCCGTTCGGGCCCTTCCTGGCGCTCGGCACCGCCGCCGTCGCCGCCCTGCAGATCGGCAGCGGGACGAGCGTCCTCGACCTCATCGACCGGGCGCTCGGCTGAGGGGAGCAGCCCGGCACGGGCCCCGCAGCCGCGGGGGCGCGGGCTCACGAGCCCGGCAGGCGGAAGGAGAGGTCGAGGGGCTCGATGCGGCCGCCGAGATCGAGGTTCGCCCGGAGCTGGACGAGCTCCGGCAGCCGGGTCGCGTCGGTCCAGTCGTCGTACCACGCCGCCGGGCGGTCCTCGGCGAGCGCGCCGAAATAGCGGAAGCGGGCCGCGGCGACGCGGGCGATCAGGGGCTCGCGCGCCACCTGGTCGGGCAGCAGCGCCTCGCCGACGGCGAGGGGGGCGACGTCGAACAGGATCGAGCCCGTCCGTGCGTCCCGGTCGCGGCCGTTGAAGCCGACCGTCACGGCGAGGAGCCCCGCGGGCTGCACGTCGCCCCGGCTCGCCGTCACGAAGGTGAGGCGGTCGGGCCGCCCCTCGAACAGGACCGGCCCGGGGCCCGTCGGCGTCACCGTGCGGATCGGGGCGGCCGCGGCGAGCCAGCCACCGAGGGCGCCGCTGCCCGCGACCGTCCGGGCGAGGACGTCCCGGCCCTGGCCGGCCTGCGCGATCCGGCGCCCGAAGCTGAAGACGTTGGCGGCAAGGCCCAGGGTGAGGGCGAGGAGGAGGAGCGCGACGAGCGCCTCGGCGATCACGAATCCCTGCTGCCGGCGGCTGGGGGCACTCATCGCCGCCCCTCCCGGTCGAGGACGATCGAGCGCAGGGTGAGCGAGCGCCCGCCGCGCTCCGGCGGCTCGGCCACCGTCACCGCCACGCGGTAGCCGGCGGCGCTCCGGTCCTGGCCGAGCGGCACGCGGGCGTAGCGGCCGATCTCGGCCTGCCACAGGTAGCCGTTCGGCAGCACGCCTCCGGTCGTCCCCGGGCGGAGCGGGTAGTCGATGCCGGCCGCCGCGAGCCGGCCCTTGGCGAGGGCGCTGCCGAGCGTGAGGAAGGCGGCCTGGTGGTCGCCCCGGATCGCCACCGCGAGGGCGGCGAGGATCGCGGACAGGAACAGGGTCAGGATCGCGAAGGCGGCCAGGAACTCGAGCAGCGTGAAGCCGCCCTCGGCCGGGCGCGCCTCCTCAGCGGCCGGCGGCACGGTTCGCGACCTCGCTGAAGACCTGCCCCGTCGCCCACACGACGTCGAGCCGCCCCTCCGCGGCGCCGAGGCGCAGGCGGATCCGCCCGCCCGTCGAGCGGCCGCTCGGGAAGAAGCGGATGCGGCCGGAGGAGCCCGCCCGCTCGGCCGGGTCCGCGACCTGAAGCGAGATCTCGGTGCGCGGGTCGAGGGCGCCCTGCGGCACCGCCGGGGAGGCGAAGCGGCGGTGCTCCACGTCGAGGACGAGGCCGAGGGGCTCGTTGCGCATCATCGCGGCCGCCCGGGTGGTCCGCAGGGCCGCGGCGAGCCGGCCGAGATCGGCCCGCAGCTGCAGCTCGGCCGGCGGGCGCCGCAGGAGGGGCGCGGCGAGCAGCGCGATTCCGGCCACGATCGCGACGGCGACCAGGATCTCGATCAGGCTGAAGCCCGCCTCCGGCGACCGTCCGGGGCGGGGGGCCGTCATTGCAGGGCGAGGTCGTTGATCGAGAGGATCGCGCTCATCACCGAGAGGATCACGGCCGCGATCATCCCGGAGACGAGCACGGTCACGGTGGGCGTCAGGATGGCGAGGAGGCGCGCGGTCTGGGTCTGGTCCTGCCGCTCCAGGATCAGGGCCGCGCGCAGGAGCATGTCGCGCAGGCGCCCGCTCTCCTCGCCGACCGTGATCATGTGGCGGGCGGCGAGCGGCAGGGCGCCGGCCCGCTCCATCGCCGCGCCGATCGTGGAGCCCGCCCGCACGTCGGTGACCGTCGTCTCCAGCTGCCCCCGGGTGAAGCTGTTGTGCACGAGGGCGCAGGCGGTCTGGAGCGCCTGGAGGGGCGCGACGCCCGCCTTGATCAGGGTCGCGAAGGTGCGGGTGAAGCGGGCGGCCTCGCGGGTCTCCGCGATGCGCCCCGTGACCGGCAGCGCGAGGAGCAGGCAGTCGAGGCGGCGCCGGAAGCCGGGGCTGCGCCGGGCGAGGATCAGGGCGAGGCCGAGGGCGCCGAGGAGGCCGGCGACGAGCCCGAGGATCGTGCCCGACCGCTCCCGCAGCCCGTCGAGGACGGCGAGGATGCCGGGCAGTTCCAGGCCGCTCTCGCGGAAGATCGGCGTCACGGCGGGCACGAGGAGGCCGAGCACGATCCAGAGCGAGACGGCGGCGAGCCCGACGAGGAGGGTCGGGTAGGCGAGCGCCGAGCGGACCCGGGCGCGGATCTCGACCCGGCGGTCGAGGAGGTCGGCGAGGTCCTGCATGGCGGCGCCGAGATCGGCGCTGACGTCGCCCGCCTGCACGATGCGCACGTAATCGGGCCGGAAGGCGTCCGGCATCCCCTCCATCACCTCGCCGAGGGAGACGCCCCGCAGGATGCCCTCCCGCATCCGCAGGGCGAGGTCGCGCATGCGCCGGTCCTCGGCGGTGGCCGAGGCGATGCGCAGGGCGGCGTCGAGGGGCACGTCCGCCTGCAGGAGCACGGCGAGGTCGCGGGCGAGCCGGGCCAGCGCCGCGTCGGCGGCCTTGCCCCCGGCATCTCCAGGCGGATGTCCTTGAACAGGAGGTCGAAGGCCCCGGCCTCGCGCACCGAGAACGGCGTCGGCCCGCGCGCCTGGACGAGGGCGCGCGCCTCGTCCGCGCTGCCGGCCTCGATCTCCCCGACCACGAGGTTGCCCGCCCCGTCGAACGCCTCGAAGCGGTACTTCATGCGGGCGGGGCCTCGATCCCGCTCGTGACGCGCAGCACCTCCTCGACCGCGGTCAGGCCCTGCCACGCCTTGACGATCCCGTCCTCGTAGAGGGAGCGGACGCCGGAGCGCCGCGCCAGCGCCTCGATCTCGGTGCCGGAGGCGCGGCGCAGCACGGCGTCGCGCAGGGTGGTGTCGACGGGCATCAGCTCGGCGATGGAGAGCTGGCCCGAGAATCCCGTGCCCTGGCAGGCCTCGCAGCCGACCGGCCGGCGCAGGGCCGGGCCCCCGAGCCGCGAGACGGCGGGCACCCGTTCGGACAGGTGGACGGCCAGCACGTCCGCGTCCGGTTGGGGCGCGGCGCAGGCCGGGCAGAGACGCCGGACGAGCCGCTGCGCCAGGATGCCCCGCACGGTCGAGCCGAGCAGGAAGTGCTCGATGCCCATGTCGATCAGGCGCGTGATGGTCTCGGCGGCGCTGTTGGTGTGGAGGGTCGAGAAGACGAGGTGGCCGGTGAGCGAGGCCTGCACGGCGATGCGCGCCGTCTCCTCGTCGCGGATCTCGCCGATCATGATCATGTCGGGGTGGTGGCGCAGGATCGAGCGCAGGATCGCCGGGAAGTCGAGGCCGATACCCTCCTGGGTCTGGACCTGGCTGATCCCGGCGAGCTGGTACTCGATCGGGTCCTCGACGGTGAAGATCTTGGCGGTCGGGCGGTTCACGTGCCGCAGCATCGTGTAGAGCGTCGTGGTCTTGCCGCTGCCGGTGGGGCCGGTGACGAGGATGATCCCGTTCGGCTCGGCCGCGAGCCGGTGCATGGTCTCGATCTGATCGGCGTCGAAGCCGAGGCTCGCGAAATCGAGGGTGACGCGGCTGCGGTCGAGGACGCGCATCGTCACCGCCTCGCCGTCGATGGTCGGGATCGTCGCGATGCGGAAATCGACCTCGTGGCCGCGCACCGGGATCTTGATGCGGCCGTCCTGGGGCAGGCGGCGCTCGGCGATGTCGAGGCGGGCCAGGATCTTCACGCGGGAGACGATGGCCGGCGAGAGCCGGGCCGGCGCCTCGTCCACGACCCGCAGCACCCCGTCGACCCGGTAGCGGACGCGCAAGGAGCCGGGCGTCGGCTCGATGTAGATGTCGGAGGCGCCCGCATCGACGCCGCCCGCGATGATCTGGTCGAGGAGGCGGATGACAGGCGCCTCGCTCGCGCTGTCGCGCAGGCGCTGCAGATCGGTGTCGCTGTGGTCGGCGTCGAGCGCCCCGGCGGGCTCGGCCGCCTCCGGGCCGGCATAGAGCTGGGCGGCGAGGCGCTCGAAATCGGCGGGCGCGATGATCTCGACCCGCAGGGGCGCGTCGACGACGAGGCCGACCGATTCGAGGGGCAGCCGGTCGAACGGGTCGACCACCGCGAGCGTCAGCGCGCCGCCCTCCAGGCGCACGGGCAGGACCCGGTTCTCGGTGACGAAGCGGGCCGGCAGGGCGTCGGGCAGCAGGCGCTCGGGGAGGCCCTCGGCCGGGACGTGGAGCGGCAGGCCGAGGAAGCGGGCGAGGCCCGCGGCGAGCGCCGGCTCCGACAGGAGGCCGAGCTTCGTCAGCACCGCGTCGAAGCGGTCGCCCGAGAGGGCGGCGGCGCGGCGCGCCCGCTCGACGGCCGCCCGGTCGAGGAGGCCCTCCTGCGCCAGGAAGGCGCCGAAGCGCTCCGCGAAGGCGGGGGCGGCGGGATCGAGGCCGAGGAGCGAGGGCCGAACCTGTTCCATCCCGCTTGGCCCCGCTCACTCGATGCTGCGCTTGACGTTCGTCATCAGGCGCTGGACGGGGTCGCGGGTCGGCATGACGCTGCGGACGCGGTTGCGGTACTCGTCGGTGACCGCCGCCGCCTCGTTGAGGTCGCGCACGACGCGGGGCGTCAGCATGATGATGAGCTCGGTCTTCTCGACGAGGTTCTGCTTCTCCTTGAAGGCGTTGCCGATGATCGGCAGGTCGCCGAGCACCGGCACCCGCGTCTCCCCGATCGTGGTCCGGTCCTGGATCAGGCCGCCGAGCGTGATGCTCTCGCCGTTGTTGACGACGACCGTGGTGCGCACCTTGCGCCGGCCGAAGGAGGGCGAGTCGATGTTCGAGGAGGTGGTGCGCTGGACCGTCGAGACCTCCTGCTCGATGTCGAGGAGCACGCGGCCGGACTCGCTCACCCGCGGCGTCACGGAGAGGATCACGCCGGTATCCTTGTAGGCGATCGAGTTCACCACCGGCGCGCCCGGGGTCAGGATGCTCTGGGCCGACTGGGTCTGGATCGGCACTTGGTCGCCGATCTGCAGGACGGCGGTGCGCCGGTCGAGCACCATCAGGCTCGGGGAGGCGAGGACGTCGACGCGGGTGACGTCGTTCAGCGCGTTCAGCGTGATCTGGCCCCCGCCGCCCTGGCCACGAAGGAGAAGCCGGGGAAGGCCGAGCCGACCGCCCCGCTCAGGAGGTCCGAGAAGGTGCCCGAGCGCGTGCCGCCCCGGTTCTGGAAGAACCAGCGCACGCCGAGGCGCAGGTCGTCGTTGAGCTGGACCTCGGCGATGGTGGCCTCGATCAGAACTTGGTTCGGCAGCACGTCGAGATTGGCGAGCACCCGCTCGACCCGCCGGTAATCGCTCTCGGCGGCGAGGATCAGGAGGGCGTTCTGCGAGGGGTCGGCGACGATCTTGATGCGGGGCTCGCCGTTGTCGCCCGCGCCGATCCCGGCCGAGCGGTAGCTCCCGTTCTCGTCGACCCGGGGCAGCGGCCCGTCGAGGAAGCGCTCGGAGGAGGTGAGGCCCGTGCCCCCCGCCCCGAAGCCGCCGCCGACCGCGATGCCGCCTCCGCCGAAGGCGCCGCCGCCGAACTGGGAGCCTCCGCCCACCGAGAAGCCGCCGCCCGGGCCCCCGTCGCCGCCGAACCCGCTGCCATTGCCGTTGCCGTTGCCGACGGGCGCCCCGTTGCCCGGCCCGTCGCCGAGCCCGGTGCGGCCGCTGCGGGCGGAGCGGACCTCGCGGGAGCCTGTCTCGTCGGAGAACATCGCGTTCAGGACGTCGACCACGTCCTTCGCCTGCCGGTTGCGCAGGACGTAGGTGAAGAACTCCTTGCGGCGGCCCGAGGCGACGCCGTCGAGATTGCGGATCCAGGACTTGGCGCTGAGCAGGTACTCGGGCTGCTTCGAGATCACGAGCACGGATTTCAGGCGCTTGTTCGGGATGAACTGCACCATCCCGCTCATCGCGCCCTCGCCGCTGGTGGCGAAGGCCTTGCTCAGGTTCTCGACGACCTCCTCCGGGTCGAGGGAGCGCACCGGCACGAGGGCGAAGGACATGCCCTTCATGTAGTTCACGTCGAAGACGGCGGCCGCCTCCCGCATCGCGGCGATCTCCTGGTCGGTGCCGGACAGGAGCAGCGCGTTGCGCGAGGGGTCGATCCGCACGACGCCCCCGTAGGAGGCGATCGGCTCGAGGAGCCGCTTCATCTCGGCGGCCGCCACGAAGCGCAGGGGCAGGACCTTCACGGAATTGCCGACGCCCGCGGGGCCGCGGTCGGCCATCCCGACCCGGCCGCCCGCCGTCGCCTGCTCGATCGGCACGACGCGCACGATGTTGCCGCTGCGGGCGAGCGCGCCGCCGACGTTGCGCAGCGCCGACTCGAACAGCTCCACCGCGCCCGCCTTCGAGACGGCATGCGTGGTCTGGAGCGTGACCTTGCCCTCGAGCTTCGGGTCGATCGTGTAGTTCGTGCCGACGATGTCGCCGAGGACCGCGGCCGCGGCCTCCTGGATGCTCGCATCGACGAGGTTGAGGGTATGGGTCCCGGAGGCGGCCTCCGCGGGCGCGCGGGCGGGCTTCGGCTCGCCGTAGAACTTGCCCGAGCCGATGCCGACGCGGACCCGGTCGGGCGCGCCGGGGGCGGTGGGATCCTGCGCGCGCGCGCTCGCGCCCGCCCGGCGCTTGCCGTCGTCGGGAAGGGCCGGGGCGGGCTCGCGCCCGTTCCAGTCCGGCACCTCGCCCCGGGGCGCCGCCGCGGCGGGCGCGACCGCGAGACCCGCGAGAACAATCCCGCTGAGGATAAGGGTCAGGAGAGAGTTCGGAAGTCGGGCCGGCGGACGGGGAGCAAGGCGCCTCAGTCGACGCAAATGGCGGCCCGCCACAAGTTCTGGCAGAAACATCTCACTGCCCGCCCCCGGCCCCCTCACTTGTGCGGGCGGAGGAAGAGGAGCACTTCCTGACCGTCGCATGACAGGTTCACGTTTTCGGCGGTGACGGTCAATACTTTCCACCCATCAGCGGTTGATTTTCCCTCGCTGATCCACCACCCGCGGTCGCCCTTGTGCCTGCGGAGCAACACCTTCCGGCCGGAGGCGGAAATCAGCACGCCGCCCATCGTATAGTTCGGTACGGGTCGCGGCGCGGCGGGCGGCGGCGGAGGGGGGCCTCGACCGCCTGAGCCACCAGGACCGGCGCCTTCGCGGAGGGGCGCGTGCGGGTCGGCGAGAAGACGGGCTTCGCGATGAGCATCTCGGCCGGGTTCGCCTCGCCCGCGGCGTGCAGATCGGGCAGGGCGGGCGCCGACGCGCCGGCGCGCGGAGCCTCGGCCCCGCTCGCGGCGAGCGGGCCCGTCAGGCCGGCCCAGGCCAGCCAGAGCGAGCCCGCGAGCGCGGGCGCGCCGCAGCCCAGAATCAGCGCCCAGGACAGGGTGGGCCGCAGGGCGAGCGCGGGCCCGAGGGAGAGCGCCGATCCCGGGGCGAGCGCGGGCCCCGGGGGAGCGGGAATCTCAGCTGCGTGGCCATCCCGTCACTCCGTAGACTTCGACGCTCGCCTGCACCGCGTCCTCGCCGAGCTCCTCGGAGCCCGCGGCGGAGAGCTGCGCGCGGCGGATGAACAGGAAGGCCGGCCCGCGCTCCAGGCTCGACAGCAGCGCGGCGACGCGTTGGTCGCCCGCCTGGAACTCGATGCGGGCGCCGACGATCCGGCGCCCCATCGCCTCCCGCTCCGGCAGGCTCGCCACCGAGGTGAAGCTGACGCCGTGGCTCTCGGCGATCTCGCGCAGGCGCAGGAGCAGGTCCGCCTGCAGCAGGCTCTCGGTCTCGCCCTGGACGAAGCGGTGGGCCACGTCCCGGAGCGTGGCCGGATCCTGCCCGGCGAGCGCCGCATCGCGGGCGATGGCGGAGCGGGCCTGCTCCAGCCGCGGTCCCATCCGGGCGATCGCCTCCTGCTGCTCGGAGAGCAGGCCGAGGGCGGGCGTCAGGAGGAGGCCGCCGACGAGGGCGAGGGCGAGGGCGTTGCAGCCGAGGAAGGCGGCGAAGCGCAGGGTGGATCCGGCTCTCATGGTGTGAGGATCTCCTCGGGGAGGCGGGTCTGGCGGAAGGTGGCGCGGAGGGCGAAGCGCTCGCGGGCGCGGGCCTTGTCGAACACGATCGGGCCGGAGAGCGTGGGGTTCTGCAGCAGGTGCGAGCCCTGCAGCCGGGCGATCAGCTCGGCCGCCGCCTCGCTGTAGCCGGACAGCTCCACGCCGGCGCCCGTCACCTGGATCTCGGTCAGGTAGGTCGTGGCCGGCAACAGCCGCGCCAGCTCCTCCCACACCGCCACCACGCCCGGCGCCTCCCGCAGCCGCGCCAGCTCGCCCGCCGCGCCGATCAGCCCGTAGACGCTGCGCAGCCGCTCGGCCGAGCCCCGCGCCGGCGCGTCCATCGCCGCCATCTGCGCCTCGAGCGCGCCGATCAGCGCCGCCTGCCGCCCGGCCAGCCCGCAGAAGCCGGTCAGCGCCAGCGCCAGGCAGGCCGCGCCGAGGCCGAGCGCGGCCCGCCCCGCCGCGGGGCCGGGCCGGGCCTGCGCCGCCCCGAACGGCAGCACCGGGCCGCCGGCCTCCGCGTCCTCCGGGCTGGCGCCATCCTCCGGGCCGGCGCCACCCTCCGGGCCGGCGACACCCTCCAGGCTGGCGATCGCGGCGCGCGCCAGCCCGAGCCGGGCCAGCGTCCGGTCGAGGAGGCTGGCCGGCACCACGAGGTAGTGCACCCGCACCCGCTCGGGGCCGTTCGGCGCCACCGCGCAGGCCAGCGCGATGTCCTCCGGCCGCAGCGGCGTCTTGCGGAGGATCTCGGCCCGCACGATCGCCTCGGCCTGCGCCAGCGCCCGCCGCGGCAGGCTCAAGGAGCGCCCGACCGCGTGCGGCAGCGCCAGGCTCAGCGGCACCGCCCGGCCGCCGGCCGCGGCCGCCGCCCGGGCCCGGGCCCGGTCGAGCCGGGCCGGGGCGTACTCGGCCCAGGTGATGCGCTCGGCGTGGAGCTCGGCCCGGGGCGTGCGCAGGCTGAGGCCGAGCCCCTCCGCGTCGGGCCGCAGGCGCAGGCGCAAGGGGGCGGGGGCGGGGCCGCGGGGGTGCCGGCGGCGGGGCGCAGGGCGGACAGGCCCGCCTGCAGCTCGGCCCGCCACCAGCCGGCCAGCGCCGCGAGCGGGGCGGCGAGCCGCGCCCGGCGCCCGGCGTGACGTTCGGCTTGACGTTCGGCTTGGCGGGCGCCCGGCACGGGTCCGGAGGGGGTCATTCGGCGGCCCTCCCGGAGGGGTCGGACCGCGAGAGGTCGGATCGCGAGAGGTCGGCCTGGCGCCCGCCGCCGGGCAGGGCGGGGCCTGTCGGGGCGATGGCGGGGGTGAGGGCGGGCGCGGCGGGGCGGGGGGCGCGGGCGCGCGGGTCGGCCTCGCGGTCCTGGCCCGTGACGGTGATCAGGAAGCTGCGGCCGCGGTCGGGCGAGGCGTAGAGGTAGGGCCGGCCCCAGGGATCCTTGGGCACGGCCGCGCCCTTGAGGTAGGGGCCGTTCCAGGAGGCGAGCCCGCCCGGCGGGCTGACCAGGGCCTGCAGGCCCTCGCCGTCGAGGGGGTAGCGGCCGTTGTCGATGAAGAACAGCTCGACGGCGCTGGACAGGGTCTCGACCTGGATGCGGGCGGTCTTGGCCTTGGACTCGGTGAGGTAGCCGAGCACGCGCGGGCCGACCAGGCTCATGATCAGGCCCATGATCGAGAGCACGACGATGACCTCGACCAGGGTGAAGCCGGCTTGGCGCGCGGCGCGGCGAGAGCCTTGGCGAGCAGCGCGGCGCGCGGCGCGGGCGCGAGGCTCGTCCGGGCTGGCGGTGATGGGGTCGGTCATGGCGTGGCGCTCCCTCCCGGCACGGGCCTGCCGCCTCAGTGGTGGTGATGATGGTGGTGATGGTGGTCCCCGGCGCTCGCCTCGCGGGCGGCGTCCTTCTCGGCGTCCTTCTCCGCCTCCTGGGCGGCGTAGGTGCGGGCCTCGAGATAGGCGAGCACGTCGGCGGCGTCGGCCTCCGAGAGCGCGAGGTTGGGCATGCGCACGGACGGGAAGGCCCGGGCGAGATCGAGGGCGGCCGCGTCGCCCGCCGCGCGCAGCCGCTGCGGGTCGGTGATGTAGGCGGTGAGCCAGTCGCGGGAGCGCCGGGCGCCGATGCCGGCCAGGTCCGGCCCGACGCGGGCGCCCTGGCCGATCGTGTGGCAGGCCGCGCAGGTCTTCAGGAACAGGCTCTGGCCGGGCAGGTCGGTGGCCAGGCTCGCCTCGCCGATTGCGGCCCCGCCGGTGCGGCCGGCGCTGAAGGCGGGGTTCATGGCGCGGATGGTGGCGGCGAGCACGGTGAGGTCGCCGAAGGCGGAGTCGCGGGCCCACTCGCCGGTGGCGTCGTTGTAGAGCAGCAGGGTGCGGCTGTGCTCGACCAGCTTCTGGCTGCGCTCGCCGAGCTTGTGGCGCACCAGCGCGATGGCCTCGGGCTGGCCGGTGAGGAAGGTCCATCCGGGCCCGGCGCCGAAGGCGTCGGCGTAGGCCTTGAGGCGGGCGGGGGTGTCGGTGAGGGGATCGATGCTGATGGCCACGAAGACGGGCTCGGCCGCCTCCGCGCCCTTGTCCTGGGCGCCCTTGTCGTGTGCGAGCTTGTCGTGTGCGAGCTTGTCGTGTGCGAGCTTGTCCTGGACCTGGGTGAGGCGGGCGGTGACGACGGGGCAGATGTCGCGGCAGCTCGTGTAGATGAAGGCGATGACGGCGATCCGGCCTTTCAGCACGTCGGAGTAGAAGCGGCGGCTCTGCCCGTCCTGGTCGGTGAGCGCCACGTCCGGCAGGTAGCCCTCCCCCCAGCGCGTGCCCGCAAGCGACGGGCTCCCCGCGAGCAGGGTCATCGGCAGCGCGGCGAGGAGCGCGAGGCCGAGCCCCGCGCCCATCCGCAGCGCCCGGCGGGCTCCCCGCCGGGCCATGATCCGTCGTCCGTCGCGCGCAGGCATGACCGCCTCAGGTGCTGGTGTTGCGGAAGGTCGGCCGCGCCTCGGGCAGCACCTCCGGCACGCGGAAGGTGACGCCGTCGGGCGAGGGGATCGGCGTGTTCGAGATCTGCCAGTGCGGCCGGCTGCCCGTCCGGGCGAAGTCCGGATCGTTCGGGTCCGGGGTCAGGAGCTGGTAGCGCAGCACCATCGCGAAATCCTCGTGGGCCGTGTTGTGGCAATGGCTCACGTAGGCGCCGCCGAACTCGCCGAAGCAGACCTGGATGCGGACCTTCCCGCTCGGGCGCAGGCGCCAGACGTCCTTGCGCACGAGCTTCTCGGTGGGGCCGATCGAGGCGCCGCCGCGGTCGATCGTGATGCCCTCCTCGAAATGGAGGTGGATCGGGTGGTCCCAGCCGCCGCCGCCGTTGACGAAGGTCCAGTGCTCGACCTCGCCGGGCTTCGGCACCAGGGCGCTGATGCGGTTGGCGTTGAGGGTGTGGGCCGATTGGCCGTTCACCTTGATCGAGTAGGGGAAGGATTCGTGCTCCCCGCAATCCGGGGTGCACAGGCCCGTCTTCGGGTCGCGGGAATCGCCGCCGCCGGAGCGGCCGAACTCGATGACGCGCTCGCGCACGGGAGTGATGACGGGGATCTGGGTGGTCAGCTTCTTGAGCCCGCTCTTCCAGTCCGCGGCCGTGAAGTCCGTGCTCGGGTCTGCCTCCAGGCCCGTGTAGATCCGGGTCGGGTCGTCGACGCTTCGGATCCCGCCCTTGCGGATCCGGAACTCCATGACCGGACCGACGCAGGGATCCTCGATGTCGCCCCTGAGCGCATCCTTCATGGACAGGGCCTTGTCGGGCTTGCGGCCGTCCGTCTGCTTGAGGAGGTTGACGAGGTAGACGCTGTCGCCGTCGGCGAAGGCCGAGAAATCGACGACGATGTCGTAGCGCTCGCCGTTGCCCTGCTCCTCCAGAGCCGTGAGCTGGATCGGATTGACGACGAGGTTGCCGTCGTTGGCGATGAACCAGAACGGCACCGCCGTGCCCGCCGAGAACTTCTTCGACCGGTTGACCCCGAGCGCGAACTTGTAGAACCGCGCCATCGCCGCGTTGAGGATGCGGAAGCGGTACCGGCGCGGCAGCACCTCCATGTAGGGGTAGTAGCCCCCGTTCACGGCGATGACGTCGCCGAGGAAGCCGTCCGTGTCGAAGATGTCGAAGAACATCTGCCCGTCCTTGTCGAAGGCCGGGTTGGAGACGGCGAGGTTCACGTCGAAATCCTGGTTGCCCCAGGCCGTCGCGTCGCCGCTCGGCAGGACAAGGTTCACGCCGTCGCGCACCGCCGTGCAGGCGCGGTCCGGGCCGCTATAGACGTTGCAGAGGGCGAAATTGCCCTTGTGGACGTTCTCGGCCGTGAAGAAGAACCGGTGGTCGTGGAACCACATCGATCCCTGGATCTCGCGGTAATCGCCCTCGACCATCATCAGGCCGCCGTCGTCGGTCGGGCCCGAGGCCTTCTTCTGGTAGAGCGGATCGCTGAAGGCGCGGTGGCTCGGCAGGTCGCGCCGGGCGAGCGTCAGGCCCCAATGGTAGTCGTAGAACGTGCCCGGATAGTGGAAGGCGTTGCAGGCGCCGTCGCTCTCCGCGCCGTTGTGCGCGTTGTGGAAATGGGTCGTGATCTCGTTGCGGCCGAAGCCCTTGTTCTGGGTGCGGTCGGCCGGAAGGTCGTTGTAGATGCGGGTCAGAAGCGGCTCGCCGTAGCGCGCCTTGATCAGGCAGGGCATGCCGTAGCCGAGGCGCGAGCCGGTGCCCGATCCGGCATGGCCCGGCTGGCGCACGCCGAACGACCACATTGCGTTCATGTCCTGCTCGGGCATCTCCCCGCAGAAGCGCGTGCCCGCCTCGCACTGCCCGAGCGACATGAGGTAGCCGACCTTCGGGAACAGGTCGCGGTTCGAGCTCGCCGGGTCCTTCGACCAGCGCTGATGGGCGAAGAACTCGCCCGGCGGGCGGCCCTCGAACGGCCCGCGATAGGTGACGGGATTGGTCAGGCGCTCCCAGTTCGGCCCGCGCTTCGACCACTCGTCGTGGTAGGACAGGCGCCGCCCGGGCAGCTCGCCGGGCAGGGGCTGGCCGTTCGGGCCCATCCAGATCACGTCGTCGCTGCCGGCCGCGGCCACGAGCGGGATGCGCGGCTGCACGAGGGCCCGGTGCAGGGGCTCGTGGAACTTCTGGGCGCCGAAGAGCGGGCTGCGCGGCGTGCCGGTCGGCACGGCCGCGTAGGCGCTGCGCACGAAGGGGCTGAGCCCGTGCTTGGCCGCGATCAGGCCGCCCGCGCCGTAGAGGCCCCAGCGGAACAGGTCGCGCTTGGTGATCTGCCCATGCGAGTGCGCCTTGACGATCTCCAGCCGGTTCTCGCGGGCGCGCTCGGCCTCCCGCATGCGGATCCGGGAGGTGGCTTTCGGGTCCAGGAACATGGCGAAAATCCCCAGAAGACACGCCGGCCCTCGCCCCGGCCCCTCGAGAGGGCCGGCGGCCTGTCCGACATCCGTTGATCGTGCGACGGCTCATGCGCGCGGCACCCGCAGCCGCCCGCGGCGGGCACGGGCTCAGCCCCTCACTCACCCCTGCCGGAGGCCGCGCGTCCCGAACGGGTCTTCGGATCGCTTGGCCGGACCGCGTTCCCGAGGTCCCGCGGGTGCTCTTGCCGGGGCACCTGCCGAGATCCTCGCCGTGATCTCGACCGGGAGCCCTGTCATCCCGACACCCCCACCGTCGGCGCGCCGTTCGGCCCCTTCTCAGTCGACGCGGCGTCCACGTTTTTGTTTTCGCCGATCAGATCTTGCACAATTTGATGAGACGACGAAGATTTGCCACATGTACCGTCTGTCCAGAGTTTTAAACTACAAGTTAACTTTGCAGTATGCGTTTGAACTACGCAGGCCAGACAAGGTACGCTTCGCGACCGTCATTCCCGAGTTGTTCCCTCCGTACGTTTTTGATGCCCAACATCTCAGCACAGGGATGCTTCACCGAAAACGCGAGGATTTTCAATAACTCTGAGTTATTAGAACTGATTAATCACCGGCACGGTACGAGCGGATACAGTATCCGCTTCGGCGGGGGACATCACCCCCGGAAGCGGCACGCGGACACCGAGAGGCGGCCGGCGGGCGCGCGATCTCGACAGTCTTTCCGGCAAAGCAAGGTGTCGGCGGCAAGGTTTCGTGACGTTCTAACCGTGCGATCACACGAAGATGTCGACGAGGCGCCGGCGCACGGGGGCGCTCGTGGGCGCCGCATCGTTTCCGCGGCGCGGCGGATCGAGGCTCTGCACGAGCTCGACCGTCACGCTCTCGCGGGGGGCCTCGCCGCGACGCAACTGTGAGTTGCGCGCTGTCAGTTCGAGATCCGCCTGCCGCAGCAGGCCGATCGCGGTGAGCGGTACGCCGCTGATCATCGGCCGGTCCTCCGGGGAGGTCAGCTCAGCACGGGGGGTGCGAAGATCCGGTATCCGCGATCGGTCGAATGCCGCGGATCGGGCTCAGGCCCGCTCGCGCCGCCGGAGCAGGTATTCCAGGCGCTCCTGCCAGCCCTGCGACCGCTCGGCGGCGGAGAGTTGCAGGCCGCGCCGCGTCGCCATCAGATCGAGGATCATCAGGACGACCCACGGGCCGCCGATGCCGAGGAAGAATGCCATCGCTCCATCGCCTCCGCGTCAGCCGAACCCCGAAGCGTCCCGACAGGATTCGCGGCCACCGATGATAGGCACGCCGGCCCGGGCGGCAAGCGTGCGTTCGGTCCGGTCTCCCGAACGATGCGTCCGGCGCCGCTCCGAACCCGGCCCCGCGCGGCATCGGCAGTTCGACGCATATGAGCCGGCGCGCCTCTGGTGCATGATGATCGCGCCCGATTGACTGCGACGCATTCCAATCTGCTGATTCCATGCCCCGTTCCGTGACGTACCGGATCACCGACACACCCGACGGCCGCTTCGACGTCGCCGTGACCCTGGAGGCTTCCGAGAGGGAGCCCGCCCGGACGTTCCGGCGGGACGGCGTGGCGACGCTCGGCGACGCCGAGGCGTGGGTCGAGGGCCTGCGCGTCCTCATGGCGGCGGTCGGCGCGCCGGTGATCCGGTCCGAGGACGGAGAGCCGGCCGCGGCCGAGGGCGTCCTGCACCGGTCCGATCTCTGAAGGGTCAGGGCAGCAGCGGCGTGCAGACCGTGCCGGCCCCGCCGGCCAGCGGCACGACGGCGACCGGCACGCCGTAGAGGCGCTCCAGGCTCGCCGGGGTGACCGTCTCGGCCGGGGCGCCGAGGCCGATCAGCGCCCCCTCCCGCAGGAGGGCCACCCGGTCGGCGCAGAGGAAGGCGTGGCCGGGATCGTGGGTCGAGAGCACCACCCCGAGGCCGCGCCCCGCGAGGCCGCGGATCTGGCCGAGCACCCGGGCCTGGTTGCCGAAATCGAGGCTCGCGGTCGGCTCGTCCATCACGAGGAGGCGCGGCTCGCCGGCGAGCGCCCGGGCGATCAGGGCGAGCTGGCGCTCGCCGCCGCTGATCTCGGTGTAGACCCGCTCCGCGAGGTGAGCGACGCCGAGCGCCTCCAGCGCCGCCTGGGCCGCCGCGTGGTCGGCCCGGCCCGGGCTCGCGAAGGGCCTGAGCCGGCTCGCGCGGCCCATCAGCACGATCTCGCGGACGCTGAAGGGGAACAGGGCCGCGTGCGCCTGGGGCACGTAGGCGATGCTGCGGGCGAGCCGCGCCCGCGACCAGTGTGAGACGCTCTCCCCTCCACGAGGACGCGGCCGGCCTTCGCGGGCAGGAGGCCGAGCACGGTCTTGAACAGGGTGGTCTTGCCGCAGCCGTTGGGTCCGAGCAGGCACAGCACCTCGCCCGGGAAGACCGCGAAGCCGACGCCGGAGCCCACGATGCGGGCGCCGTAGCCGAAGGCGAGATCCTCGACCCGCAGGAGGGGCTCCGCCCTCACGACCAGCCCCGCCGCGCGGTGGCGAGCAGCCACAGGAAGAAGGGCGCGCCGATCAGCGCCGTGAGGATGCCGAGCGGTACCTCGATCGGGGCGATGGTGCGCGCCACGAGATCGACCGCCAGCAGGTAGCCCGCCCCCAGCATCAGGGAGGCCGGCAGCAGGCGCCGGAAATCCGGCCCGACGAGGAGCCGGGCAACATGGGGCACGATGAGCCCGATCCAGCCGATCACCCCGGTCACCGAGACGGCCGCCGCCGTCACCAGGGTCGCCGCGGCGACGAAGAGGGGGCGCATGAGGCGCGTCTCGACGCCGAGCGCCCGGGCCTCCTCCTCGCCGAGGCTCATCAGGTTCATGCGCCAGCGCAGCAGGATCAGCGGCGCGAGGCCGATCAGGATCGCGGGCAGGATCGCGCCGACATCGGCGAGCGACACCGCAGCGAGGCTGCCGAGCAGCCAGTAGGTGATGGCGGGGAGCTGGTTGTAGGGATCGGCCAGCACCTTGAGGAGCGAGATCGCCGCGCCGAGCACCGCGCCGACGGCGACGCCGGCGAGCACCAGGGTTAGCACGGGGTCGTGCCGGCGCACCGCCGCGCCGACGCCGTAGACGATCGCCACCGCCCCGAGCCCGCCGAGGAAGGCGAGACCCTGGATCGCGGCGACGGGGAGCGACAGGAAGATGCCGGCGACCGCGCCGAGGCTCGCGCCCGCCGAGACGCCGAGGATGTCGGGCGAGACGAGGGGATTGCGGAACAGGCCCTGGTAGGTGGCGCCCGCGGCGGCGAGGCCCGCGCCGACGACGAGGGCGCCCGCGACCCGGGGCACGCGCACCTGCAGGATCACGGTCTGCGCCGTCGCGTCGACCCCGCTCGAGAGCCCGAGGAGCTTGCCCCAGAGCACGGCGAGGATGTCGCCGGGGGGCACGCCGTAGCGCCCGGTGGCGAGGGACAGGAGGGCGAGGAGGAGGAGCGCGAGGACGGGCAGCAGCCCGCGCAGCAGCAGGCGCCGCGGCAGCGCGGCCGCCCGCTCGCCGGCGGTGAGGGCGCGCGTCACCGCCCCGCGCCCGAGAGCAGCGCCGCGACCTGATCGGGCGCGAGGTCGACGTGGTAGAAGAGCCGGTAGAAGGTGCGGGTCTCCGCCTCGATCGGTTGCGGGAACAGGTCCGGGTGGAGCAGGCCCGCGAGCCAGCGCAGGCCGATCAGGCGGTTGATTCCGGGCGGCGCGTCGAACCAGCCGAAGGGCAGGCGGGGCGCCTGGTAGACCCGGCCCGCCTTGACCGCCCTCAGGCCGCTCCAGAGCGGGTCGGTGGCGAGGCTCGCGCGGAAGGGCGCGTCGAGGGTGAGGATCACGTCCGGGTCCCAGGCGAGGACCTGCTCGGGCGAGACGGTGACGAGCCCGCCCCGGCCCGCGGCCTCCGCGACGTTGCGACCGCCCGCGGCGTCCAGGATCTCGGTGTTGATGGAGCCGGCAAGCCCCGTCTCCAGACCCTTCGGTCCCCGCCCGTAATAGACGCGCGGGCGCTTCTCCGGCGGGAGCGGGCCCACCCTGTCGGCGACCTCGGCCAGCACCCGCTCGGAATAGGCGGCGAGCTCGGCGCCGCGCGTCTCCTCGCCCAGCACCGCGCCGAAGCTGCGGTAGGTCTCGGGGATCTTCGCGAAGCGCCCGTCGAGGAGGAGGTAGGGGATCCCGGTCTGCTCCTGCACCCGGTCGGCCAGCGAGGCGTAGGTCGGCCCGGTCGAGCCGACATCGACGATGAGATCGGGCTTCAGGGCCAGCACCGCCTCGACATTCGCGGTGTTGCCGCGCCCGGTGAGGCGGCCGGTCGTCGGCAGGTCCCAGGTCTCGGGTGCGAGATAGGGCCTCTCGTCGGCGTGGGGCGCGCGCACCCAGCCGATCAGCTTGGCGGGCGCCAGGGTGTAGAGCAGCACCGAGGCCGGCGGTCCCGCCGCCAGCACGCGCTCGATGCGCTCGGGGATCGTCACCCGGCGCCCGGCCGCGTCGACGATCTCGCGGGCGGCGGCCGGGCCGAGGAGGGCGAGGAGGAGCGGCAGGATGAGCGTGAGCGCCGCCGGGAGCGCGGGGGCGGGCCGGGGGCGGGCGCGCGGCGAGGGCGTGGGGAGCATGGCGGGCGGACTGTGCGGGAGGCGGGATCGCGCAGCGAGCTTAGGGCGCGCGGGCGGCTTCGCCCATGCGGCGCGCGCGCCCGGAAGTGCGGCGCGCGCGCCCGGAAGGCCCCGTCCCGCCCGGAGCCGGAGAGGGGCCCCGCGCTGGCGGGGCGAACCAGCACCGGGCCTCGCCGCTTGAGAGAGGCACATCACAATCAAAGGGTCGTCCATGTGGTACCTCTACGGTCTCGCCGCGCTGGCGGGAATCGGCAACGCGGTGCAGTCCGGCTCGAACGCGATGCTCGCCCGCACCTTCGCGCAGCCCTTCGCGGCCGGGCTCGTCGTGTCGACGGTGACGGGCGCGACGCTCCTCGTCGCGGGGCTCGTCTCCGGGCGCCTGAGCCTGCCGAGCGCCGAGCAGGCCCTGCAGGCGCCCTGGTGGGCCTGGATCGGCGGCGCGCTCGGGGCCCTCGTGGTCCTGTCCCAGCTCTTCGTGGCCCGGCAGATCGGCGCCGCGCCCTATCTCGGCCTCCTCGTCACGGCGGGCGTCGTCACCTCGATCCTGCTCGACCATTTCGGCTGGGTCGGGTTCGAGCCGCATCCGGCCGGCCTCGGGCGCGTCCTCGGCGCGGTCCTGATGGTCGCGGGCGTCGCCCTGGTGGCGCTGAGCTGAGGAGACCCGTCGATTGCCGCGGATTCCGGTCGCGGCCGGTTAAGATGTCTCCGGCAGGATGTCCCGCGGACGACGGAGACGTGACAGATGCGGAGCCCATCCTTCGCCGGGGCCGCGGCCCTACTCATCGCGGGTGCCCTGGCGGGCGCCCTGCCGGCCGAGGCCCGGGGCGTCCGGTTCTCGGGCTTCCGGAGCCACCACGGCCCGATCCGCGCAGCCGAGCCTGCCCGTGCCCGGACGGAAGCGTCGCCCCTCGGCGGCCTGACCCTGCGGCTCGGGCCGGGGACGGCCACCGCGACGGCCGCGGTCGCCGCCCCGGTCGCGCTCACCGAGCGCGGGCCGATCGCCGCCGTCGTCCCGGCGCCGCTCCCCGCCCCATTCCGCGAGGCGCGCGCCAAGGAGCCCTACTGCCCGAGCGGGCGCCTCGTCGGCGGCAGCCAGGATGCGGCTTCCGGCTTCTGCCTGATCAACTGACGATTTCGTCACCCGAAAGTCCAATCGACGGGCGTGTCCGCCCGCCTCTAGCCTCGCGCAGACGGGGCGGGGAGGCAGCGGCATGGAGCATGGCGGGCGAATCGAGCTGGAAGCGGCGCTGGCCGAGCAGATCGCATCCGAGCTGCGCGCCGCCGCGCGCTTCCACGAGCAGAACGGGAACGACGCCGTCGCCGAGGCCCTGCGCATGGACGCCCGCCGCCACGCCCGCGAGGCCGTGATGCTGCGGGCGCGGGCCGAAGCGCCCGTCTTGGTCCCCGCCTGAGCCCGCGGGCCGCCTCGCCCGAACGGGCTTGCCGTTTCACGCATCGCCCCTCCGACGCCTCGCATGTCGAGCGCGGGTCTCACTCGTCGAGGGCGAGGAGGGCCGCGTCCCCGCCGGAGGCCGCCGTGTTGACCGTCACCGTCTGCTCGGCGGCGAAGCGGGGCAGGTAATGCGGGCCGCCGGCCTTCGGGCCGGTGCCCGACAGGCCGCAGCCGCCGAAGGGCTGCACGCCGACCACCGCGCCGATCATGTTGCGGTTGACGTAGACGTTGCCGTGGGGGAGCCGCTCCACCACCCGCGCCACGGTGGCGTCGATGCGGGAATGGATGCCGAGCGTCAGGCCGTAGCCGAGGGCCGCCACCGCCTCCAGCACCCGGTCGAGATCGGCCGCGGCGTAGCGGGCGACGTGGAGGATCGGGCCGAACACCTCCTCCGTGAGATCCGCCGGGCTCCCGATCTCGTAGATCTGGGGGGCCACGAAATGGCCGCCCGCGGGCGGCCGGCCGTCGAGATGGATCCGCGCCCGCACCCGCATCCGCGCGGCGTGCGCGTCGAGGCGCCGCTTCGCCTCGGCGTCGATGACCGGCCCCACATGGGTCGCGGGATCGCGCGGGTCGCCGAGGCGGAGCTCGCGCGCCGCGCCCGTCACCATCGCGATCACCCGGTCGGCCACGTCCGCCTGCACGAGGAGGAGGCGGAGCGCCGAGCAGCGCTGGCCGGCGGAGCGGAAGGCCGAGGTCACGACGTCGTCGGCGACCTGCTCGGGCAGGGCGGTGGCGTCGACGAGCATCGCGTTGATGCCGCCGGTCTCGGCGATGAGCGGCACGATCGGCCCGTCGCGCCCCGCCAGCGCCCGGTTGATCGCCCGCGCCGTCCCGGTCGAGCCCGTGAAGGCGATTCCGGCCGTCGCCGCGTGCGACACGAGCCGGGCGCCGGCCGCGCCGTCGCCCGGCACGAGCTGGAGCGCGCCCGGCGGGATGCCGGCCCGGTGGAGGAGCCGCACGGCCTCCGCCGCGACGAGCGGCGTCTGCCCGGCGGGCTTGGCCGCGACCGCGTTGCCCGCCATCAGGGCGGCGGCGACCTGGCCGACGAAGATCGCGAGGGGGAAGTTCCAGGGCGAGATCGCGACGAACACGCCCCGCCCGCGCAGGGCCAGGTGGTTCGACTCCCCCGCCGGGCCCGTGAGCGCCTGCGGGGCGACGAACAGGCGCCGGCCCTCGAGGGCGTAGTAGCGGCAGAAATCGACCGCCTCGCGGATCTCGGAGAGCGCGTCGTCGAGAGTCTTGCCGGCCTCCGCCTGGAGGAGGTGGATGAGGCGCCCGCGCCGTCCCTCGATGAGGTCCGCGGCCCGCTCCAGGGCCGCCGCCCTGTCCGCGGCGGGGGTGGCGGCCCAGGCCGGCGCGGCGCGGGCGGCCGCCGCCATCGCCGCGTCGGCGGCCTCGGGAGACGCCTCGACCACCCGGCCGACGATCGCGCCGTCGATCGGGCTGCGGACGTCGCGGGCCGGGCCCGCCACCTCGGTCCCGTCGCGGATCGGAGCGGCGCGGGCGGGCCCCGCGGCCCGCGCACCTCGGCGAGCAAAGCGGCGAGCTCGGCCCGGGCGCCGAACTCGACGCCGTTCGCGCCGCGGCGCCCCGGCGCGTGGAGGTTGCGCGGCAGGGGCAGGCGCGGGTGGCGCGCCCGCTCGGGCGCGCCGACGGCCTCGGCCGGGCGGCGCAGCAGGGTCTCGACCGGCACGGCCGGGTCGGCGGCGAGGGAGACGAAGGAGGAGTTGGCGCCGTTCTCGAGAAGCCGCCGCACGAGGTAGGCGAGGAGGTCACGGTGGCCGCCGACCGGGGCGTAGGTGCGGCAGGCCGTGCCGGGGCGGGCCGCGAGGAGCCGCGCGTAGAGGGCCTCGCCCATGCCGTGCAGGCGCTGGAACTCGTAGCCCTCCGGGCTGCCGGCCCGCTCCGCGATGCTCGCGACGGTCAGCGCGTTGTGGGTGGCGAATTGCGGGAAGAGGCGGGGCCTGTGCGAGAGGAGACGCTCGGCGGCTTCCATGTAGCAGAGGTCGGTCGTGGCCTTGCGGGTGAAGACGGGGTAGTCGGACAGCCCCCGTTCCTGCGCCCGCTTCACCTCCGTGTCCCAGTAGGCGCCCTTGACGAGGCGCACCATCAGGCGCCGCCCGAGCCCGCGGGCGAGATCGGCCACGTGGTCGATCACGGGCAGGCAGCGCTTCTGGTAGGCCTGGACCGCGAGGCCGTACCCGTCCCAGCCCGCGAGCGAGGGATCGGCCAGCACCGCGGCGAAGACGGCGAGAGAGAGTTCCAGCCGGTCGGCCTCCTCGGCGTCGATCGTGAAGCAGAGGTCGTGGGCGCGGGCCGCCCGGGCGAGGTCGAGGAGGACGGGCACGAGCTCGTCCATCACCCGCGCCCGGCTCAAGGGCTCGTAGCGGGGGTGCAGCGCCGAGAGCTTGACCGAGATGCCCGGCCGCTCCGGCAGGGGCGCGTTGCCGGCCGACCGCCCGATCGCCGCGATGGCGCCCGCGTAGGCCGCGCGGTAGGCCTCGGCGTCGGCGGCCGTGCGGGCGCCTTCGCCCAGCATGTCGAAGGAGTAGCGGTAGGGCCGGCCCTCGGCCGTGCCGGCGCGCCGGAGCGCCGCCGTGATCGTCTCGCCGAGCACGAAATGGCCGCCCATCACCCGCATCGCCTGGCGCGCCGCGGTCCGGAGCGCCGGCAGGCCGATGCGGCGGGCGAGCAGGGCGAGCACGCCCTCCGGGGTCTCGCCGGGCTGGATGATCCGGGCCGAGAGGCCGAGCGCCCAGGCCGAGGCGTTGACCAGGATGGCGCCCGAGCGCGTGGCGTGGTGGGCGAAATCGCCCTGGCCGAGCTTGTCCTCGATCAGCCGGTCGGCGGTGGCGGCGTCCGGCACCCGCAGCAGCGCCTCGGCCAGCACCATCAGGGCGAGGCCTTCGCGGGTCGAGAGGCTGTATTCGCGCAGCATCTCCTCGACGCCGCCGAGGCCGCCATCCTCGGCCCGGATCGCCGCGACGAGGTCGCGGGCGAGGGCGTCGACCCTCGCCTCCGCCGCGGCGTCGAGGGCGGGGCCGGAGAGGAAGCCGCGCACGAGGGCGGCGTCGTCGGCCGCGTATGGGGCGGCGAAGGCGGGGAGGGCGGGCGAGACCGGGAGCGGCATGGTGGACGATCTCGAACGAGCGCTCGGCGTCTCTCACGAAACTCCCGCCGCGACGTGACGGCCGGAGGAGGGGACACGGGAACCGGGCGTTGCGCGCCGCCCTGCGGCAGGACCGGGGGCGCCGCCGCGCCTGCGTCACCGGCGCGGGATCACGCTCCGTCGCGCGGGGTCGTCCTGTCGTCCTCGTAGGCGCTGTGGCCTGGCTCGCCCTGGTCGCCCGGCTCCGTCGCGCCGGGGGAACCCGCCCCCTCGGGGCGGCCGGTTGGCCCCCGGTCCGGATAGGCGCGCGGGCCGGCGGGCGGCTCCGCCGGATTCTCGCCGGGCCCGGACGCGGACAGGCCGGGATCGGTGTCGGTGACGCGGCTCATGGACCGTCTCCTCTCGAATCGATGCCCTGGAGGGAGACGGGCGGGCGGCGGGGCGGGTTCCGCCGCCCCGCCGGACGCGTCCTCAGTTGAGGGCCTGGTGCTCGCGCTTGAGCATGTAGGCGCGCTCCGTCAGCTTGTTCCGGCGCTCGGGCTCCACGTCCTTGGCCCGCCAGTAATGGGTGACGAGGCTGCGGCGCGTCTGCTCGGAGTCGCGGATCGGCGCGCCGCCGTGCAGGACCTGGCTGTGCCAGATCAGCACGTCGCCCGGCTCGCCGTAGAAGTAGAAGGGTTCGATCCCGGCGGTCGTCTCCGCCACATAGGCCTGGGCCTGGGCGATGTCGTACCCGAGCGCCGCGATGCTGCCGTTGGGGAAGACGTAGGGCGGGATCTTGTGGCTACCCGGGTAGACGAAGAGCGGGCCGTTCTCCTCGGTGTAGCGGTCGAGGCAGATCGAGGAGACCGCCATCTTGTCCCGGACCGGCGGCGGCATGAACCAGCTGTCGTAATGCGCGGATTGTGCGCTGCCGTACAGGAAGTTCAGGGAGTTGCAGACCATCGGGTCGCCGTCGAGCAGCTCGTTGAGCACCTGCGTCAGCCGGGCGTCGAGGTTGCAGGCGCGGATCACCTCCGAATCGAGGAACAGGTCGTTGATCTTCACCGGCCCCTTGAAGGCGGAGGCCGGCACGTCGGCGATCCGCAGGCGCCGCCCGGACAATTCGCCCGCGATGATGTCGACCGTCACCTTGGGGAAGCGCTCGCGGTGCTCCACCAGGCCCTCCACCTCGGCGTTGACCGCCGCGATCGTCTCCGGCCCGAAGAACTTCGGCAGGATCAGGTAGCCGTTCTCGTCCCAGAAGGTCTGTTGCTCGGGGGTGAGGATCCGCTCCGAGGAGCCGGACAATTTCTTCAGGAAGTTCAGCATGGCATCCGGTTCGCTCGATGGGCGGGGTTGGTCGTGCAGGTGGCGGTCGCGCGGGCGCGCGCTCCGGCGGCGATCGAATCCGGGAGGCCCGGACCTGTCAACCGGCCCGCCCGGACCGCGCGCGCAGAGCAATCTTCGGTCGAATTCTGGCGGAACGGCGACGCAACGCCATCAACGGCGCCCGGATCGCGCCGACATCATCCATCTGGAGGATGATTTTCAAATCCCGCGGCGGCTTTCTGGGCCCGGAAGTGGAGGGTCGTCATGCAGCGTGTGAAGTCTCAGCCAGTCTGGCTCGCGCGCCGGGCCGAGCGCCTGCGTGCGCGGCGCGGCAAGGGGCGCGTCGTGCGCTGGATCGCCTTCGCGTCCGCCGCCGGCGATTCGCGCCCGGAGGATGGCGCCGGAGCGGGCCCCGAAGCCGTCGGGGTTGAGGCCGGGGCGCGCGGGCCAGACGGGCCGGCGGAGGCCGCCGGCAACATCGTGCGCCTCCGCCCGCGCGCGGCCCGACTGGAGACCGGCGACCGGGTCTGAGCGTTCCCGCCGGGACCGCCGGTCGACAGCGCGGCCGTCGCCGCGCGCGCTCACCTTCGGCACGCCTCTTGCGCCGCGCCGCGGGATCGCGCACGGCTCCGGCCATGAAGCAGCTCGAAGCCCTGATCGCCTGGACGCCGACCCGCTGGGCGGATTTGCGGCCCGAGACGGCGGGGCAGGTCGTCGTCGTGCCTTTCCCCGACGCCGATGGGCACGCCAAGGGCTTCATGATGAGCACGGGGGCGAGTTCCTCTGCCCTGCAGGCCCTGCCCGAGGACCAGCGCGTCGCGCGGCTCTTCATCGACTTCAACACGCTGGTGGTGCGCGACGGGCTCGACCCGCAGGCGGTGCATCGGGCCTTCCTTGCCATCGACGAGTACCGCTTCCGCATCGCGCCGGACACCGAGGGCGCCGAGTTCGAGGACCCGCCCGAGGAGGATTGATCGTCGCGGGCGCCGGAAACATTCCGCGACAAAATTCGCGCCCGGCGGCGGCCCGGCGAACCTCGACAGCGGCGGCGGCGCCCTACCTGATGGCGGGGCGGAAGTCCCGCGCCGGAGGTTCTCATGCCCGCAACCCGCCGCACCGTCATCGCCGGGGCCGCGCTGCTGCCCGCCCTGATGCCCGCCGCGCTGCGGGCCGCGGAAGGCCCGGGTCCGCTGATCCGGCGGCCGATTCCGTCCTCCGGCGAGACCCTGCCCGCCATCGGCATCGGCACCTCGCGCCGCTACGAGGTCGAGCCCATCCCGGAGATGATCGCCCCCCTGCGGGAGGCGGTCGAGCGCTTCGTGGCGCTCGGCGGCTCGGTCATCGACACGGCGCCGAGCTACGGCACCGCCGAGGATGTGCTCGGCCACATCCTGCAGGGCCCCTTGCGCGAGCGGGTGTTCCTGGCGAGCAAGGTCAGCGAGAGCGGGCGCGAGGCGGGCGCGGCCCAGATCGCCCGCTCCTTCGAGCGCCTGCGCACGGACCGGATCGACCTCGTCGCCGTCCACAACCTGATCGACCCGGGAAACAACCTCGCCACCCTGCGCGACCTGAAGGCCAAGGGCCGCATCCGCTACGTCGGCGTCACGGTCTGGCGGGACGGGCAGTTCGACGGCCTCGAGCCGCTGATGCGGGCGGAACCCCTCGACTTCATCCAGGTCAACTACGCCATCGACAACCGGGCCGCGGCCGAGCGCGTCCTGCCGCTCGCGGCCGAGCGCGGCATGGCCGTGATGGTCAACGTGCCTTTCGGGCGCGACCGGCTGTTCAAGGCCGTGCAGGGACGCGAGCTGCCGCCCTTTGCCGCCGCGTTCGACTGCGCGAGTTGGCCGCAATTCTTTCTGAAATACGTCCTCGCCAACCCGGCCGTGACCTGCCCGATCCCCGGCATGGCGAAAGCGGCCTATGTCGAGGACAACCTCGGCGCTGCCCGCGGGCGCCTGCCCGACGCCGCGGAGCGGGCCAAGATGGAGGCGTTCATCGATGCGCTCTGACATCACCCGCCGCGCGGCCCTCGCGCTCGCCCTCGGCCTGCTCGCTCTCCCGGCCCACGCGCAGGAAGCCGGGACGAAGCCCCTGCGCATCGGCATCATCGGCGCGGGAAAGATCGGCGGCACCATCGGCACCCTCTGGGTCAGGGCCGGGCACGAGGTGATGTTCTCCTCCCGCCACCCGGAGGAGCTGAAGGGTCTCGTCGAGGGCCTCGGCGCGCGGGCGCGGGCGGGCACGCCGGCGGAGGCGATCCGCTTCGGCGACGCGGTCTTCGTGGCCGTGCCCTACAAGGCCTACCCGCAGCTCGGGGCCGATCACGGCGAGGCGCTCAGGGGCAAGATCGTGCTCGATGCCGGCAACGCAACGCAGGCCCGGGACGGGGACCTCCACGCCGAGGTCGCCGCCAACGGCATCGGCGCGACGAGCGCGAAATTCCTCGCGGGCGCGCGGCTGGTACGGGCCTTCAACGCCGCGAACTACCGGATCTTCGAGGCGAACGCGAACCGGCCCGCGCCCCGCATGGCGGTGCCGATCGCGGCCGACGACGCGGCGGCCCTGGAGCTGGGCGGGCGCCTCGTCGCGGATGCCGGCTTCGATCCCGTCCCGGTCGGCATGCTGAAGGACGCGGACCGGTTCGCGATGGGCTCGGCCGGCTTCGGGCACAACCTGTCCGCGCCGGACCTGCGCGCCAAGCTCGGGCTCGCCCCGTGAGGCAGGGCGCGGGCACCACCGCCTCACGACCTGCACGGCTCACCTCTCCCGTTCGGGAAGGCCTGAATCCGCGGGACGCGGACCGGGCGAGGGATCCCGCTTCATCCGGAGAGGTCGCATCCCTCACTCCCACCCTCTCCCGCAGGGAAGAGGGCGCGCGCTGCGCCACCCATGCCTGATTCGCCCCCTGCAGGCCGCGGCGTCCTCGCCCGGCTCGTCGACGTGCGGCCCGGCGAGGGGCGGGCCCTCGCCTGGTCCTGGGCCTACATCTTCTCGATTCTCGCCGCCTACTACGTGCTGCGGCCGATCCGCGACCAGATGGGCGTGGCCGGCGGCATCGAGAATCTGCCCTGGCTGTTCACGGCGACGCTTCTCGGCATGCTCGCCCTCAACCTGCCCTTCGGCTGGCTGGTGAAGAGCCTGCCGCGGGCCCGCTTCGTGCCGCTGACCTACCGGTTCTTCGCCCTCAACATCCTGCTCTTCGCCCTCGCCCTGTACCTCGCCCCGCCGGAGGCGGACGTGTGGATCGGGCGGGTGTTCTTCGTCTGGCTGTCGATCTTCAACCTGTTCGTGGTGTCGATCTTCTGGGCGACCATCGTCGACGTGTTCTCGACGGAGCAGGGCAAGCGCCTGTTCGGCTTCATCGCGGCGGGCGCGACCCTTGGCGCCATCGCGGGCTCGGCCACCACGGCCCTGCTCGCCCGCTCCGTGCCGACCTGGGCGCTCCTCCTCGGGGCGGTCGTCCTGCTCGAGGCCGCCGTGTTCAGCATGCGCGGCCTCGCCCGCCTCTCGGAGCGCCTGCACCGGGTGCCCGGGGAGGCGCCCGAGCACGCCCCGATCGGCGGCAGCGCGCTCGCCGGCATCACCCGGACGCTCGCCTCGCCCTATCTCCTGAACATCGGCCTGTTCCTGCTGCTGTTCTCGGTGACCTCCACCTTCCTGTATTTCGAGCAGGCGGGCATCGCGAAGCGCAGCTTCCCCGACCGGGGTGCGCAGACGGCCTTCTTCGCCACCGTCGACCTCCTGGTGAACGGGCTGACCCTCGGGGTGCAGCTCTTCCTGACGGGCCGGATCGTGCGGCGGCTCGGGGTCGGCTGGACGCTGGCGCTCCTGCCGGCGGCGAGCGTCGCGGGCTTCGTGGGCCTGGCCCTCTCGCCGACCATCACGGCGATCGTCGCCTTCCAGGTCTTCCGGCGGGCGGGCAATTTCGCCATCGCCCGGCCGATCCGGGAGGTGCTGTTCACGGTGGTCCCGCGGGAGGACCGCTACAAGGCGAAGGGCTTCATCGACACGGTGGTCTACCGGCTCGGCGACCAGGTCGGCGCGTGGTCCTACGCGGGGATCGCGGCGCTCGGCTTCGGGGCGACGGCCGTCGCGGTCACGGCGGTGCCGCTCTCGCTGGCGTGGCTCCTCAACGCCCTCTGGCTCGGGCGCGCGCAGGAGAAGCGGGCCGCGCGGACGGAGGAGGCCGGTACCGGGGAGCCGGCCTGATTCAGCCCCGCCGCGGCCGCCCGGAGCGGACCGGGATGGGGCGCGGGGCGGGACCCGCCCCGCGCGCGGCCAGAATGGAGGCGGCGAGGACGGCGAGGAGGGCGGCCAGGGATGCCGCGAGGGAGGCGGCCAGCGGGCCGTCGCTCAAGTGCAAGGCCCCGTGGACGATCGTCATGGCTCAGCCCTCCGAATCCCGTCTCGAACCGTGGTCCCCGTAAGGTTAACGACCCGTTAAGGCCTCTCCTCCGGGGCGAGCGCGTCGAGGCGGGCGCGGCCCTGCTCGGTGATCTGCCAGATCGCGAAGGTGCCGCCGATATGCGGCCCGGCCTGGGTGCCGACCCATTGCAGGCGGCCGGCCCGCTCCAGCACGCGCAGGCGCGCGTGGTCCCGGGGCCAAGCCCGGTCCGGGCTCTGCTTGATCGAGATGCGGCCCTCCACCGAGATGGCGGCCTTCGTGAGCAGACGACGCTCGTGGCGCTGCATGGATCCTCCTGTCCGACGTTCTGCCGCGGCCGTGCGGCCGCGAGGCGAGGGCCATCGCGGCCGGCGCAGGGCCCGCGATGGGTGAGGGGCCGTGCGACCGTCCGTCCCGAGAGGGGGAGGGCCGTGCGGCGGGGTTGGGATGGGCTCGACACGTCCGTTCGAGACCCGGGGCATCCTCCAGGATGCCGTTGCGCGGCCCCTCCGGTGAGGGGCTGACCCACCGAATCGGCGGGAACGCGGGGAACGCGGCCGAAGCTTAACCGCAAGAATGCCACATGCAAGGCCAAGTTGAGACGTTCGGTCAAGGCTCGCTTCGCAGGTCTCCCCGGGCGGGAAGGGGCTGGACGCGGGGGCGCCCGGTCCTGTCTAAGGCGTCTGTTAACCACGATCCGGGGAACCTGCCGCCGGGCTCCGAGGTCACCTCGGCGCCCGCGCGGAGTGCGTCGCGCCGCGTCGCCGAACTGGGAGAGGGGTCTTGCAGGGATTGCGCGCCAGCCTCGCTTGCTGCCTCGGCCTCGTGATCGCGCAGGCCGCGCCGGCGCTCGCCGATCCGGCGGGCGAATCGGCTTTCCCCGTCGTGGCGGACGGTCCCGCGCAGCCCCTGCTCCTGCGCATCCGCCCGCAGGGCGCGCCCCCGAGATCGGCGCGGGCGGGGGCGCCCTCCCGGACGCCGAGGCCGCCCGCCGGGCGCTGGCGGCCCGCGAGGCGGTGTGGGAGCGCGCGAGCGTCCGCGCCCGCATCGCCATCGCGTCCGTCTGCACCGGCTGCCTCAAACCGGTGCCGCCGGCGCCGTTGCCCGAGCCCGTCCGCGCGGCACCCGAGACGCTCGCCGCGATCGGCCCGGCCGATTCGACAACCGGAGGAGATCCATGACGCAATCGCATCCGACCAGCGGCGCCACGCCGGACCCGAACTGCCCCGTCTCCCTCGACCTCCTCGGCGAGGTCTACCGGGCGGACGAGTACGACCTGCCCGAGATCCTGGCCCGGATCCCGCCGCTGACCCGGGCGAAGCTCGCCGCCTACCTCTACGGCAAGAGCCACATGCACCAGCTCGGCCTCACGGTGGCCCGGGCCTGCGAGCGCGACGACCTCGTCCGGGCCGCCGGCGAGATCGGCGCGGTGATCCACGGGCAGGCCCATCTGAAGCCCGCCCGGCCCGCTCCGAGCGAGCCCAGCGCCCGTCCGGGCGCGGCCAAGCCCGGCGCGCCGCGCAAGATCAGCCTCGGCGGCTCGTCCGCCAAGGGACGCAGCTTCGACGACTGACATCGAGACGCCGGAACCCGGCCCCGGGGAAACCCGCGGGCGGGGCTCGGCGTTGGCGACAAGCGTGACGGGAGACGGCCTGAATGTTCGGTACGTGGTGGAAGCTCGGGATCGATGCCACGATGCTGGCGCTCGAATCGCAGCAGGTGATCGGCATGCGGCTCGTGAAGCTCTCCGCCGGCGGCACAGCTGCGCAGGTCGAGGCGCAGCGCATGGTCAGCGAGAAGATCATGGCCGCGGGCGAGGCCGCCCTCCTCGTCGCCTCGGGCGGCTCCACGGCCCGGGTCGTGGCCGGCTACCGCCGCAAGGTGCGGGCGAACGCACGCCGCCTGTCGCGGGGCTAGTCACGGCAATCCGGACCCGTGGTTTCGCCCAATATTCGCACGCAAGTTGTGCTCAAACCGCCCAACAACTGCCGTTAACGGTCTCTTAACCATGCCTTCGCATCGTCCGGACCGGACGACGGAAGAGGGTGGACCACCATGTACGAGCAGAACGTGCGCGAGCGCGCCTACTATATCTGGGAAGACGAGGGCCGCGTCGTCGGACGGGCCGAGGAGCATTGGTTCCGGGCCGAGGCCGAGATCGGCGCCGCGCGGGCGGGCACGAACGCGGCGGGCACCGAGGTCGCGGCGAAGGGCGTGACGGCTCCGGCCAAGGTCGAGACGAAGAACGCCGCCAAGGCCGCTGCCAAGGCTGCTGAAAAGCCTGCCGCCAAGACCGCCGACAAGAGCGCTGCCAAGGCCGTCGAGGCGCCGGTCAAGAAGGCGGCGAAGGCTCCCGCCAAGACCGCGGCCAAGGCTCCGGCGGCGGCCAAGGCTCCTGAGAAGGCCAAGGCTCCTGAGAAGGCTAAGGCTCCCGCGAAGAGCGCCGCGGCCGAGACGAAGGCGGTCGCCGCCAAGGCGAAATCTCCCCGCAACGCGGGCGCGTCCCTGCACTGAGCCTCGCGGATCACGCCGCGCTCGAAGGGCCCGCCCCCTCACCGGGGCGGGCCCTTCGCGTTCGTGCAGGGGTCGGAACGGCCGCGCGGCTCGGCCGTTGTCACGGCAAAGCTTGATCCGGGGCGCCACCCGCGCCCGCCGCGCATCCGAGAAGCTGCCATGAAGCCCATCCTCGTCCTCGCCGCCCTGCTGGCCGCCCCCCTGGCTCTCCCCGGCGCGGCCGAGGCCGGATCCCGGCCCGCTCCCTACGGCTACGGCGATCCCGCTGCCGCGCCCCTGCCCGTGACGGCGGGCGGCCGCGCCCCCTGGAACCGGCCCTGGGAGTACGATTCGGGCAGCGACAACGACCGGCGGCCGGAACTGCCCTATTACCAGCAGGGCCGCGGCCAGCAGACCGGCGGCCCGGCCCGCAACCTCCTGCCCGACGACGGGCTGCACCTGTTCCCGCGCTGAGGGGGGCGGGCGGGCATGAGCGTCAAGGCAGTCATCTTCGACATCGACGGCACCCTCCTCGACAGCGTGGACCTGCACGCGCGGGCCTGGGTCGCGGCATTCCGGCATTTCGGGGTCGAGACCGAGGAGGCGGCGGTGCGCGCCCAGATCGGCAAGGGCGGCGACCAGCTGATGCCCGTGTTCCTGCCGGAGGAGCGCGTCGCGCGCGAGGGCGAGACGATCGAGGCCTACCGCTCGGACCTGTTCAAGCGGGACTACCTGTCGCAGGTCCGCCCCTTCCCCGGGGTGCGCGCCCTGTTCGAGCGGATCCGCGGCGACGGGCGGAGGCTCGCGCTCGCCTCCTCCGGCAAGAAGGACGAGGTGGCGCATTATCAGGAGATCCTCGGGATCGGCGATCTCGTCGACGTGGCGACGAGCGCGGACGATGCCGAGCGCTCGAAGCCGCATCCCGACATCTTCGCCGCCGTGATCGAGAAGCTGCGCCCGCTCGGCGTGCGGGAGATGATCGCGGTGGGCGACACGCCCTACGACGCGGAGGCCGCCGCCAAGGTGCGGCTCGCGACGATCGGCGTCCTCTGCGGCGGCTTCCCCGAGGCCGACCTCTCGGCCGCCGGCTGCACCGCGATCTACCGCGACCCGCAGGACCTGCTCGACGGCTACGACGCCTCGCCCCTGCGGCGCTAGGACGGCCCCGCCGGGCCATCCCCAGACCGGCCTGTGGGCGGCGGTGGACGCTGTTGCGATGATGCGACATCGGTAACGTGCCGGCTACCAATCGGCCGCGAGATGACTGGCGCGGGGCGCGCAAACGGTTTAGCGAGCCGCCGCGACGGACACCGATCCTTCGAGGACGAGCGCGGAAGATGTCTCAGCCGGCCCAGTCGAAACCCGAGACGGCCCCGAAATCCCTGCAGGAGCAGATCGCCGAGGCGGTGCGCAACCGGGGGGTGCCGATCAGCCACCTGCTGCGGCTGATGTCGGCCCTCGAGGCGGACGGGAGCGCGAACGAGAACCTGCGGACGCAGCTGCGCGCCCGCATCGGCCTGCCGCTGAGCGCCTGATTGCGCTGAGCCGCCGGCTCAGCGGCGCCGGACGCGCCGGGCCTTGCGGGACGGGCGCGCCGCCGCCCGCTTCATGCAGGCATAGTAGATCTGGCGCCCGATCGCGTGCGGGCCGAGGCCGCCCGGGTCGGGCGTGGCGAAGACCCGCGCCCGCGCCTCGTTGCGGCAGGCGGCGTCCTGCGCGCTGCGGATCGGCGGTTCCGCCCGCGCCTCACCCCCGAAGCCGGCAACGCCCAGGATCAGGCCGAGGCTCACCACGACGTGCGGCAGGACGAGGGGGAGGGGCCGGCGGCTCTGGGGGGCGTCGAGCATGGAGGTCGATCCTCTGGCGGTTGGGCGGCGGGCCCGCGCGGTTCGTGCGGGCCCGGTCGCAGGAAGATAGGGCGATCGCGGGGAGGCGGCGCCACGCCCGGCGACGGAAGATCAGTCGCGCGGGAGGGCCGGACGGTTCATCGCCGAATGTGGATCATCCGTCGCGTCCTCAGGGCAGCAGCCAGAGGCAGCCCGCGGCCTCTCGGACCGCGAGGCACTCGAAGGGCGCGCCCCCCACCATCGCCCGGTGCTCGACGGCGCCGAGCGCCGCGCGCGGCACCCGCCGGCAGCCGGTCCGCTCGGCGAGATGGGACGAAGCGGCGGCCCGGTCGCCCGGCGCACCGGCCATCAGGAGCCGCAACTCGACCAGGGATTCGCAGACGATGGCATCGCCCGCGCCGGCGGGCTGCGCCGGGGCAGGCCCGGCCGCCAGGGCGCCGAGTCCGATGCCGGCGATCGCCACCCCTCTCCACCGACCCTCCCGCATGGACGCTCGCCCCTCCGCTGTCCGTTCGCGGGTGAGCTAGGGCCGGGGCAAGGCGGCGGCGAGGACCGCCCGCTCAGTAATTGGGGGCGTAGCCGTAGGGCCGGTAGAGCGGCCGCGGGCGGTAATAGCCGTAGGGCCCGTAGAAGCGCCGGGGGCCGTAATAGCCGTAGGGGCGGTAGTAGCGGCGCCGCCAGTAGGGCCGAGGGCCCACGTAGAAGCCGAATTGCGCAGGCGTCGGGCCCGCCTGCTTCGCGGCGAGCGCCGGATCCGGCCCGAGGGGGGCCGCCGACGCGGATGGCGGGCCGGCGAGGATCGCGCCCGCCATCAGGGCCGATGCGAGGAAGAAGCGCTTGCGCATGCCTGTCTCCAATCGAACCGGGCGCCCCAGCCCGAAGGCTGGAACGCACGCCGGCGACGATCGGATCCGCCCGCTGAATGCGGGCTGAAAGGGCCGGGGCGTTCGTCCGGGATCGGCGTCATCGCCGCGGCCGGTCGGCCGCCCTCGTCCGGTCCGGCGCGGGCGCGACGGTCCCCGCGAGCGTCCAGTGGCAGATTCCTGTGCCCTGCAGGCTCAGGCAATCGTAGGACGCGCCGCCGAGCTCGACGTGGTCGGCGAGCGCCTGCACGCGCTCGCGGCCGATCAGCGCGCAGCCGACGTGATCGGCCCGCTCGTCCGCCAGGAGCGCAGCGACGGCGGCGGGATCGCCGCGGTTCGTCCGCAGGAGGAGCCGCAGGTTCGCGAGCGACGGGCACCCGACGAAGGGTGCCGGCGCGGCGGCGGGCGTCGCCGGGGCCGCGGGCGCCTTCTTCGGCGCGGGCCCCTGGGCCGTCGCGGCTCCCGGTACGCCCGCGAGGGCGAGCAGGAGCAGCGGGACACAGCGCAGGACGGTCTCGCGCAGCAAGGCGGGGGGCGCAAGGTGGTTTCGCGCATGCCGCAGCCTCGGAGCGCCTCGGGACGGGCCGGACCCTAGCAGGGGCCGCCGGGCCTCGCCATCCGGCGCGCTCTCAGCCGCTCCGCTTCCGGAAGCGCTTGAGCACCCGCTCGCGCCGCAGCCGCGACAGGCGCTCGATCCAGAACACGCCGTCGAGCTGGTCGATCTCGTGCTGGTGGCAGGCGGCGCGGAAACCCTCGGCCGCCGCCTCGTGCCAGGCGCCGTCGAGATCCTGGAAGCGCAGGCGCAGGGCGGCCGCCCGCTCCACCGTCTCGGCGACGCCCGGCATCAGCACGCTGCCCTCCGTGCCGCTCGCCCGCTCCGGCGACGTCCAGACGATCTCCGGGTTCACGAAGGTCTCGGCCTCTGCGCCGGGCTCGAGGCGCAGCACGACGAGGCGCTGCAGGCGGCCGATATGCGGCGCGGTGAGCCCGACGGCCTGGGCCGCGTCGAGCGTGTCGCGCACGTCGCGGGCGAGATCACGCAGGGCGCCGTCGAAGATGCGGACCGGCTCCGCCCGCAGGCGCAGCCTTGCATCCGGGTAGAAAATCAGCGGTTGAACGGCCAAGGATGACATCTCCGGATGAAGGTCAACAACCAATGCAGCCCTGAATTGCGGCAGGCCGACTCTCGTCGCGCCGAAGGCCGCAGAATCTGGAAAGAACGACCGAATCACTGACGCGGCATCGCGCGAAATCCTTCCGTTTCTCGGCCTGGACCGGAACGAAGCCAGGCACCGCGTGTTGGTCCGCCAATGTCTCGAGGAGAGCACCCATGAAGATCCTGCTCGCCGGCGCCATCGCCGCCGCATCCATCGCCGTCTCCGTGGCCACGACCGTCCCGGCCTCCGCGCAACGCATCGATATCGGGCCCGGCGGCCCGAGCATCGACCTGCGCTCCCGCGGTGAGCGCGAGCGCGATTTCCGCCGCGCGGAGGCGCGCCGTGACCGCGATTACGACCGCCGTTATTACCGCACCGAGCGATTCGACGACGACCGTCCCCGTCGCTACGAGCGCCGCGGCTACGGCTACTGATTCGCCGGGTCGCAGGGCCCGCGACATCGCCAAAGGGGTCGGCTCGCCGGCCCCTTTCTTGCGTTGCAACATCACGATCGTGTGTTCGCTGCATCGCATCCGGTGATTCCGGGGCTCCGCGTGCTCTCCGGCACGGCCTGCCCCTTGTGCAGATCCCCCCGGACCGCTAGGGAAACTTTCGCACAATTATCGGGAGAAAGTGGCAATGAGCCTTCGTGTTTCCAGCAGCTTCGCGGCCCTCGCCCTGGCGTTCGGCGTCCTCTCCGCCCCGGCGGCCTACGCCAAGCCGATGAGCGGCGCCAGCGCGATCAAGATGATCGACACCGACAACGATGCCACGATCGACCTCAAGGAAGTCGAGGCGGTGGCCTCGGCGACCTTCGATCGCCTGGAGAAGGATGCCGACGGCACCCTCGACGCCAAGGAGCTGAAGGGCCGCCTCTCCAAGGCCGGCCTGAAGCAGGCCGACCCGGACAACGACGGCACCATCGACAAGAAAGAGTATCTCGCGGCCGTGGGCGCGCGCTTCAAGGCCGCCGACCCGGACAATGACGGCACCCTCGATGCCAAGGAGCTGCAGAGCCCGGCCGGCAAGGCGCTGCTGGCGCTGATCAAGTAAGCCCGACCCTCCGAGGTGGAGGTTTCGACGAGGGCCGCTCCCAACCCGGGGGCGGCCTTCTCGCGTTCCGGGGCCGCTGGCCAGCCATGCCGTTCCGGGCCTCCCGCCAAGCATCCCACGACGTCGGCATCGCGAGCGCTGCTCCCCGCTCCCGTCCGGGAGAGGTCGCACCCCTCTCCCTGTCCCTCTCCCGGACGGGAGAGGGGACCCGCGCAAAGGCTAGTGCTCCACCTCTCCCGTCCGGGAAAGGTCGCGTGCGCGTCGCGGCTCCCGCGCGGTCATGGGGACCGCTCACGGAGCGCTCATGGACACGCTAGCGCCGACGCTGTGTGGACGGGACGGCCCGCACTGGAGAGGCAACTTGGCTCAATCCGCCAAGGGCTCGCTTCGCGCCCCGGATCAGTATTCCCACTCCGCTCCGACGCCGACCGCCGTGCGGCCGTCGCTGCCCGCCTCGCCCTGGATCTTCACGCGGCGGGTCACGTCGTAGTCGATGGTGGCGGCGGTATCGGCGGGCTTGGCACCGGCCCGCACGCCGACGCTGAGGCGGTCGCCGATGTAGCGGGAGGCGCCGAGTGCGGGCCCGCCGCTCGCCCCCGTCGAGACGTCGAGGCTGTCGAGGCCGAGCCCCTTGCGGGCCTGCTCGAACACGTCGACGCCGCCGGCGCCCCCGGAGAGCTGCGCCACCCCTTGAGCGAGTTGCAGGGCCTGGAACGGCGAGAGCTTGGCCGCGGCCTTCTTGAAGAGGAGGCGCGAGAGCACCTCGTCCTGCGGCAGGCTCGGGTCCGAGGACAGGGCGAAGGCGGGCGCGTCCGCCGCCCCCGTCACGGCGACGCGGGCGGTCACCTCGGCGGCCTTCGTCTCGGCCATGAAATCGAGGTCGGGCGCGGTCAGCTCGCCGCCGAAGGTCAGGCGCCCGCGGGTGAAGTCGAGGCGCTGGCCGACGATGCTGAGACGCCCGCGGCGCATCTCGAAGGCGCCGATCGCCCGAGGGTCCCGCGAGGAGCCCGTGAGCCGCAAGGCCCCGCCGAGCTCCGCGTCGATACCGCGCCCGCGCACGAAGATCCGGTTCGGGGCGCTGACCGCCACGTCGAGGGTGGCGTCGAAGGGCGCGGCCGGGCGCCCCTTGCGCCGGGAGGCCGCCTTGCCCGCTTCCGCTTTGGCCCCGAGCCGCGCCCGCATCTCGGGCGGGGTATTGACCCGGCGGATGCCGGGGAGCGGCTGCACGGTGGCGGGCAGGCGGTCGGGCACCGCCACGTCGATCGAGACCACGTCGACCCGGCCCGAGATCCGCGGGGTGCGGGCGAGCGGCCCGGAGACCGCGAGGTCGAGGCTCGCCACCGCCTGCATCAGGGGGCTCGACACCAGTTCCGCGCGGGTGGCGGAAAGGCGCAGCGTGCCGGGGAAGCCCGCCTCGGGCGCCACCGAGACGCGGCCCTCGCCCCGGAGCGTGCCGCCGTTGCGGGTGGCGGCGGTGAGGCGCTCCAGCACGATCGTGTCGCCGCGGCCCATGGCGCGGCCCTCGACGTCGGTGAGGCGGATGCCCTGAAGGGGATCGGTGAAGCTGCCCCCGAGAGCGTCGCCGAACCCTCGACCCGTGGGCCGGCGAGAGTGCCGCCGACGCGGGCGTCGAGGGCGACGCGGCCCCCGACCCGCTGGCCGCCCGCGCTGAGGAGCGTGTTGGCGAGCGCCGCCTCCAGGGTGCCGCGCAGGGACAGGTCGAGGGCGCCGTCCGGCTCGGTCGGCAGGGAGCCGGTGACCGTGGCCTCGACGCCGCGGCCGGCCGAGACACTGGCGTCGAGGCTGGCGCGGCCCTCGCCGAGGGTGCCGCTCGCCCGCGCCTCGACCGGCGGCAGGCCGGCCTTGCGGGTCTCCGGCGTGACGAGGCGGGCGAGGCTGAGGCTGTAGCGCCCCTGCGGACGGGCGGCGGGCCCATGCAGCTCCGCCTCGCCGTCGAGAGTGCCGGCGAGCGCGAGGCTCGGGCTCGCGATGCGGGCAAGCGAGAGGGGCAGGGCGCGCAGAACCAGCCGCAGGTCGAGGTCCCGGCCGACCCGGCCCGAGAGGTCGAGGCGCCCGCTGCCCGCCGCGACCGCGAGATTCTCGATGCGGATTCCATCCGGCTCGAAAGTGAGGGAAGCGGGGCCCGCCAGGGCCAGCCGGTCGGGACCGCGCGCGGCCGCGAGGCGGGCGAGTTCGAGGCGCGGATGCTCGGCGGCGACGAGGCGGGCGGCCCCGTCGAGGTCGAAGCCGCGGGCCTTGGCCCTCAGCGTCAGGTCGCTGGCGGCGGGCCCGCCGGTCGCGGCGAGGCGCAGGGTGTCGAGGCTCTCCGCGCCGGCCACGAGGCGGTCCGCCTCGAGGCGGCCGTCGAGGACGGGGCGGCCGTTAAGGTCGCGCCCCGTCAGGTCCGCGTCGAGGCGGGCGAGGCCGAGGCTGCCGGCCCGCAGCGAGGCGGCGGTGGCGCGCAGCGCCGCGTCCTGGCGCCCGCCCTCCCGGGCGAGCGTCAGGCTCGCGTCGAGGCTGCCGGCGAGCGGCGTGAGGGCGAGGGCGGAGAGATCGTCGAGATTGCCGGCTCGCGCGCTGAGCGCGCCCTCAGCGAGCCAGGTCGCGACGTCGAGGGCGGCCCGGCCCTCGATCGCGACCGAGCCGAGGCGGAAGGCGAGATGGGGAAGCGCCCATTCCTGCGGCGAGGGCCGGCCGAGCCGGGCCTCGCCGGAGAGCGCCTTGCCGGCGACCTCGCCGGAGAGGCGGACCGTGCCGTCGAGCGCGCCCGTCACGTCGGCCAGCACGGCCTCGGCGCGGAGGTTGCGCAGCGGGCGCCCCTGCGCCGTGGCCTCGAGCGCCGTGACGGTGGCCGCGAGGTTCGGTGTCTCCAGGCTGCCGGTGAGATGCCCGTCGAGCCGGGCGGCGCCCGCGAGCTTCGGGTCGAGGGCCGCGAGGTCGGGGAGGTCGAGCCCGAGGCGGGCATCGGCGACGCGCGCCGTGGCGCGCCCGTCGAGCCGGGCGGCGAGGGCGGCCCCGTCGAGGCGCAGCCGCTCGAAGGCGTAGCCGTCGTAGACCTGATCGACCCGGCCCGCGAGGCGGGGGTGGGGCCCGAGCAGCCGGTCGAGGATGGGCTCGCCGAGGATCAGGTTCTCGGCGGCGAGCGCCAGATCGGCGCCGAGCCGGCGCCGGGCCGGGTCGCCGCTCAGGGTGGCATCGGCCGCGAGGCTTCCCGTGAGGGACCGGCCCGCGAGCCCGGCGAAGGCCGAGAGGTCGGGGAACCGCGCCGCGGCCCGCCCGGTGAGAATGTTCTGGCCGATCCGGCCCGCGTAGCTCGCCTGCAGGGCCGGCCCGTCGAGGCGCAGGGTCTCGACGCTCACCGTGGCATCGGGTTCGAGATGACCGCGCAAGCTCAGGGAGGCCGCGCCTCCGATCGCCCGGCGCAGGGCCGGATCGGCGGGCTCCAACCCCTCGATCCGGGCATCGGCCGCGAGCGCGAAGCGGGCATTCCTGAGGTCGGCGCCCTCGGGGGCCGCGCGCAGGCTCGCCTCGATCCGGGCCAGCGCGCTGTCCCGGCTGCGCAGGCCGGCGGCCTTCAGCGATCCCTCGATGCGGGGGCGGGCGAGGGGCCCCTTCAGGCTCGCGTCGAAGGTAAGGGATTCGAGTTCCGCCGCGCCCGCCCGGGTGAGGCCGCCTTCGTTCGGCACCGCGCGGGCGGAGAGGGTGAGGTCGGCCTCGCGGGCCGCGCTCAGGGTGCCCCGGGCGTCGAGGCGGGCAGTGCGGGAGGTCAGCTCCAGCCGGTCGAGGCTCAGCGCACCGCTGTCGGCGAGCCGCATCCCGCCTTCGAGCTTCGTCGTGCCCGCGAACACCGCGGCGGCGGGGCCGGGCAGCAGCCCCTCGATGCGGGAGGCGAGGTCGAGGCTGAGGCGGCGCTCGGCGCCGGTGCGGGCGATGCGGGCCGTGCCCTTCGCGCCGACGCTCTCGCCCGCGTCGAGGTCGAGCCGGGCGTTCCAGGCGTCGAGGCTGCCGCGCCCGTCGAGGTCGAGCCGGATCGGCGCCTCGCCCGGCACGCCGAGCCCCTTCGAGAGCAGGCCGCCGGCGGCTTCCGTGAGCGAGGCCGTGACGTCGAGCCGCTCGCCCTTGGGCACGAACAGGAGCCGGGCGGCGAAGGCGCCCGGCGCGTCGAGGCGGCGGATGGCGAGATCGAGGTCGAGCCCCTCCGCCGGGTCGCCGAGCTTCGCCTTGCCGGCGGCCGACAGCCGGGCGGCCTGGCCGGCGATCGCCTCGCCGAGGACGAGCTCGGCGAGCTTGAAGCCCTTGATCTCGACCTTGACGGGCAGGTCCGGCAGCAGCGAGCCGTCCGGCTCGGGCGTCGCCGAGGCGGGGGCGGGGAGTGGCCGGCGCAGCACCTCCAGGCGCCCGACCTCCAGGCTGTCGACCTCGAGCCGCCCCGACAGGAGGGCGATGCGCCGCCAGACGATGCGGGCCCGGTCGAGCCGGAGCCAGACCCCGTCGCGGTCGCTGATCGCCACGTCGCGGATGACGGCGTCGGCGGAGAGCGCCCCGTCGACGCCGCCGATGGCGACGCGGGAGGACGGCGTCGAGAGCGCCCGCGACAGCAGCCCGCCGAGCACCGTCTTCTCTCCCTCCTCGGCCGCCCGCCCGAGCCCGGCCGCGGCGAGGACGAGGAGGGAGAGGGCCAGAACGCGGATCGCCGCTCCCCTTCGGGAGAGGCGGCCGGTCGCGGCTCTCATGCGGTGAAGCCCCCCCGCATCAGAACGCCTGCCCCAGGCTGATGTAGAGGGCGGCGGGCGGGTTGCGGTCGCCCCTGATGCGGTCGAGAGGGAAGGCGAGGTCGACGCGGATCGGGCCGATGCCCGTGTAGTAGCGCAGGCCGATGCCGGCGGCGGTGCGGATGGGCTCTTCGAAATCGGGCAGGCTGCCGGCATAGGCCGTGCCGGCATCGAGGAAGGGCACGATGCCGATCGTGTCGGTGACCTTGATGCGGGCCTCCAGCGACGCCTCCAGCAGGCTGCGCCCGCCCACCGGCAGACCGAAGGGGCCGCGGGGGCCGAGCGTCCGGTAGGCGTAGCCGCGCACCGAGCCGCCGCCGCCCGCGAAGAAGCGGATGTTGGCGGGGATCTCGTCGAGCCGCGCCCCCGAGATCGAGCCGAAGCCGAGGCGGCCCGCGAGCACCGTGTTCGCCTCGTCGTCGAGGGCGAGATAGGCCGAGCCCTGCGCCTTCGCGACGAAGATGCCGGGGTCCGAGCCGAGGACGCCCGGGTAGGGCGTGGCCGACGCCGTGACCCGGAACCCCTCGGTCGGGTCGAGGAGGCTGTCGGTCGAGTCGTAGGAGACGGCGACGGGCAGCCCGACGAGGCGGTAGTCGATGGTGCCGAGGGCGTCCTGCGAGCGGCCGGCCTGCCCGTCGAGCCCGACCTGCGCGAAGGCGGTGTCGGAGAAGCGGTAGCGCAGCCCCACCGTGCCGCCGGCCGCGTCGACGACGTAGCTCTGCTGCGCCTCGCGGCCGCCGAACAGGTTGGCGACGAGGTCGGTGCGGGTGCCCCAGAGGGCGGGCTTCACGAAAGTGGCCGAGAGGCGGCCGCCGAGGCCGTTCGAGTCGATGCCGGCGAGCTTGCGCTGGCGGGCGTAGAGGTCGTTGCCGAGATAGTTGATGTCGGCGTCGACCCGGAGCGTCTCGCCCCCGCCGAACAGGTTGCGGTTGGCGTAGTAGCCGCGCAGGCCCGGGCCGTCGACGGTGGAGTAGCGGGCGGACACGCCGATCAGGTTGCGCTCGCGCTCGGTCACCTCGACGAAGATCGGCAGGTTGCCCTGCGCGTCGAGGCGCTCGCCCTCGCGCACCCGCACGGAGCCGAGCCCCTCGACCTTGGCGACCGAGCGGCGCAGGTCGGCGAGCGCCTTCGGGGAATAGGGGTCGCCGGGCTCGGCGTAGATGAAGGAGCGCACCACCGCGGGGTCGATGTCCGCGGTCCCGCTCAGGGCCACGTCGCCGAGGCGGGCGCGGGGGCCGGGATCGACCGTGAAGGCCACGTCCATGACGTGGGCCGCATCGTCCACCACCGGATCGCGGGAGACCACCTTGGCGAAGGGGTGGCCCAGCGCCCGGAAGCGGTCGACGATGCGGGCCTCGCGGGCGAGCACGGTGGCGGAGCGGGCCGGCACCTCGGCATCGACGCGGGTGAAGCGCTCCGGCAGCAGCGCCTCGGGGAAGGGCGCCCCGCGCGGGTCCCGCACGGCGACCGAGCGGAGCGTGTAGAGGGGCCCCGTATCGACCGCGACCTTGACGGGCACCAGCGCCCGGCCGCGGGCGGCCTCCGCCGCCCGGGCGGCGGCGGCGACGGCGGATTCGGAGCCGATCGCCACGCCGTCGACGCGGATCGCGACGCGGCCCGCATAGTAGCCGTAGCCGGCGAGCGCCTCGGGCAGGCGACGCAGGTCGGCCTCGGCCCGGCGCACGAGGCCCTCGCCGTCCGGCGGCGGCTCCCGGCGCAGGCGGTGCAGGGCAGCGGTGTCCTGCAGGGCCTTGAGGAGGTCGTCGTCGTCCGTGCCGGTGATGCGCAGGCTGTAGGGCAGGGCGGTCGCATTCGGGGCCAGGGGCTCCTCCTCGGAGCCGAACAGGCCGAACGGGTCGAAAGCCGCGGCCGGGGAGGCGGCAGAGAGACAGAGCCCGGCGGCGAGCCAGATCCCGGGCAGGCTCGACGATGCGAACGGACGGCCCCGTCTCGGGGTCACCGGAACCACGCGCCGACGCGTTTCCTTCGTCAGAACCGTTCGCGAGGGGCGAACGCCGCCGGAGCCTGCCGGAGATTCGTTAAGGCGCTGGTCTGCGTCATCTCGAAAGCCCCCGCTTCGACGTCGGATCGCGGCAAGGGTGGGGCAGCCGGGTGGTTCCCGTGTCCGGCCCCCGAGAGAGCCGTGCCCGCGCTGCCGCGCTCGATGCGGCGAAGCCTAGCCGCCGGCCCCCGGAGGCGCAACCTGGAAGGCCCGGGGGCGGGGCATCACGGCTGCGTGAGGTTGCCGCTCCGGACGGGCGGCCTCACCAAGCCTCTGCGCGCGCTCGGCCTCTGCGCGCGCTCGGCGATCCGCGTGCGCCGCGGCACCGGGCGGCCGCATTCCGGCTTGCCGCGCGGATGGGCCCACCCTATCTCAGGGCCTGCGCCGGACCCGCATCCGGCCCGGCCAGCCCCGCCGCAGGCGCCCTGTCCCGTCCCGACTCCCCGCAGGCAGCAATCCCCGCGAGATTCGTGCGCGGGCCGATGGCTGTCGGCAACCCGCCGCCGGTGTGCGGCATTTAGGAGACCGTCGCCGAACTTTTCGCAAGGGAGGCGGCCCTGACACCCGGAGAGACCTGCCATGCGGGGAACTTCGGTTGCGTCCAATCGGATGCTGAGGCATTGGCTGTCGCGTCTCGACAGGTCCTGATCGGGACCTGAAGCCGGCGGCACCGATCTTGCCGACCGCGCCGGGGGCGGACACCGCCCGATACCAGAACGAGACATCGCACGAGAAAGGTCAGATGAGCGCATTCGACTACAGGAATTTCGACGATCGCCGCCAGAACTCGCAGAATGCCAAGGCGGCCCTGTTGGCCAAGTTCAAGGCCCGTCCCCCGGCCGATGATCCGGACATGATCGCCAAGGCGCAGGCGCGCGCTGAGGTCGCCCGCGCCCGCGAGGAGCGCATCCGGGAGCGCGAGGCCGCCCGCATCGCCGCCGAGAAGAAGGCGGCCGAGGAGAAGCGCGCCCGCGAGGAGGCGGAGCTCGCTGCCCAGATCGCCCGCGAGGAGGCCGAGGCCGCCGCGGCGCAGGCGCGCAAGGCCGCGGACCTCGCGGCCCAGAAGGCCCTGCGCGACGCCCGCTACGCCGCTCGCAAGGCGAAGGTGAAGACGCGCCGCTGACGCGCGAGGCTGGCGCCCCCGCGGCACCGGCCGACGTCACGCCTTCACCCCACGCATCGTCCCGTGCCGGCTCCGAGCCGGCACGGACCCGACCCGGCAAGAATCTGCCCCGGCAAGGATCTGCCCTGGAACGGGACGCGCCTCTCGCGCGCGCCCCGCGTTGACGCGTGCCCGCGGCGTGGCCGAGACTGCCCCACGGCCCACGAGCGGCCGCCGGAGGTGGGATCATGACGAGTGTCGATGTCGAGATGGTGAAGTGCGCCTGTCCGGATTGCGTCTGCGTGATTTCGGTGGGACAGGCGATCACCCGTGACGGCAAGGCCTTCTGCTGCGACGAGTGCGCGGACGGCCATCCCGACCACCAGGGCTGCGACCACGCCGGCTGCACCTGCCACGGGTGACGTCCATGCCCGCGTAGGGATTCGCCGCGGCCGGGATCTCGTCAGAACCGGGCCGTCAGGAACAGGCGGACGCTGCGTCCGGGCAGCAGGATCTCGTCCTTCTTGAACGATGCCGAGTTGCGGATCCGGTCGTCGAGGAGGTTGCGGCCCTGCAGGCCGAAGGTGATCTCGCTCGCGCCGAACACGGCCGGATCGACCGGCGCGGTGCGGCTGATCTCGGCCCTCAGGTCGTTCCAGCCGGGCGTCACCGTCTCCAGCGGCGCCACCTCCGTGTGCGCGAAGGCGTGGAGCAGGTTGAGGCGCGCGAACCATCCATCCGCCCGCAGGAACAGCCCGCCGCCCACCCGATGGGGTGGGATCCGCGGCACGTAGGTGCCGTCGTCGAACTGGGCCCGGACGAAGTCGTACTGCGCCTCGATGCCGGCGAAGCCGTCGCCCAGGGGCAGGAGATCGAGCTGCGCGCCGATCTCGGCGCCCGTGAAGGTAGCGTTGCGCTGGGAATAGACGACCTGCTGCAGCTCGTCGTCGCTGCCGCAGGAGGCGAAGTCGTCCCCGCAGCGGATGCCCGTGGCGCGCTTGTAGATGAAGCCGGTGTAGCGGGTGACATAGCCCGTGGCGTCGAGGCGCAGGGGGCCGATCCCCCGTCGCAGGCTCGCCTCGATCGTGCGGGCGCGCTCGAGCTTGAGGTTCGGATCGCCGATCTCGAAGGTCTCGGTCGCGTCGTGGGCGCCGCGCGAGTAGAGCTCGAAGGCGGTCGGCGCCCGCTCTACGTAGGACCCGTTGAGGCTCGCCACGAAGCCGCCGGGCAGCTCCTGCAGGGCGCCGAACGAGGCGCTCTTCGGGGCGAAATGGCGCCGCCGCGCCTGCGAGACCGGGTCCTCGCCGGGCACGGGCAGGTAGTCGGCCGGGAACAGGGTGGCGGTGCCGGCCGCCCGCGCCGCCTCCGCCCGCCCCGCCGCCTGCAGGCGCAGGCCGTTGCCGAGCGCCAGCTCCTCGAACAGGTAGATCGCGTTGCTGTGCGAATCCGTCGGGGCCAGCAGCGTCCCCGCCTCGCCCGACGTGCCGATCTCGCGCCGGCCGGACTGGATGCCGAGGGCGCCCGTCAGCGGGCCGAGGCTGGTCGCCACCGGCACGTGCTGCAATTCGAGCCGCCCCTCCGCCTCGCGGTTCTTGAAGGTCGCCCGCACCGCGTCGATCCCGTCCTCGGCGAGGCCGCGCTCGTCGTGCCGGTAGACCGAGCCGCCGGCCCAGAAGCGGATCACCTCGAACGGGCCCTCTTCCGGCCGATACTCGCCGCGGGCGAGCAGCCGGTCCTGGCGCGGGTCGAGGCGGGTGCGGCTCTCGGCGGCCTCGCCGCCGGGGATCTGGTAGAGCGCGTCGTAGTGGCTGAACGAGACCCCGACGAAGCCGCGCTCGAACACCCGTGAGAGGCCGACCGCGCCCCCTTGCGATTCGTTGGCGGAATTCGCCTGGATGCCCGCGGGCGTCCGGTAGCTGTCGGCGGCCGTGCGGAACCCGTCGGCGTGGAACGCGACGCCGTCGGCGCCCGCATCGACGGTGGCGGCGGCGAGCCGCCCGTTGTCCACGGAGGCGTAGCCCGTCGTGACCTGCCCCGCATAGCCGCTCACCGGGATGAAGCTCGGCACCCGGTTGTTCTCGGCGCTGACCACGCCGCCGATCGCCTGGCTGCCGTAGCGGAGCGTCGCCGGGCCGCGGATCACCTCGATGCGGTTGGCCACCAGCGGGTTGATTGGCACCCCGTGGTCCTCGCCGAGCTCCGAGACGTCCTGGATGCCGACCCCGTTCTCCTGGATGCGCACGCGGGCATTGTCGAGGCCGCGCACGATCGGCCGGCTCGCGGCGCCCGGCGCGTAGGTCGAGGCCGAGATGCCGGGCCGCTCGGCCAGCGCGTCGCCGAGCGTGCGCGGCTGGTCGCGCAGGATCTGGTCGCGCGTCACGACGGTCACGGGCGAGAAGGTATCGGTGACGACGGGAAGCACGCCGTAGGGGAGGGCGGAGCCCGAGGCCGGGGCTGCCGCCGGCCGGCCCTGGACGGGGCTCACCGAGGTGACGGTGAGCTCGGGCAGGGTGGCGGCGGCCTGCTCGGCCGAGGCCGGGCCCGCCGCGAGGGGCAACGCCGCCAGCCCGAGGGCCGCTCTCATCCAGAAGGGTCCGTCCGGCCCGGTCCGCATCGCGCCTCGCATTAACGTTATACTGTTTCATTGCTCGTGGCGCCCGAAACCGCAAGGGGGTCGGGCGCAGGGGCGTCCCCGTCGCGCCGATGGCGTTGCGGCGGCGCATCACAGGCGCTCCGCCGGTGCATCGCGGGGGACATCCTGGGCAGAGGACATCCTAGGATAGGGACGTGTTGGGGACGGGCGCCGGGGAGAAGGCGGGACCGCCGCGGAAGGAGCCCCCGATCGGGTCGGCCACCCGGCCCGTCCCCGCGGAGGCCGCCAAGCATCGCGGGCCGAGTCCGCGTAGAAGAATGTCTGCTTTCGTACAGGAGATGGGCTGAAGAACGGCCGATTAGAGCAACTTTTTCGGGTCACCCGGCGATGGGTTCAGATCTCCGCAACAAAATATCTCAAAATTTCCCACAGCCGTTTGAAATTGACTGATTTATTGCTAACATCCGATCGTTCCGCTGTGCGTCCCGGGCAGGGTCGGAACGGACCCCGGTGCAGAGCAAACTCGGTGAGCCGGGATCCGGAACACCGGCGGGGCCTCGGGGATGGACACCACCCGAGCCCGGATCGAGGAGGGGAGCCTCGCCAGGAGCCGGGCCGGCCTAGCCGGTTCGGAGATCGTTTCGGACAAGGCGCGTTGCCCGGGGGCCTCGCGCCGCAGGGTCGAGCCTCCGGCAAGCGGCGCGTATCCGGCCGCGGAGGAGCGGCCTGAAGGAGTCGCTGATGGACACGCTGCCGCGCTACGCGGTCACGCCCCCCCGAGCCGGAACCTCGGTCATCGGCGCGCGCCGCACCGGCCCCGATGCCGGGCCCGAGACGCTGGGCGGCCTTCTCGCGCGCAAGCTCGGGAATTTCGTCGATCTCTCCGATCAGGAGCGCGAGGTCCTGGACGACCTCGTGCGGCAGCACCGCCAGTACGGGCCGCGGGAGCATCTCAGCCTCGAGACCGGCCACTCGCGCTCGGTCAGCCTGATCCTCGACGGCAGCGCCTGCCGCTACAAGATCCTGCCCGACGGGCGGCGCCAGATCCTGACCCTGTTCATCCCCGGCGACCTGTGCGGCCGCTGCCTGCCCGACCTCGACCTCGGCGACGAATCGATCGTCACGCTGACCAGCGCCACCGTGGCGGTGATCCCGCGCCAGGCCTTCGCGCCGATCATCGAATCCTACCCCCGGGTCGCGCGGGCGCTCGCCTGGAATGCCCTCGTCGAGGAGGGCGTGCACCGGGAGTGGATCGTCAATATCGGCCAGCGCACGGGCTACGAGCGCATCGCCCACCTGTTCTGCGAGCTGTTCCACCGGCTCGCCGCGGTCGGCCTGACGCAGGGCCTGCGCTGCGAATTGCCCCTGACGCAGGGGGAGCTCGCCGACGCGCTCGGCCTCTCGGCGGTCCACATCAACCGGACGGTGCAGCAGCTGCGCAGCGACGGGCTGATCTGCCTGCGCGGGCGCGAGCTCACCATCCTCGACTTCCCGGCCCTGCAGAGCGCCGCGATGTTCGACGGCCACTATCTGCACCTGTCGCAGGCCGCCCGCCGGATCGAGGCGGGCACGATGCGGGCCTATCCGGACCTCTGAGCGGCCGGCGGCGCGGGGCGTCGCCGGGCGTCACGATCCGACCGGTACGAAGGCGTCTCAACTTTTGTGAATGTCCCCCCCGCGGGACCGCCGGCTAAGTGGTACGCCCGGCGGGAGGATCCCGGCCCGGGGTTTCGCACGCGACCTTCGCCCGCCGAAGCGCCGCGGTCGCGAGGAGGGCGGCTCACGCGATGGACGCGGTCTTGCCCCAGGTCTCCACGGACACTCCCCGCGACGCCGCGGCGCCGACGATCCGGAACCGTCTGCTCCGGGCCCTGCCGGCCGAGGACCTCGCCCTGCTGCGAGGCCGGGCCGAGACGGTGATCGTCGAGGCCGGGACGCGCCTCGCGCCGGCCAACGCGCCGATGACCGACGCCTTCTTCCTGGAGAGCGGGCTCGCCTCGGTCAGCCTCGCCACCGCGGATGGCAGCCGGCTCGAGGTCGGCATCACCGGCCGCGAGGGCCTGGTCAGCCCCGCCCTCGCCCTCGGGGTCGAGCGCACGCCGTTCGAGACCGAGATCCGCATCGGCGGCCAGGCCCTGCGGATCGGCACCGAGACCCTGCGCGAGGCGATGGGGCGGAGCGACGCCCTGCGGCGCCTCCTGATGCGCTACGTGCAGGTCGTCACCCTGTGGACGAGCCAGACCGCCCTCTCGAACCGGCGCCACAAGACCGAGGAGCGCCTCGCGCGCTGGCTCCTCCTCGTCCACGACCGCCTCGACGGGGACGACCTCGCCCTCACCCACGAGACCCTCTCGAACATGCTGGGCGTCCACCGCCCCGGCGTCACGGTGGCCGTGCACGAATTGGAGAGCGCGGGGATGATCGCGACGCGGCGCGGGCTCATCACAATCCTCGACCGGGACAAGCTGGTCCGGCTCGCCGGCACCAGCTACGGCTTCGCCGAGGCCGAGTACGAACGGCTGATCGGCCCCCTGCGGGGCCTCGGGCGCGCCCCCGCCTGAGCCCGGGCTTCCCGGCGCAGCGGGTGGGCCTTGGCCCGCGAGATCCATTCCGAGGGCGTACTGAAACCGGTCCGCGTCGCTTCCGCGCGCTCGGCAAGATGTTCTTTAAGGGTTCGAAATACAGTCGGCGCAACCAAAGGTATAGGCCGGCCCGGCTGATGACGGGACCGGACCGTACGGGGAGCGCCATGTTTCCAGTTGCGCCCGATGAGGCGGATCGCGTCCAGGCCCTGCACGCCCTCAGGATCCTCGACACCGCCCCCGAGGCGCATTTCGACGCCCTCTGCCGCACCGCCGGCGCGCTGTTCCGGGCCCCGATCGCCCTGGTCTCCCTCGTGGGCGAGGACCGGCAATGGTTCAAGGCGCGCTGCGGCCTCGACGTCGACGGCACCGCCCGCGAGGTCGCCTTCTGCGCCTACGCGATCCTGGCGGACGAAGTCTTCATCGTGGAGGATGCGCTCCGCGACCCGCGCTTCGCCGCGAGCCCCCTCGTGACCGAGCACGGCATTCGCTTCTACGCGGGCGCGCCGCTGGTCCTCGGCCCGGGCCTGCAGGTCGGCTCCCTCTGCGTGATGGACACCGTCCCGCGGACGTTCGGGCCCGACGAGATCCGGCAATTGCGGGATCTCGCCGCGGTGGTGGTGGCGCAATTGCGCCTGCACCGGACGGAGCAGGACCTGCGAGAGCGGGAAGAGCGCCTGCGCCTCGCGCTTCAGGCCGGCCGCATGGTGGCCTGGGAACGCGACCTGCGCACCGGCCACGCCACCCGCTCGGACAACGCGCTGGAACTCCTCGGCATCGGCTCGGGGCCGATCTCCCTGATGCTCGACCGGGTCCACCCGGACGACCGCGCCCATGTCGAGCGCTTCAGCGCCTATGGCGGCACCCTCGACGCCGTCGAGTTCCGCTACCGGGCGCCGGAGGGCCGGCTGCTGTGGCTCTGCATGCGGGCCGAGCAGACCGAGCCCGACCGCGTCGTCGGCATCACCTTCGACATCTCGGACCGCAAGGTGGGCGAGGCGCGCCTCTGGCGGGCCGCCAACCACGACCCGCTCACCGGCCTGCCGAACCGCGCCCTGTTCCAGGAGCGCTTTCGCGAGGCCCTCGCGCAGGCTGAGCGGATGGGCACGCGCGTCGGCCTCCTCCTCATCGACATCGACGATTTCAAGGACGTGAACGACACCCTCGGCCACGATGCGGGCGACGCCCTCCTCACGGAGATGGCGGCCCGCCTCGCCGAGATGGCGCGGGTGGGCGACACCGTGGCGCGCCTCGGCGGGGACGAGTTCGCGGTCATCCTGGCAGGCTCGCAGCGGCTCGAGGCGGCCTCCGTCTTCGCCGGCAACCTCCTGGAGCGGCTGCGCCAGCCCTTCGCCTACCGGGGCCGGCCGCTGGCCACCAAGGCCAGCATGGGGCTCGCGAGCTTCCCCGACCATCACCGGCTCCCCGACGAGCTGATGAAGGACGCCGACATCGCCCTCTACCGGGCCAAGGCCTCGGGCCGGAACCGCGTCACCGTCTACGCGCCCGAGATGCGGGCGCTGACCGAGCGGCGGGTGACCGTCTCGGCCCAGATGCGCGAGGCGCTGCTCAGCGGGCAGATCGTGCCGTTCTACCAGCCCAAGGTCTGCCTCGAGACGGGGCGGATCGTCGGATTCGAGGCGCTGGCGCGCTGGCTGCACCCGACCGAGGGCGTGCTGGCGCCGGGCTATTTCGGCTCCGCCTTCGAGGATCCGGAGCTCGCCCACGCCATCGGCGGCCGCATCGTCGCCCAGGTCGCCGCCGACATCCGGGCGTGGCGCGCGCGCAGCCTCGATGTCGGCCGGGTCGCGGTGAACGTCTCCTCGGCGGAGTTCCACCGCCCCGACCTCGCCGAATCGGTGCTCGCCACCCTCGCGGCGGAGGGCGTGCCGCCGACCTGCCTGGAGATCGAGGTGACCGAGACGGTCTTCCTCGGCCGCGGCTCCGACTTCGTCTCCGGCATCCTCCGGCGCTTCCACGACAGCGGCGTCACCCTGGCCCTCGACGATTTCGGCACGGGCTACGCCTCGCTCACCCATCTCAAGCAATTCCCGGTCGACCACATCAAGATCGACCAGAGCTTCGTGCGGGGCCTGGAGCAGGACGGCGACGACGCCGCCATCGTGGCGGCCGTGATCGGGCTCGGCCGCGCCCTCGGCACGCGGGTGACCGCGGAGGGCGTCGAGAACCCGGAGCAGGTCCGCCGCCTGCGCGCCATGGGCTGCGGCTTCGCCCAGGGCTACCTCTACGCCAAGCCGATGGCCGGCTCGCGGGTGCCCTGGCTGATCGCGAACGGGCCAGCCCTCGGCGGGCGGGCCCCGGACGAGCCGCAGGCCGGGCGGCGGATCGCCGGCTGAGCGGCCGATCCGCGGCGAAACCTCTCCTTCACCCTTGCCTGCGAGTCTCGCGCCCACCGGGGGCGAGGGACGGGCATGCGGGCGTACGACGTGGTGGTGGCCGGCGCGAGCGTGGCCGGCTGCAGCACCGCCATCCTCCTCGCCCGGCAGGGCCTCAGCGTGGCGCTCCTGGAGCGCAGCCCGGAGGCGGGGGCCCACAAGCCTCTCTGCACCCACTACATCCAATCCTCGGCCCTGCCGGTGATCGAGCGTCTCGGCCTCGCGCCGCTCCTCGAGGCGGCGGGCGCCGTGCCGAACGCCATCGACGTGCACACCCGCTGGGGCTGGGTCCGGGAACCGGCCGCCGACCCCGCCCACCCGGCCCACGGCTACAACATCCGCCGCGAGACCCTCGACCCGCTGCTGCGCGGGCTCGCCGCCGCGACGCCCGGCCTCGACCTGCGCCTCGGCCACACGGTCACCGACCTCGTCCGCGAGGGCGGACAGGTCCGGGGCGTGCGGGCGCAGGACGCGGCCGGCGCCGCGGTGAGCCTGCAGGCGCGGCTCGTGGTGGGGGCGGACGGGCGCGCCTCCCGCGTCGCCGCGCTCGGCGGGATCGCGGGCCGCACGTCGCCGAACGGGCGCTTCTTCTACTTCGCGCAGTATCGCGGCCTGCCCGAGGAGGGCGGGCGCTCGCGGATGTGGTTCCTCGAACCCGACATCGCCTACACCTTCCCCAACGACGACGGGATCACCGTGGTCGCGGTCGCGCCCGCCAAGGCGGGGCTGAAGGCGTTCAAGGCCGACCGCGAGGCCTCCTTCGCGCGCTTCGTGCGGGCGCTGCCCGACGGGCCGAACCTCGACCGCGCCGTGCGCGTCGGCCCCGTGATGGGCTTCGTCGACTGGCCGAACCTGTCACGCATCCCGGCGGGGGCGGGCCTCGCCCTCGTCGGCGACGCGGCCCTCTCCGTCGACCCGATCTGGGGCACGGGCTGCGCCTTCGCCTTCCGCTCGGCCGACTGGCTCGCGGCCGCCGCCGGGCCCGCCCTCGCCGCGGGCGCGAGCGACGCGGCCCTCGCGGCCTCGCTTTCGGCCTATGCCCGGCACCACCGCGCGGGCCTCGCGGGCCACGCCTTCCACATCCGCGACTTCGCCACCGGCCGGTCCTGGCGCTGGCCCGAGCGGCTGCTGTTCTCGGCCGCCGCCCACGACGAGGAATGCGCCCGCGACCTCTTCGCCTTCGCCGCCCGCAACATCGGGCTCGGGCAGTTCCTGTCGCCCGCCGCGCTCCTGCGGGCGGCCCGGGTCAACCTCGCCCAGCGCCGGCGCGCCCCGCGGGCGGCGGACGCGCCCGCCCTCGGTTAGCGGCCGTTCAGGCCGCGCGCCCTCGGATAGCGGCCGGTCAGGCCGCGCGCCCTCGGATAGCGGCCGGTCAGGCCGCGCGCGCCGCCTCGCCCGCGGCGGGGAAGGGCTGCAGCAGCACGCGCCGCCCGGTGAGGTCGTGCACCGTGACGCGCCACTCCGCCCAGTCCGCCCGGCCGCCGAGGCTGCGCATCACCCCGTCGGCGACCCGGCGGGCCCGGTCCCCGAGGGTGCCGGGCCTGCGCACCACCGCGCCCCGCGCGTCGAAGACGCATTCCGTGCCGTTCGTGCAGTGGAACCGGTAGCGTGCCATCCCGAGCGGTCTCCTCTGTCCGGGCCTGAGAACATGATCCCGTATGTTCTAGTTATGTTCCCATGGAAGGCGAGGGTGGGCGGCGCGTGCGAAGTGACGCAGCGCCGCCCGGCCGAGCGCCCGCGTCAAGCCTTCGTTAGGGATTTTGCGGTCCGCTCCTTCCGGCCGGCGCGGCGGGCTTGCCGATTTTTCGGCCGATTGTCCGGCTAGCCCGTTTCGTGCATCGCCGGACGCGGACCCCGCACCGGCCACGAGCCCCGATCCGGCCACGAGCCCTGATCCCGAACCTGAGACCCATGCTGCGCACGCCTCTCGCCGTCCTCATCCTCTCCGGCGCCCTCAGCCCGGCCCTCGCGGCCGAGTCCGGAGCCGGTCACCCGATCAGCGGCCGCGCCACGGTCATCGACGGCGACACGATCGAGGTGCGCGGAACCCGCATCCGCCTCTACGGGATCGACGCGCCGGAGGCGGCGCAGACCTGCGAGACCAGCGCGGGCCGGAGCTACAAGTGCGGGCGCGAGGCCGCCCACGCCCTCGCCGAGCGGATCGGCACCGGCATCGTGACCTGCGAACCGCACCGGGAGGCGAGCGGGCGCCGGGCGGCCATCTGCCGGCTGGGGCACGAGGATCTCAGCGCCTGGATGGCCGCGCAGGGCCACGCGGTGGCCGACCGGCGCCAATCCACGTCCTACGCGGGCGCCGAGAGCAAGGCCTGGGCGACGCGGCGCGGCCTCTGGGCCGGCACCTTCGAGGAGCCGGCGGAGTGGCGCCGGGCGAGCCGCTCGGCCGAAGCCGCGGCGGGTTCCGCGCTGGCGGAGTAGAGGCCGGCGTGTGAAGGGCGGGGCAGGGTAGGGCGGGGCATGGCCACGCTCATCGCCTACGGCGCCGCGGCGCTCGCCGAGATCGCCGGCTGCTTCGCCTTCTGGGCCTGGCTCCGGCTCGGCCGCTCGGCCGTGTGGCTGGCGCCGGGCCTGTGCGCGCTCGCGCTCTTCGCCTACCTGCTGACGCGCGTCGAGGCGGAGGCGGCGGGCCGCACCTTCGCGGCCTATGGCGGCGTCTACATCGCCGCCTCGATCCTGTGGCTCTGGCTCGCCGAGGGGCACCGGCCCGACCGCTGGGACCTCGCCGGCGGCGCGGTCTGCCTCGCCGGCACGGCGATCATCCTGCTCGGGCCCCGCGGCTGAGGGGAGAGCGGGAGCGGCGGCCTCACCAGCCGCCGTAGCCCTCGAACCGGTCGCAGTCCCGGTGCCAGCGCCGGGGCCGGGGACGCTCATAGGCAGGCACCCACTCGTAAGCGGGCGCTCGCTCGTAGGCGACGCGGCGCTCTGGCAAGCCGGGCTCGTCGTACACGTCACGCCGCACCGCGCGGAAAGGTCGATAGGCGGCCACGGGCGGGGCCGCGCCGTAGACCGGCGCGTCGTCGTAGGCCGGCGCCGCGCGTGCCTCCGACAGGGCGGCGCCGAGGAGGGCGCCCGCGGCCAGGCCGCCGACGAGGCCGGCCGCGACGGCGGCGCCGCCGCCCCGCGCCGCGGCGGGTTCGGAAACGAGGGTGCCGGCGCCGATGAGCGCGGCGGCCGAGAGCACGGCGAAGGTCTTCATGGCCCCGAGGTCCCTGTCAGGCCCGGGGAGATCCCGAGCCGAGGCAGAGAGTGGCACGGGGCCGCTGCACCGGACCTGACGGTGCCCGGCAGCTCCCGTTCAGCTTGGATCGCGGAGCCTCGCGCCCGCTCAGGCCACGGCCTCGAGCCGCGCCGCGCGCCCGCCCTCGGCCGCGAGCCGTTTCGGCGTCGCCGCGGGCTGGTTCGGCGCCGCGGGCTTGGTCTGCGCTGCCGCGGGATTGGCGTGCACGAGGCGGAGCGGCGCGGCCGGCCGGGCGTGGGTGCTCACGAGGGCCATGCCCGCCTCGGCGAGTCGCTGCTTCTCGCTCTCGTCGAGCTCGCCGAACAGGTCGTCGATGGCGCCGAGCCAATCCTCCCGCGTCGGATCGGGGGTCTGTCCGAGGAGGAACAGCATCACGTCGACGAGGCGCTCGCGCATCGGCCGCGGGTCCGGCCCGCGGAGGTCGTGAGCGCCTTGAGGTACCTGGGAGCCGCCGCTCCGGACGGTGCTGGGGACGGTTCGGGGTTCGGGCGGGGCCTCCGCCGCGGGCAGTCGGTCGCGCGGCGCCGCAACCCGATCGAGGCCCGTGCGCAGCCCGTTGAGACAGGCTGTGCCGACGGCGTGCAATCTCGCGAACATGAACCCCCCACCCCTGCCCGTTGGCCCTCCTTGGAGGGCGTCGAAGCCGCCTTTCGATCAAAAGCTACGTATTTTTCCGGTGGTCGTCTGTCCGCGCTCATACCCAAGCGGCCGCCCGCGAACGGGGTTCTGCGCCTCCGTGCGGTTCCCGACCGAAGGGGGCGGCGCACCGGTCCCGCTTGTGCTCGCATGGGCCGCGCGGCCCCGTCGCAGCGTCGATGCGGGGCAGGACGCGCCGCGGCCAAGAATCCGGTCGGAGCCCTTTTCGCTCGAATTCCGGGCAGGAATTGCATTCTCTTTGTTCTGATTGGCAGAAGTTTGATCAGGCCGAAGCGCTGGCGCGCCCTATACTTGGGAACATTCCAGCCCGGAGGCGCAGGATGCGCGTGTTCCACCTGCTGATCGTCGTCTTCGGGCTCGCGGCCGGCGCGCTCTCGGTGACGATGCTCACCCGGCCCTCCCTCTCGCAGGGCCGGGTCCCGACGCGCCTCGTCCCGCCGCTGCCCACCGCAGCCGCAGCCGCTGCGCCCGATCCGGACCGCTACGACGCCGACGTGTTCGAGGTCTTCTAGACCGCACGTCCCGCCCGTTCCCGCGCCGGGGCGGCGGCCCGCCCGCCGACGCGATCCCTACTAGTGCCACTCGGCGAGTTCGACGGTGACGCCCTCCGGCCCGTCGATGAAGACGAGCTTGCGCGCGTGGAAATCCATAATCGCGTTGCGGGCCTCGAACCCGTGCGCCTTCAGCTTCGCGACCTCCTCCGCGACGTCGTCGACCGAGAAGCAGATGTGGTTCATGCCGATCCGGCTCAGGTCGCGGATATGGGCGTCCGGCAGGGGATCCGGATGCCGGTAATGCAGGAGCTGGATCTCCGTCCGCGGCGAGACCTGCTCCAGGACGAGCGTCACGTGCTCGGCCTCGATGTCGGGGACACCCATGTAGCTCGCGAACGGCTCCCCGGTGATGACCACCGATAGGGCCTCCCGGAAGCCGAGCACCGCGAAGAACGCCTTCGCGCGCTCCAGATCCCGCACCACGATGGTCAGATGGTCGAAATGCCTGAGCATGGTCCCGGCCTCCCGGTGCGCCCGCCCCGCGTCCCGCGGGGCGCGCCGCAGGGCCGGGACGCCGGACGGGCCCCTCGGCCGGCGGCGCGGCGCCTCCCGCATCCTGCACGGGGGCTACGGCGCGGCAATCGTCGCGCCCCGCTCGGTCCGGAAGGGGGCGCCCGGTCCCGGCAGGATCCGGGCCCTCGGGACGGAGAGCCAAAAGAAACCCCGCGCGCCGTGCGGCCGCGGGGCGAAGTTGGGCGGGCAGGACGACCGGCGTGAGGGGTTGCAGGCGCTCTCCTGCCCTCTTGGCGTGAGGGCCAATGCACCGACGATGTGTCATCGCGCGGGCTCGCGAAACCGGCCCCGGGGGAAAGGTGTCTTGCAGCCCTGGAACCGGCTCGGCGGACGCCCGTAATCCCGGGCGCGAGACAGGCGGAAGTCCTTCGTTGCCCCCGCACCACACTGCGCCGCATTCCGCGTCCGGCACCTTGTCAGATTTCGGGCCGAGGCTTAGGCGTGGATCAATAAAGCGCTGAAAAATCAGCAGTTTATCATCATTATAAACAACAAGGCCGCGGCCTGGGGGCCTTGGCGAACGTGGTCGCATGCGCGTCTCCGAAGGGCGACGCGCGTCTCGAGGGGCAAGGTCATGAGTCCGTTTCATCACGCCCGTCCGCAGGCTCGCAGGCGCGCCCGCGCGCTGGCCGGGGTCTCCCTCGCGGCCCTGAGCCTCGGCCTTTCCGACATGATCGCGATCAACGCGGGCGGGTTCGTGCAGAGATCGCTCGCCCAGGAGGCGACGCCGCCGCGGCGGGGGGCGGCCAACCCCTCGGCCGCGGGCGCCAGCGCGCAGCTCGAGGAGCTGAGCGTCGAGGGTGTCGGCAACGGCCGCGGCGGCCCCGGGCTGCCCGAGGACCCGCGCGGGCCCATCAACGGCTACGTCGCCAACCGCTCGACGGCCGGCACCAAGACCAACACGCCGATCCTGGAGACGCCGCAGGCGATCACCGTGATCGGCCGCCAGCAGCTCGACGACCAGAAGCCGGTCTCCCTGCAGGAGGCCCTGCAATACTCGCCCGTGCTCGGCGCGACCTTCGGCTCCGACACCCGCAACGACTGGTTCCTGATCCGCGGCTTCCCGGCCCAGGAGGTCGGCCTGTTCCTCGACGGGCTTCAGCTCTTCGAGACCGCCTACGCCACCTGGAAGCTGGAGCCCTTCGGCCTGGAGCGCATCGAGGTTCTGCGCGGCCCCTCCTCGGTGCTCTACGGCGGCACCGGCCCGAGCGGCATCGTCAACGCGGTGAGCAAGCGCCCGCCGCTGGTGCCGCTGCGCTACGTCGAAGCGGGCGTCGACGAGCACGGCAACGCCTACGGCGCCTTCGACATCGGGGGTCCTGTGGCGACCGCCCGGGCCAGGGCCAGTTCTTCTACCGGCTGGTCGGCCGCGCGCGCGGCGGCGGCACCCAGGTCGACTACGTCAACGACGACAGCTTCTACATCGCGCCGTCCTTCACCTGGCGGCCGGACGCCTCGACCTCGTTCACGGTGCTCTCCTCGTTCCGGCACGACGACACGAAGGGCCAGAACTTCCTGCCCTACGAGGGCACGGTGCAGGCGGCGCCCTTCGGCTTCATCTCGACGAGCCGGTTCACGGGCGATCCCGGCCTCGACAAGTTCACCCGTGACCAGGCGCTCATCGGCTACGAGTTCGAGCACCGCTTCGACAACGACATCGTGGTCCGCCAGAACGCCCGCTACGGGCAGGTCGACGTCGATTACCGCACCCGCTTCGGCGGCGGCTACGCGACGACGGCCGCGGCGGCCGACCTCAGCCGCTTCAACTTCCTGGCGCAGAACTCGGCGACGCAGGCCGACATCGACACGCAGGTGATCGCGCCCTTCCGCACGGGCTTCCTCGACCACACGCTGCTCGGCGGCGTCGAGTACCGGCGCTACGACATCAACAACGTGCAGGATTTCGGCTTCGGACCCTCGCTCAACCTGATCAACCCGGTCTACACCCCGAACGCGCCCTTCACGACCTTCCCCTTCCAGAACAACTTCCTCACCCAGAACCAAGTCGGCCTCTACCTGCAGGACCAGATCAAGTTCGGTCCCTGGACGCTGGTGCTCAGCGGGCGCAACGACTGGGTCAGCACCGACAACGACAACCGCCTCGGCGCGAGCGGGACCCGCGACATCAGCGCCTTCAGCGGGCGCGTCGGGCTGATCTACACGAGCGATCTCGGCGTCGCCCCCTACGTCTCCTACGCCCGCAGCTTCAACCCGCTCGTCGGCGTCAACGGCGCGGGCGAGATCCTGCGGCCCGAGACCGGCGAGCAGGTCGAGGTCGGCTTCAAGTACCAGCCGATCGGCTTCGACGGCTATATCGGTGCGGCCGTGTTCGACCTCACCCGGCAGAACGTGCTCTCGACGAACCCGGCCAACGTCCTGCAGACCATCCAGAACGGCGAGGTCCGTTCGCGCGGCGTCGAGCTCGAGGCGGTGGCCAACCTGATGCCGGGCCTGCGGCTGGTCGGCGCCTACACCGCCTATCAGTTCCAGATCACGCGGGATGCCGATCCGACGCTCATCGGCCGGACTCCGGCGGCCACGCCGCAGCAATTCGGCTCGATCTTCCTCGACTACACGATCCAGACCGGGGCGTGGCGGAACTTCGGCTTCGGCGGTGGCGTGCGCGGCGTCGGCGGCTCGTTCGCCGATCCGCAGAACCTCTTCAAGGTGTCGCCCTACATCGTCGGCGACGCGGTCATCCACTACGATTGGGAGGGGTGGCGGTTCGCGCTCAACGTCCGGAACATCTCGGACGAGCGCTACGTCTCCACCTGCTCGACGGTCTCGGCCTGCTTCTACGGCGACCGCCGCCGCATCCTGGCGAGCGTCGGCTACAAGTGGTGAGCGGGCCCCGTCCGCTTACAACCTGAGAACGCAAATTCCCTTCCGGATTCAACCGCGCTAGCCTCGCGGACAATGCGGGAGGGAATTCGGATGAAGCTCGATCGCCGCCGCTTCGTCGCCTGCGCGTGCTGCGCCGCTCTCGTGCCCCTGGCCGCCCTCGCGCCCCTGGGCGCCATCGCACCCAATGCGCGTGCGGCCGGGGGCAAGCGCACGGATCTCAGCCCGGACCAGGCGCTGGCCCTCCTGAAGGAGGGCAACCGCTCCTTCACGACCGACGCCCCCTTCCGCCGCGGAGCGACCGACCGCGACCGGCGCATCGAGATCGCGCGCGGCCAGACGCCCTTCGTGGTCCTGGTCGGCTGCTCGGACAGCCGGGTGCCGCCCGAGCTCCTGTTCGGACGCGGCCTCGGCGAATTGTTCATCGTGCGCAACGCCGGCAACACCGTCGACAGCACGGCGATGGGCTCGATCGAGTACGGCGTGGTCGAGCTCGGCGTGCCCTTGATCGTGGTCCTCGGGCACGAGAAGTGCGGGGCGGTGCAGGCGGCGGTGAGCGTCGTCAAGGACAACGCCGTGTTCCCCGGCAGCATCGGCCGGATGGTCGAGCCGATCGTCCCCGCCGTCCTGCGGGCGCAGGGGCAGCCCGGCGACCTCCTCGACAACGCCGTGCGCGAGAACGTGCGGCGCACGGTGCTGCGCCTGCGCACGGCCGAGGCGCTCCTGGCGGACCCGGTCAAGGCCGGCAAGCTCAAGATCGTCGGCGCGCGCTACGACCTCGACGACGGCAGCGTGGACTTCTTCGAGGAGGGCTGAAGGCCCTGCGTACCCTTCCGGACTCAGCACTTCCCTGGCGCGGGCGGCCTCGAACCGCCGAAGCTTGAGCGTGATTGTCCGAGCGAGAGCCCGAAGACGGCTCGCGTGAGGAGTCGTGGATGTTCAGCGGTATCGTACCGACGGTCGTGGTCGCCTCGAACGCGCTGGCCCGGGAGGGGTTGAGATCGCATCTCGCCGGGTCGCGCTTCGCCACCGTGCCGGATGCGGGACCGCCGGCCGGGGAGCGGGCGCCGCAACTGATCGTCGCGATGCTCGACGATCCCCGCGGCGTCGAGACCGCGCGCGCCCACCGCGCCGCCTGGCCGGAGGCCCGGCTCGTCCTGTTCACGGGCGCCGGCCTGCCGCCCGGCGACCTCTGCGGCGCGGCCCACGGCATCCTCGACTGCGCGGTCGAGCCCGAGACGCTCGTCCGGGCCCTCGACCTCGTGATGGAGGGCGTCGCCGTGCTCACGCCGGGCCTGCTCGGCCGGCTCGCCGCGAATGCCGGCCCGACCCCGGCGCGGCCGGCCGAGGCAGCCCCGCAGGCGGGCGCCCCCACGGCACCGCTCTCGACCAGCGAGGTGAAGGTGCTGCGCTGCCTGGCGGGAGGCGCCTCGAACAAGATGATCGCCCTGCGCTACGCCCTGGCCGAGCCGACGGTGAAGATCCACGTCAAGAACATCCTGCGCAAGCTCAAGGCGCAGAACCGGACCCAGGCGGCGATCTGGGCTCGCGAGAACGGGCTCCACCCGCTCTAGAGCATCGTTCAGTATACCGGCACCATGGAAGATGCCCTAACTGCTTGATAGAGCAGCATCTTCTTGCGCTGAGCGGGCAACCGCTTCAGCGGAAGATGCTCCGAGCCCGCCCGTCAACGGCGCAGGGGTGGCCGTCACCCTCCGCGGAACGATGCGCTCGGATGCCCTTGAGCCCGGCTCCTCAGGCGCCGGGCGGGGTCTGTCCGCCCGCCTTCGCCGTAGCGAGCTTGCGCAGCACCGTGCGCACGTGGGCGCGGATCTGCTCGCGGCGCGCGCGCGTCTCGTCCGCCACCCCGTCCCGTGATCCGTCAGCCGTGCCCATGAATGCAACCCGTGTCGATGCGCGGCCCACGCTCGCGCGCCGGCAGCAGGTGTTACGGCTGAAGAGTTCGCCTCTTAATCCGTCTGCTCCACAGACTGGACTGAAATCATAGCACGGCGGTTCAATAAAGGTATATAATCCAGTCGATCCCGTTAGGGCGGAATTAATCTGAACGACTGTTTAATCGATGTCGAACTACCTTAAGCTGGTCCGACCGTCCGGCGTCCGAACCTCTCGCGGCCGGCGGCCCGCACCGCCGGTGCCGGACGCTCGGAGCGCCGAGCGGGACGCCCCGGCCCGTGGCCGTCAGGGGGGAGCGAGCCCGTGCTGAAGCGCTTCTACTTCGACCTCGTGTGCCGGGAGCGGATCATCCCGGACCGGACGGGGATCGAGGCGGCCACCGTCGAGGAGGCGCTCGAGGAGGCAGAGGCGGCCCTGGAGGAGATGCGAGCGAGCGGGGAGACGGCCGAGTTCGACGCGGGCTGGTGCCTGCTGATCCGCGACGAGGCCGGTGCGGCCCTGAGGAAGCTGCCGATCCTGATGTACCTCGCCTTCACGCAGCTGATCGTCGACGCAGGCGAGGTGATCGTCTTACTGACGGAAGCCTGAGGCCGCGGCCGGATCGCGCCGCCCTCCCTGACAGAACTTCGCGCAACCTCGCGAAGACCGGCGACAATTTTCACATCGCGTCAACCAATACGCGAATTTTCCGCGCCGAATGCAGGAAGACATCGAAAAAGGAACGTTTCATCCCGCCGCCCCAATTAGGACGCCTTTAGTATCTCAATGGCCAAGCTACAACTTCGAAAGAGGGGAAACGCATGGTCGACTACGTGCTTGAGGGCCCGCGCTGGGGCGCGGGAGCGCGGGGAACCAGCGGCGGGACGGTGACGTGGGCGCTCGATGCCGCGCTTCCCGCTGCCTTCGCCAGCGCCGTCCAGTCCGCCTTCGCCGCCTGGGCGAGCGTGGCCAACATCAGCTTCCAGCAGGTCTCCTCCACCGCCTCCGCCAGCATCGACCTGACGCAGGGCGTCCTCGACGGGCTGGGCAACACGCTCGGCTACGCGAGCTACGCCTTCTCCGGCCAGCGCATGACATCGGCCACCGTCACCTTCGATTCGGCCGAGGGCTGGCACGTCGCGGGGGGCCGGGTCGTCAGCAACCAGGGTACCGACTTCTACCTCGTGGCGCTGCACGAGATCGGCCACGCTCTCGGGCTCGACCATTACAACGGCAAGCCGGAGGTGATGAACTCGATCATCAGCCCCTCGATCACCGGGCTGATGGCGGGCGACATCGCGGGCATCCAGGCGCTCTACGGCTCGACACCCGGCTCGACGACCGCGCCCCCGACGCAGCCGCCGACCCAGACCTCGGACGGTTCGGACGTGAACGCGGTCTACCGCTTCTACGACACGCGGACGGGCGACCATTTCTACACGACGAGCGCCGCCGAGAAGGCGCAGATCCTGAAGAGCCTGCCGAGCTACCAGTACGAGGGCGTCGGCTGGGCGACGCCGCAGGACGGCCCGAACACGATCGACGTGTTCCGCTTCTACGACACCAAGACCGGCCAGCACTTCTTCACGACGGACGCGGGCGAGCGCGACACCATCATCAAGACGCTACCGAGCTACCACTACGAGGGCGTCGCCTTCGAGGCCTACGCCAGCCCGGCCGCGGCCGGCACCGGCGGCGTGACGCTGGAGCGCTTCTACAACACGCAGACGGGCCTGCACCATTACGCGGCGAACGCGGCCGAGGCCGACGCCATCAACCACGGATCGGCCGGCCCGGGCTGGGTGGACGAAGGCCGCGCCTTCACCGTCCACGTTCCGACGGACGGGATGCTGTTCGCCTGAAGGGCGGCCGGCGGCGAGACCCCGCGGATCCAGGGATTCCGCGGGGCCTCGCGCGTCGCGACATCAGGATCGTGGGGCGTCAGATCCCCTCGCCGGGGCGCGCGGGTGCGCCCGCGGGCGCGGCGACCGCGTGGAGCGGCCGCTCGTTGCGCATGGCCATCATGTTCCACACGGCCAGCGCGAGATAGGGACCGACGAAGACCAGGAATAACACCAAGCTCATGCTCGCCTCCCGTCGGGTGGAGGAACGCGGACCTCGGAGACGGCCGCGCTTGCCCGCACCCATCAAGGTTAAGTCTCGAGCGGCGGATTCCGTTTCACGGGAATTCGCGCCGCGACGGAGGCCGGCGGCTCAGAACACCGGCATGGCTCCCGCCACGGTGACGAGGGCGCCCGAGGTGTAGCTGCTCTCCTCGGCGGCGAGCATCACGTAGGCCGAGGCCAGCTCCGCCGGCTGGCCCGGGCGGCCGAACGGCACCTGGCTGCCGAAGGACTTCACCGCCTCCTCGCTCATCCCGGCGGGGATGAAGGGCGTCCAGATCGGGCCCGGCAGGACGCCGTTCACCCGGATGCCCTTCTCGGCGAGAAGCTGGGCGAGGCTCAGCACCATGTTGCTCAAGGCCCCCTTCGTCGCGCTGTAGGCGAGCAGCGTCGGCATCGGGTGCTTGGAATTGACCGAGGAGGTGAAGATCACCGAGGCGCCCGGCTTCAGATGCGCGAGCGCGGCCTTGGTCGCGTAGAAGGACCCGAACACGTTGGTGCGGAAATGGTCCTCGAACACCGCGTCCTCGATCGCCTCCAGGTCCTTGTTCGGCTGCTGGAAGCCGGCATTGTTGACGAGCACGTCGAGCCGGCCGAAGGCCTCGGCGGTGCGGGCGACGATGTCGCGGGCGTGGCCGGAATCCTTCAGGTCGCCGGGCAGGAGGAGCGCGCGCTGGCCCGCCCTCTCGATCCAGGCGCCGACCGTCTCCGCGTCCTTCTGCTCCTCGGGCAGGTAGGCGATGGCCACGTCCGCGCCCTCGCGGGCGTAGGCGATGGCGACCGCGCGGCCGATGCCGCTGTCGCCGCCGGTGACGAGGGCGGCCTTGCCGGCGAGCTTGCCCGAGCCGCGATAGCTCTCCTCGCCGTGGTCGGGCTCGGGCGCCATGCGGCCGGTCTTGCCGGGAAAGCTCTGCGGCTGCGCCGCGAAGGGCGGCTGCGGGTATTTCTTCAGCGGGTCCGTGGTCATGGCGCCTCAAGCGTGTCTCGGGGTGAGCCGCTTCAACCGGGCGGCCCGGCCGGTGTTCCGAGCCGCCCGGAGGAACCGCAGCGCCTTGCCGCCTTCCTCGCCGTCTTCGAGGATCGAAGCGGATCTTCAAGATCGTGACGTCCCCGTTGACGAGGACTTGCGCCTCCATGCGCGGGGCCGCCGCCGCGAAGGGGCCGTCGGCGCCCGGTGCCGAAGCTCCGGAGCAGTTTGCGCGCTGATCACGCGCCCTTCTCCGCCGAGCGATGCCGGTACCGGTCGATGCGGCGTCCACCGGCGGAGCCGCGGCCGGATCCGAGCGTTCAACGGCCGTACGGGGAGGTGGTCCGGATGCGCGCGTTCACGGTCGCTTGGGAGCCCGACAGGGTGGCCCGCGTTCGCGAGGCGGTGCGGACCTACCGCATGCCGCCGGTGCCGGAGGGCGCGGGCTGGCGCTACGGCTGCGATCCCGAATTCCTCGCGGAGCTTTGCGCCTACTGGCTCGACGGCTTCGACGCCGCGGCGGCGGCGGCCGATCTCAACCGCTTCCCGCAGGGCATCGCCACGGTCGAGGGGCTCGACCTGCACGTGGTGCACGTGGTCGGCGAGGCGGACGGGCGCCGCCCGCTTCTCCTCACCCACGGCTGGCCGGGCTCGGTCTACGAGTTCTGGTCCGTCATCGAGCCGCTGGCCTTTCCCTCCCGGCACGGCGGCCGGCGGGAGGATGCCTTCGATCTCGTCATCCCGGCGCTGCCGGGCTTCGGCTTCTCGGGCACGCCCGCGGCGCCGGTCGGGCCGCGCACCGCGGCGCGGCTGTTCGATACCCTGATGCGGCAGGTGCTGGGCTACCCGCGCTACCGCGCGCAAGGGGGCGATTGGGGGGCGGGGGTCAGCGCGTGGCTCGCCCTCGACCACGCCGCCTCCCTCCAGGCCATCCACCTGAACTACCTCTTGGTGCAGCCCGACGCCGAGCCCGAGAGCGCGGCGGAGCGGGCGTGGAAGCAGGCCTTCGACGCGTCCCAGCGGCGCCTCGGCGCCTACGCGCAGCTGCAGGGCACGCGGCCGCTCTCGCTCGCCTTCGCGATGGCCGACGCGCCGGTGGCGCAGCTCGCCTGGCTCGTCGAGCGCTTCCACGACTGGGCGGATCTGCGCGAGCGGCCCTTCGGGCAGGTCTTCACCCGGGACCGGCTCCTGACGAACGCGCTCCTCTACATCCTGACCGGCGCCTTCCCGACCGCGACGTGGATCTACGCCGGGGCGCAGGAGGAGGAGGCGCGGCGGATGCCCATCGGGCGGCGGGTCGAGGTGCCGACGGCCTTCGCGGCCTATCCGGACCCGCGCTCACCGAACCCGCCGCGGGACTGGGTGGAGCGGGGCTACGCGGTGACGCGCTGGCGCGAGATGCCGCGGGGCGGCCATTTCGCGGCGATGGAGGTGCCCGACCTCTTCGTGGCGGATCTGCGTGCCTGGGGCCGGGAGAGCGAGCCCGTGGGGCAGGGCGGCTGACCGCCCCGCCTCGCGGCCGGGCCGCGGCGTCAGCGGGCGGAGCCGCCCGCCGCGCCCGCGGGCTTGTAGCTCCCGGAGACCTCGCGCGCCTTGCGGAACGCGGCCGCCATCTCGCTCGTGGTCATGGCCAGCGACGTCTTCATGTCGGTGATGGCGCCCCCGGCCGCGGCGACGATCACCGAGGTCGCCATGCCCTCGGTCGTGCCCTCCGCGACGATCAGGAAATCGTACTCGCCGAAGGTCATGTAGTAGTTCAGGAGCTTTCCTCCCGATTGTGCGAGCAGCTCCCGCACCGCCTCCTCCCGGTTCTCGGGGGTCGCCATCATCCCCCTGACGGCATCCGTGGTGAAGCGACCCTGCGTGATGAACAGCGGCATGGCTTCCTCCCGTGTTCGGCCCGCGACGCCGCGCGGAGCCTCCGTTCTAGCGCACCGCGCGCGGGCCCGGCGGGTCGGTACGCTTGCCGAGCGCCGGGCCCGGCCCTGCCGGGCGCGGATCAGGGTCCGGTGTAGCCCAGGGCTTCGGCCGCCGCCCGAAGCCGCGCGAGCGACGTCGCGTAGCGCTCCCGCAGGAAGGCGCCGTCCGGCAGGGTGCGCTCGGGGCCGAGATTGTCCTCGTTGTCGGAGATCTTGATCAGGATCGCGGCGAGGTTGCGGCTCGCGATCACTGCGCCGATCCGCTCGGAATAGGCCGTGCGCGCGGCCGGCTTCGTGAGGATCCGCACGGCCTCGACCACGGAGGCCGGGAAGCCCGCCGCGACGAGATCGTCCTCGGTGCGCGGGGTGTCCTCCAGGACGTCGTGCAGGATGGCCGCCTGCATCACCTCCATCGGGTCGATCGCGATGCGGTCGACCGCGCGGGCGTGGCCGGCGCGCTTCACGGCCGCGTTGGCGACCCGCTCCAAGTGGCGGATGTAGGGCTGGCCGCCCTTGTCGATCTGGCCCGCATGCGCCGTGATCGCGAAGCTGTGGGCCTCGAAGATGTCCGGCATGGGCTACTCGATCTCGTCAGGGCCTTCGACCAGCCCCATCCCGACGGCCATCGCCACCACGTCGGCGCCGGTCATCTCGGGGCCGTGGTCGATCCGGTAGAGGCCGGGGGCGTCCTCGGCCGGCAGCACGGTGCGGCCGGCCGCGCGCAGGGCCTCGATCGCTTCGTGGACGGGATCGTGGTCGAGCGGATCGGCCATGCCGCAACGATAGCGCGGATCGGCGGAATTCCCAGACCGCGCGAGCAATCATCACCGCGCGCGCGCGATCACCGCCCGACGCCGCGGACGTTGATCGCGATCACGGACGCGTCCCGCCCGCGCGCCGGCAGCAAGGGAGCGGTTCCGCACCATGCTTGGAGAACCCGCGCCGCCGAGGCGATTCAGATCCGCATGAATTGCTTAGCTTAAGCACTAGCACCATAGTATCGACCATGATTACGTTGCGCATAGCGGCGTCATGCGCCCTTATTCTTCTTGTCACGGCTTGCTCTCGTCTTTCCGACAAGACGGGCAAGTACACATCTCTTCCTAGGCATACGATCCCTAAACCCACCGTCTATGCGAAGACGCTGCCGCGAATCCTCCCCGGCCGGTTGCTCTCCACGCCGCGAAGCGATCCGGCCTCCGAGGTGACGCCGCTCGCGGTGCTCAGGAATTCGGAGATGGCCCGGCTGGGCTGGCAGCCGCTGCGCCCGGTGGAATTGTCCCGATCGTCGGTGGCGGTGGCATCTTTTCCGGGAACGCCCGGACGGGAAGGCCCGGCCGACCTCGCGGACACCCCGACCTACAACCGGGAGACGAAGATGAGCCGCCTCCTCAAGGACGGGGAGCGGGCCGCAAAGCCGATCTGCATCGGCTGCTGACCGGGCGCGGCGTGCGGGCGGCGGCCCGCCGGTACACTATCGACGCGGCTGGAACCGCGCGGCGGCCGTAGGGCATGTCAGCCCGAAGGCTCGGGAGATGGACTGCGCGCCCTGATCGCAGAGCGGCCGCCGGGATCACTGATGCGTGCACCGCCGAAAGAGATCGTCGCGCTGTCCGAGGAAGCGGCCCTGGCGATGGCCTGCGCCGCGCACGGCGTCAGCCGGGCGATCGAGGCGGCGACCGGAACGGCGCCGGCCCCCGAACTGAGCCAGAAGGCGGCGCTGTTCGCTATCGGCGCCTTCATCAGCTGCGGCGGCCTCGGCCTCAAGCACGCCGACCACAAGGCCATCACCACGTGGCTGGCGCAGGAGGTCACGGCGGACGGAGCGGCGGAGGCCGCCGCGTCGCGCGAGACCTGAAGCCGCCGCGGCCTCGGGCTCAGTGGGTGCCCGGGTCCAGGCGCGCCTGCACCGTCCCGAAGGGGTCGCCCAGGAGCTCGATCCGGGTGGCGATGCTCTCCGAGCCGCCGCGGGCGGGCTCACCGATCAGGAGGGCGGTCAGCAGCGCGAGGACCGTGAACAGGACGGCCGCGAGACCCTCCGCGACCTGAACCGCCCATTTCCGCAGGAGGTGGATCGACACGCATCCGGCCACGAAGGTCGCCGTCAGGAGGAGGGTCACCAGGGATGCGCTCATCAGGCCTCTGCCTCGCGGGAAGCGGGACGCGTCAATCCGCGTCCTTCAACAGGTACAACTCGCGAAACTCCTCCGGCGTGACGTCGTCCCCGGTCGGCAGGCGAATCGTCACGGCGAGGCCGCTCTGCTCGCACTCGCGCGCCCGCCGGTAGGCATCGGCGGGCCTCAGGTAATTCTCGGCCCTCGACGGGTCGGCCCTGTCGTCGGCCTTGTCGCTCGTCACCGTGAACGTCATCGCAAGCCTCCCGATCGCCGCGAGCTTAGCGCGGCGGCGCGCCGTCCGCGAGGTGGGAATGCCCGCGCCCCGCCGCCGATCCGCCGAAGGGCGCGGCGCGGGAGGCGCGCGTCACGCGGCCATCCGGGCCGGGCGCTGCGCGTCGGTGCGCTGGCGCGCCACGTCGGCGATCCGGGCGCACAGGAGACCCAGAAGGTCGTCCGAGCCCGCGAGATCCTGCCAGGAGACCGTCGCCGTGACATCGCAGGGTCCGTCGGCGACCAGCGCCGTCAGCCCGATCGTGGTGAGGCGCAGCTCGACGACCACGCCGGTCTCCTCGCGCACCCGCTGCCCGTGCGCCCAGGCCGCTTCCAGCACCCCCGCGAACGCGTCCTGTGACAATTGCGACATCGCCTGCTCCCCGCGCTGCTCCATCCGCGCCATCGTAGGCTTGGCCGGGGCGGGATGCTGTGCCGAGTCGGGCACAGCCGGCGATGATCACGGTCGTGTCGTTGCGTGGCAACAGGCCGGGCGGAGGCCGGTGCGGCACCGAGGGCCGGACGGTTCTCGCAGAGTCGTTCCGGCCGACAAATGCATTTTGTATTTATTCTCGCGAAGGACAAATTCCTGTAGCGATCGACGGGGAAGTCAAACTATCCTGCAATTCTGATCCAGGAGGTGGCAATGCGCGCGCTCGTCCTGTTCGCAACAGCTTTCGCGTTGGCCACCGGTGCCTTCTGGGCCACCATGCTGACCGAGCCGCCGCGCTCGGAAGCGCGGGGGCGGATCGTGCCCGCGATCCACGTGCCGCTCGTGCCGACGAACATCCAGGATCCCCACCGGTACGACGCCGACGACGGCGACGTGTTCTGAGTGTCCTGCGGGGCCGCGCCGTACCGCCCCGGTGAGGCACCGATCCCCGTGCGGCTGACTGGAGGCGGTGAACGATGACGGACAACAAGGCGAAGTCGCTGCGCTCGGCGCAACAGCTGCGGGACGGGCTCATCGAGGCCCTCGACGTGTGCGGGATCGCGGACGGCGACCTCGTCGAGCTGACGGTCCGCTATCGGCGCGCGGAGAACGGGGTCGAGGTGCAGGAGATGAGCTTGGTCCCGCTCAAGAAGCAGAGGACCAGCTACGCCTGAGGCGCGGGCATTCTGAACCGTGCCTCGGCTCGCGCCTCGCGGCTTCGGTTCGCGGGGGGCGTCCGGGCGCGGCGGGTCTGAGCGTCGAGGGCCCGGATCCTCCGGCCGTCCCCGGCGCGGAGGCTTCGCGCGCCACGTTGAAACGCGACCGCCGCAGGCTTAGGTGAGGCGCGCGAGGCCACGTCCTCCCCCCGCCACGGGGTCCAAGTCCGGGACGGCCCGGCCCTTCACAGAGGAGGGCCCCTTGGCCTGGATCTACCTGATCGCTGCCGGAATCCTCGAAGTGGTGTGGGCCTACGCGATGAAGCAGTCGCACGGCTTCACGCGCCCCCTGGCGACCGCGATCATGGCGGTGGCGATGGCGGGCAGCGTCGGCCTCCTGGCGCTCTCCATGCGCACGCTCCCCCTCGGGACGGCCTACACGATCTGGACCGGCATCGGGGCGGTCGGCGCCTTCGCGGTCGGCATCATGGCCCTCGGCGAGCAGGCCACGATGGCCCGCCTGTCGGCGGCCGCGCTGATCGTGTCCGGGCTCGTCATGATGAAGCTCTCCAGCACGCACTGAGCCCGGCGCGGCTTCCGGGCGCTGCCGATTACTGAAAGTCGAGCGCCATGATGCGGTGGCGCCGGTCGATGTAGATCTCGACCTGCTCGAACAATCCGCCCCGGTTGTGCGCCCGCCGCTCGGGCCGGCTCAGCTCGCGAAGCAGCATGTCGAGGGCGATGCTGCGCTCCTCGTATCCGTTGAAGCAGGCGAGATAGATGTCGACGACGTGCTCGGCCTCGACGATGGCGCCGACCCGATAGGCCTCGGCCAGCTTGACGATGTTGGCGACCGTGACGTCGAGGATGGGAGGGCAGGGCATCGCCGCTCAGCCGGCGCGGCCCACCCGGTCCGGCAGCTCCGGACCGCCCGGTTCGCGACGCGCGCGGGCCGCGCCGGGATCGCCCCCACCTCGCGCCCGTCCACCGGGCCCCCGGATCGTCCAACGATGCCTGCCCCGATGCGTCCCTCGATGTGTGCCGCGCGCGAGGGCCGGCTCGGCTGAGGTGGCGGGCTGCTGAGCGTTGAGCAGCTCTCGACGGGCCCGAAGGGCGTGTACTCGCACTGGCATGCCAGTATTCTGGCACGCGCTCCAAGATTTGGCCACGCCGGAATCCGGTTCGTCCGCAACGCGATTGCCTGCGCTCTGCTTGCGGGGTGGGCGCAAACGACTGAGGCGCTCGCGCGAGTTCGGTATCGAGGCGGAACGTTCGAGACATGCGCGGCCCGCGCGAGCGCCGGATCGGCGGCCGTGACGGGGACGGCCGCGTCGCGGAAGGGGACGCTCAGTCGGCGCCCTCGTCGGGGATGTTGAGGATCGTGCCGCAGGCCTTGCAATGGACCGCGTCCGGCTCGTGCCGCTGCAGGCCGCAGGTCGGGCAGGGAAAGCGCACCTTGTAGGGGCGGAACAGCACCTGGGCGAGGCGCAGGAACAGCGTCACCCCGCAGATCATCACCACGACCGAGAGCAGGCGCCCGCCGGTGCCCTGCAACGTCACGTCGCCGTAGCCGGTCGTCGTCAGCGAGGTGACGGTGAAGTACAGCGCGTCGACGTAATTGCCGATGTTGGGGTTCGAGCGGTGCTGCGTCGCGTAGACGACGCTCGTCATCACGAAGATGAACACGGCGAGGTTCACCACCGCGATGACCACCTCCTCGTTGCGGCGGAACAGGGGGCTGTCCGCCCGCAGGCGGTCGAGAACCTGGTAGGTGCGCAGGAACCTCAGCGTGCGCAGGATCCTCAGGAAGCCCGCGCCCTCGCCCACGATCGGCGCGAGGAAGGAGACGATCGCGGCCAGATCCGCCCAGGTCGTGGGCCGCAGGAACTCGCGCCAGCGCCGCCGGGAGATCGCGAGGCGCGCCGCGAAATCGGTGAGCACCGCGACCCCGATGACGACGTCGATCCCCTCCACGAACGGCCGGCGCGGCGCGAAGGAGGACAGGACGATGAACAGCAGCGTGGCGAGATCGAAGATCAGGAGACCGTAGCGGAAGCGGTGCGCGCGCTCCGTATCCCCCTCGTAGAGCGCCTTCAATCGTGCGGTCAGCGTGGTCATGGAAATCGCAAGGGCGTTCGCAATGGGGTTCGGGGCCGGCCCGGACCCGGCTCGACGCGGGAAACCGGCGCCGCCCGGTAACGAATTGCTGGCCGGCCGCGCGCTATGGGCTCGCGACGAGCGCCGCCGACCGGCCGTCACGGGCCGGGCGGATCGAGGCGCGGACGCCGCCGCATCGGGAGAGGGTCAAGGGATGAGCGTTCTCGGCAGGGCATGGCCGGACAGCCTGATCGTCGTGCGGACGGGGCTCGCGCTGATGGCGCTGGGCCTCGCGGTCTTCGTCGCGACCTTCGCCGCGACCTTGGCGACGGCCTGAGCGCGGCCCGGGCCCATCGCCCGCGGCGGGCATCCGGCGTGGCGCGCTCAGTCGCGCACCGTCTCGCCCGCCGTCGGGATGCTCTCCGTCGGGTTCTGGGCCAGCAGCCCCATCCGCCGCTCGATCTGCTCGCTGAGGGGCTTCACGAGGTAGCTCATGATCGTCCGGTCGCCGATATGCATGTGGGCCTCGACGGGCAGGCCGGGCAGCAGGACGGACTTGCCCAAGAGGGCTTCCTGGCCCTCGGCGGGGCGGATACGGACGGTGTAGTACGGGGCGCCCGTCTTCTGGTCCTGGCTGACATCCGCGGCGACCCGCATCACGCTGCCGCTGATCTCGGGCGTCCGTGACTGGTTCAGGCTGGGAAAGCGCAGCGAGGCGACCTGCCCGACCTTCACGTAGGCGATGTCCTGCGGATTGACCTGGATCTCGACGACCCGCTGGTCGGCGGACGGCACGATCAGCATCGCCGGCTCGTTCGGCACCACCAGACCCCCGATCGTGTGCACCTTCAGCTCCTGCACGAAGCCGTCCTGGGGCGCGCGCAGCTCGATGCGCTTGAGGCGATCCTCGGCCGCCACCCGCTTCTCCACGAGTTCCGACCAGCGGCCCCTGATCTCGGCCAGCTCCTTGCCCACCTCCGTGCGCATGTCCCCGTCCACCTGCAGGATCTGCAGCTCCGTCTCGGCGACCTTGCCCTTCGTCCGGGCGATCGAGGCCACGAGCCTGCCGCGCTCCCCGGACAGGCCCGCCGAGGTGCGCTCCAGGGCGTTGAGCTTCGCGAACTGCACGAGGTTCTGGGCGAAGAGGTCGCGCACCCCGCGCAGCTCGTCGTTGATGAGCGCGATCTCCCGCGCCTTGGCGGCGACCTGCTTCTCCAGCCCGCCGATCTCGTCCTGAAGCTGGGTGACCCGCTCGCGCAGCTGCGCCTTCTGGCCCTCGCGCGCGGCGATCCGCGCCGTGAACAGGCGCGTCTCGCCCTCGATCAGGTGCCGCACCGTCGGGTCCCTCGGGGCGCGCGCCAGGAGATCGCCCGGGAACGTGACGGACGTCGCGCCGTCCCGCTCCGCCTCGTCGCGCGCGCGGCGCGCGGAGAGCTCGTCCAGCGCCTTGAGCACCATGTCGAGATCGGCCCGGGTCTGCGTCTCGTCGAGCTGGATCAGCACCTGACCGGCCGTGACGCGCGCGCCCTCGCGGACCAGGAGCTGCCCGACGACCCCACCGGTCGGGTGCTGCACCTTCTTGACGTCGGATTCGACGACGATGCGGCCCGGCGCGATCACGGCCCCCGCGATGGTCGCGAACCCGGCCATCGCGGCGCCCGAGACGAGGACGACGCAGGTGCCGATCCCGATCACGAGATGCCTGCGGATCGAGCTCTGGGCCGATGCCGGAGACCGGGCCGCCGTCGTCGCATCCCGACCGAAAATCTGCTCGTTCGCCATGATCCGTCCTCGCGCCCGGGCGCAGCACGCCGTGCGCCTCGCGAGACGCCCGCTCGCCGGACGCCGCATCCTCGACCCCGAGGGTGCAGCGGGCGTTTCGCGAGAGACACTTAAGCACATCCCGGGCGCCCCGATCCACACACGAACAGATCGCGCGCGGCGGCACAGTGGTACGTTCGAAAAGGTGATTTAATCCGCCCGATCTCGACCTGGAACGACAGCACCGGCGGCCGGCAGGACCGGCCGGACCCCTTCGACCGGTGGGCCGTGACTTGCGCGGCTCTCGGTGGGCGAGATCGAGAACGTCGGCCGCATCGCCCGACCCGACGGGGCCGGCGTGAACGGGGCCGTCATGCGCCGGCAGCGCGCGACGCCGCCCTAGCGGCTCAGCCGCATCCCGGTGACATCGAGCATCGCCGCGTAGACCCCACGGCCATCCTCGTGCGGCATCGGGACCGTGAAGCCGGGTTGGCCCGCCCGGGGCGGGCTGGCCGGCCGCCGGTGAACGGCGGCCGCGCGCGGCGGGAATGGCGCGACACGACGGCCGATCGTCCCGGGCTCGGCAGCCGGGAGCGGGACGGTCTCCGAGGATGCGGGCGAGATCGGACGACGCAGGCACAATGTAGAGTTTAGAAGAGATATGAATTTGCCCGAGCGGGAGAGCACGACCGGACGATGGAAACAAGATGTTACAACATTTCTGCTTTCGCGATTTCCAGGCGCCCTGTGAATTGCTAAGGTTCGTCAATCGTCAGCGAGGGCCGTCGCAGCGGATCATGCCGGACAAGGGCCAGAACTTCTCGCACGTCTACGTCCTCTACGATCCGCCTGCCCGCGGGCTGCCCTGGCTCTCGGTGTGCATCGGGCCGGATCGCCGGATCTTCACCGCCGAGACGTTCGAGACCCAGGCCGCGGCCCTGCAACGGATGGCCGCCCGTGTCGATCTCTTCGTCGAGGAGGCGCAGCCGCATCGCGCGCCGCGCGTCTGGCACGTCACGCTCACCGGCGCGCCCCGCTAGCGTCCGATCACGGCCCAAGATCTCGCGCAGGATCTCGCGCAGGGTCTCGCGCCGAACCGGCGACCCGTACGGCCCGCTTCCGCCGGCGCCGCGGGGTTCGGGCGTCACTCGACATCGGCATCCGCCGGCGAGCCGGGCGGAAGCGGACCGCTCTCGATATCGTCCTCCGGAATGCCGGGCGGCCCGTCGAAGCCGACGACCCCATCGGGATTGTCCGGCGACACGTTGGGGTCGGTCGGCGGCGGCCGGTTCAGGTCGAGCCGCCGCTCGAGCCGCCGCTCGCGCTCGAGATCGCGCGCGATGGGCACGTCGCGCGCGCCCTGCGCCGCGGCCTGCTCCGCCAGGACGAGGCCGGAGACGATCAACGAGAGACCCGCGCAGATGCGTGCCGGCGTCGTCATGATGCGGGGCCCTCCGGAGGTCGGCGCTCATAAGGCGTGGCGGTGAGGCGGATGGCAAGATCTCCGGACGCTTCGGTTCTCTTCCGACGAAGGCCCGCGCGACCGGCGCTAGGTCTCGGACGCCTCGACCGCGAGCGCCCGCCGTCCGGCATCGGTGATCCGATATTCCTGATGCCAGCCGTTCGCATGCATGCGCCCGGTGGGCTGTATCAACCCGCGCTTCTCCAGATAGCGATTCGTGTTCTGCGGCGCGTAGAAGCGCGGACCGTCCTGCAGCAGGCGAAGGCGGTAGAGATACACTGGCTTGATCTTACGCATCGAAGCTTGACATACCGCTTTCGGCATGCGCGACAAGTCGTTTCGGAAGCAATTTCCGAATTAGAGCCTGATTTTTATTTGAAACTACAATAACTACAAAGCAGGCAACGCAGTGCGGAATTGGGGGAACCGCTCGCGAGAATGCGGTCCTCGTCGGCGCCGGGCGGGAGCGTCTCGGTCGAAGCCGGTGCCCGGCCGGCGGCGGGGCAGGGGCCGTCCGCTCGCGACTTTGCGTGGTACGGGATCGGCCGGGCAGGCTTTTTCCGCCGCGGACCGGCCCGGCCGGGCGGCGGAATCGCCCCGGCTAGGCCGATCCGGTTTGGTCCTGCTCCCCCTGCCGGGCCTTCAGCTGGAGCTTCGCCACATCCGTCAGCGGCTCGTAGAAGCCCTGATGGCCGCCGCCGGTGTTCAGGTGCAGGTAATCCGCGACGAAGCCCGCGAAGGTCTTCAATCGCTCGATATCGAGGATGAGAAGCCCGCGCCGCTTCTGCTCGATCAGCCGCTCCTTCCTGAGATCCTGCAGGACGCGGTTGACGTGAACGTGCGACAGGCCCGCCGTGTCGGCCAGCTCGGATTGGGTGATGGGAAGCCGATAGCTGTTCTCGGCGACGAGCCCGACCGCCTGCAGGCGCACCATCATCTCGCAGAGGAAATGGGCGACCTGCTTGTCCGCCGGGCGTCGGCCCACGCCGACGAGCCATTCGAGGAGGATCGCCTCGTCGACCAGGACGGACCACCAGAGGGCCTTGTAGATGTTCGGGTGATAGGCGGCCAGTTCCTTGATGGTCTGGTAGGGGATCCGGGCGACCAGGCACGGCGTCAGGGTGCCGATCGAGTGGACCATGCGGGGCAGGATCGAGGCGTGCAGGTCGCAGCCGTCCCCGGGGATCAGGTAGGCGACGATCGAGCGGCCGCCGTCGGGCAACAGCTTGTAGCGGCAGGCGAACCCTTCGAGGATCACGAAGGCGTGCTCCGGGGCGTCCGCTTGCGCGATCAGGTCCCGATTGGCCTCGACCTGCATGACCTTGGCCGTCGCCTGCTCCAGCGCGTGCCGGTCGGCTTCGGACAGAGAAGCGCGCAGCTCAAGCTTTCGGATGAAAAGGTTTGTCATCACCGTGATCGGGCAGGGGGCAGCTCAGAGCTTGCCCATGTTAAGATCGGCAGCGTCGAGACGCGGCGCATTGAGGTTCAGACGCTCCATGCCTCTCGGCCAATCCCCTGCGTGCGTTTACTACGAAGCAATGCGCCGGAGGCTCTTTCGGACGTTAGTCAGGAAATGATGTTTTCGTACCATTCGGGACGGTCCTAGGCTGATCGCGATAATGTTTTGACGCTCGCGTATCCGCAAGAGGCACGATCCATGTCGCTGGCAAACCACGGCGTCGCGCAGGCTGACCTGCACGACGCGAGGCCGCCGCCGCCCGGGAAGCCCGAATCCGATCGAGACGCGACCGTGCGCGCGCATGTGCGCAAGGTCCTGAGACGCCTGATCCGGCAGGTGCGGGAGGAATCCTCGGAGACCGGGTGATCGCAAGGATCCGCGCCCGGTGGCCGGGTCGCGCGCCCGGCTCACACCTTTTGGGGTCGAGCGAGCAGGATGGCGGTCCCGACCGCGGATCGCTTCACGCGGGGCGACACGAGCGCGCTGGCCAGGATGGCGCCGGCCAGCGGATAGGCCTGGATCGCCGCGGCGACGTCCAGCACCAGCCCCAGAGAGAGCGTGTGCGCGTGCGTGCGCAGGCCCGGCGCGGCCAGGTAATTGTCGGCCAGCCGCGCGACGGCCTCGGGCCGCAGAAGCCCTCGATCCAGCAATTCGAGAACGGTCGGGCGAGAAGCGGCGGTCTCGGACATGTCGCCCTGCGGGTGATGCGCCTCGCAGCTAAGGCAGCGGGAGAGGGCTGCCAACCGGAAAGGCCGACGCGGCCGACGGGGACGCGGCATTGTGCCCGCGCCACCACAGGCCGCGCGACGCCCCGCATTGCACGCGCCGGGTCCCGGGCGCTGGATCCCGGGCGCCGGATCCCGGGCGCTCTTCCGCCGCCGAGCCGGCCCGTCCGGCGCTTCAGCGGTCGAATGTTGCACAGTGTCCGACATGCAACACGCCGCCCGATTTCCGAAAACACAACTTGGAAGCGTGTCTTCGTGGTTTGACGCAACCAAGAGCTTCGTTCACACCACGTTAACGACCGATACAACCTGGAGGAAGTTCCAGTTCAGTTGTTCGGCGAGGGGCATGCGCGCGTGAATCAGATCAAGGCGTTTTCCTGGAACGGCATGATTGATGTGCGCGCCGAGCCGAAGCCGAACGACAAGCCCGCCCCCGCGGATCAACGCCTGACCAGTGTATTGCGCCTGATGAACGCCTCGGATGACGGGGCTCTCATCGAGCCGCCGAGCCGCAAATCGGCGCCGGAAGACTGGACCCACCTCATCGAGCGCGTGCGCGATGCCGCCTCGCGGGCGCGGGAGGTTGAAGCCCAGGCCCACGAGCAGGAACTCCGCGTGCAGGATCTGCTGGAGCGCGTGCGTGAGGACATGGCCGGCGCGAACGAGCGGGTGAAGGCCGCGGAAGCGCAGGCCAGGGACGCGCAGGTGCGGGCGGACGCGCTGCTCAAGGCGGCCGACGAGCGGGTCCGGGCCGCGGAAGAGCGGGCGCGCCTCGCCGAGGAGTGGCTGGCGCGCGTCTACGACACCATCGCCAGCGAGTTCGCATTCGCCCAGCCCGAGAAGCGCCCGGCATGATCGCGCACGCGGTCGATGCGCCGCTCCACGCGGCCGGCCATCCCGCCACTCCGCCCCAGGAGCGCAATGTCGTCCCCCTGTTCGCCGAGCAGGACGGTGCGGCAGGCCCCGATCCCCGAGGCCCCGAAGAGGCCGCCGACTGGCCGGGCGCCATCCGGCTCGTCCGCGACGTCGGCGCCCGGGTCCGGCGCGCCCGCGACCTCGCGCACGATCTCACCAAGCAGTCGCAGGGCCTCATCCAGCGCAGCATCACGGATGCGGAGGCCGCCGAACAGCGGGCCCGCGTCGCCGAGGCCGCCGCGCAGAGCGCCATGAGGCGCGCCGCGAAGGCCGAGAAGGCCGCGCGGCTCGCCGAGGAGCGGGCGCGCTCGGCCGAAGAGCAGATGCGGGCCGCCAGGGCGGGCGAGGCGGAGGCGCGCCTCTGGCTGGGGCGGCTCTACGCCTGCCTCCGGGACGAGTTCGACGCCCTCACGACCGAATGACCGGCCGATCCCGGCCGCCCGGTCTCGGCGTGATTGCGCAGGAATTCGGCATCGCCCGCGCGCGCTGAAAGATGATGCTTGCTGGGCGCGGGGAGCGGACGCTACAAACCCGTCCCCGGACAGAAAAAGGGCCGCCCAGTGAGAGCGGCCCGTAAGTCTAGGGAGGAAACGCCCAATGAAGGGCCGACGCGGCAACGCCATTGCCGCGCCGTCGATCTTGCACATCGCACGCCGCGCTTCCGTGCTCAATCTCACATTTGTTAGGGCTGGCATACCAAATGCGCATGCGTGCGCTCCGGCCTCTTCCCGGCCCTGCCCGGCCCGCAGGGCAGGGCCGCGACGGGGAGGGTGAAGGGAAGATGCGGGACCGCGCCCCAGGCCGGGGGCGGGCCCCGACGCTGAGCGGAACGCGCAGGCCCTCGCGCGAGGCGCGATGAACAGATCCAGTCGAGAGGATGATGAGACGGCGCCGTGTCAGATCTGGCGGCCCTTCGTGAGCCTCTTGATGCGCCTCCCACGACATGAGATCATCCGGATCTTGGACGCCCGACGAGACGATAACGTACGTCTGTCTTGTCTCGCGCCCCTGCTCTCGGTCCTTCATCGGACCTGTGGCGGGAGGTTGCCATGGCCGTCTTCGTCGATCCTGCATCACCGGGTCGGGCTTCTGCGCAGCGCCTGAGCCGCGCCCGCATCACCTGCGATGATCCGGCCCGGCGCGACATCCTCTGCGGCGGTGGGGCCGCGGCCCTCAGTCTCCTCCTCGCTGGCCTTCTGGGAGACGCGCCTCCCGCCCTGGCCGAGGCCGTGACGGGGCCGGTGCCGGAACTGGACGCCGTCGCGGTCCGCATCGTCACCGACAGCTACCAGTTCGCCGTGGCTCCGGGCCGCAAGCTCGACGGGCTCGCGGTCGAGCATTTCGGCTGGGGCATCGGCCCCGACCACCCGCCGGGCCCGACGCCGGTCAGCGAGTTCGGCCTCTCGATGCACGTCACCTCGCGGCGCGGCGAGGAGTCCCGCCAGACCCTCGTCGATTTCGGCTTCACGCCGGAGGCGCTCGTCAACAACCTGAGGCTCCTCGGGGTGCGGCCCTCCGAGATCGACGCGCTCGTGCTGAGCCACGGCCATTACGACCATTTCGGCGGGCTCGCCGGCTTCCTCGGCCAGAACCGGGGACAGCTCAAGCCAGGCCTGCCGTTCCATGTCGGGGGCGAGGATTGCTTCTGCGCCCGCGAATGGACGGCGCCGCCGGCCAAGGGTGATTTCGGCGTCATCGACCGTCAGGCCCTCAAGGCCGCGAACCTCGCCGTCACCGCGACGGAGCGCCCGGCCCTCGTGGCGGGCCACGGCTTCACCTCGGGCCAGATCGACCAGCGCAGCTTCGAGACACTCCTGTCGCCCAGCGCGATGAAGCTCGGCCTCACGCACGGCTCGGGCTGCGACCCGGCCGGCCTGGCGGGGGGCGGCCCGGGACCGATCCCGGACCAGTTCCGGCACGAGATCGCCACGGCCTACAACCTGAAGGGGCAGGGCCTCATCATCCTCACCTCCTGCAGTCACCGGGGCGTCGTCAACGCGATCCGCCAAGCGCAGGCCGTGTCCGGCGTCCAGAGGGTGCACGCGGTGATCGGCGGCTTCCACCTCGCCCCCTACCAGCCCGACTATGTCCGCCAGACCCTCGCGGCCCTGAAGGAGATCGGCCCGAACTTCGTGGTGCCGCTCCACTGCACGGGCGAGGCCTTCTACGAGATCGCCAAGGCCGAGATGCCGACCAAGCTGGTGCGCGCCTATACGGGCACCCGCTTGGTCTTCAACGGCTCCGCCACCTGAGGGCGCCCGCCCGCACCGCCGATCTGCCTTTCCCCGAGCGGTGCCGGTCGCATCGGCACCCGGGCCTGGGGATCGGCGGCGGCGGCCGGATCAGACCGACCGGGCTTCGGGCGCGTGATAGACCCGCCACAGCTCGGCGCCTGCCATGAGCGCGACCAGGAGACCGATCGCGAGGTGGGTCCACATCGCGTTGGCGACGCCGGCAAAGCCCAACACCCAGGGCGCCGCGGCCGTCCAGAGGCCGAGAGCGAGGTTGACCCCTTCCTCCCAGTCGTAGGTCTGGTTGATCGCCAGCATCGCGACGATCGCGATGGCCGCGCCGCAGATCCAGGCATTCATGGCCGCGTAGTTGCTCGTGCCGAAATCGGCGACCCAGGGTGCCAGGAAGAGGATCGCGCCGAGGACGATGTTCGCCGTGTTGAGCGCGGCATCTTCGGACTTGTTCGAGATCGTTCGCATCTGCGCCTCCGCGAGATCATCCGACTCGGGGCGGGGCTCGGGCGCGCTGATTGGCAGGGATCCGGTCAAGTCGCGCTCAGTCCCTGGCCGCCCAAGACGCCCCGAGTTGCTTAGCGTGACAGTATTGCCGCAATTGTAATACTTGCTCCGCGCCAAGGCAATGGCTCGGCCTGCATCCGCAGCCCCGCCGAGTCCTGCGGATCCGCCGATCGGAGGCAGGCTTTGGCAGATCGCGCGCCTTTCGCGGCTCCAGGGCTCCGAGAGCGTCAGGGCCGGGGAGCCCGGGTCACCGCGCCGGAGGAATCGACGGGACGGTGCGGGGCCCGGAAGTATTCACATGCGCCTGCTCGGGACGAATGAGCAATAGAGATTGCTATTCAATCCCGTTCGCGAAATGACCGGAACGGCCGATCCTTCTCCGGATTGTCCCTTTTTCATCCGAAGGAGATGCGGCTATGACGGGACCCATCCGGCTGGCGACGATCACGGCCCTGTTCGTTGCGGCCACGGCGATGCCCGCGCGCGCGGATCGTGCTCCGAACGCCGAGGAGCGGACGGCCATCGAGAAGAAGCTCCAGTCCGAGGGTTACACGGCCTGGGAGAGCATCGAGCTCGAGGACAGCGGCGTCTGGGAGATCGACGACGCGGTCGGCAAGGACGGCAAGAAGTACGACCTGCGCCTGAAATCCGGCACCTACGAGATCACCGATCGCAAGGCCGACTGACGCCGCAGCCGGCGCGGGCCTCAGGGCGGCCTCTGCCGACCGAGGCGGCTCCACCAGTAGCGCCACCAGAACGAGATGAAGCCACCCGTGCGGATCTCGTCGTCCAGCCGGGACACCACCAGCCGGAGGATGGTCTCGAGGGCGGCGCACGTCGCCAGGAACAGCGCCGGCAGCGTCGCGTAGTCGATCGCCAGTTCGCGCGGCATCCACCCGGCATAGCCGGCCACGAGCAGGACCGGGCTCGCCAGGACCAGCCACACCAGGCAGATCCCGGCGACGACCGCCACCGGGACGCCGAAGAGGAAAAGGATCGCGCGCCAGATCATGCGATCCGCGGCAGGCCGCCCCTCACGTGCACAGCGTGAATCCCCGCTCGAGCCCGACCCGAGCATGCCGCAGCCGGCCCCGGCTTGCAAAAGGCCGCCTGCCTCGTCGGCCCACCCACGCGGACGGGGGCGTCCGAACCCGCGGGCGCGGATGGGTGCTCGCGTCCGGTGGCGGACGGGGCCGCATCCCGAATCCTGCGCGGCGTCGCGCCGGGGGAGGGCGCGGGGCCGCCCACGAACGAAGAGCCCCGCCGGGATCCGGCGGGGCTCTTCGTTCGTGGGCGTGTCTGCGTCGGCGCTCGGCGCCGATGGGCTCAGGCGGCGCGCTTGGCGGCCACGGCCGGAGCGTTCTCGTTGCCGGCCTTGACGGCGTCGACCCGGGCGGAGGCGGGGCGGGCGTCGTTCACGGCGAAGAGTTCGCCGGCGGCGGCGGCCTTGGGACCCAGACGGTCGGCCAGGACAGCGACCAGAGCGACGTTGGCGGCACCGGCGGCGAGGGCAAGAAGGAGAGCGGTCATGGTGGGCATCCCGTGTCTTTGTTTGCGTTGCAGCATTGATGACACGGGAATGGCGTTTCTGGCATACCAGATGCCACACGCCAGCCATTCGCTCTGCGCATGAAGAGTCGTGTTTTCGCGGCAAGCCCCGGCGTTTTTGCAGTATGGTGCCGCACCGCCGGCCGCACTGCGATATTCTGCATGGACATCGGGCCGAAGATCTGCTTCATGCGCCTGCGGCAGATGGGCCATGATCGAGCTTGGCCGTGAAGCACAGATGGTCGCCGCAGCGGGAACGGGGAAACGTCGCATGAAGACCGCCAAGGCTTGCGGGACCGCTGAGCAGTGGATCGAACTGCCGGAGCCGGCTCTGAACCGCTACCTACTCGGGTCGCGCTCTCGTGCCGCCAACGACAACCATCGTCTATCCCGTGAAACCTTCCGCACCTTGCAGATCGGCACGTGCATGGCCCTGACCTGCGCCCTCTGCCTGATCGTGACCCTGGTCGGCTGAACATTCGGAACGGTCCGTCCCGCCGCTCGGCCTGATCGCGTGCGGGGACGGCGGCCAGTCGAGGATGGGCAGGCTCGGTTCGGGCCGGGATGGAACCCTGCCTCCGGTCGAGCCTCCAGCCGCTACCGGTTTGATCGGCGCTGCCACGCGTGGTTGAGGAACCAACCGTTGGTCCGGATGCCGCCATCGTGATGCGTCCACGGTAGACGCCAGACCATGTCACCGGACCACCAGCCGAAGCGGCTTACCGGGCCGTTGGACCAGCCCTTCCGGTATCCCCAGAATCGACGCCGGGCGGGAAGGGGGTGCCACCAGAGGACGAGCCAGCGGTCGCCGCGCTGACCGCCGCACGCGATCCCGTTCCAGCGCATGTCCAGCTTCATGACCTGTCCTCCCCGCGGGAAGACGTGTCCGGCCTGCCGAACCGGCGGACGGCCCGCTTCCGGTTCGGCGGGCCTGGGGTTGCGCGCTCGCCGACGGCAGGCCCCCTGTGTGGACAAGCCTCCGCGAGGCGAGTTGTTCAGGGCCGCTCGGCGGTTGTGCCGAGGGGTGCGGGACGCCCCGCTCCGATCGGCCGCGCCAAGCCGCGGCGTCCCTGCCTTCCGCGTGACCCGCGATCCGGTTGGCAAGCTGGCCTCGGCGCCCGGGAATGGGACGGTTTCATTGCAGCGACGTTTGGAACCTCGCCTCGGGAGGGGCGGTTTTTCATTCGGAGCTTCGAGCCTGGAGTTCCGATCCGCCGCGAAACGAACCTCGGAGGTGACGCCATGCAGCATCACGGACAGCCCGAAGGTGAGACGACGCCGCCGGACTGGACGCTGACATAAGTTCTAGCGCGATCGCGCATCTGGAGGCGGGACCGGGTCCCGCCTTTCGCTTGTCCGGGGCTGCCGGACGTCCGCGACCGTTCCTCTTCCGACGGCGGCCTCGCGCGAGAGCGAGGACATCATTTGCGAGGGCATCATTTGCGCTTGCCGCGTTCCGCGACGGGGCACAGCCTCACCGGCGATGACGGCGCCCCTCTGGCCGCCGTCGAATCGGACACCGGAGGAGGCGAGCTATGGCGGAGACGGACACGTCATCGGCTCCGAGCCACCCGCTCATCGAGAGCGACCACGTCGAGGGAACGGCCGTCTTCGATGCGGAGGGTCAGCGGGTCGGGACCATCAAGCGTCTCGTGATCGAGAAGATCACCGGCCAAGTCGTCTATGCGGTCACCGCGTTCGGCGGCTTCCTGGGCGCGGGCTCCGAGACCCATACGATCCCGTGGGAGCAATTGACCTACGACACGCGGCTCCACGGCTACCACACGACCATCACGGTGGAGCAGCTGCGCAGGGCCCCCGAATTCTCCCGCGGCGACGAGGCCCTGCTGTCCGGGCACGAGCGGCAGCAGCTGAGCGACTACTACCTGTACATGGCGGCCCCGTAGACCCCGCCGCGGCCGCGACATCGCGGGATCGACGGCCGGGGCGCCGTCCCCGACCCCCGCGGGGATCGGAAACGGCGCTCGATCGCCGTTCGCTCCGGCGCACGCCGAGCCGGCGCCCCCGTCCGGGGGAACGCCCTAGAGGACGCCGTCGGCCTTCGACACGCCGAACCACGTCTTCAGCTTGGCCGAGATGGTCCGTGCCTCCTGCGTCTGGGGCGCCGTCCGCGCACGGGCCGCCTTCATCCGGTCCGCCACATCGTCGAGCCCGAGGGGGTCCGCCTGCCGCCCGATCGCCAGGGCACCTTCGAGGATGCGGATCCCCTCATCCAGCGGCACATGCGGCATGTACCGGCCGTCCAGATCGATCCGCGCGCGGATGTAGGCGGCGCGCCGCCCCTCGATCTCGGGCGTGTCCGCGCAGGCCAGCCGGGTGACGAAGGGGATGAGACGCTGCCGCTCGGTATCGCCGGCCTCATCGTTGAGATGCAGGGCCAGCCGGCAGATCGGACGCGAGAAGCAGAGCGGCATATCGGTCGGCGCGCGCACCGGCCGATACGGGAAGCCGCACGCCACCAGGGCCGCCTCGTTGATGCAGGTGCCGCCATCCGGCCCGGGAAAGGGATGGGAGCCGCGCTTCAGCGTCCAGTTCAGGAGATGATCGAAGTCCGTCATGGTGGCCGATCCTGTCGCCGCCCCTACGGACAACGCCCGCGCTTGCGTGTCCTTTCCGTCGTTTCGCGGACCGTACGCCGGCTACCACCGCGCGGCGTCCGTGGGCCCGGGCAAACCCGCGGCAAGGACGCGAAGGACGCGAGCGCGGCTCGGCGCCCGCGCTCCCGCTCGGGGCCGCCCCCCCTCGACGATCCTGTGATCCCGATCACGGTTCCCGTCCGGCGCGCCCGCCATAAGCCCGACATCGACCGGTGGATGGCCGGCGTGGAGGAGGCGAGCATGGCTCTGACGGCAGCGCACATCACCACGGCGTTCGAGAACGTCCTCCAGCGCGCCCCGAGCGCCGACGACGTGAATGCCTTCGTCTCGGCCTCGCAATCCGGATTCTTCACCGACGCGCAGATCTACGACTCGATCGTGCATTCGCCGGAGGCCAACGGAAACGTCGACCCGATCATCCGCCTCTATCAGGTCGCGTTCGGCCGCGTGCCGGACAAGGACGGGCTGCACTTCAACGTCAACGCGTTCGAGACCTCCGGCCAGAACCTGAAAGCGATGTCCGAGGGCTTCGCCCACGCGGCGGAATTCACGGCGCTCTACGGCACCGGCGAGGCCGTCACCGAGAGCTATCTCCAGTCGCTCTACGCGAACGCCCTGGGCCGCAGCGCCTCGGCCGTGGAACTGCATTCCTGGCTCGACGCGGCCAACACGCCGGGCTCCGGCGTCGCGTCGCGCGCCGACGTGCTCAACGGCTTCGCGCAATCGGCGGAGTTCGTCGCGCGCTCGGACGCAGCGGTGAACGACTTCCTGTTCAAGGCCGCGCAGGGGCAGGACGTGTACGCGGCCCACCCGCTCCTCGGCGGGTCCGAGCATTTCTTCACCCTCACGGCCGGCGCGGACACGCTGTCCGGCACGAGCGGCAACGACACCTACAACGCCGTCATCAGCGCGGGCCTCGATGCGACCTTCGGCCCGGCGGACACCATCCAGGACCAGGGTGGCACCGACACCCTGAACGCGATCGTCCACAGCAGCACCGGGGCGCCCATGAGCCTCGCCGGCGTGGAGACGATCAACCTCGACACCGCAATCAGCTCGGGAAGCGCCGCCCTGGCCCTGACGCTGAACGACGCCGCCGCCAGGACCCTCACGGTCACGGGCAGTCACGGCGTGAATTTCGGCGAGAGCGCCCTGCCCAACGTGACCGTGCTCGACGCGTCCGGCGTCACCGGGACGGGGGCAGCCGGCGCCGTCATCTTCGACGGGTCGTCGCATCGCGATGCGGCGCAGGGCCTGACGATCAAGGGCGGGGCGGGCAACGACGCGTTCGCCGGCGGCTACGGCGCCGATACGTTCACCGGCGGCGCCGGCAACGACGTGTTCGTGTACGGCGACCCCAACCAGTCGACGGCGGCCCACATGGACACGATCACCGACTTCCACCCCAACACCATCGGCACACCGGGGGCGCCGGCCAATCAGGGCGCCGGCCAGCTGACGGCCAGCTACAACGGCGACGTGCTCGACTTCACGCCGCTTTTCGCTGGAAAGGCGAACGCGATCGAGCTCCGCCTCGTGCCGAGCGAGGGGGCCGCCCTCTCGCTCCTGAGAGCCGATGTCGAGCTCGGCGGCTCGGGCGCCTTCGTCCTCTTCGACACGTCGAAGAGCAACCTCTACGTGGATGTCGATCACAACGGCGCGGCCGACGCGATCATCCATCTGGCGGACGTCACCACCCTCACCGAGGCCGCGTTCCGCTTCCACGGCGGCGACCTGGGCCTGCTCTGATCCGAGCCGATCCCGCTCGGGGCGTCGGAACGGCGCGGCGGAAGCGGGCGGTCAGACCAGATGCCCGTCGCCGGCCGGGGGGTCGAATTTCTGGTGGAATGCGTCCACCACGACATCGCCGACCTGGCTTCCCATCACCAGGCCCGCTTCGGTCGAGTAGGCGAAGTGGACGCCCGCGTAGATGCGGCTCATCGCTTCGTCCCGGGCGGCCTGATCGAAATTGTCGAAGTGGCGGACCACGTCCGGCAGCGTCTCGCTCGTGGCCGAGAACGGGATCGGCCCGAAGAAGTCGGTCATGACCTTGGCGGCCAGAGCACCGATCACCGAGTGGCCGGACGTGTACTCGGGATGATCCGGCGTGGCGGGCAGGAGCGGCAGCCAATCGTCGTCGGCCCGGGTGGCACGGTTTCCATCCCCGTCGGCCTCGCGGATCGCCGTGACCGGCCGCCAGGCGTCGTAATGGTACTTGGTCTCCCAGCAGGCCGTGATCGCGTCGGCGAGGCCGACATTCAGGAGGGTCAGGAGATAGGCGCTCTCCTGCGGCGACCGTCCCTGCTCGGCGAGGATGTGGTCCGCGATGTCGCTCCATTGCCCGACCCGGGTGTAGCTGTCCTCGTCGTTCGACCACCAGAGCGCGCTCTCGGTCTGTTCCGGCGTCCTCAGGGTCGAGTTCACGTCTCCGAGCGCCTTCACCTCATTGAAATCCTGTGCGTACGCGGCGCTCGTCACGGCGGGCGGCGGCCCTGGCCGGAACTGGTCCGCGCTCCGCAGGACGAACGGCGTCACGTCCCCCCAATCGGGCTGGATGGCGAGCGTGTAGTCCGGCGGCGTCGGCCGGTACGCGCCCGGCTCGTGACCCGCCACCAATCCGAGATGGGCGAGCCCGTCCGAGCCGTCATCGGCCCGGGCGGCGAGGACCGCCTCCGCGACCTTCGTGCCGAAGGCTACGCCGCGATCCTCCGCGCGTCCGTCGCGGATCTCGTCGAGCCGCGCCTCGTAGGCGCGATCGAGGGCATGCCTGTAATCCGGGAACAGCTCCACGAGGATCTCGTGGGCGGCCGCGCTGACGGCCGCCTCCGCCGAGATGCCGGCCGGCGCATCGAGCGTCACGAGGAAGCCCGGCCGGTCGTCGATGGCCTGGAGCACGTCGAACATGGCGATGCTCTCCATCGCCAGGGCCCGGGAGACGTAGGGCGCATCCTCCGGAGGCCGCGTGATCGAGGCGTGCCGGATGGCGTCCAGGGCGATCTGGTTCCAATCGAGGACGACGTTGTCGAAGGCGGGCTCCCGGTCGGGCCCGTCGTGCCAGCGCTCGGGCGCTGTCTGATCCTCACGCCCCGATCGCGGGTTCTCGTGGACGCTGTCCCGCGCGAACGACCGCGCTGAAGGATCCGATCTCATCCGGCGCACTCCTCTTCCCGCGGGACTCGGCGGCAATGCGGGCATCGGCGCAGGCGGAATCCGATCTGCGCGGCGGCACGATCGAGCGTCTTGCGAGACTGTCTTGTGAAACTGTCTTGGCAGTATAAGGACGCGATTCTGGTCGAATGCCGAGACCGCTGAAAAAACAAATGTTACGCACCTGGAGACAAATTCAATCGTTTGAAAGCATCTTTAGAATTTGCTCAGAGCGTCAAGGTTTCCCGCTATCGACTTGTGTCCAATGCGACGGCGTATTTATTCGTATTCCACGAGACGAAACTACGGCGTGGCAGGTATTTCACTCTGAACCTCTACCTCGGAGGCGAGCGCCAGCTTGGCCGTCATCTGCAATTGCTCGCCACATGCGAGCGCGCTGCGGGGGGTCAGCAGGATGGACAGCTCGGCTCCGCTCACGAGCCTGAGATCGAGGACCGGGCGGCTTCCGTGCTCGATCGCGCCGACGCGCCAGCCAATAGCGGGCAATCGACAGGTCGTGATCGTCGAGCCCGGGGGCGGGGGCGGGCAGCGCGGATCGCACAGGACGCTCGCGGCCAGGAGGGCCCGGCCGAGTTGGGCCGCCTGCCCGGCATCGATCGGCAGGGCGATGATCCTGCCGGCCGCCTGCACCTGAAGCTGCAGGCTATGTCCGGGACCCGTCTCGATTGCGAATTCGACCGCCGGCATCATCGTCCCTCCCATCGTCGTCCCTTCAGGAGCGGCTCACGACCGAGGCCCCGCGATCGGATCTCGCCGATCCCGACGCTCCGCTCGCGGCCGCATCGGCGGCCGTCCCCGTTCACGCAAGCCTCCGGCCTTCAACGTCCGGGCCGGGCCGTGGGTGCACGAGGCGCCGCCGGCCGGGCTCGCTGGTGCGCGTCGAGACTGTGCCGGAACGCCGCAGCTCGGCCTCGCGTTGCCGTGAGCGTGTTCGACGCCAACATCAGGGAGACGGTCATGAAGGTCATCACGCTCGCCACGGCGGGCCTCCTCGTCCTCGGGTCGGCCGCCCTCGCGGCCGAGGGTGGTTCCTCCGGCACCAGCCGGTCCGGCACGATGAACAGCACAGGCGCGAACGACGCCGGCGCAGGCTCCTCGCCGGGTGCTGCGGGCAGCGGTCCTTCGACGGGAGACAAGAGCCGCTCCGGCACCACGAACACCACGGGCGCCAACGATGCGGGCTCCGGCTCGTCGCCGGGCTCGAAGGGCAAGGGCAGCAGCCACGGCGCCCACTGAGGCGGACGGCGGCCGCACGGCGCGCCGCCGACACCCGAGAGCCGGCCTCCGGAACGGGGCCGGTCGTCGCCATCCGCCGCGCCCCTGAACTCTGCTCTGCGACCGGCGAGTCCGCAAGCGGTCACGTGCCGAGCGGCGCGACGGCCGATCGCCTGCGTCCGGGTGAGGTCACCGTCCGCGGGTGCGGCCTTGCGGTCCTGGATGGACGGCGCCTATCGTTGCGGGTCTGATCCGGATGTCGGCAGCGCGACGGCGTCGGCGCGTCCGGCACGGGTCGCTGCAACGGGCGCGCCCACGTGCCTTCCCTCGCGGTTGCGGGGCCGGCATCGGGAGCCCCCGACGCGTAGGAATGGGAGCAGGGCCTTGCTTCTGCCTGAGCCGCTTTCGTCCGACCTCGACCGGCCCGCCACGCTGACCCTCTGGCCGGATGCGTCCGACGGACCGAAGGCGGTCGAGCCGGAGGACGTCGCGAGCCTGCGCGATGCCCTCCGCAGGGCCTGCGCCGCCCTGCGCGACGGCACGGCGGCGCCCTGGATCGTGACCGCGAGCGGCCTGATCCTGAGCCCGTCCTGGCTGATGAGCATCCTGTAGCCGGCCGCGTCGGCCCCTCTCAAACCCCCTTCGGGCCTAGCTCGGCCGACGGCGCTTCGGCTTGACCTTGCGCTTTCGCGCAGGCTTCTTTCCGGTCGCCGCCCTGGTCATCTCGGCCATCGCCAGCTGCTGCTGGCGCCGGGCCATCGACGTGGCCGTGCCGAGCCACCATCCGGCCGCCTGGTTGGCTGCGGAGAGCCAGAGGCTCATGGCGGGGTTCTTCATGCTGACCTCTTGGGATCGCGCTCCGATCCAGGGTCAACGCACGAAAGCGCCTCCGATCCCCGCGGGCCGCCGCGAGGGTGTGAGAGGGGCCCCGCAACCGCGTATAGGTCGGCGGGCGGGCTGTCCGTTCGGCCCGGAGAAGCCCGGCCTTCGTCGGCCGCGGATCCGCGCGCCGCAGCGCCGAGGGAGACCTGCATGCAATCCACCAATGACGACGATGCGCTCGATGGAATGTCGCGGCTGCAGGCCAAGATGGTCGCGATGGAGTTGGTGATGGGCGTCCTGATCGCGCGCCTGTCCGAGGAGAACCCCGAGATCCGCGAGGACGTGAAGCGGGACGTCGCGGTTCTCCTGGCCGACATGACAGGGGGGAGTCCGAGCGAGGAGCTGATCGTCGGCGAGGTTCGCAGGGCGGTCGCGGTCATGACGAGCGTGTCGATCGCCTGATCATCCGCGTCCTCGCGGGGACCGCCGAGCGCCCGGGCCGCCGGGAGATTCGGGCGCCACGGACGCGATCCGTCCTTTAACCTGCATCAAAGTTGGTATACCACGCCCACGAGGGTCGATCTCGGTCGTCCTCGCAGAGCCCGCCTCGGCCTTATCCCCTCCGCCGAGGCGGGCTCGATCGCGCCTTGGCCCCGCCTTCCCGTCCACCCCGGACCCCGGCGCCTGCCGCCCGGATCGGCGCATGACGGCCCCCGGTCGGCAGCGCGCGGAACGGCGGGCGGGAACAGGGCGCCACCCTCGCGCGTGATCCTCGGACATCAGCGAGGACACGATGATCCCAGCCGGCACGCCCGAACCCGACAGCGATCCGAAGCCGATCGGCGACCCGCCCCCCGATCCGCCGGCGCCGCAGCCGCCAGAGCCGATTCCCGGAGAGGACATTCCCGAAGAGGACCTGGAAGAGGTGGAGGAGCAGCCGAGCTGAGCCTCGCCCGGCCCTCCCGCGAACCCTCACGCGAACCGGAGACCGAGACCATGGATCAGGACACCCCGGCCTCCGATCGTGTCGCGCGCACGATCGCCGAGAACGTCTACGCGGCCTACAGCCGGCAGATGACGGGCGCGACCCATCCCCAGACCGAGCAGACGATGCTGGCCCGCCTCGTCGAGGCGATTCGCCCGCGGGTGGATCGCGCGGAGCCCGACGAGGTCATCGAGGCGGCGAATGCCGTTCTCGCCGCCTGGGAGCAACAGGATCCCGGGGTTCGCGGCCCACGCATCGCCTCGGTCGATCTCGCCGGTGGTGCGGTCGGCCTGCGACCCGCCTGACGCGACGGCGGCGCGACCCGCCCGATGCAATCCGCCGGCGGAGAAACGTCTCCGCCCACGCCGGGGAAGCGCGGCCCTCGGCAGGTTCCTGCCACAGGTGCAAAACTGCTTCTAAGCCGAAGCCAACAATTCGATGGACTTCAGTAAGGTCTGCCATACGCTCGGCTCCGCAATATCCGGACATCAGATCGCGTGGAGCAGAAATTATGCATACATCATCCGGAGAGGTCGTGCAGATGCCGCCTGTCGCGGCAAAGATCACCCTCAAATACTGGCCGCGTCCGCTCGGATGCAGGGCAGTCCTGACGACCCAGGCCCGCGCCTTGATTTCCACCAACCTGGCGAGCAGCCTCCCGGACGGCTTCTGCCTCGCCCTCGCACCGGATTTCATCCCCCGCCTCTGCGCCGTGACGTGGCGCGGCGAGCGTGCCCTCGAGGTGGCTCTGTCCGAGTGAGCGAGCGAGGCGCGCCACCCGACCGGCCTCCTCGTGCGTGCGCTTCCCGACCGAACGATCCGATTCGAAACGATCCGGGTGCCGTCGTCGTATCTGCTTTCGGCAGAAATGCCGGTACGACCTGACAACCTTGGCCCGTTCGGTTCACCGAGCGGGCTCTTTCGTGCCGCGGCGGGGGCGGTTGCCTTGCGCGGCGAAGGGCTCGTCCCGTCGCAATGCGCGTCGCGTCAATGCCGGAACAGCGCCGCCAGCTCGAAGCTCAGCGCCGCGAGTCCGAAGATCATGAACAGGACGAGCAGCCCGATCATCACCATCACGGCCGAGATCATCCAGTCGCCGTGGAACATCCTCCAGATCGCCATCGCGTGCTCCCACCGCCCCGGTGTGCATTCGCTCGGCTAAAGGCCGACGCAATTTGTTCCGTGGAGAGGATCACGGATGCGGATCGTGTCCGATGCGCTGGCGCACCCGGGCGGGCGCGATCCCGGTGCCGTTCGACACATCGATCGCCGCGGCTCGCGGGCGCCCGGTCTCACCCGGCGCCCGTGAGCTGCGGCGCAGCGGATGCGCCACCGATCGCGCGGGGGGCGAGCCACCGACGGTCATTTCGGGGGGACGTTCTGAGGGCAGGCCGGAGGGGGCGCGCCGGTGCCTGGAGGCACGGCCGGCCCGCAGGGGATCTCGACGGCCGGCTTCCGGCCCGGATCGTCGGCCGGCATGCCGCGCAAGGTCAGGAGGACGCTGCCGACGAGTGCCAGCCCGAGCGTCGCCACAGCGAGGATGAGGAGCCAGCGGGGCATGGCCTCCAACTAGGCGTCCGCTCGCGAACCGCCATCCCTCGAAGCCGGAAGCGCGCGGCCGGCGGCGACACGCGCCGCGCGCTTCCCCGTCGGAGACGGCACCTCAGTCGCAGATCTTCCGGACCACCATGTCCCCGTCCTCGTTGATGAAGCGCTTGACGTAGCAGGCGCCGACATAGGCCGGCACGAAGCCGACGACGCGCGTGCCCCAACCCCAGTGGCGCCCGAAGCCGCCGTGATGATGATGGCCGAAGCCACCGAACCCGCCGTGATGGCCGAAGCCGCCGCGGCCGCCGCCGAAGCCGCGCGCGGACGCTTCGCCGGCGCCGAGAGCCGCAACACCCACCACGAGAGCGGCGGCCAGAACACGAACCGAACGAGCCATAGGAACCTCCTCCAACCGGGCCGACCAATTCGGCACCCGCGGTCCTTATGCGGGGATGGCCGCGCGGCGACCGTGATCGGGATCACGGAGCGCGAACGGGTTCGGCCGGACGGGAGTCACTGCGCGTGCGGCGCGGGTTTCGACGCGTCCGCCGGCGACGGGCCCCCGCGCCCATTCCCACGCAGCCGAGGCGGGCCTAAGAGCGGGCCCATGTCCGCGACCGCCTCGATCTTCGCCCCCGACGACGTTGCCCATGTCATCCAGGTCGCGCTCGCGCCGGCCTTCCTGCTGACCGCGCTCGCCACGCTTCTCAACGTCTTCTCGACCCGTCTCGGGCGCGTGGCCGACAAGGTCGATGCCGCCGCCGCGAGCTTGTGGAGCGCGGATCCCACCGAGGCCGGGCGGCTCTCGCGCCAGCTCTCCTACCTGCGCCGCCGGTCCTTCGTGCTCGACGTGGCGGTCGTGCTCGCCTCGGCCGGCGGGATCATGACGGGCATCGCGGTCCTGACCCTGTTCGTGGGCGCCCTGCGGGACGCCGCCACGGCCTCGATCCTGTTCGCCTGCTTCGGCCTTGCTCTGGTCTGCACCGTGGCGGCGGTCGCGGCCTTCCTCGTCGAGATCCTGATGGCTGGCCGCGGCATCCGCGACGAGGTCGACCGGCAGAAGGAGCAGGCCGGAGGCTTGAGAGCGGGCTGACCCGGCAATCCGCGAGATCCGAGACCGGCGCCATGACGAGGAGATCGTGGCGCCCCGGCGGAACACGGTCTCGGTGCTCTCGACGGGCCTGGGGCACGACGTCCCCGACGCGCCCCGCGTCCATCCCCTGCCGCTGCCGTGACCCACGACGGCGGCCCGGCTCGCAAGAGGCGCCGAACCGCCTTCCGATGTATCCCGAGGCCGGGATCGCGGGCCTCCGCCTGGAGACCTTCGCCGACACCGTCACCGCGCGAGAGATCCGGGCCGGCCGACCCATCTCAGGTCTGTCGGCGCGGGCGACGGGCCCGCCCAGGCCGGCCGGGCCGCCGGCACGCTCCGGACGCGTGATCGCCGCCCGGGGCGCGGTGGACGTCGATCAGTGCGGCGCGAAGGGGCCGGGGTCGGAACGCTTCGGTACGTCCGTTTCGGGCGATCGGTCGCTCTCCGGAGGCGGCGTCTGGCGGTCGACAGAGCCGCTGGTCTCGTCGCCCTGGCCCGGCCGTGTCCTGTCCCGATCCCCGCGGCCCTCCGTCCTGTCGCGCTCGGCGATCATGGCCTCGGCCGAATCGCGGTCTCGCTCGCGGTCCATCGATCATCTCCCATCCGTCGCTTCACGAACCGATGGCCCGACGGTGCGGTTCCGCCGCCGACCGCCATCCGGAAGGGACGCGTCGATGCCTGTCGATCGCGTCGCCCCTCGGCGAGAGCGCCCGACCGGAGCGGATCATTCGATCAGGAGCAGGCCGCGCGTCCGGTCGCCGTCGAGGGTGTTCATGGCCGCGTAGAGACGCGCCCGCTCGACGAGCCAGGGCCCGAATGCACGGTTCACGTCGAGGACGAAGACGAGGTCCTCGCCCTCCAGGTAGCCGCCGATCGGCGCGTGGTGGCCCGCACCGGCGCCGAAGATCGCGGCACGGTTGAAATTGACGATGTAGCGGCGCCCCGGATCGTTCGCGCGGCGCATATGCGCACGGAACTCCTCGGCGCCGAGGTCGCGAAGCAGGGTGACCGTCCGCTTCGTGCGCGTGCGCGCGACCTCGGCCAGCTGGTCGAGGGTCAATCCGAGCACGCAGTAGCCGGTCCAGCAGCGCCCGGTGCCGGCAAGGACGGCCGCTTCGGTGTCCACCTGCTCTCCGAGCGAGCGGAGCGCATTGGCCACGCTCGCCGGGCCGCAGAGAGAGGCATTCGACTGCCAGACCAGGTCGTGCCGTAGGCGCGCGGCGGCGGGAAGGTGCCACGCGCGCTCGAGCAACGGTTCGGAGCGCGTCACAGCCGTCCGGATTGCCTCCGGGGGCACCCTGGGCGGGAACAGGGCGAATGCCGCGGCGCCCAGCGCACAGGCGGCCGCGCAGGCAGCGGCGACGAGGCGCTTGCGCGTCATGTCGGTGTCCCGGCGCTCGGGGCAGGGGGCTCCGCCGCAGGGTAAGCCCCGCGCCGCGGCGCTGCGGGATGCATCACCCGGCCTCGCGGCCTCCCATGGTCTCGGCCGCTCGCCGGATCCGCTCGCCGATCTCGGCCGTCAGGCGTTCCGCCTGCTCTGCCGTCTCGGCGCATTGCACGTCGACATGGCCGCCCAGAGGAACCGTCGAGACGACGTGGGGCTTTCCGGCTTCGGCCGGCGGCATGACGGTGATCGGAAAGCTCTGGTCGAGCATGACGCCCTCCTGCTCGGCGACGAGCCTACGCCGGTGGAGAAGACCGTACGAGCGAACGCCGCAGGAATGCGGATCGCGCAGGACCGGCGTCCGCTTCCGGACCGGGGGACAGGGCTCAGCCCCGACCGAACGCGCAGCGCCGGTCTCGCCGGGACACCGTTAACGCACGATTAACCATATCCCGGTACGCCCTGAGCGGGAGGATCCCATGTCCATACTGACCGGATTTGCAGCGTTCGTGCTGGTCGCAGCCATCCTGCTCTCCAGGGGCCGACCGGCGGCGTTCCTCGGCTGCCTGTGCCTGCTGGGCCTGGGCTGCGTGATCGCCTTGTCCAGCCTCAAGAGCTTCGTGCGGCTGCCGGCTGCCGGAGCGCACGGAGCCCGCGGCTGAGCGAGCCGGAGGCGCGGTCGAAAGCCTGGAGGCGCGCCCATACCGGGGCCGAAGGGGACGAACCCATGATCGCAACCGCCTTTCTCGTCATGCTGTCCGGCGCCATCGGCGGCATCGGGGTCATCGCGGCGGCGCTGCCCATCCCGGCGCGCCGGTCCTGGTGGCGTCGCATCGCAGGGTGACCGTATGAGCCGGCAACGACGGAGACGGCGCGACTTCGACGTGCTGACCGAGGCCCAGCTCCTCGCCGGGCGGACGGCGCTTCGACGCATCTGCGTCGAGCCTTCCAGGCAGCAGAGCCTCGCCGACCTGATGATCGCGATCGACGACGTCGCCGATGCCGCTACCGGCGAGCGCAGCTTCCTGCACCTCAAACCGGCGCAGCGTCGCGATTGACGGCAGGGCAGGGCTGCCCGTGACGGAGCGGGGCGCGCGATCGACCGCGCGGCCGCCTCTCCACAGAACGGCGCCCGTGTCAGCTTGGTTCGGCACCCGAGACGCTGTAGACTGGCTCCCCGTGGCATCCTTCAGGGGTGTTGCCATGACCATGAACCTCCTGGTCTTCGCCGTCGCACCGCTGCTTCTCGGGCTGACGGCGGCCATCGTCGTCCTCATCGCGGAGCGTCGGAACGAGCGCACGCCGTAAGATCGGCGCGCGGATCGGTGCACCGGCGGCGATCCCTTTCCGCCGCCCCTGTCTGTCGACGGCTGCGCTTCGCGCCCAAGCTCGTGCTCCCCGTCCGCCTTGAACGGAGGAAGTTCGATGAGCGAAGCTTCGGATCGTGCCCTCAAGGACGCCGAAGGGGCGGCGAAGCGCTGGGACGTGTATGTCGACAGCGAGTTCGTCGAGCATGTCTCGTTCGAGGCGATGCACCGGGGCGTGACGGAGCTGATGCTCATCCGCGGCGAGATGCGGGCCCTGCGGATCATGCTGTGCGAATTGCTGTCCGCGAGATCGCGAACGCCGTCCTGACGTCGCGTCAAGGCGCGCGCAGGCGCGGACGGACCGACCCCTCGGAGGGCATCATCGGGCTTCCCCGATCTGCGAGCGCGACGCCTCAGCAGCGCTGCCCGATCTCGGCATCGAGGTGAACCTGCGTCTTGCGCAGGACGGTGCAGGGATCGTGGCCGCTCGCACGCGCGAGGAGCATCAGGTCCATCATCAGATCGACGATATCGCACTCGGCCACGTCGCTGCCGGCAAGGGGGTAGCGCCATCGGCGCTCATCTCCGTGCTCCTGCAGGTAGAGGTCGAGAGCCTTGCGGGCGAGGACGATCCTCGCAGCTTCCGTGGCCATGGGCGTGCTCCTCGGCCGCCCGGGCGTGGTTCGCTCGGCCCGGTTCGGCCCCGCGCAGGATGCGCTTGAGCCAACGGTCGAGCATGGTCTGCGGTTCGAGGCTCCGGCGGGGCCCCGCAATCAGCCGCAGCCGGTCCCGGACCGGCGGCAGCGATCCGGATCAGATCCGCCGCTCGCTGAGCAGGATGCCGTCGCGATCGAAGGCGCCTTCCCAGGCCGCGGCGACGGCCCGGATCGTGACGCGCGATCGACCCTCGTCGTCGTCGCGGCCAGGATCGACGCGGCTGGAGATCAGCCCGAGGGACATCTGGCGCTTGAGGTAGCTCACGGAGACGCCCAGCCGGGCGGCAAGGTCGCGCGGATCGACCAGCCAGGAGCCGTGAGGGTCGAGATTGAACCGCATGCAACCTCCTGCCGGCGCATCAGCAGAGATGGTCTCGTGGACCGGATGGGGCGGATCCCGACATGCCGGGCCGCCTGCGAGGCGATGAGATCAGGCGGCCAGCCTGGCCTCCGGAGCAGCGGATGCGGGATTCCCGCTCGGCTGCTCCGCCACCTGTCGGATCATCGTCGCGAGACGGCGGACGAGGTCGTCGGAATGGGCCAACTCGCCCCACGCCAGGGTGGCGTTCCGCAGGCAGACCGCACCCTCGTCGAAGGCGGTCAACCCGAGCGTCGTGAACCGCAACGCGATGATGCTCCCGGTTCGCTCGCGCTCCTCCTGAGCGTATATCTGCGCAGCCTGAAGTACTTGCGCGAGAGCTTCCTGCGTGAGGCCCGACATATCAAGATCCGCATCGCCTTGAAACCTATCAGCCATCCTAGCTCGACGCTGGACCTAGAAGCTGTACCGCTTGGAACACACACGCGTTCCATGCGACCACCGTGTCGCTCCGGCCACAGATCTCGAACGGGCCGATCGAAGCGTGAGGCGCGTCGGCACGTCGGCGTGTCCCGCGACGGGCAGGGGCTCGCATTTGCGGCTTCGCGGCGACGAGGATGACGATCTCGCGCGAAGAGCCCCGGCGCGATGCCGGGGCTCCGGGTCGAAGGCCGCCCTAGCGGGCCAAGGTCGCCGTAGCCTCGACGACGACGCGGGGCGCCTCGATCGCACGCGCGGTCAAGGACGGCGTCGTCGTCAACTCCGATGCCGGACGCACGGCGGCCGTGGCGCGGGCCTGATCGCGGTAGAGCGTCGGGGTGACGTGGATGCGGTCATCCGCCATCGCGGTGCCGGCCAGGACGGCGGATGCCAGCGTGGCGAGAACGAGAGTACGAACGGTCATGATACGGATCCCTCTGATGCTTCAGGGCCTCTGCCCTGTTTCGTGAGAGGGATGTGTTTCGCGCTGCACCATCATTCAAACAGATGCGCTCGATACCGACTATCGATATCGTCAATTTAGATTTCCCGCGAGCCCCCCCGCTGGCGATCGGCTCGTCCCGAAGCGCATCCCTCCAGAAGCCATCCCGGCCGCGGCCGTCGCTCAGTTGCCCTCCCTGACGCTCCGCGAGGCGTCGGGCGGCCGACATGGCCAAGCCCTGTCCGCCCTCTGTCCTGATCCTGCGACGTGGGCGCGAAGGGCGAGCCAAATCGGCGCCCTCAGGCGCACGACGACGCTGTGGCTGGAGAGCGCGCGAGCGCAGCCCACCCTCACCATGACCCGACCCGAACTCGTCCTTGAGTGTTCCAGGGTTCAGCGCCTAGGTGAGCGGACCTCAGCTTCGAATCTGGGCCTCGTCCGGCCGGCCAAGAGATCGCCTCGCTCGACAGGTTGTCGGCGCGATCCGCGCTCGGCTCGGCCGCGATCGCGCTGGACTCCGCCCGAGGGACCGAGGCCCGACCAGCCGGAGCGGGCTTTTCCTTGCCCGCAATCGAGCCTGAGGCAACGGATTCGCCCGGCTTTGTGTTGACCCGGCGACGCCCGTGAGATCGGGCAAGGAGGGAAGATGAGAAAGCTTGCTATCCTGACGACGCTCGCGCTGTTCACCGCCGGCCCGGTTCTCGCGCAGGGCCGGCCGGCCGAGAGTTCCTCGGCGGCCTCCGGCAACGCCGAGGAGAACAACAAGCCGCGCTCCAACACGTCCGGCGGCGGCGGCGGGAGCGGCGGCGGCCAGTAGGATCGGCCTGGAACAGTCCCGAAGGACGAACCCGCCCGGCTCGGCCGGGCGGGTTCTTCTCTGAGATCGGCTGCATGGCGGGACGTCAGCTCGGCTGCTTCTCGGCCTCCGATCCGGGGCCCCGCTCAGCCGGGATGCTCTGCGTGCCCGGGGTCGGATCGCTTCGCGGCTGATCGGGATCCGCCGACGGATCGATATCCGGCCCGGGCGGGCTTCCCTTTCCCGGATGGCCCTGCACGTCGTCGATGCTGCCGAGACCCCCGCCCTCGGATGGTGTCCCGGAGCCGGACGGATCCGGCCTGTCTGACTGGCTCATTGTTCCTCCGACAGATCATGGTCTGCAGGAAATCAAGAACCGATCGGTCGGCGCGTTCCCTCCCTCCGGGCCGCCCGCAATGTCGCAGACGGGGTGTCTGCTCAACCGCGCCCGTCCCGGTTGCGGAGGGTGCCGTGGTCGCGCGGGCTTGCCGGATGAGGCGGGCGGGCGCCGACGCTCACCGACTGGAGGCCATGGCCGCCGGCGGCTTGAAGTTGCCCTTCCATTCGGTGACCTGATCCGTCTGCGACGAGAAGGCCGTCGTGAACGATCCGCTGCCCTTCAGGCCCGCGAAGGCGCCGGTCGCCTTCGCGACCTTGAACTTCCCGACGGCCGTCATGCGCCCCTGAGCATCCGTCATGACCTTGCCGGTGTAGGGGCTCGACGTGGTTCCGTCCGGCGTGGTGAACGTGATGGTTCCCTTGAGCGGGCCCTGTCCTCGGATCAGGGTCGCGGTTTCGGTGATGGTGACCTTCGCATTGTCGAGAGGTTGCCCGGGGCTCTTGTTCATCCCCGATCCGCTCGCGTCGATCTTGATGTGATCCGGCGCGATCGGCTGCGGGCTCTGCTTGTCGTAGTGCATCGTGAATGTGCCGTTCATCGGCATCGCGAGAACGCCCGATGCACCGGCAAGAAACATCGCAGCGGCGGTAGACATCACAATCCTGCCCGACATTGAACGATCTCCCGAATTGTATGATTTTACCTCGAGCCACGCGTGCGGCCGCGCGAAGATTGCATTGGGCGAAACGAAAGAAATAGAGCCTGAACCGCACGAAGTCTTGCCAAGCTTAGCGTGTCGTGCCTCCGCCGCGTCGGCAGCTCCTGAAGAGAACAGAGGTTCGCAGACGCGCGGGAAAGTGTGATGACGCGTAAGAGACCGACGCTCACGCCACCGCCCGAGGCTCGGCGGTGACGGTGTCGAAGCGTCGGGTGCGCAACCCGAAGCGCCCGAGCACGTTCAGACCGGATGCGGTTCTCTTCTCTCGCACAGGATCATCGGCATCGCGCGGAGCATTGGCGGCGCGTGGCGCAGAGCTGGGCCATCGCCGGCAACGAGGAGGCGTCGGCGCGGTGCCAGCGGAAGGCCGAGATGTGGCGGCGGGCGGCGATGCGCGAGGACGCCGCCGAGCCGTCGGCGGCTCACGCAACAGGCTCGAGCTGACGTGAGAAGGGCCGGCATGGCCGGCCCTCCTTCAGATGGTTCCTGAACCGGAACGCTCAGCGGGCGCCGGCTGCCGTGCCGCCCGTCGTGCCGCCCGTGCTCATGTTGCCGCCGCCGCTGTGACCGCTGGTCGAGCCCGCCGTGCCGGTCGTGGCCGGTGCGCCACCCACGGCCGTTCCCCCGGTGGCGGACCCGGTCGAGCGCTCCATCGCCTTCTCGCTGTTGCTCTTCACGCTGCCGGGGCTGTTCATGTTGCCTTCGGCGCTGCCGCCCCCGGCCGCCGTCTGAGCCCAGGCCGCGCCGGTGAGCGAGAGAGCGAGGCCCGTTGCAAGAGCGATCGTCTTCGTGGACATGATGCGTTTCCTTCCATGAATCGAACTCAGATTCAGAACGCCTGATCCGTGACGATGTTCATCAGACCGGCAGTGAATTCCGAAATATTCTCGTCTTGCGCCTTCCATATGCTCGTGCCGCCCCAGCTTTTCTCACGTCTGCCCGGTCGTAATCCTTTTGCCATCGCGGCCACGACATACCGTCCGGGAACGTCCATCGGAATGCCGGCTTGATCGACTGTATGTCGCCGTCGTTCGAGGTCGAGGCTATGTCTCTGATCGGCAATTGGGAGGCGAGAGGATTGTCGCGCCTCACCCGCATGACGCTGATCGCGCTCGAATTTACAGGCTTGGTACTTCTCGAGTTCTGGCTGCGGCACCGCATTCGGAAAGCTCCCGCGATCCGGATGCCGTCCCTGAGACGAAGCGCAGGCCTGCCGCCCGTGTTCCGGCCACACCGATCGGCCGCAGCGCGCGGACGGGTCGTTCGATCCGGCGGCCGGTGAGCGCTCCGCCAGCCATCGCTCGATGACCCGCGACGCAGCAATCAACCCGGCGCCGTCTCGCTTCCGCCGCCGCCCGGGTGTTCCGGCAGCGGCTGCGCGGCGTCCGGCATCGATGCCTCGGCGCGCTCGCCGTCCGGCATCTGCCAGCCGCGCTTCCAGGCGGCGTGGTCGTCCGAGCCCTCCGGGTAGGGATTGGCCTCGATGGGATCGCCCCGATCGAAGGCATGTCGCCCTTCCACGCTGACGGCGGCAGGTGAGCGATCCGGAAAGGACATCGTCGCCTCTCTCCGCGCCTAGCGTGCGTCGCGGTCGTCCGGCGCCGGCTTGTCAGGCTGGGCATCCACCTCGGAGGGTTTGGGCGATTGTCCGGGCTCGGCAGGCTGCGGCTTGACGGACCCTGTTCCGGGCTGCGCGTCGACTTCGGAGAGCTTCTGCTTGTCGTCGGCCATCGCTTCCTCTGCGCGTTCGGGCGAGCCGCCGAGGCGACTCCCGAGAGAGGAACGGAATATGGCCGCCCCGGATCCTCAAGAGCGGTGACAGCGCGGTCCCTCTGTGGCCTTCAGGCGAAACGCGCCGACAGCCGCGCGCCCTGCGGGCAGGCCGCGTCAGGACGAGATCCGCCCCGAGATGTCACGCGGGTCCGGTTCCAGCGCGCCCGCGGCTCGCGTCGCGACGAGGTCGCGGACGGCGCCGAGCAGCGTCTCCGCCTCGAACGGCTTTCGCAGGAAGCGCGCGCCCTGCGGCATCGCCTCCGGCTCCGGCACAACGACGCCGGACACGATCAGCAGCGCGATCTCGGGCCAGCGTGCGGCGACCGCCTTGGCCAGGGTCAGGCCGGTCAGCGGCTCACCCACGAGATCGATGTCGGTCACCATGATGCGGATGTCCGGATCGGCATCGAGAGCGGCGGTCGCGCCGTCGACCGTCGAAGCCTCGGCCACGCGCAGCCCCGCATCCCGCAAGGCGCTCGCGGCAGCCATCCTCTGCACGGGAACGTCCTCGACGATGAGGACGCCGAACGCGGTCGGCACGGAGGCGTCGGCCATGGGTCTGCCTTTCCGGGACGGTGACCCCATCAACGCGGACGGGCCGGGTTCGGCCTCATGCGGGATGGGCACCGGCTCGGTCGGCCCGAGCCTCTACCGAGCCGGCAGCGGCATGTCGGCAGGCCGCTCACCGGGGACGACGTCGCGCTTCAGCGGCTCGGGGATGCCGGCGTCGATGTCCGGCGGCGGCTCGGCCGGATCCGGCGGGGCGGCAGGCGCCTCGGTGTCGGGCGTCGCGGGTTCCGCCTGCGGGGCGGGCTTGTCGTGGCCGGGATCGATCGCGTCGAGATGGGCCATGAGGGGGCTCCAAGGGCTGGCTGGGTCGCGTTCAACGTCTCACGAGGCGGAGACGTTGACGGAACGCGGGCGCTGGCACCGCGGACCGGACAAATCCGTGGGTTGCGGCCGGCTGGGAGCGCCGTCATGCTCGTCGGGCATCCCCTCGCTCTGGCTGCTGTCCATGTCCGATCCGAAGAAGCTGGTCCGTGTGCAGGTCACGGACGTTCCCGACGGCTATGAACTCACGATCGAGGCCGATGACGGCCACGTGTTCAGGGTGATCGCGACGGCGCGTCAGGTCGAGGCCCTGGCTCGACAATTCACGACGGTGGCCGAGGATGAGGAGCAGGCCGGCGGCTGACCCCGCGATCGCGTCCGAGCCCGTTCCTCACGGTTCGTGGGGCTCGTCACGTCGGCGCCAGCGCGGTTGATGCTTCGGCCCGCTCCGCTCGGCGAGCCCGCGCTGCTCCAAGTCCCTGCAGACGAGGGCGACGATCTGGGCACGCCGGATCGTCGGTATTCCCGCCCGCAACGCGATCGTGCCGGGCGATGCGAAATCCTGGGTCAGAGCACCGAGGATCTTGCGTGTCAGCACCGGCAGCGGGCTGTCATGGGGCACGGTCGCTTCGCTCCATGCCGAGCAAGCGGGCCGTGGCCAGGATATGGAGCCGATCGGTCTCTTCGCCCTCGAAGAAATACGATCTCCGCCCCCCGTTGTTCACGATTTCCACGCGGAAACCACGCGCAATGAGGTAGCGAAGTGCTTCATCCAGCAAGGAATCGTCTTCGTTCCGATCATCCTCCATCGGGAGAGAACCGTCCGGCAGCCGCCTCGGGTTCCGCCGCGGCCTCACATTCCGCCGTGCCCCCTCATCGCGCGGGACGCGGGGAATGGCGGCGCGGACAGGCCGGAGAGGCTCCGTTCCGCCCGTCCGCCCGTGCGCCGGTCGCGTGCGCGATGCCCGCACCGCCGCGGGCGGGCGGGGACGGCCCCGAGCGGTCGGCCACGGAGAATCGTGTCAAACGACTCTCATGAGGGAAGGCGCGACCCTCATCGTCCATCGATGATGGACCGGGACTCGTCGCCTCGACGATCTCCTGCAGCCCCTCGTGGCTGATCGAGAGCGGCACCGCGACGGTGCGCCCGATGCTCGGCTCCCTGCCATCCACCACGATGCGCAACCGGGCGCCTCCGCTCACGCGGCGCATGCGGTCACGTGGCCTCGATCGCGTCACGCGCGCTCTTCGGCCAAGCTCGCGCGATCAGTTCTCCTGCGCCCAAATCGTCAATCACCGGCAATCCAGAGCCATCGTCGGGCGCCGCCCTGGTCCGAAAACAGACGCTTGATCTCAATTCATCTCGATTCCGGAACCACGCAAGCATGCATGCTTTATTCGGCTCAATTGATGAGCAACTAAGGTTTGGACATCATGTCGGTCATCCAACGAGCAGACCGACCCCATCCCCGCCTCTGGATGAGTTTAGTCGCGAGCATCTGCGTAGTTTATGCTGGGATATCCATCGCCCAAGCAGGGGAGATCTCGACGTCGTCCCAGGATGACCGCTTCGATCCTCCGGCACGGACTGCACCGCTCTTCACCTATCCGCAGATCAGCGCGCAGCTTCCGCCGCCGTCCCTGCAGGCGGACGACGCCGTGCAGACGACGGGCTCCATGCCGGCTTCGGGGCGGATCGCGGCGGAGACGATGCCGGGCCGTCAGCATCCGGCCCGCAGGGAGGGCGCCCCGTTGGGAAGCGGGCGTGCCACCTGGTATCAGCACCCCGGACGAACCGCGAGCGGCGAGCGGTACAACCCGGACGGATTCACGGCCGCCCACGCGACGCTGCCGTTCGGGTCACGCGTTCGGGTCGTCAACCGGACGAACAATCGTTCCGTGGTGGTGCGCATCACCGACCGCACGAACGAGCGGACGAAAGCCAAACGGAACTACGTCATCGACCTGTCGCGCGGCAGCGCGCGGGCGCTCGGCATCGAGGGCATCGGCAGGGTGGCCCTCTATCGGGCCGATTAGCGAGGCGGGCGCGCACGGGCGAGACGCCGACGCGGATGGGCGGCCCGGACCGGCCGCCCGGAACCGCATCCTCACGGCACCGTTCGCTTCCCGAGGCGCTGCGACCGGCAGCGCGCAGTTCAGGAGGAAGCGATGGCCGTCGACAAGGACCAGGAGGTCGATCCGGACCGCACCGAGGGCGCCGCGAAGAACCTCGGCGGCAAGGTCAAGGAAGGCGCCGGCAGGCTGGTCGGCGACGAGAAGCTCAAGAACGAGGGCAAGCTCGATCAGGTGAAGGGCAAAGTGCAGAATGCGGTGGGCGGCATCAAGGATGCCCTCAAGGGCAAGTAGGAGACCCCCTGCGCAACCCTCTCGCGCCGGCCGACAGGTGGGCGCGAGGGGCCGTACCCGACCCGCGCGCCGGAGGTCGATCGAGAGGCCGAGCGCCAGGGGCAGGTTGGCGGCGAGCCGTCAGCGCCCTGACCCGTCCGGCCCCCCGAAGGACAGGGCAGTCCCGTCCCGAAACAGGAGGGTTCGCAGGCGCTCCCGCCCCAGCACCCGGCCGAGTTCCCGGAACGCGAAATAGGGGATCAGAGCGACGGCCATGATCAGGGTCACCGACGCGACGCCGCCGATCCCGCCGCCGCCGAGGGCCGGCACGCTCTCGGCCAGCGTCTTCCCGCGCCAGAGCGCGACGGCCATCTCCTCCAGGGAGTAGGCGCACACGAGGAGCGCCGCGAACACGCAGGACCGGGTCACGATCGGGTAGGCGAGTGGCCGCCCGCGGAAGAGTGGGAGCACGTCCAGGCTCTCGCCCACGAGCATGATCTTGGCCAGGATCCAGGCATTGAGGAAGGCCAATCCGTAGAAGCCGTACCCGACGCCGTGGCGGGACAGGACGATGTGCTCGTGCAGGATGAGGAGCCCGAACACGACCCACAGGTAGGCGAAGATGCCGAGGATCCGCTTGGCCTCCGCGAGGATCCAGCGGCCACTCCGCCGCGTCCAGCCCTCGGTGCGGTCCGCTGTCCGCGACGGGGCGAGGGCGGGAATGGATGACGATCGCGGCTGCGGCTCGCTCATGGACGCCCCTCGCTGCGGCCCGGAAGCCGGCAGCTTCATCCTAGCGACGTCTCCGTAGGGCGCTTGATCGGCAGGGACGCCCATTGATCGGCAGGGACGCGCATCGGTCGATGGGCCTCTCGGCCCCCGTCGACCAGACGTCGGTTCCGCGAACGGACCGACGTCTTCGGCTCACCAGCCGCAGCCGCCATACCCGTAGGGGGAGCCGTAGTAGGAATAGGCGGTCGGGGCGTACCCGTAGCCGTACCCGTAGGCGGGATAGCCATACCCGTAGCCATACCCTGAGGCGAGCGCCGCCCCGGTTGCAAAGCCGAGTCCCGCGGCCGCCGCACCGTAGCCGAGGCCGCGTCCGTAGCCCCAGCCCCGATAGCCGCCCCAGCCGCCCCGCCAGCCGAGGCCACCACCGCGCCATCCGAAGCCGCCGCCACGCCAGCCATAGCCGAACCGCTGTGCATCGGCGGTCGAGGTGAAGATGAGCCCCAGCGCCAGGGCCGCAATCAGGGAGACGAGCAACTTGTGCATGACGCGCTCCTCCAAGTCCCCCTCTCCGCGAGGCTGCATCAGTTCTCATGGCCTGCCAATGCTTGGTGCGCAAACGGCACGGACAAGCATCGCGCAGGATTGCCGGGGCTGATTTCTCTGAAAGGACCCTGCGGAATCGCATTGCGAGGCGACACCGCACGAACGGTGTCAGGTCTCACAGGCTCCTTCCGATCGCGGCAGGCGACCGGAAGCACCGATTCCCGGGGCGGGCCATGCGAAGCACCGCTTCCGGGAGGCCGCCGGGATCGGCTCGAACGGCCTGCAGGGGCGCAAGGCCGCGACCCTTGGCAGGTCCGACATCCGATGGTTGGATCGCCGGCGCGTGGCAGCATCCATGCGGGCCGGCGGCGGTGCCGGGTCGCCAGCCGCGCGAGGGAGGAGCCGCCATGGTCGCCAAGAACACGATCTGCCTCTGGTTCGACAAGGACGCCGAGGCCGCCGCCCGCTTCTACGTCGAGACCTTTCCGGAGAGCGCGATGGGGGCTGTCCACCGGGCGCCGGCCGATTACCCGTCGGGACAGGCGGGCGATGTGCTGACGGTCGAGTTCACGGTGGCCGGCATCCCCTGCATCGGCCTGAACGGCGGGCCAACCTGCCGGCACAATGAGGCCTTCTCGTTCCAGATCGCCACGGACGACCAGGCGGAGACGGACCGGCTGTGGAACGCGATCGTCGGCCATGGCGGACAGGAGAGCGCCTGCGGCTGGTGCAAGGATCGCTGGGGCATCTCGTGGCAGATCACGCCGCGCGTGCTCACCGCCGCGATGGCGGCCGGCGGCGAGGAGGCGAAACGCGCCTTCGCGGCCATGATGACCATGCGCAAGATCGACGTCGCGGCGATCGAGGCGGCGCGTCGCGGCTGACGTCGCGTCGGCTTCCGGTCCGCGGCCGCAGCGCCTTCGTCGGAGCCTGTCTTGACAAGGGCGTCCGGCTTCGATTTAACCGATCGGCGAATTAGCTGATCGGTTTAAAAGATGGCGGACCCCCTCAGCGCGAAGTTCTCGGCTCTCTCCGATCCCACGCGCCGCGCCATCCTCGCCCGCCTCGCGCTGGGCGAGACGACGCTCAGCGATCTGGCCCAGCCCCTCGCGATGAGCACGCCCGGCGTCGCCAAGCACCTCGACGTTCTGGAGCGCGCCGGCCTGATCGCGCGCGGCGCGCGATCCGTGGTCCGTCCGGTCCGCCTTCAGCCCGAGGCCTTCGCCGAGATGAGCCACTGGATCGACGCCTGCCGCCAGCACTGGGAGGGCAGCTTCGACCGGCTGGCCGCCCATCTCGCCGCGACGGCCGACGAGCCGGACGCGCCATGACGGCCCCGACGGATCGGGGTGCCGCGGCCCCGGAGAGGCTCGCCCGTCCCCGGCTCTCGATCACGCGCGACTTCGCGGCCCCGGTCGAGCGCGTGTGGCGGGCCTGGGCGCGCCCCGAGGAGATGCTGCGCTGGCTCGGCCCGTCGGAATGGCCGGCCACGGAGGTCAGGGCCGACCTCCGGGTGGGGGGCGCTTGGCGGGCCTGCCTGACGGCTCACGACGGCCGCGACGTCCTCTGGCAATCCGGGCACTACCTCGAGGTCGATCCGCCGAACCTGCTGCGCTTCACCTTCCGGTGGGAGGGGACCAACCACGAGGACGGGCCGGGCGTCGAGACGGTCGTCACCGTCCGGTTCGACCGCCTGGACGGCGGGCGCACGCGCCTGACCCTGACCCAGGACGGCCTCGTCAGCGAGCGCAGTGCCGGTGGCCATAGCCGGGGCTGGAGCAGCACGCTCGATCGGCTCGACGGATACCTGCGGAGCGGAGGAGATCATCCATGCGGTTGAACCAGTACCTGTTCCTGTCAGGCCGGTGCGAGGAGGCCTTCCGGACCTACCAGCGGATCCTGGGCGGCGAGATCACGCTCATGCTCAAGCATGCCGACACGCCCGCCGCGAGCCACGTGCCGCCCGAGTGGCAGGACAAAATCATGCATGCCTGCCTGGATCTCGGCGGGCGCCGGTTGATGGGCTCCGACGCCCCGCCCGGCCGGGCCAAGCCCCTCGGCGGCTTCTGCGTTCAGGTCGCGGCCGGCAGCGTCGCCGAGGCCGAGCGCGCCTTCGCGGCTCTTGCCGAGGGCGGCGCGGTCACGATGCCGCTGCAGCAGACGTTCTGGAGCGAGCGCTTCGGCATGCTGGTCGACCGCTTCGGCGTGCCCTGGATGATCGATTGCGAGCCGCCGGCCCGAGTCGAGGGAGAGGCCGCGTGACCGACCTGAGCGCCGCCCTCGGCCCCATCGGGATCGTCGACGTGGCTCCGCGCCTCGCGGCCGTGGTCCGCCAGCGCGTCGGGTACGCCGAGATGGGCCGCGCGCAGCGCCATGCCCGGTCTCTGCTGGAGGCGGCGCTGCGGGATGCCGGCGTCGCCCCTGACGGGCCGCCGCTGACGGTGTGGCGCCCGCTCGACGGCGGGCTCGTCGACTACGCCCCGGCGTGTTCGTCCCGCGTCCGGTCGCGGCGACGGGCGAGGTCAGCCTGCTCACGCTGCCGGCCGGTCGGGCGGCGCACCTGAGGCTGACCGGCTCCTACGCGGCCCTGCCGGCCGCCTGGGAGCGCCTCCTCGCCGGATGCGAGGGGCGCGCGCGCACGGGCTTGCATTGGGAAGTCTACACCGCATCGGGCCCGGACGGCGACGCGGCGGAGACGGACCTGTTCGCCCTTCTCCATCCATCCGGAGCCGCCCCATGAGCCCGACCCTCTCGGCCTTCGCGCGGTCGCCCGATCGCGGCAGGGGATTGGCGCGTGACATGCCCGTCCGTTGGGCCCTCGAGGAAGTGGGCCAGCCCTACGGCGTTCGCCTCCTGTCTTTCGCCGAGATGAAGGAACCCGCGCATCGGGCGCTCCATCCCTTCGGGCAGATTCCGACCTACGAAGACGGCGACCTCGCCCTGTTCGAGTCGGGAGCGATCGTCCTCCATATCGCGGAGCGCCATTCGGGCCTGCTGCCGGATGACGCCGACGGCCGGGCGCGCGCGATCGCCTGGATGTTCTCCGCGCACAGCACGATGGAGCCGCCGATCGTCGATCGCGGCATGGCGACGCTTCTGGAGAGCGACGCGGCTTGGTACGCGGCGCGCCTGCCCCTCCTCGACGATCGGGTCCGCGCGCGCCTGGGCGATCTCTCCCGTCGCCTCGGCGATCGGGACTGGCTCGAGCGCGCGTTCAGCGCCGGCGACCTGCTGATGGTGACGGTCCTGCGCCGGCTGAGCGGATCGGGTCTGCTGGAGGAATATCCGAACCTCCTCGCCTACGTGGCCCGCGGCGAAGCGCGGCCCGCCTTCAGGCGGGCCTTCGACGCGCAGCTGTCGGTTTTCGCCGCGGCGTCGGACCGCTGACGGACGTCCGGCCCCTCGCGGGGCCCGCCCGCCGGTCCGCGCGGGCGCCGCAGGCGGGCCGCTCGGAGCCGTGCTCCCGGCATCCGGCCGCCGCATGGTCAGGACGTTCCGGGACGGGCTCGGCCTACCGGTCCGCGAGGGCCGCCTCGATCAGCCCCACCACCGCGTCCCAGGCCGGCGCGGACGGCGTGACCAGATCGAAATGCCCGGCATCCGGGAGGTTGACGAGCCGCGCCGCGCTCCTCGATCCCGCCGGCAGGGTGCGGACATAATCGTACGCGACCCAGGGCGGCACGAGCCGGTCGAGCACGCCGCTGACCAGGACGATGGACCCCACCGACGGAGAGAGCGCCCCGGGCGAGACCTCCGCGAGCCTGTCCGGCGGGGCGAGCCGCTCGATGATGCCGGGGCCGCAGAGCACCGGCACGAAGCGGGTGAACGACTGGAGATCGCCCACGCCGCCGAGACTGATCACCGCGCGCGGCGCGAATCGGGCCGCCGCGCGCAGCGGGCTCGCGGCGGGAAGCGAATCGCGCGAGACCGCCCAGAGGGCGAGGTGGCCGCCCGCCGAATGGCCGACGAGCACCGCGCGCGCGAGGTCCAGGCGGTGTGCGGCCGCGTCGTCGGCCAGTCGGTCCAGCGCGGCGCTCACGTCCTGGTAGGTGCCCGGATAGCCGCCGCCGGCCTCGTTCGCGCGGCGGTAGCCGATGCTCCACACGGCAATCCCGCGCCGCGTCAGCGCCGGCCCGAGATGCCGCATCTGCTCGCGTCCGGAGGTGGTGGCGCTCCAGCACCCGCCGTGGATGAGCACCGCGACGGGATGCGGGCCGGGGCCGGCCGGCAGGAAGACGTCGATCCCCTGCGCGGGGGCCGCGCCGTAGGCGGCCTGAAGGCTCGGCTCGGGCCGCGGCAGATCGCGGAAGACCGAGAGTTCCACCGGATCGGCCGAGGCCGGGCCGACCGCCAAAGCGGCCAGCGCGAGGATCGCGCAACGGTTCATGCCAGCCTCCCCGATAGCCTCCCGACCCGCCTCCTGGCCCGCCGTCTCCGGCCGGAACGACGGATCGCGTTCGCGCGCCACCCTAGCCGGTCCGCGGCCGATCCGTCCCGACGAAGGATCCATCCCGCCGTCTGGCTCGCGCTCGCCCCTGGAAGGCCCGTCGCGCTGCCGATGCCCGCGCGGCATCCGGCGCGCGAAACCTCCCGCAACCCGCGGAACCCGCCGGCGCTCCGAAGGCGCTCCGACGGCGGGTCGGTAGCGGACGATCCGTTGAGGAGACGGCCGATCCTGCCCAGGGTCGCAGCCGCCGGCGTCGCGGGCAGGCCGCGGACAGGGAAGAGGCGAACAGCCGGGGAGGCCGCATCCGCCGGACGGCGGACCGCTCCGACGGCGTGAGGGTCCTTGCGGACAATCTGCCGGGTTATCGGAACGTGTTCTCAATCCTGATCGGCGACCTCGAAGGAAGCGGCCGGGCGGGAGCCCCGCCGGCGCCGCACACCAGGAGGAGACGGCCCGATGAGCTTGCGTCCCACATGCGTTCCCGCGCTCGTCCTGCTGGGGCTCGCCGCCGTGCCGAATGCTGCCGGGGCCTCCGGCTACACGGGCACGGAATTCGTGGCCAAGGGGCTCCGGAGCGACGGCAAGGATGGGCTCGAGCCGGCCCGCGACGTCAGCGGCATCGCTTGCCTGCCGCCGGACGGGGAGGGGCGCCGCGCCTGCCTCGTGGTCAACGATCAGGACACCTACGCCCAGCTCGCGCGGCTCGACGGCGAGCGGTTGCAGGGCGGCGACCTCGTCTTCCTCATCGACAAGGACCGCAAGCGCCTGATCCAGGGCAGGAAGCCGCGGCGCCTCGGCTGCTCCAGGGGCAAGGGCGGCTTCAAGGATCTCGACGGCGAGGGCGTGGCCTACGCGGCGCCCTTCTTCTACGTCGTCGGCTCGCATGGCTGCGCCCGCAAGGACCGCACCGGGGTCAGCTCCGCCTTCGTGCTGGCTCGCCTGCGCGTCGATCCGGACGGCGTGCCGCCGAGCAACGATTTCGGCTCCGTCGAGACCACGTGGCGGCTGAACGAGATCCTGCGGCGGGATCCGGTCGTCGGTCCGCACTTCGGACGCGACCTCGACGAGGCGCATGACGGGCTGAACATCGAGGGCGTCGCGGCGATCGGCGACCGCCTCTTCTTCGGCCTGCGGGCGCCCTCGATCGGCGGCAGGGCGTTCGTTCTCGCGGTCCGGGCCGACGATCTCTTCGCTCCGGGCGACGCGGTCTCCGGTGCGGAGGGCGAGCGCATCGATCTCGAACTCGGCGACGGCGTCGGGATCCGCGACCTCGCCGCTCTCGAGGACGGGCGCCTGCTCGTCCTGTCCGGGCCGACCTTGCAGCAATCCGACGTCCCGTTCCGGGTCCATGCCGTCGAGCCGAAGCCTCGGGGCCGCCTGGAGCTTCTGACCGCGCTGACGGATGTCCCGATCGGCAGCGGCGAGCGGGCGAAGGCGGAAGGCATCCTGCCCCTGGATGGACAGGCACGGCGCTTCCTCGTCCTGTTCGACGGCCTCAGGAACGGCGGTCCCTGGCTCTACGAGCGCAGGTGATGGCCCGACGCGGCGCTCGCGCCCCTCGGAGGCGGCCCGGACGACCACCCTTCGGCCGGCCCCGAGCCGGAGACCGACATCCCGGCGGCGCCTCCGGGAATCCTGCCGGGGCGCCCGGTCCGTCCGTCAGCGCACGAGCACCCGGGCGCCGACGGGCACGCGGTTGTAGAGGTCGACCACGTCGATGTTGCGCAGCCGGATGCAGCCCGACGACACGGCCTGGCCGATCTTCTCGGGCTCGTTGGTGCCGTGGATGCGATAGAGCGTGTCGCGGCCCTGGTCCGACAGGTAGAGCGCGCGGGCGCCGAGGGGGTTCGCGGGGCCGCCCGCCATGGCGTGGACGTGCGGCCAGCGCCGCACCATCTCGGCCGGCGGGTTCCAGGCCGGCCATTCCGCCTTGCGGGCGACCGTCGCGGCGCCGGTCCAGCCATACGCCTCGTCCCCGACCGTGACGCCGTAGCGGAGCGCCTTGCCGTCGGGCTGGACGAGGTAGAGCTGGCGCGCCTTGATGTCGACCACCACGGTGCCGGGCGCCTCCTTGGTCGGGTCGTCCACGAGGTAGCGGGCGAAATGCGGGTCGAACTCGGCCTCCGGCACCAGCGCCATGAAGGCCGCATCGCGCGACGACAGGGTCGGGTCCGGCACGGACTTGAAACTGCAGCCGGCGGCGGCCACGGCGAGACATGCGCCGATGAGAGCGGCGCGCGCAGGGGTCGAGGGGGGCATCGAGGGGGGCATGGCGCTCCGGAGCCCGGCCCCGTCTCGCGTTCAGGGTGGACGAGGCCGCGTGAAGCTTACGGGCGGAGCGCGCGCCGCCCTAGCCTGGACGGCCGGGCGTGCGGCACATTCGGCGCCCTTGTTGCGCGGGCGCGACAGCCGGGTCGGCGCTCGCGGGCCGGGACGCTGCCGAATCCGGCGGGGTTCCTGCGCTCGCGTCATCGCCTGCGGAAGGCCGCTCGGCGCGTCCATCGAGGCGCCCGGCGGCCGGGAACGCGAGGGGGACACCCTTCGGGACCCGGCGCTCGGGCCGTCCGCCGAGTCGTCGGCCCTGTCCCGCCGAGGTCCTTCGCACCATACCGTACGCGCGGCCTCCGAGCGCGCGCGACGGGCGTCGCAGCGTCCGCGGGACAGCCGATGCGGCGATGCGATCTCGGCACCTGCACGATGGTGCATTGCACAATGAAATTTAGTTCGGCGGTCGCTTGACAGAACCGCGCGGCGCACAGATGCTGGTATACAAAATACGACGGATTAAATTTCCGTGCCGAGCGTGGCCAGCCTAACCTGGAGCTTGAAGGCTCCGGAGGGCTGCGGATAAGTGCTGCGGGTAAGTGCCGACTTCGCCTTTTGGTTGCAATGAGCCGCGCGAAAAACGCGCCCGATCGGAATCTCGCCGACGCGTCGCCGAAGCCTCGGCCGGGCCTGTCTTCTGCGGCTTTAAGCTTCTGAAATACAATGAAAATCAGCGCTCCGTGTGGAGCATCGGGAGGTAAGCAATGAGTGCGTCGAGAGTGCCATCGGATGGGCAGGTCAGCGATAGCTATCGCTGGATGCAGCTCGTCATCGGCGTCATCTGCATGGTGATGATCGCCAACCTGCAATACGGCTGGACCTTCTTCGTCCCCGAGATCCAGAAGGCGTTCGGCTTCGACCGCGCCGCGATCCAGTTGGCGTTCACGCTCTTCGTCCTCTTCGAGACCTGGCTCGTGCCGATCGAGGGCTGGTTCGTCGACAAGTACGGCCCGCTGGTCGTCGTGCTGTTCGGCGGCGTGCTCTGCGGCGTGGGCTGGGTCGTCAACGCCTACGCTTCGACCCTCAACATGTTCTACGTCGGCCAGGTCATCGCGGGCCTCGGCGCGGGCGCCGTCTACGGGACCTGCGTGGGCAACGCCCTGAAGTGGTTCCCGGACAAGCGCGGTCTCGCGGCCGGCATCACCGCGGCCGGCTTCGGCGCCGGCTCGGCCCTCACCGTGGCCCCGATCCAGTGGATGATCGCCGACAAGGGCTTCCAGGCCGCCTTCCTCTACTTCGGCATCGGCCAGGGCGTGGTCGTGGCGGCGCTCGCCTTCTTCCTGGCTGCGCCGAAGAAGGGTCAGATTCCGGATGTGTCGGGCGACACCGCCAACATCCAGTCGCGGCGCAACTACACGCCGGGCGAGGTCGTGCGGCAGCCGATCTTCTGGCTGATGTACTTCATGTTCGTCATCGTCGGTGCCGGCGGCCTGATGATCACCGCCAACCTGAAGCCGATCGCCGCCGACATTCACGTCGACAAGGTGCCGGTGACGATCCTCGGCGTCACCATGGTGGCCATCACCTTCGCGGCGACGATCGACCGCGTGCTCAACGGCCTGACCCGCCCGTTCTTCGGCTGGGTGTCGGACAAGATCGGACGTGAGAACACGATGTTCATCGCGTTCGCGATGGAAGGTGTCGGCATCTACATGCTGTACCTCTGGGGCCATGACCCGCTGTGGTTCGTCCTCCTGTCGGGCTTCGTGTTCTTCGCCTGGGGCGAGATCTACTCCCTGTTCCCCTCGACCTGCACCGATACCTTCGGCTCGAAGTACGCCGCCACGAATGCGGGGCTGCTCTACACGGCCAAGGGAACGGCAGCGCTCCTCGTGCCCGTTGCGAACTACCTGCAGCAGAGCACGGGCAACTGGGACGGCGTGTTCCTGGCCGCGGCCGGTGCCAACGTCCTCGCCTCCATCCTGGCGATCGCGGTCCTCAAGCCCTGGCGCAAGCACGTCGTCGCCAATGCCCAGTCCGACGTGAACGCGCCGGCCAAGACGGGCGTCGCCGTCGCCTGACCGGCGCCGAGCACGCGCAGGGTCAGACCTGAAAGAAGAGGCGGGCCCGGATCTCATCCGGGCCCGTTTCGGTCTCCGTGGAAGCGCCGCATGCGCCGGACGTCGCGGAGCGCGGCGTCGCCGCGACGGCGCGGGGTAGGGATGGCCGGGCCGGGCGAACGGCCGGCCGAGGCCGGAAAGGCTAGGCACGATGCAGGTACCAGCGGCGGCACTGGTCGAAGCTGCAGCCTTCACGCTCGGGTGCATCGCGATCCACCGGCTGCGTCGGCACGCCCTGCGGCTGACGAAGGTCCTGGTGGCCGTGCTGGTGATCGTCGCGCTCGTGGGCATCGCGATGGATACCGTGATCAACGCGGGCGCCGAAGCCGACGAGTACGACCTGCTCTCGGCCCTTGAGAGATCGCCCTGATCGAGATCGCCCTGATCGAGGTCGCCCCGATCGCGCCCGTTCGGCGGATCGGGCGACGGCGAGCGCGCCCCGGAACGAGTCGCCCGGCAGGGCATTGCCGATCATCCGGCAGGAGGCGCCCATGACGCAGAAGAAGGGCCAGGGCAGCGAGACGGCCAAGAAGGCGAACGCGAAGGCAAGCCACGAGGGCAAGTCGAACCCGCGCACGTCCTCCTCGGCACAGGCCGAGCTCGGCAAGAAGGGCGGCAAGAGCCGTTGAGCCGTCCTCACGCACCGCGAACACCGGACGCCTGATCACGGCCGCGCCGCGCAGAGCGCGGGCCCGGACGCTTCCATCGCGCAGGCGGCGCCCGGCGCGAGCCCGGACGCTTCCGGTCGCGGCCCGCGTTCAGACCCGCCCGGCCCAGGACGACAGGTCACCGGCCTCGATGCGTTCCGCCGCGTGGCGATAGCCGATCTCCGCGGCTGCCGCGTAGGCGCGCCAGGCCCGCAGGTCGATCCCCGAGAGGGGAGGCCGCAGCACGACGTCTGCCCGCGCCCGGGCAAGCTCGACCTGCGCATCGCTGGACACGGTCGCCGCGCGCAGCAGCAATTGCGTGATCCCGGGCATCGCGTCCGGCAGGCCGAGCAGGCGCCGCGCCAGCCGCCCGCGCCAGCTTCGGGGCCGAGTCCGCTCGAAGGCGAGCGCGCTCCCCACATCGACGGCGAGGACGCTGCCGCGGCAGAGATCGGCCATCACGTCGGCGGGCAGGTTGTTCATGGTGCCCCGTCCACGAGCACGCCCTCCTCGCTGAGCACCGGCGGGAGCAGTCCCGGGATCGCGATGCTGGCCCGCAGCGCACCGGCCACGTGGCCCCGATCATGAATCTTGCTCGTTCCCGAGCTGAGATTGGTCGAGATGCAGAAGAAGGGCAGCCACAGATCCTCGATGACCGCCTCCCCGAAGCGAGATTTCAACCGCGCGTCGACTTTGGCGCCGCGCGTCAACGACACGACCGGAGGCGTGTAATCGTCGAGGGGCGAGCTCTCGACGAACGCCTCGAGGATGTGCCGGTGGATCTCCTCGACACTCCAGTCGGAGGCGACGCCCGCGGCGATCACGGCGCCGATGCTGGTCCCCCGACGTGATCCACCGCGTAACCGGCTTCGCGCAGCGCGCGCAGCACGCCGATATGGGCGAAGCCCCGCGCGCCTCCGCCACCGAGGACGAGACCCTGGCCCCGCCGGCAGATCAGCCGGCCGAGGCGGGCGAGATCGGCCGCTCTGCCGTCCCGCACATGGTGGCGCATCGCGACCGCGGGCGTCCCGAGGCCCGGGTCGATGCGGCGGGGCGTGAGGGCACCGGCCGGCTGCACGACCACGAGATCGTAGCGGCGCCACACATCCGGTGCGCGCGCGCCGATCTGCCGAAGCGGCGGGAGAGCGGGCCGTTCGGGCGCGGCGAGCAGCAGGACATGGTCCGCCCGCCGCAGGCAGAGCTGACCCCAGGCACTCACCGCCGCGTCGGTCGCGTAGATCACGTGACTGCGCGAGGTCTCCAGGGTGTGGAACCACGTCTCGTCCGCACCCTCCGGCCATGTCGTCAGGCACAGGGCCCGCTCGCCGAGGGCGGCGGTCAACCGATGAGCGAAGTCGCTCGCGCGGACACCCTCCGTCACCGCCGCCACCGCGAACGTGACCGGAGCCTGCTCGTAGCGTTGCGGTCCCGCGCCGGCCCGCAGGCGATCCGCCAATTTCCGCGCGCAATACAGCATCGCGCCCGGGTGTCGCGCGGCGATCTCGTCGAAGGCGTCCTTGTCGAGCCTCAGCAGCAGCGAGTCGCGCAGGGCCGTCGCACGGGCGGATCGGACGCCGTTGGTCAGGAGCGCGACGTCCCCGACGATCTCCGGCGGCTGCATCCGCGCGAGACGCCGGGCCACGCCGGTGGCTTGGTCGACCGTGGCGATTCCGACCGCTCCCGAGACCAGCACGTAGAGGCTGTCGGCGCGATCGCCCTGCTCGAACAGGATGGCATCGCCAGCGATGCTGACCGGCTCGAGGCGCTGACGGATCTCCCGCGCCGCGTCCGGGTCGAGACCCTCCAGCAGGGGTATCGTGACGCTCTCCTGGTCAACGGGCCTGCTCGCTCGCGTGAGCATCCTGTGGCGCCTCCCGCATCCCGCCGGACTGAGACGACTTCAACATCCTGGGAAGAAAGGCGGTTGCTTCCGGAAGCGGACGCCGCGCGGCCGCAGCGATGCGCACCGGTCCGGGGCGAGATCCTCCGCGGCCGCTCGCCGCTTCGGTGATTGTGCCGGCCCCGCTTCGGGCTCAAGATCGGCCGATGCAGCCGGAACGGGCGCAACCGATAAGCCTGGCGATAAGCTTGGGAGGAGCCGGATGAGAGATCCTTCGGCGGACCGCAACCCTCCATCGGTCGAGAGAGGTCCGGGTTCTCACGAACACGCGGAATATCGCCGCGCCGTGGCGGGCTTCGATGTCGAGGCCGCCTTCGCGGCGATCTTTCCGGACGGGGCCGGGCAGGTGAATGCCTGTCACACCTGCTGCGACCGCCACGCCCACGATCCCGCGCGCGTCGCCCTGCGGTATGTCAAGCCGAACGAGGCCGTTCGCGAGATCACCTTCGCCACGCTCGCCGCCCAGGCTGCCAAGCTGGCCGAGGTCTTCGCCGAGCGCGGCGTGCGGAAGGGCGACCGGATCGCCGGGCTGCTCCCGCGCAGGCCGGAATTGCTGCTCACGATCCTGGCGACGTGGCGCCTCGGCGCCGTCTACCAGCCCCTGTTCGCCGCCTTCGGCCCGAAGGCCATCGCGGACCGCGTGCGGGATGCCGGGACGAAGATCCTCGTGACCGACGAGGCCGATCGCCCCAAGGCTTCGGACGTCGCGCATCTCTGCACGATCATCACCGTCGGCGCCGGGGGCGAGGGCGACGACCTGGATTTCTGGGCCGAGCTGGACGCCAGGCCCGGCGAGGCCGCGCCGGTCCGCTGCAGCGCGGAAGACCCGTTCCTGATCATGTTCACGTCCGGCACGACCGGACCCGCCAAGCCCCTCCTCGTCCCGCTCAAGGCCATCGTGGCGTTCGTCGCCTACATGCGGGATGCCGTGGACCTCCGGCAGGGCGACCACTTCTGGAACGTCGCCGACCCGGGCTGGGCCTACGGCCTGTACTACGCCGTCACCGCGCCGCTCGCGATGGGGTTCACGACGACGTTCCACGACGGTCCCTTCACGGTCGAGGACACGTACCGGACGATCGAACGGCTCGGGATCACGAACCTCGCGGGCTCTCCCACCGCGTTCCGGCTCCTGATCGCGGCCGGACCTGCGGCCGCGCAGGCGGTCAAGGGTCAGTTGCGGGCCGTCAGCAGCGCCGGCGAACCGCTCAATCCCGAAGTCATCCGATGGTTCGCCGAGCACCTCGGCACGACCATCCACGACCATTACGGCCAGACCGAACTCGGGATGGTCCTCTGCAATCATCACGGGCTGGCCCACCCCGTCCGCCTCGGCTCCGCCGGCTTCGCCATCCCCGGCCACCGGGTGGTGGTGGTCGGGCCCGAGGGCGAGGAACTGGGGCCGGGCGAGCCGGGCATCCTGGCACTCGACCGGACCCGCTCGCCCCTGATGTGGTTCTCGGGCTACTGGCAGCGCCCGACCCCGGCCTTCGTCGGCGACCATTACCTGAGCGGGGATACCGTCGAGGCCAACCCGGATGGCAGCATCGCCTTCGTGGGGCGGTCGGACGACCTGATCAACGCATCGGGCTACCGGATCGGGCCGTTCGAGGTCGAGAGCGCGTTGATCGAGCATCCGGCCGTCGCGGAATCCGCGGTCATCGGCAAGCCCGACCCGGAGCGGACCGAGATCGTGAAGGCCTTCGTGGTCCTGAAGGCCGGCATCCGGCCGGACGCGGCCCTGGCCGCATCGATCCAGGCTTACGTGAAGAAGCGTCTTTCGGCGCATGCCTACCCGCGCGAGATCGCGTTCGTCGACAGCCTTCCCAAGACCCCGAGCGGCAAGCTGCAGCGGTTCATCCTCCGCAATCAGGAGATCGCCAGGGCCGCAGGAGCCGCCGCGACCTGAACACCGCCCCCGGACCGACCGCGCCGGGCGATGCGGCCCGGTGGGCACCCGGGGTATCGCTGAGAGGATTCGAGGGATGCCGCTAGACCCGATCGTCGTGGCCAGCACCGCGCGGACCCCGATGGGCGCGTTCCAGGGGGAGCTGAAAGCCCTCTCGGCCACGGATCTCGGAGCGGTCGCGATCCGCGCCGCCGTCGAGCGCGCCGGCCTCGGAGGCGACGCGATCTCGGAGGTCGTGATGGGCTGCGTCCTGCCCGCGGGCCTCGGGCAGGCACCGGCGCGGCAGGCGGCTCTGGGGGCCGGCCTCCCGGACGCCACGCCCTGTGCGACCGTCAACAAGGTCTGCGGCTCAGGCATGAAGGCGGTCATGCTCGGCCACGACATGATCGCGGCGGGCTCGGCCGACGTGGTGGTCGCGGGCGGCATGGAATCGATGTCGAACGCCCCCTACCTGCTCGACAAGGCGCGGGCGGGCCAGCGCCTCGGCCATGGCCGCCTCCTCGACCACATGTTCCTCGACGGCCTCGAAGACGCCTACGATCGCGGCCGGCTCATGGGCACGTTCGCGGAGGACACGGCGCAACGCTACCAGTTCACCCGGGACGCCCAGGACGCCTACGCGCTGGAATCGCTGGCCCGCGCCAACCGTGCGGCCTCCTCCGGCGCCTTCGACGGCGAGATCGTCCCGGCCGGCACGGGGATGCGCTCGGACGAGGGTCCGCGCCGCGCGAGGCCGGACAAGATCCCGACGCTGAGACCGGCCTTCCGTCCGGACGGCACCGTGACGGCGGCGAATGCCTCGTCGATCTCCGACGGCGCGGCCGCGCTCGTGCTGATGCGGATGTCGGCGGCCGAGCGCGGCGGCCACGCGCCGCTCGCGGTCATCCGCGGTCATGCCAGCCACGCCGCGGCACCGGCCTGGTTCTCGACGGCCCCGATCGGCGCCATCGCCAAGCTGGCCGAGCGGGTGGGCTGGTCCTTGAGCGAGGTGGACCTCTTCGAGATCAACGAGGCCTTCGCCGTCGTCGCCATGGCGGCGATGCACGATCTCGGCCTGCCGCGCGACAAGGTCAACGTCCACGGCGGTGCCTGCGCCCTCGGCCATCCGATCGGCGCGTCCGGCGCACGCATCATCGTGACCCTGCTGGCGGCCCTCGCGCGCACCGGCGGACGGCGCGGCATCGCCTCGCTCTGCATCGGCGGGGGCGAGGCCACGGCGCTCGCGGTCGAACGTCCCTGAACCCGGCCTCAGCCCGAGGGCCCCGCCTGCCGAGGACCTTGCGAGGATCTTGCAAGGAGAGGGAGATCGTCACCGCGCTAAGGGAAGCGGCCCTCCGGGATCCGGCGCGTTCCACGCGGGCGCCACGCCCGCCCTTGCGGGCGCGGCGCCTCGCGACCGAGGCTCAAGGTTCCGACGCCGGTTGCCGACACGCGGCGATCGCCGTATCCGCGACGGGCGATGCCCGGCCCGCCCTTCCGCTCCCCCCGGTCCGAAGACCTCCTGGCCGAGGCCTGCGCGCGTCTGTCCCTGTTCGAGGACCTGCCCGACGACACGATCCACCGCCTCTCGGCCTGCGGGTTCGGGCGCGGATTTCTGTCGCCGTCGCTGCGGGCCCGCCTGCGCAAGGCCGGCTTCCGGGACCTCGGCGACCTGGCCCAATCCTCGCCGGACGCGATCACGAAGGTCAGGAAGTTCGGCCCGATCCGGGTCGAGGCCGTGCGGAGCTTCCTCCTCGAGGAGATCGCCCGCTCCCTGCCGGGCGCACGGGAGCACCACGGCCCGCGCGCCACGCGGGACCGGCGGCTGGCCCGCCTCCGGGAGGTTCCGGTCGCCCGCCTGCCTCTGGCGAAGGACGCGATCGTCGCCCTCGGTCTCGAAGGCGGCACCGGCGCGGACCTCGCAGGTCGACCGCGCCTCGCGCTTCTCCGCACGGGGGTGGTGACGTCGGCCGACCTGGACCGCCTCGTCGCGACGCTCGCCGATTGCCTGGGAGAGGGCAGGGCGGTCCCCGGTCCGGCCGCGCCGGCATCCGTGGAGTCGCCGGCGGCCGAAGCGGAGAGGGCGCGCGCGCATCGTGCCGCCCTGCTCGCGGAACGGGATCGCGAGTGGGAGGAGGCCGCGCCCGCCCGCGGCCGACGCCGGGCCGGCAGCCCATGAGGGCGCGAGCGACCGGACGGCGGGCGGCCCTCCTCGACGGCGCTTCCGAGAGATCGCCCTGCAAAAGATCGCCCCACAAGAGATCGCCCTGCAAAAGATCGCCCCGCCTACCGTGACGCAGGTCACAGCGGCCGGCGACCGCCGACGGCTACCATCAGGGTCGCTCAGGCTCGGCCGTTGGCACGCGCCCTGCCTCGGGCGGACGGATGTTCACGCTCACGGCGAGGCACGAGATGCGCGCGGCGATGCTCATCGGACTGAGCCTGCTCGCCGCGCTCGCGCCCGAGGTCTCGCGGTCCGGTGAGAGCCTCAGCGGACGCGCCGTCGTCATCGACGGTGACACGCTCAACCTGCGCGGAAAGATCATCGGCCTCTTCGGGATCGCCGCGCCCGGCCCGACGCAGACCTGCCTCGACGCGGGCGGCCGGAGCTATTCCTGCGGTACCGCTTCCTCACGGGCCCTCGCCGCCCATCTCGGCACCGCGATCATCGCCTGCGAGACACGGGAACCCGATCGGCACGGCCGCATCCTGGCGACCTGCCGGAAGGGCGAGGAGGATCTCGGCGCCTGGCTGACCCTGCACGGGCACGCGGCGGCGGACAGGCGCGTCTCGGCTGCCTATGTTCCGGACGAGACGATGGCCTGGGCGAAGCGGCGCGGCCTCTGGGCCGGAGCCTTCGACGATCCCACTATCCGTCAGCGCGATCCCTACGCGGCCACGAACCGGTATGTCGCCGCACAGCCGGACGCGCCTGCGAGCGACGTGTCCGCCACCGCGTCGACGAAGCGCTGAAGGCTCGCCTCGGGCGACACGCTCTCCGCCGGAGACAGAGACCCGGCCGACGCGGACGATCGCGGCGACCCTGCGAAGCCTGCCGCGGCGGTCGCCCGGCGAGAGGCTGCCGCGACCGGCAGCGGCCATCCTACCAGCAGGATCGCGGCAGACGCCGCTTCCAGCGCTCGCCCCGGCGCAACTCGGGAGGGTGCCCGTCGCGCAGCGCGCGGTCCGGACGCGGCTGCGGCGTGGCTGCGGGCCGCTCCGCCGGCAGGGAACGCGCCGCGGGCGGCGCGACGGGGGCGGAGGCCGCACCGGGGAGCTGATGGAGAGCCGGCTTCGGCGCCTCGGGAGCGCTGACGGGATCCGGTGCCATCCGGCGCGCAGGCGGCTTCCGCTCCGCTCCCAGCCGACGCGGCGCCGGGGGAGGGGCCGGCACGGCTTCCTCCTGCGGTTCGGCCTCGCTCGCCGCATACATCGGCACGAGGCTCGGCAGAACGCGCGGCGCCGGCCGAGCCTCGGGTTCGGCGGCCGGGACCGGGGCTGCGGCCTGCGCCACCGCGCGACGCGACGCGGCCGGTGCCTCCACCCGCAACGGCACCCCCTGCCAGAGGCCGGCGCCGGCGTGATTGCGGGCGAACGCGTCGGCCAAGGACGAGGCGGAGGAGCGCGTCCGTTTGACTTCGACCACGACGGGTCGCGCGCTTCTGCGCTTCATTCGCTGATCCTGAGATTACGAAGCGGATGGCGTCCGACGCAGCATCGGTGCGTGGTGGTCATCGGGGTCGAGAAAGCGTCCGTGCCGAGAGCGAAGCACGAACCTGTTACCAAAGCGTTACCGCCCGGCCCCGAGGATTCAACGAAGGAGGGACCCGCGCCGCACCCGTACGACGGCCCGAGCCATCCGGGACCACCGGGGCTGCAGCCCAACCGCTCCGCGACAGATCAGGCGGCCTCGGCCCGTCCATGCTTGCGGTCGAGCGCCCGCTTCAGCAGCGACAGCACCGCGTCCCACGTATAGGCCTCGGTCAGTGGCCCGGCCTCCCCGGCGTCAGCCGCGCGCGAGCCGATCGGGCGGTGCGTGCTCCCGTCGTAGCAGCGCGGAAAGCAGGAGAGGCGGTGCCCCTCCGGATACTCGGTCTGGTAATCCGGGACGCCGGCGGTGCAGACAGCCGAGAACCGAACCCGTCGCTCATCCCGGTTCCTGATCCACTCCATGTTGAGAAGCACGTCGCGGAAGTAGTTCGGGTCTTCCACCCGTTCGTGCGGGTGCTGTGCAGGAGCGACGGACATCAGATCAGGCTCAGCATGTCGGCGCGGGAAGCTGCTCGACATGTGGTGATGACCATCCCGCGCGTCCACGGGCGAGTACGGTCGATGTCCTCCCTATTCCGGATGAGCCCAGCGAAAAAGGGACGGGCCCGCTCGTACCTCGGCCGCTTCCGCAGGCTCGGCTCCGCCGGCCTTCGTTCCCATGCCGGGCGATGCGACGCCTGGAGATACCGGTCGACGCCGGCATGGTCCTTCGGAGGCGGGACGCCTGCGGGTTGGCGCGGAAGCCCGCGAGGCGCCGACGCGTCAGGTCCCGCGGAGGTCGACCAGGATCGATTGCTTGTCCGCCACCGCGCCCTGCGCGTCGAAGCGGTACACGAGCATCTGGCTCGTCGCGAGGTGCACCTCGACCACGTCCTGGGCGCTCAGGCCGTCGAGGTGCATGACGAGGGCCCGCAGGGAATTGCCGTGGGCCACCACGAGCGTGCGCCGACCGGCACGCACCTGGGGCCGGATCTCCTGCCGGTAGTAGGGCACCAGCCGCTCGGCGGTCATGGCGAGGCTCTCGCCGCCCGGGGGAACGGCCGCGTAGGATTTCCGCCAGAGATGGACCTGCTGCGGGCTCCACCGTTCGCGCGCTTCCTGCTTGTTCAGGCCCGCCAGCTCCCCGTAGTCGCGCTCGTTCAGGGCCCGGTCCGTCCGGACGGCTAGGGCGGATTGCCCGAGCTCCGCCAGCATGAGCGCCAGGGTGCGCTGCGCGCGGGTCAGCTCGCTGGTGAAGGCCAGATCGAAGCGGAAGCCGAGATCGCGCAGCTGGCGGCCCGCCTGCACGGCCTCGGCGACGCCGCGCCCGGTCAGGTCCGGATTCCGCCACCCGGAGAACAGGTCGCGCTCGTTGTCGGAGCTCTGCCCGTGGCGCACGAGCACAAGGGTTCGGTCGGTCAACGTGAGGGCCCCCGTCGTCGGACCGGCATGGCATACAACACCCGCAGGCGGAAGCGCGTCGCGCTAGCCTTCGAGGAGCTTCTGGAGGGCGCCGTTCGTCGGCTTCTGGGTCTCGTCGACGAGGATGAACAGCGCGGTCGCGGCGATCGGCGCCTGGGGCGGCGGGTTGCTGTGGAACCGGCCCTGCCCATCCGCGTAGCCGACCGGCGTGCCGTAATTCGCCTCGAGCACCGCCCGGACCACGCGCGACCACGTCAGCCCCTCGACCGCGACCTCGAAGCGGAGGCACTCGTCGCCCTCGCTCGAGAACAGCCGCTCGATGATCCATTCCGTTCCGGGCGCGACGATCGCGCGGACGATCATCTCCGGGTAGCCGCGCAGCGGCCTGACGATCGCCGACGCCCCCGCCCGCTTCAGGCGCTCGCGGTTCAGGTCGTCCACGCATTCCGCGATGATGCGCGCCGTGATGCCCCGCTCGCGCAGGCGATGGATGATGTCGAAGGTGCGGCTGTCCGACAGGCGGTCGCCCTCGTTCTCGGCGAGGATGACCAGCACCTGAGCCTGATCGACGCCCGCCGCATCCAGAGCGGCCGGATCGTCGAACCGGCCCTTGAGCTGGACGATGAGCGGATCGTCCTCGAGGTCGGGCGGAAGACCGTCGGGGAAGGCTTCGGTCAGGATCAGGGAGGGGACGGCGGCGAAGTGGGCGTGCGAGCGATGGAGCTGGTCGAGGAGGCGGCGCAGGTAGTCGCCCGGCTCGTCCGCCGGCGCGTTCACGAAGACGATGTGGTCCCGCATGTCCCATCTCCACTCGCCGCGGCGCTTGCGCTCGCGCCGCAGGATCCTGAACTCGAAGAAGGCGCTGGCCGCCTGGGTCAGCAGGAAGATGCCGCTCAGGTAGATCAGCACGATGGTGGAGGCGCGGCCTGCCGTCGTCTTGGCGGAGTAGTCGCCGTAGCCCGTCGTCGTGATGGTGGTGAAGGTCAGCCAGATCGCCTCGCCGAGCCCCAGGTGCTCGAAGGCGACCATCGAGACGACGTGCAGGCCGACCAGGATCAGCAGGCCGACGAGGGCGAACCGGATCCGGTTGCGCAGATCGCGGACGACGCTGCGCCGGAACCGGAGGGGACGGGTTCGGGATCGCCTCAGGCGCTTCATGCGTACGCTCGGCCCGTGCCCCTCAAGGTCTGCGGCCCATCCGTGACGCGCATCACGGTCGAACGCGCTCCCGCGTGCAAGCGTGCGTCGGCCGATGGGGCGAGCGGCCGGGTGGCCCGCGGCGGGCCTGCGACGATCCCGCCCGACCGTTCTCCGGTTCCGCTCGGCACCGGCGACGGCGTTGTCCGAGCCCTCGCGTAAGGGCGCGTTAACCATACCGGCCTGAGCCTGACTCTTCGGGGCGGCGCGGTCTTCAGCGGAAGGGATGGGACATGGGTCTCAGGCACCTGTTCACGGAGCATCCGTCGTCTCTCGGCGAGAGCTACACGCAGCACATGCGGGCTTCCCTGAGCTACGCCGTCCCGCTGCTCGGCGCGGCGCTCGCGGCGTTCATCCACGCGGGCTTCCCGTTCCTGTTCAGGACGACGGCGAGCGCATCCGTCAAGCGGCTGCATGACCGGATGGCGAGGCGCTGCGTCGCGTGCCCGTCCGGGCGGCTGCACCGTCCCGATCTGTTCGTGGGCAAGGTCGATGGTGCGGCGACGGAGACGGCGCCTCGGAAGCGGGCCGCCTGACCGGGGCGCCCCGTCCGGCTCGGATTCCGCTCGGCACGCCCCTCTCCGGAGCGCGCCCGAGCCCGCGCGGGTCAGGTCGGCTGGCCGAGGATGCCCAGGATCTCCCGGCGCAGGCGCACGAGCTCGGGATCGTCGCGGTGGCGCGGATAGGGACGGTCGACGGTGAGGTCGGCGCGGATCGCGGCCGGGCGGTCGCCCAGCACGATCACCCGCTCGGCGAGGATCAGCGCCTCCTCGACGTCGTGGGTGACGAGGACGGCCGTGAAGCGCTTCTCCTGCCAGAGGTGCAGGATCTCGGCCTGCATGGCGAGGCGGATCAGGGCGTCGAGCTTGCCGAGCGGCTCGTCGAGGAGGAGGAGCCGGGGCTCGTTGACGAGGGCGCGCGCCAGCGCCGCGCGCTGGGCCATGCCGCCGGAGAGCTGGTGCGGGTAGACGTCGGCGAAGCCGTCGAGGGCGACGAGGCGCAGAGCGGCCTCGATCCGCGCGGCCCGCCCGCTCCCGACACCCTGCGCCTCGAGGCCGAGGGCCACGTTCCCGCGCACGGTCCGCCACGGGTAGAGCGTCGGGTCCTGGAAGACGAGGAGGCGGGACGGGTCCGGCCCGTCGACGCGCCGCCCGTCGACCTCGATGCGGCCCTCGTCCGGCGGCTCCAGCCCGGCGACGAGCCGCAGCAGGGTGGACTTGCCGCAGCCTGACGGACCGAGCAGAGCCACGAAGCCGCCGGGCTCCACCGCGAGGCCGACGCGTTCGAGGACCGGCAGGGCCGTGCCGCGGATGTCGAAGGCGTGGCTGACGGCCTCGACCGACAGCCGGGCTCCGATCGCGCCCACCGGCGCGGCGGCGGCGGCTCGGGCGGCGGGGCGCTCCCGCGTCGCGGTCACCATTGCACCAGCCCCTTCTGCCAGGAGAGCACCCGGTCGCGCAGGCGGAACAGCAGGGTGATCAGCCCGGAGCACATCAGCGCCATCACGATCAGGGCCGCGTACATGTTGGCGTAGGCGGCCCATCCTTGCGCCCATTGCAGGTACCAGCCGAGGCCCGACTTGACGCCCAGCATCTCGGCCACGACCAGCACCGCGAAGGAGCCGCCGAGCCCCATGAACAGGCCGACGAAGACGTGGGGCAGGGCGGCCGGGACCGCGACCCGCAGCACGAGGAAGGCGGGCGAGGCGCCGAGCGTCCGGGCGACGTCGAAATAGGCCCTGTTGACGCCCGCCACCCCCGACCAGGTCAGCACCGTGACCGGGAATCCGGTGGCGAGCGCGACGAGGAAGGTGCTGGCCGACCACGACGAGGGAAAGACGAAGAAGGCGAGCGGCAGCCACGCGGTCGCCGGCAGCGGCCCGACGAAGCGCAGCACCGGGTGCGCCCAGTAGCCCACCGCCCGCGACGTGCCGATGGCGACGCCGAGGGCGAAGCCGAGGCACGCGCCGATCACGTAGCCGCCCGCGAGCAGCTTCAGGGAGTTGAGGATGCTGCCGCCGAGCTTCGGCCAATCGTCGAGGAACACCTCCAGGATCGCCTGCGGCGGCGGGAAGAACGGCATCGGCAGCCACGCGAACTTCGCCGTCGCGAGTTCCCAGGCGAGGAGCCCGAGCGCCAGGGCGGCGAGCCAGGGGCCGAGGTGGCGCAGCCGCGCCCCGGCCCGGCCGAGGCGGTGGGCGGCGAGGCTCGCGGGCAGGAGCGCGAGCCCGAGGAGGCCGGCGCCCTGCGCGAGGAAGCCCGTGCGGGGGAAGTCGCCGCCCTCGGGCAGGCCCAGCGTCGCCGCGGCGAGGGCGAGCCAGGCCGCCCCGGCGACGAGCCCGCTCCAGGGCAGCGGGCGCGCCGGGGCGGGTCGGGAGGGGGCGCGGGGAAGCGCGCCCGCGGCGATGAGGCTGCCCGTGAGGCTCCGCATGCTCCGCCCTTCAGCTCAGGACGTCGGCGTAGACGCGCTCGGCGAACTTCGCCGTGTCCGTCGTGCGCTTGAGGACGTTCACCTGTTTCAGCTCCTCGCCGTAGAGGACGAGCTGCGCCTTGAGGTCGCCCCCGACCGGGCGGTCGCCGTGCTCCTGGCTGCGCAGCATGGCGGCGAGATCCTCCACCGAGCCCTTGCCGCCGTAGCCGGAGAAGATCCGCGCCGCGTCCTCCGGATCCTGGTGGACGCGGTGGCCCGCCTCCAGCACGGCGCGGGTGAGGGCGGCCGCGGCGGCGCGGTCGTTGCGGATCAGGCTGCCGCGGACCGCGACGACGCAGCAGGTGCGGCTGGCGTAGCTCCCCGACAGGTTGGTGGCGACTTCCGCGAAGCGCGGATCCTTCAGCCAGATCCAGGTGCGCGGGTCGGAATCGGCGAGCGCCTGCGCCTCGCCCTTCTCGACCGCGAGGTTGAGGAGGTCGGCGGGGTATTGCCGCCACTCGACGCCGCTCTCCGGGTCGATCCCGGCCTGGGCCAGCAGCAGCCCGAAGAAGTTCTTGGCCGGGCTCGCGTGGTCGCTGATCGCGATGGTCTTGCCCTTGAGCCCGGCGATGTCGGTGATCCCGGCGGATTTCGCGGCGAGCAGGCGCAGGCAGCCGCCATGCAGGCCCGCGGTGATCTTCACGTCGAAGCCCTGCTCCAGGGGCTTCAGCCAGCGCAGCGCCATGCCGATCCCGGCATCGGCCTTGCCGGTGGCGATGGCCTCCAGCAGCGCCTCGGTCGAGCCGCCGAAATTGACGAATTCCACGTCGAGCCCGTGCCGGGCGAAGAGGCCGCGCTCCTTGGCGAGCGGCGCCGCGGCGGTGCAGATCGCGGTCGCGTTCCAGGCGAGCCTGATCGGCTTCAGGGCCCTCCCGGCCCCTCCGCCGCGGCGGGCCCGCAGAGCGGGCCGGGATCGAACGGCGCCGCGGGGCCGGGGCCCCAGGCCCGGACGGCGCTCGCGCCGAAGCCGAGGGGCAGCGCCGCCGCGGCGGCGCCCGCGCGCAGCAGGAACCGGCGCGACGGCAGGAGGCCGGGGCGCGGGGGCTCGTCGGTCATGATGGTCTCCGGTGGGCGGGGCGCGGCAGGTTGTCGGAATCGGGAGGGCGCGACGGAAGCCACCTCCGCGAAGGGCCGCGGAGACGCAGCCCCGCTTCCGAGACCGGCTCGCCCGACGCTTGTTTCGGCAAGTCTTCTTTCAGTTTGTCCCGAAGTCAATGAAAGACAATTCTCAACTTGTCTTCGTCGAGACAAGAAAATCAGCAGAAGAACCGCGTGGCTGAGAAAGAACGTGTCGAACCCGCCCTCCGCGCCTCCGCGCCGAGGCCCGGACGGTCACCACCGCGACGCCACGCGTCGTTCCGGGCTCGAAATTGCGTATTCACCCTGCACCCGCCAGTCGAGAGAACGCCGATCCTGGAATTTCGGCGTTCAGGGCAAGATCAGGCTGCGCGGCGCGCGCAATTCGAAAGATCGTTTCGTTGACGGGACGCGGCGCGGGGCGCGACGATGCGCGCATGGCCGCCGGTCCTGCCCGGCCCCCCTCCCGCGATTCCTGACATGAATGCCGCCGTCCCGTCCCTCGACGTTGCCCGAACCCTTGCCCAGAGCTTCGCCGAGCGCGCGGCGGAGCACGACCGCACGGGCGCCTTCCCGCACGACAACATCGCGGCCCTGCGCGAGGCCGGGATCCTCGCCCTCTGCGTGCCGCGGCGGCTCGGCGGCGGCGGGGCCGGTCTCGCGCGGGCGGCGGAGACGGTGGGCGCCGTCGGCGCGGGCGAGCCCGCGACCGCCCTCGTGCTGGCGATGACGCTCCTCCAGCAGGGGCTCGTCCTGCGGGACGGCTCGCCCTGGCCGCGTCCCGTCGCCGACGCGTACGGCCGGGCCGCGGTCGTGCGCGGCGCCCTGATCAACGCTCTCCGGGTCGAGCCGGAACTCGGCACGCCGGCCCGCGGCGGCCTGCCCGCGACGATCGCCCGGCGCGACGGCGCGGGCTGGCGCGTCACCGGCCGGAAGATCTACTCCACCGGGGCGCCCGGCCTCGCCTACGGCCTCGTCTTCGTGCGCACCGACGAGGCCGAGCCGCGGACCGGCAACCTGCTCGTGCCCCTCGACGCGCCCGGCATCCGCGTCGAGGAGACCTGGGACCATCTCGGCCTTCGGGCGTCGGGAAGCCACGACGTCGTCCTCGAGGATGTCGCAGTGCCGGGCGCCCACGCCGTCGACCTGCGGGCGCCCGCGGCGTGGGCGCGCCCGGACCCGCTGCAGCAGGCCTGGAGCTGCGCGCTGCTCGCCGCCCTCTACGACGGCGTGGCCCGGGCGGCGCAGGGCTGGTTCGTCCGCTTCCTCCGGGAGCGCCGCCCCGGCAGCCTCGGCGCGCCGCTGGCCAGCCTCGCGCGCTTCCAGGAGGCGGTCGGCGAGAACGAGCGCCTGCTCGGCGTCAACGCCCGGCTCGTCGCCGGCCTCGCGGCCGAGACCGATGCCGGCCGCCTGCCGGCCCCGCAGGAATCCGGCTTCGTGAAGGTCACCGTCACCGAGAACGCCATCGCCGTCGTCCAGCGCGCGGCGGAACTCTGCGGCAATGCCGGGCTGTCGCGCGCCAACCCGCTCGAGCGGCACCTGCGCGACGTGCTCTGCGCGCGCATCCACTGGCCGCAGGGCGACGCGGTGCGGACGAATGCCGGCCGCGCCATCCTCGGGATCTGACCGTCCCGCCGAACCCTGCCCGAAGCGCCACCGAAGGAGACATCCATGAGCCACCTTCCGCCCGACGCGGTCGAGTTCATCGGCTTCGCCGCACCGCGCTACGTCTCCGAGAGCCATGCGCCGACGGGGAACCCGATCGACCGCGACTACCTCCGGCTGCTCGCCCAGGCGCATGAATGGGGCGGCTTCGACCGCATCCTCGTCGCCTTCTACGCGACGGCGCCGGACGCGCTCCTGCTCGCGGCCGAGATCGGCGCCGCGACGGAGCGGCTCGGGCTGATGATCGCGCACCGGACCGGCTTCACGGCCCCCACCGTCGCCGCGCGCCAGTTCGCGACGCTCGACCGGCTCACGGGCGGTCGCGTCGCGATCCACGCGATCAGCGGCGGCGACGACCGGGAACTCGCGCAGGACGGCGACCACCTGAGCAAGGACGAGCGCTACGCCCGCACCGCCGAGTTCCTCGACATCGCCCGGCTGAGCTGGACCGCCGAGGCCCCCTTCGACTACGCGGGCCGATATTACCGGGTCGCGGGCGGCTTCTCCGAGGTGAAGCCGGTCCGCGCCATCCCGGTCTATTTCGGGGGCGCCTCCCCGGCGGCGCTCGACGTCGCCGGGCGCCACGCCGACACCTACGCCCTCTGGGGCGAGACCCACGCGCAGGTGCGCGAGCTGATCGGCCGGGTTCGGGCGGCGGCGGCCCCCCACGGGCGCGATCCCCGCTTCAGCCTCTCGGTGCGCCCGATCCTCGCCGAGACCGAGGAGCGGGCCTGGGCGCGGGCGGAGGCCATCCTGGCCCGGACCCGGGCGCTGCGGGCGGCCAAGGGCCTCGGCCCCGCGGCGAGCCCGGAGAACGAGGGCTCGCGCCGCCTGCTCGCGGCCGCCGCGACGGGCACCCGCCTCGACAAGCGCCTCTATACGGCGATCGCGGCCGAGACCGGCGCCGCGGGCAATTCCACCGCCCTCGTCGGCACGCCCGAGCAGGTCGCCGACGCGCTCCTCGACTATCACGCCCTCGGGGTGCGCACCTTCCTGATCCGCGGCTTCGACCCGCTGGAGGACGCGATCCAGTACGGCCGCACGCTGCTCCCCGCCTTCCGCGATCTCCTCGCCCGGCGGACCGGCACGGCGGAGGCCGCCTGATGCCGGCCCTTCTCGCCCTCGTCGTCCTGGCCGTCCTCGCCCTCGTGCCCGCCCGGGCCGAGGAGGTGCTCCGCGTCGGGGACCAGCGCGGCAACGCCCGCGCCCTGATGGAGGCCGCGGGCGTCCTCGACGGCTTAAGCTACCGGCTCGAATGGAGCGAGTTCCCGGCAGCCGCCCCCCTTCTCGAGGCGCTGAACGCCGGGGCGATCGATGCGGGCGGGGTCGGCGACGCGCCCTTCACCTTCGCGGCCGCGGCGGGCGTGCCGGTGAAGGCGTTCCTCGCCTTCCGCAACCGGCAGGACGGGCTCGCCATCCTGGTTCCGCCGGATTCGCCGGTCCGCACGGTCGCGGATCTGGCCGGCAAGCGCATCGCCACCAACCGCGGCTCGATCGGCCACCAGATCGTGCTGGCGGCCCTGGAGGAGGCGGGGCTGCCCGCCGACAGCGTCAGCTTCCGCTTCCTGCCGCCGGCCGACGCGAAGCTCGCGCTGGCCTTGGGCGCCGTCGACGCGTGGTCGACCTGGGAGCCCTACACCTCGGCGGCCGAGCTCGCCGGCCTCGTGCGCGTCGTGCGCGACGGCAACGGCATCACGCCGGGCCTGAGCTTCGCGGTGGCGAGCGAGACGGCGCTCAGGACGAAGCGGGCGCTGCTCGCCGATTACGCGCAGCGCCTCGCCCGGGCGCGGGCCTGGGCGCTCAACGATCCGGGCCCCTACGCCGCCGCGTGGTCGAAGCTGATCGGGCTGCCGGAGGCGGTGCCCCTGCGCTGGTTCGGCCGCGCCGCGTACCGCACGGTGCCGATCGACGCGGCGGTGATCGCCGACGAGCAGCGCATCATCGACCTCTACGTGCGGGCCGGCCTGATCCCGCCGGCGCGCGCGCCCCGCGCCGAGGCCATCCTCGACACCGGGTTTTCCGCGGCGCTCGTCGCCGTGCGATGATCGGCGGGCGCACTCAGTTTGGCGGACAGGACATGCACGACATCGGCGACGATCACCACGACCACGACGCGCACGCGGACCATGATCGCGATCTACGTTCCGAGGCGCAGGATCATGATCGCTGGAAGCACGACGGCGTGCGCGTCATCCCGGGCGACCGGCTCGACCCGAACACCGCCCAGACCCCCGGCATGTTCCGGCAGGCCGCCATCAACGCGGCCCGGGTCGGCGCCCAGAAGATCTGGGCCGGCACGGTGGCGATCGCGCCCGACGCCAAGACCGGGGTGCACCACCACGGCGCCCTGGAGAGCGTGATCTACATCGTCTCCGGCCGCGCCCGGATGCGCTGGGGCGAGCGGCTGGAATACGTGGCCGAGGCCGGGCCCGGCGACTTCATCTTCGTGCCGCCCTTCGTGCCCCACCAGGAGATCAACGCCTCCACCGACGAGCCCCTGAACTGCGTCCTGGTCCGCTCCGACAACGAGGCGGTCGTGGTCAACCTGCCCGACGTCGAACCCGTCGAGCCGCCCGAGACGGTGCTCTGGGTCGACCCGATCCACAAGCATCCCTGAACCCCGGAGGCCGCCCCGGGCGACTTGCGCCGGCGAGCGTTCCGGCCGAGGGATCGGAGCGGCGCCAATCGTCGCGGATGCAGCAACCGTCGGCGCCCCTGAAACGCCTGTCGTTCGCGCATCGGGTGATTGGCTGGCGCTATGGCAGGCTGGCGACTGGTCATCACCGGTCGTACCGGTCAAAAGTGAGCCATGTCGCTCCGCCAGAACGTCTCGATCTCGCTCAGCCCTGAGCGGCATGCCGCGGCCGAGCGGATGCTGCCGACAGGCCGCGGCGGCGCTTCCAGCGGAGTCCTCCGCGCAGGCTTGCGCCGGCTCGACGCGCGCGACATCGACGTCCAGCAACACCGATCCGTGCGGCAGATGGACGGCGCCGCCGCCGAAGAACAGCCGGGCGCATGAGCGCGCTTCGTGCTCCCCCTCCCGGCGAACGGGTCATAGGCGCATCGATCAACGCCTTCGACTGGTCGGACACACCGCTCGGCCCGCGCGAGAACTGGCCGGCGTCTCTCACCTCGATCTACGAGGTGATGGTGGCATCCCCGTTCGCGATGTGCGCGAGCTGGGGACCTGATCTGACGATGATCTACAACGAGGCCTACACGGATTTTCTCGCGGTCCGGCACCCCGCCGCGCTGGGCCAGCCGATCCGAGAGGTCTGGCACGACGTCTGGGCCGATATCGCCCCGCTGATCGAGCGGGCCATGGCCGGTCAACGGGTCCACCGTACCGACATGCATCTCGTCATGACCCGCAAGGGTTACGCCGAGGATACCTACTGGACGTTCGCTTACAGTCCGCTGCGGGATGGTGAGACCGTCGTCGGCTTTCTGAATATCGCCATCGAGACGACGGAAGGCGTGATCGCCGCGCAGCGCCGCGATGCGGCCGAAGCCAGCCTGCGCCAATTGAACGCGACCCTTGAACAGCAGGTTGCCGACCGGTCCCGCGAGCGCGACCGGCTCTGGAACCTGTCCGAGGATATGCTGGCCCGCGCCAATTACGAGGGGATGATGTCGGCGGTCAGCCCCGCCTGGACCCAGGTGCTCGGCTGGTCCGGGACGGAACTCCTGTCGCGCCCCTACGCGACCTTCATGCACCCCGACGGCTTGGATCAGACGCTCGCTGCCCTCGTCCGCATGGGCGAGACGGCGCAACCGACCCGGTTCGAGAACCGGATCGCCACGCGCGACGGATCGTGGAAGCCCATCGAGTGGACCGTGGCGCCGGAGCCGGACGGCCTCAACTTCATCGCGGTCGGACGCGACCTCAGCATCGCGAAGGCGCGCGAGGCGGAACTCGCCGTGGCACAGGAGGCGTTGCGTCAGTCGCAGAAGATGGAGGCGGTGGGCCAGCTCACGGGCGGCGTCGCGCACGACTTCAACAACCTGCTGACGATCATCCGCTCATCCGTGGATTTCCTGCGCCGCCCCGAGCTGCCGGACGAGCGCAAGCGTCGCTACCTCGACGCGGTCTCCGATACGGTCGACCGGGCCGCAAAACTCACCGGTCAATTGCTGGCCTTCGCGCGGCGACAGACGCTCAAACCGGAAGTGATCGACGTCGGGCACCGGCTGCGCACGGTGAGCGACATGCTCGATCCCGTGACCGGTGCGCGCATCCGCCTGGTGACGGAGGTGCCGGACCATACCTGCTTCGTCCGTGTCGATCTCAACCAGCTCGATACCGCCTTGATCAACATGGCGGTCAATGCCCGCGATGCGATGGAGGGGGAGGGGACGCTGACCCTTCGGCTGACGTGCGGGGGTGCCATGCCGCCGATCCGTGGGCACGGCGGCGGCAAGGGCCCCTTCGTGGCGATCTCGCTGCGTGACACCGGCTGCGGCATCGCGGCCGATCAGCTGTCCCGGATCTTCGAGCCGTTCTTCACCACCAAAGCGGTCGGCAAGGGCACCGGTCTGGGCCTGTCGCAGGTGTTCGGCTTCGCCAAGCAATCGGGCGGCGATGTCGAGGTCGACAGCATTGTGGGCGTCGGCACCACGTTCACGCTGTACCTGCCGGAGGTTCGACCGGAGGCGCAGGCTCACGGTGACGCCGATCAGGACCATGAGCCGGCACCGTTGGGACGCGGCCAACGCATTCTGGTGGTCGAGGACAACATCGGGGTCGGCCAGTTCGCCACGCAGATTCTCGAAGACCTCGGCTACCGGCCGACCTGGGTCGCCAACGCGGAAGAGGCGTTGGACCGGCTCGGTAGCGATGGCGCAGGTTTCGAGCTGGTGTTCTCGGACGTGGTGATGCCCGGCATGGGGGGCGTGGCGCTCGCCCATGAACTGCAGCGTCGCCTGCCCCGCCTGCCGGTGGTGCTCGCCTCAGGCTACAGCCACGTTCTGGCTCAGGAAACCAGCCACGGCTTCGAACTGCTGCACAAGCCCTATTCGGCCGAGCAGCTTGGCCGCATCCTCCATCAGGTCACAGGCCGGCAATCGACCCAACGCGCCTGAGGGCATCGTCCGCGGCGGTCTCCACGCCCTCGAGGCCGAGCACGGCAGCCTTGCCCAGGCCGCTTGGCACCTCCGCCTCGAGAGGGTGGAGGCCAAGCGCCACGCCGGGGCGCCGAAACGTCCTCAGCGTCCGCCCTCTGCCACCGGGTGAGGCCACCGAGGCTCGGCGCGACTGGCTCGCGGAGGGCCGCGCGACGTCTCGACCGGGGCTCCGCGGCCGCAGTCGATAACGGATCCTAAATTTCACGGGCATATGAACGCGGCGATATTCGAAGCCGATCTACAATCGAAGCTGGTGGGCATGGGCGGCGTGGAAATCCGAGCGCTCTTCGACGGGGCGGCCTACCTTGCCGCGAATCCCGACGTTGCAGCCTCCGGGCTCGATCCATTGCTGCACTATCATCTCTTCGGCTGGAAAGAGGGGCGTGATCCATCCCTCTTCTTTGAAACAACCGCCTATCTCGCGGCAAACCCCGACGTTGCAGCTGCGGGCATTGACCCGCTTGAGCACTATCTCGCTTACGGACGGCGTGAAGGTCGCTCCGCAACCCCGGCCCTGCTGCAGGAACGAGGTTTCGACGCAGCGTTCTATCGAGCCTCGAATCCCGATGTCGCGGCATCCGGCATCGATCCCTTTCACCACTACATGACCTTCGGAAATCTCGAAGGCCGGCGCCCCAACGCGTTGTTCGACAAGGCCTATTATCTTGCGCACAATCCAGATGTGGCGCGTTCCGGCATAGATGCTCTCACGCATTACATGCTGTTTGGCTGGCGCGAAGGGCGCGATCCCTCGGCCGCGCTCGACACATTGAAATACTTGAAGAGCAACCCGGATGTCGCGAGTGCCGGTGTCAACCCACTCGTACACGTCCTCACCTTCGGGGCAGGAGAGGGGCGCGTCGTCCGGCCTGTCGATGAGGCGCCAAGTGCGATTGTCCTGTCCTCGGCGACGGTGGATGAGAACGCTGCCGGAGCCCGGATCGGAACTCTGCGGACTGCCGATCCCGATGGCGGTCCGTTCAGCTACACCCTCAGCGACGCACGCTTCGAGGTTGTCGACGGCGTTCTTCAATTGCGAGCAGGGCAGGCCCTCGACCACGAGAGCCAGCCCAGCATCCGCCTGATCGTGACGGCCACCGATGCGACGGGCCTCGCGCTCAGCACGGCCTTCGACATCACAATCACTGATCGAGAGGAGGCGCCGAGCTTTGCTGCAACCCGTAGCGCGGCCGCCATCGTCGATGGAACCAGCAGCGCGGTAACAGGCGCCAGCGGTCTCATCGCCTTCACCGATCCGGACGCGAGCGACCGGCACAATGTCCTCGTCCAGCCCGTTTCCGCTGCCTCGTCGAAGCTCGGCGTCTTCGAGGCCAGGGTTTCAACGCCTGCCCATGACGGATACGGCGCGGTGGAATGGACCTACACGCCTGATCAGACCCTCGTGCGCGCACTCGGAGCCGGAGAGACGATCCAGGAATCCTACCAGATCATCCTGTCCGATCTCGGGGGAGCCGACAGCGCCATTCACGTCGTCACGATCACGATCAAGGGCACCAACGATGCCCCTGTGATCACCGGCTCGGATGTCGGGGCCGTTCAGGAAGATGGCGTGCTCGCTGCGTCAGGGCACCTCGCCATCACGGATGACGATCACGGGGAGAGCGCTTTTCTCCCGGGCGCCGTGACGGGGCGGTACGGCTCGCTTGCGATCGATGAGAGCGGCGCTTGGACCTACACCTTGCTGAACGGCAGCAAAGCCGTGCAGGGCCTGAAAGCTGGCGTCCATGACGCCGATCTGCTCACGGTCACCAGCCTGGACGGAACCCAGCATGTCATCACGGTCACGGTCACTGGCGCCGACGACGCCGCCGTCATCGCAGGCGTCGATGCCGGGACCGTTCGGGAGGACGGCCTTCTCACTGCGGCGGGCCAGCTCACGATCTCCGATCCTGACGAGGGGGATAGCGTCTTCCTCGCGGGGTCGGTGACCGGCGCCTACGGCACGCTGTCGATCGATAGCGCAGGACATTGGGTCTACGCATTGCTCAACGGCCATGCCGCCGTGCAGGCGCTCGGTGCGCACGACCACACGACTGACACGTTGACCGTCGCCAGCCGCGACGGGACGCAGCACGGCATCGTCGTCACCATCGACGGCACCAACGACGCTCCGACCTTCGGCGGCATCAGCACCGGCTCTGTAACCGAAGATCAGGTCCTGAGCGCCAATGGCCTCCTGACCATCACGGATGTCGATGCGGGAGAAAGCTCCTTCGTGGCCGGGAGCTACAACGGCAGCTATGGCATCGTGACGATCGATGCACGCGGTGCCTGGACCTACACGCTGACCGGCAATGCGTTGCCGGCCGTGCAGGCTCTGAACACCGGAGAGACGTTGAGCGATACGATCTCGGTGAACGCGATCGATGGAACGGCAACACCGATCGGCATCACGATCAATGGCACAAGAGAGGCGCTCTTCTCCTTCGACAACGGATTGGTGGGCTGGACATACACCGGCGGCGCCACCGTAGGCGCCACCGGGGACGGGGCGGAAGGAACGATCACATCGAGTGCTGGCAAGACGGCGGCAGAAATCGAGGACTTCCTCGGCCTTTCCCACGGTTCCATCTCAACAGCGGCGGGAACCCTTCCCTCGGCAGGCCATGCGATGAAGACGACCCTCATCGTGGAGGCTGGCCAATCCGTCGTATTTGACTGGTCGTTCACATTCACCGACAGCGGACCCTATCAAGATTTTGGGATGGTCTCCGTCGATGGAACTGTAAGTTTGCTGGCAAAGGCCACATCGGCTTCAGGATCGTACCACTCGATCTCGTTCGCCACGGCCGGACCTCACACATTGGGTTTTGCGGCGTTCGACACAGGCGACAACTCTGTCAATCCGATCCTGCGCGTGGATCACATTGATCTCGTTTGATCCGGGTGAGGTTGCCGACCCGACGTTGCACGTGTCCGTGTCTCGGGTGATCGGCCGTTACGGCCGAGCTTGGCATCGTGCATATCGCCGGGATCGCAAACCGGGGTAGTTCGTGGCGGACGCGACGACCGCCTGCGCCACCGGGGAGAGGCGTTGCCGCGAGCCGGCTCGGCTCAGCCTGCGTGCGGGCGGCAGATCCGGTTCAAAACGGAGCAGCCGGTTCGGCGACGGACGCATTCCACGGCCTCCGCAACGAGGCACGGACGCTGCGCCATCAAACCCCGCGATCAAACATCTCGTCGCGGTGGATCGTCGACATCGCGGTCACCCGCATCTTACGGGAGGATCATGGCCGGCGGCCGCTACCCCGCCATGCGCAGCGTGCTTGTCGTCCGCAACGTGCAGGGAATTGTTCTTTCATCACCGTTCGGGACAGTCCCTGCACACCTGAGTAAGCTGTCGGCCTTCGCAGCGATGCGCTGGTCTGTCGGGCTCCTCGTACGTCGTGATTTGAGCGGCCATCACCCTACCGCGGACTTTCAGCACCCGATTCCGGGTGCCTGATCTCGCTGGCCCACATGACGGATGCTGGCCGAAGGCGGAACGGTGGCTTTCGGGCGATCCACCGGCCTCAGCGGACGTCCCGCTCCGACTCATCTCGTTCCGAGCCAAGCCCTTTTGAGGCATCAGACATCAGAGTGCGCTTGCGGGCCGAGCATGAGCCGATGTCCCATTCGGTCAAGCTGCCTTGCTCGGCCTCCGTATGCTCGCAACGCGCTGCGAGCATATGTGGCTCGCCCGGTGGGCCCCCGAACTCCACAACACGCAGTCCGGGACAGGCGCTGATGGTCTGACGCAGCGAAGAGTTGGGAGGCATGCATGCGCTTCACCTGCATGGCCGCAATCGTCTCCATCCTCATCGCTCCCCACGCTGCGACTGCGGATATCAAGCGCCACAAGGCTGTCCCGGAGGCGTTCTGGGGCGAGTGGATCGCGGGCGGGCAGTCGTGCACCAAGAACGATCAGCCACCCCTCTCGATCACGGCGTCGGCATATTCCCGAGCCGACTCGCGATGCACGATCGACTGGGTTGATGAGACGGCGGGACGAGCCGGCGCGATCTACTCCGCTCACCTGCGATGCTCGTCCGGCGAACAGCCGCAGCCGTCCGTCGCGAACCTGATCCTCGTTTCGAGGGAGGACGGCATGATCTCGCTGGGGGCGGATTTCGAAAGCCTCCAGAGCTATCAGCGGTGTCCGGCCGGGGCAGAGCCGAGACCCCACATAGGAGGTCCGGAGTAGCCGGCCGGCTTGGTAAGGCGGCAGCAGGAGACGCCGAAGCTGCGAAGCGGGATCGACACAAGCACCGCAGGCCCGCTGCGCTCGCGCCTGTCAAAGCACGGGAGACGGTCTGTGAACACCGTGGCGAATCGATCGGAAGCTCAGGCTGCACCGGCAGAGGACTCTCATGATCCCGCTGCGGGGGTTCCCGGGCATTCGTGGGCTCGTCGCGCCATTGATGAGGCCGAGCGCTATCTCTGGTTCGCTCTCTACCTCATCGTGATCCTCGGGACATTGATCCTCTTCAGCCTCACCATCTACGCCCGCGTCGACCAAGATGCTCCGCACTACTCGAGCCACCACTTCTACGTGCTCGGCCTGATCAACGCGCTGGTGTTTGCCAAGATCATGCTGCTCGCTGAGGCGGTCGGGGTTGGCTCCCTGTTGATCGGGCGCCGCTTGGAGGCGGGGCGGCTCATCACGGTGATCCTCTATCGTGTGTCGGCATTCACCGTCGTGCTGGTCGCGGCATACGTGCTCGAGGCGGTGCTGGAGGGGGCGTGGCATGGAAAGGCGGTGGGACAGGTCCTTCCGGAGATCGCCGGAGGCCCGCTCGGCCTGGTGTCGCTTGCCTGGATTCTGCTGGTGGCGCTGACGCCCTACTTCACTTACCGCGAACTCGGTCGGGTGCTCGGCCACACGAGGTTGCGGGCGATCATGCTGAAGCCCGGCCACCTGTTCCAGGATGGGGCTGAGCCACAGGTTCCGTCCCATTCTCCGGTCGCCGCCCCTTGAAGGCGGTTGCCGCTTCACTTGGCCGAGCCGGTTCCGATCGCGCCGCGGCTCGGATCAGGACAGGGGCGGAAGCACCGAGCCACGTGAGGTGTGAGGCGGGAGGTGTGAGGCGGGAGGTGCTCACTGCGCCGCGACGAGCGTTGTGGCGGGCCGAAGTCCCGGCTCCGGTGCGAGGCTTGCCCGTCGCTGATCCAGGGCGTGCCGCGCATGCGCCAGGGCCGTCGAGAAGGCTGACATCCGATCCGTGTCGCCGCCCCCGGGCGAGGTTCCCAGCACCACCGAGACGAGCTGGTGGAACTCCTCGTCCAACGCGGCAAGCCCCGAGGCGTCCGCGCGAGGCGCCGCATCCGCAATCTCGACCAGCCGCTTGATCGGCCGCCAGTCCGCCTCCGACCGACGCCGGCTCCAGTAGGTCGTGGCGGCGGCAAACAGCGAGCCGGCCAGGCTGAGGGCAAGGCCGCCGACGTAGAAATACTGCTGGAACTGGTCGAAGAAGCTCTGATCCCCGTTGTTCAGGTAGTCCGCGACACCGGGGTGCACCGGCAGGAGCGGCCCCTTGGCGTCGGGGTCGGGCGCCTCGATCTGGTTGGCAAGCGGCGTCAGCGCCATGAACTTAGCTTTCGTTGTCAGGATCGAGCGGGCAATAGCCGCCGCCACCACGTTCGGCATCAGCTCCGGCGCGGCGAACCGATAGGTGACGGCGAGCGTCGTCACGGTGTCGCTCGGTGTGGCCGGCCTTGCCCGGAACGCGCCGACGGGCACGTCGATTGACTCGAAGCCGGGAAAGCGTTTGCCGATGGTCTCCGCTTCGTCGAGCGAGAGCATCCCCGGGGTCCCTTTCGTCGCGTGGGCGATGGTGGCAACGACGTCGACGATTTCGCCCGGCGCCATGGGACCGACGGCAAGGACGGCGGCCACCTTCTTCGCCCGGGCGGCCTCACCCAGCTCGTCGAGCGACAGGAAGACCCTGCCGACGTCTTTCGCGGGCACGTCGAAGTAGCCCAGCACCAGGTCGAGAATCTGGGCATTGTAGGCCTGCAGCCGCCCGGCCGGGATGCCGACCGTCTTGCCTGCCAAGTTCGCCATCGAACTGACATGGCTCTTGGGCGGCAGGATGAAGGCAACGACGTCCCGGCGCAGGATGACGATGGTCTGGCCGTTGGCGGGCGGTGCCACGTCGCTGCGCACGATGGCGAGGTCCGTGCGGCCCTCTTCCAGCGCCTTGGCGCTCGCCGCGAGGTCGTCGACCTGCACGAGGTCCAGGTTGATGCGGGGATGCTGGGTCTTCGCCACGGACGCGAAGGCCGAGATGAAGCGCTGAGCTGTGCTTCCTGGCGGACCTGTGGTGATGCGCAGGTTGGCGTGGGGCGACCAGACGTGAGCCAGCCCGAACCCGGCAGCGATGAGGAGCAGCACCCCCATAATGGCGAGGAGGTGGCCCCAGCGTCGACGGCGCGGCGAACGAAAGGTAGGCCGCTCCTGGCCCTTCGTCTCAGGATCAGGATCGATGGGCGTCGCGTCTGACATCATCGCGGCCCTCTCGCTATTTTGGCCGTGTCATGCTCGCGTATTTTCAGGTGCAGGGCAGCGCCTGCATCCAGGCGCGTCCGGTTCCGTGCGGACATCCCCGGCGCCTGACCTTGATCAGCGATCGTCGCAGACGCCGGCGTCCTTCAAAAGCCTCTGATCGATGTGGCGGTCACGCCGATCCATCTGCCGGATCTGTGATCCTTCGCCGCCTCGCCGGACGCCCTCGCTCACATCGAGGCGGGAACAGCCCGGTCTCGCTCTGGCCGACGAGACCGGGCAGCAGCGTCAGGCTGCCCGCGATGCCGCCGCCGTGATTGAGCAGGCGGCCTCCGCGATCTTGCGCCACGCGGCGTAAGTTCGCCACGTGTCGCGGCCGCCCTCCCACATACAGCGAGGGCGTTCGGCGAATCCTGGGATTCGTCGGCGTCGCCGGCATCGTGTCTCGCGGCCATCATCGTCGCTAAAGCTGCCATTTCGGCTTCAGGCGGCCCGCTCCCGCCGCGAGCGCGCAGCACCGATCCACTGAGATGAGGGCTGTGCATCACGCGAAGCCTCGCCGTCGCTATGTCTTTCCAGATATACCCACCCGTCGAAGACGCGCGACGCTGACAAGGGGCGGATGCCGTTCGGACTCTCCTAGCGCTCGTCTGCCAAGGTCGGAGTCAGCCGTGCGAGGAACGGAGAGGCCGCCTTATCGGCGGCGCGTTCGATGGCCCGATAATGGGCCACCACGTCCGCTCCGAAGGCCGAGAGGCGCGCGCCACCGCCGGCTTTGCCGCCGATCTGCGCCTCAACCACCGGTCGGCCGAAGCCCTTGTTCATCGCCTCGACCAGCATCCAGGCGCGGCGATAAGACATGCCGAGAGCCCGTCCTGCGGCCGAGATCGAGCCGTGCTCCGCGATCGTTTCGAGAAGCTGAACTTTGCCGGGGCCAAGCCGGTTCTCCGGTCCGATGTCGATCCGGATGCTCAGTCGTGCCATCGATGCGTTCCATGGGCCTGCGCGACCGACTGCCGACCCGGATGGCAGTGGGCTGCCAGGAAAGCCACATCATCGCGTTGCCAGCGGTGTCTGCCGGGTTATATCATGGCGGATACGGCGCGTCGCTTGCTTGATTGCCTGAGCATGGCGGCTTCTGTAGCGCGCCCGGACACCTGGCGCCTCACGGCCGTCGTTGCCTGAAATATAGAGTCCGTCAAATCTAGTTGAAATGCATTGCTGGCAGGGTAACGGTTGCCATAGACTTCCTATCGCGAGCGATCTGAACTCGCGAAACGTATAGGGAGAAGCGCGATGAACGTGCGCGCAGACGTTTCCGCTCCGACACCGGACATTCCGCCGGAGATCCGCGAATGGCTCTCGCAGGACCGGCTCCTCCTGATCGACGGCAAGTGGGTGCCGGCGCAGTCCGGCAAGACCTTCGACGTCACCGACCCGGCCACCGGCGAGATCATCGCCAAGGTCGCCGAGGGCGACAAGGCCGATGTCGACCTCGCCGTGAAGGCCGCCCGCCGCGCCTTCGAGAGCGGGCCCTGGCCGAGGATGACGCCGTCCGCCCGCGGACGCCTGCTGCACAAGATCGGCGACCTGATCCTCGAGCACGCCGACGAGCTCGCCGCGCTCGAGGCCATCGACAACGGCAAGCCGAAGGCCGTGGCCAAGGCTGCCGACGTGGCGCTCTCAGCCGACATGTTCCACTACATGTCCGGCTGGGCGACCAAGATCGAGGGCAAAACCATCCCGATCTCGGCGCTCGCTGCCCCCGGCTCCGACTTCTTCTCCGTGACGCGCCCCGAGCCGATCGGCGTGGTGGGCCAGATCATCCCGTGGAATTTCCCGCTCCTGATGGCGGCCTGGAAGCTCGCGCCGGCGCTCACCACCGGCTGCACCGTGGTGCTCAAGGTGGCCGAGGAAACACCGCTGTCGGCCCTGCGCCTCGGCGAGCTGCTCCTGGAAGCCGGCCTGCCGGACGGCGTCGTCAACATCATCGCTGGCTTCGGCGAGACCGCCGGCGCGCCGCTCGCCGCCCACCCGGACGTCAACAAGGTCGCCTTCACCGGCTCGACGGAGGTCGGCAAGATCATCGTGCGGGCCGCGGCCAACGACCTCAAACGGGTCTCGCTGGAGCTCGGCGGCAAGTCGCCCAACATCATCCTGCCGGACGCCGACCTCTCGCTGGCCATTCCCGGCGCCAACGCGGCGATCTTCTTCAATCACGGACAGTGCTGCAACGCCGGCTCGCGGCTGTTCGTGCACCGCTCGCTCTTCGACCAAGTGGTGGAGGGCATCGCGGCCGAGGCCGGTAAGATCCGTCTCGGCCATGGGCTCGCGGTCGACACCGAGATGGGACCGCTCGTCTCCTCCGTGCAATACGAGCGCGTGACCGGCTACCTGGAATCCGGGCGAGCCGAGGGCGCCCGGACCGTCTCCTGCGGCAACGCGGTTCCTTCCGGCAAGGGCTACTTCGTGCCGCCGACGATCCTCACCGACACCAACCCGAACATGAAGGTGGTGCGCGAGGAGATCTTCGGGCCGGTCCTGGTGGCAACCCCTTACGACGAGGTCGACGACGCGCTGATCGCGGAGGCGAACAACTCGGTCTACGGCCTCGCGGCCGGCGTCTGGGGCAGGGATACGGGCCGCGCCCAGCAGGTCGCACATCGGCTGCGCGCCGGCACCGTCTGGGTGAACTGCTACCACGTCTTCGACGCCGCCCTGCCGTTCGGCGGCTACAAGCAGTCCGGCTGGGGCCGCGAGATGGGACAGGCCGTGCTCTCAAACTACCTCGAGACCAAAGCCATCACCACGCGCCTCGGCAGCCTCTGAAACGCGTCCGGCTCCGCCCGGGCGGAGCCGGGCCGCCCCGGCCTCAGAAGCCGGGCAGCCGATCGAAGCGGACGATTGCGACGGCTTCACCGATCGGGGCGGCCGGTGCTCCAGCTGCCCGAACCACGAGCGCATCGGCTCCCGCCAAGCCGGAGAGCATCGCGTTGTCCTGCAGAGGCAGAAGGGCGAAGGGCGAAGGTCGGCTCGCCATCCGGCAGTTCGGCTCCGGCCCTCGTGATACGATCCTGCACGTCCTCTCCTGTGGGCCATCCGCGCGTCCGGGTTGTCCTCGCGACGCGTTCGCTGCCGTTCGCGGCCCTCTGGTCATGGCTATGCCTGGATGTATATAGCGTCGCAAGGGGACAAGCTTCGCCGTCGGCGTGACCACCGGAAACCAGCACGGAGCCAAGATCGCATGTTCACTTGCACGGGCTACGCCGACGCGAGCGCCGAGGCGCCGCGCGCTCCCTTCACCTTCGAGCGCCGCGATCCGGGCCCGAGCGACGTCGAGATCGAGATCGCCTATTGCGGCGTCTGCCACTCGGACCTGCATCAGGCCCGCAACGAGTGGCAGAACACCCTCCATCCCTGCGTGCCCGGCCACGAGATCGTCGGCCGCATCACGCGTACGTTCACTCGCGCCGGCTTCGTGGCCGGCCTCGTCCTCGGTGCCGTCCTGGGACCGCTCCCGGCGCGAGCGGCGGAGGCGCCGACCGTGTTCGCGGCGGCGAGCCTCAAGAACGCCCTCGACGACATCGCCGCCAGCTATGCCAAGGACGGCAAGCCTGCGCCCAAGATCTCCTTCGCGGCCTCGAACACGCTGGCCAAACAGATCGAGCAGGGCGCGCCGGCCGACCTGTTCTTCTCCGCGGACCTCGACTGGATGGATTTCCTCGCCAAGAAGGACCTGATCCGCGCCGACACAAGGGTGAGCCTTCTGTCCAACAGCATCGTGCTGATCGCTCCGAAGGACGCGACCATCGGCGTCACGATGGCACCGGGCCTCGACCTCGCCGCGGTGCTCGGCTCGGGCCGTCTCGCCATGGGCAATGTCGAGGCGGTGCCGGCCGGCAAGTACGGCAAGGCGGCCCTGGAGAAGCTCGGTGCGTGGGCGGGCGTGAAGGACAGGGTCGCGCAGGCCGAGAGCGTGCGGGCTGCCCTGCTCCTCGTCTCCCGCGGCGAGGCGCCACTCGGCATCGTCTATGCCACCGACGCGGCCGCCGATCCGAACGTGAAGGTGGTGGCGACCTTCCCGGCCGACAGCCACCCCCCATCGTTTACCCGGTCGCCATCACCAAGGATTCGGCGAACCCGTATGCGGCAGCGCTGCTGGCCTACCTGCGCGGGCCGGGGGCCAAGGCGGCCTTCGAGAAGCAGGGCTTCACGGTGCTGAACCGATCGGCCACCGCCGAGCAGTGACGGACTGGCTCACGCCCGAGGAATGGACGGCGCTGCGGCTCAGCCTGCTCGTCGCCACCACCGGCACGCTGGCGAGTTTGATCCTGGGCCTCGGGGTCGCCTACCTGCTGGCGCGGGGACGGTTCTGGGGCAAGACGGTGCTCGACAGGTGGTCCATCTGCCTCTCGTGCTGCCCCCGGTCGTGACCGGCTAATTGCTCCTCCTCGCGTTCGGGCGGCGCTGGCCGGTCGGAGCATTTCTCGCCGAGTTCGGCGTCGCCTTCGCCTTCCGCTGGACGGGGGCGGCGCTTGCCCGCGCGGTGATGGGCTTCCCCCTGATGGTGCGGGCGATGCGCCTGTCGCTCGCGTCGATCGCCGTCTCGATGGTCGCGCTTGCGCTCTCCGAGCTTCTTGCGCGGGGTGCCACGCGCCGGCTCGCCGCATGCGCAGTCTTCTCGTCGCGGTCGAACACAGCCAGGGAGCGTTCCAATTGCGGGCCTCCTTCGAGGCGCTGGGAGGGGTCACGGCCCTGTTCGGGCGCTCCGGCTCGGGCGAGCACAGCCGACCAAGCGGGCAAGCCCGATCGGACCGCCCAAATCCGAGGAGCGGCATTGATCTATGATACGTTTCGTACCTTCACGGACAAGCATTGCCCTCCCGACCTACATTCGACCCGGACCGAGAAGTCAGGCTTGAGAGCACGGGAAACCTGAAACTTCGGGGGGAGTAGACATGGACCCCTTCCTGCGTCGGAGCCTGTGTGGGCTGCTCTTGGGGAGCGCACTTGCTTCGGCTGCATCGGGTGGGGCGGTCGCCGCTTCGGGCCTGATGGCATCTGGATCCGCTACGCCGCCATACAGCTTCACGGGCGGGTATCCGACGCCACAGGCCTCGACGCAGGCGCGTGACGACGCCGATATGGCACGCGCAGTCACGGCCTACCGCTTCTGGTACCCGACGGTGTCCGTAGAGGGCATCTTCAATGGCAACCGGGCGGCGGGCATCGGAGACAACACGGCGATGGGCATCGCCGCGGCGGGCCCGAAGCAGGTCGGCTTCACCCTGAACTCCGACACGCCCTACGGCTCCGCCGTCATCGACGTCTCGCAGGGCCCGATGGTGATCGAGTTGCCTCCGGGGCCCTATATCGGCCTCGTCGACGACCACCACCAAGGCTGGGTGCTCGACCTCGGGCTCCCCGGACCGGACGCTGGCCAGGGCGGCAAGCATCTCGTCCTACCACCGGGCCACGGCGGCGAACCCCCGCCCGGCTACTTCGTCGGACGAGCCCTGTCGAACAAGATTCTGCTGGCGGTGCGGGCGCTGCCCGTCAATGCCGATGTTCCGAAGGCCATGGACGCGCTTCGCGCCATCAAGGTCTACCCGCTGTCGAGCGCCGAGCGTCAGCAGCCGATCCAGATCATCGACACGACCGACGTCGAGATGGACAGCAGTTGCCTACGCTGGGAGGACAACATCCAGTTCTGGCAGGTGCTGCACCGGGTCATCAACGAAGAGCCCGTGGTCGCGAAATTCCTGCCGATGTACGGGCTGCTCGCGACGCTGGGAATCGAGAAGGGCAAGCCCTTCGCGCCTGATACGCGCATGACGGGCATCCTCGAGCGAGCGGCCAGGACCGGGCGCGACCAATTGCTGGTCTCCGCCTTCGACAGCAATCGATCCGACCGCTTCGCCTGGCCCGACCGGAAGTGGGAGTGGGTGGGGCTGGTCCCCGGCAGCGCGCAGTTCGAGACGCCCACGGGCATCGACCTCGAGGCGCGGGACCGATGGTTCGCCCAGGCCATCGTCACCTCGCCGGCCATGTTTCGGCGGTCTGCCGGCGCCGGCTCGCTGTACTGGCTCGCCGCTCGCGATCAGACGGGCGCCTACCTGGACGGCGGGAAGACCTACAGGCTCCTCATCCCGCAGCCGGTCCCGGACAAGCTGTTCTGGTCCGTCACGGTCTACGACGCGCAGACCCGGTCCGAGGTTCAAACCGACCAGGGCAAGGCTGCGCTCCGCTCCCTGTACGAGCTGAAGGACGCATCGAAGACGGAGCCAACCGACCTGTACGTCGGGCCCACACCTCCGGCCGGCAAGGAGGCGCGCTGGATCAAGACGGAGCCGGGACGCGGGTGGTTCACCTACATCCGCATCTACGGCCCCGAGCAGGCCGCCTTCGACGGCAGCTGGAAGCCCGGCGACCTCACCGAGGTCAAGTAGCAGGTCGGTCACACCGCTCTTCCAGGCACGCACCCGTCACTGGTTTGTGCAGATATGCGGAGCTTTTCGATGCGCACGCGGCTCGAATTTCCGTCATCTTCGCTGCTTCGGTCCGGGAGAACCGTTCGGACCGTGGGAACTGTTGTCGCGCTGCTCTGCGGGCTGGCATCGCTTGCGGGCGCAGAGGACCAGTCCGCGGAGGAACTCGCCCGCCGCACCGTCGAGCGCCGTGCGGTCGAGGCCGTGATCTGGGGCATGCCGGCCGTCAATTACGACCTCATGCTCCAAGAGATGCTGACCAAGACGGCCGGAAAGGTGAACCAGGTGATCTACTGGGGTCGGCCCCTCGACTGGCACAACCAGACCCTCACTCCCAACCCGGACACGCTCTACTTCATGGCGTTCTTCAACACGAAGGACGTCGGGCCCATCGTCATCGAAGTGCCGCCGGCAGACGGCGGATCCATGAACGCCAACATCGTCAACCTGTGGCAGGAGCCGCTTGAGGATGCCGGCCTCCTCGGGATCGACAAGGGCAACGGCATCAAGCTCCTGATGCTGCCGCCTGATTTCTCTGGCCAGGTCCCCGAGGGCTACTCCGCCCTCCGTCCGGGCACGCACGGCAGCTACGGCCTGTTCCGCTCGAACCTTGCCAGCCACGCCGACGCCGACATCGCCAAGTCGGTGGCCTACGGCAAGCGGCTCAGGGTCTATCCGCTCTCTCAGGCCGCCGATCCACCCCCAACCCGGTTCGCCGATGTCGGTGACACCGTGTTCGATACGACGATCCGGTACGACGAGCGCTTCTTCGAGGGGCTCGACCGGATCGTGCAAGCGGAGCCGTGGTTTGCCCGCGACCGGGCCATGATCGACCCATTGCGGGCGATCGGCATCGAGAAGGGCAAGCCCTTCGCCACGAGCGGCGATGCGAAACAGGCGCTCGCCTCCGGCATGCGCGAGGCGCGGGCGTGGCTCGAGGCGAAATATGCCGCCGGTCTGCCGCCCTTCTTTGAGGGCACGCACTGGACCTTTCCGGCGCCTCCCGAACTCGTCCGAGCCGCCCAAGCGGATTTCGCCGAACCCAACCACTATCCGGTCGATGCGCGCGGCCTCACATACAGCTACGGTTACATCGGCATCAAGCGGCTTGGCACGGGTCAGTTCTACCTGATCAACATCCGGGACAAGGCGGGAAAGAGCTATGACGGCAGCGAGACCTATCGCTTGACCGTGCCGCCAAACCCGCCCGTCGGGCAGTACTGGTCCGTCACCGCCTACGACCGGCAGACCCATGCCCTCATCAGGAACGTCGCCCGCGCCAGCCGAGCGTCGAACAGCGGCGGGTTGCAGACGAACGCCGACGGGTCCGTCGACCTGTATTTCGCACCCAAGGCACCCGCGGGTCAGGAAGCCAACTGGATCCCGACCGATCCGGCCCGCCAATTCGAGTTGATGTTCCGCCTCTACGCCCCAACCAGGGCGCTGTTCGAGAGGGCCTGGGTGCTGCCCGACGTCGAGAAGATCGCGGCTCAGCGGTAGGCGCAAGCGAGTGCGCTGTCGACCGGAGCAAGCTTTGCCAAGCGGGGCTCGGCCTCTTCATCGTCGGCCGGCACGGTGGGCACGAAGCGTTGCGTGCCCCGGTGCTGACCGAAGGGTCAGCCTCAGTCCGAAGCCGGACCCTCCGTTCAGTTCCTCAACCTGCCCGCAGACTGGCAGCTCTCACAATCCCTGAGTGTGCTGCGGCCTCAAGCGAAGGCCGACGCGGTCAAAGCGCCGAAGACGCCAAGCGTCAGAAGGGCAGCGGCAACAGCGGAAACGATGCGTGTGAACATCGCGGTATCCGATCGTCTAAGTACGGTCTCCGTCAGAAGGCGGTTGGCCGAGGGTTCTTGTATGCTCATGATGTGGGGTGGCCTCGGCCAAGCCGGCGTGCCGTTTGGCACGCATCATCCGCTCTGAGCCTTCGGGGCAGTCCGCAGGATTCTGCAGTGGGCTTCAGTAAAACTGTCAGCCCACTGCAGGGGCTAGCAGATTCAGTTGCGCGGCAGATCGTTGGCCGGGCCACCTGCATGACTGCCAGCGTAGCGATAAGCGGCAGCGTCGCTACGATTGCGAACCGAGTTCGTCTGCATGGCGGTGTAGGTGCCCTGAGACGGGTTCAGGGCGACATCCGCCCGCGAACCGGGAACCGCGTACTCGTGGCCCCAGGCGTTGAACGTTGCGGCCTGCGCAAGAGCAGGAGCCGCAATCGCGCCGAAGCTCAGGGCAACGGCGGCAGCCAGGGAAGCAAAGCGGTTGGTCATAGGATCCATCCATCAGTGACGGTCGCTCTCCGGAGGGAGGGCTGTATCGTCCTGTCTGATGGCTGGTTCGCTGGCGATTTCCGGATCGAGGTGCCGTTGCACACGTATGGCATCGACGCCCTTACATCGATCGGAGACGTTACCGTGAAGAAGCCGACGCCTACAGAAGCCGTGCCATTGCAATCCATCGTGGATGAGGCCGGGGCACGCGTTTCCGGGAAGGTTTGGCGTTTCATTCAGGACGGCCTGTCTGAGCCTACGATCCGTCGAGCGATCGAGCGTGAAGCGGGCTTAGTCGTGCAGGAGATCTTGCTCGGCGAGATGGAGAGGCAGAGGGCGCAAGGGCTTGGTCAACGAGAGCAACGCAATAATGCGCTGCAGGTGGCCGCGGATACCATCACCTATCGCGTCCCGGAGGCCGCAAAGATCCAAGGCATCGGCAAGAGCAAGCTTCACGCTTTGATCTCACCGAAGAGGCTGCCAGCGCGAAAGGTTGATGGCACGCTGCTGATCCGGCGCGTCGATCTGGAGGCCCTCGTTGATAGCTGCCAGGAGCGGTAGCCGCTGCACGAAAGGTCCAAGCCAGGACCCGCACCGAAGCTGCCGCCTTCAACGCTGGCGTTCGAGCCGCCGTCGCCATTCGTTCAAGCGTAACCGTTCGGCTGGCACCACGCCGGTGTGAGCGCGGCGTGCTAATCTGCTCTGATGGCGGTCGACGAGCAGCGCATTGACGAGGCGGTGCTCGCCCTTCTGTGGCTGACGCTCCACGACGAGCGTCGAGCTTGGAAGGGCTTCGACTGGACCGTGCTTAGACGTCTTCACGCCAAAGGGCTGATTGCGGATCCGGTCGGACGCGCCAAGTCGGTAGTGCTGACTGACGAGGGGCTGCGTCAATCCGAGGCGCTGTTCCGGACCCTGTTCACGCGGCCCGACTGATGTGAGAACCGGAGCGTTCTCAGGCCACAGCTTGGAGGGTGGGTGTGCTCGGGTAGCCCCAGGGCAGAAGCTCGTCGAGGCGCCGCTGCGGATGGCCTTGGACGATGCGGATGATGACGTCGGCCAGGTAGGCTTGCGGCTCGACGCCGTTGAGCTTGCAGGTTTCGATCAGCGAGGCGATCACCGCCCAGTGCTCGCCGCCACCGTCGGATCCAGCGAAGAGCGCATTCTTCCGTGTCAGAGCCAACGGACGGATGGCCCGCTCCACCACGTTCGAGTCGATCTCGACCCGGCCGTTCTCAAGGAAGAGCGACAGGCCGGCCCAGCGGCCGAGCGCGTAGCGGATGGCTTCAGCGAGTTTGCTCTTCTGGCTGACCAGCGCGAGCTTTTCCCGCAGCCAAGGCTCCAAGGCCTCGATCACAGGGCGGCTGCGCTCTTGGCGCGCTGCGCGCCGCTCCTCGGCCGAGCGGCCGCGGATCTCGGCCTCGATCCGATACAGCCCCGCAATACGGGCCAGCATCTCTGACGCGATGGGCGCCGGGCCGGCTTGTGCCAGCTCGTAGAAGCGGCGGCGGACATGAGCCCAGCAGTAGGCCAGTTGCACCGGACCGCGCTCGGCCAGAACCTTGTAGCCCGCGTAGCCGTCCACCTGCAGCACACCTTCGAACCCGGACAGATGCGCCGCCGGTCGCTCGGCCATGCGGTCGGGCGCGTAGAGGTAGACGACACCGGGCGGGTCGGTGCCGCCCCAGGGTCGATCATCCCGAGCATAAGCCCAGAGCTGGCCTGTCTTGGTGCGCCCGCGCCCTGGGTCGAGCACCGGCGCGGTGGTCTCGTCGGCAAACAGCTTGCCCGAGGCTTTCAGATGCTCCAGCAGCCGCGCGTGCACCGGCCGCAGCAGGAAGGCGGCGCGTCCGACCCAGTCCGCGAGGGTGGAGCGGTCGAGGCTGATCCCCTGACGCGCATAGATCTGTGCCTGACGGTAGAGCGGTAGGTGGTCGGCGTATTTCGAGACCAGCACCTGCGCAACGAGGGCGTCGGTGGGCAGCCCGCCCTCGATCAGCCGTGCCGGTGCCGGGGCTTGCACGACGACCTCCTCGCAGGCCCGGCAGGCATATTTCGGCCGGCGGATCACCAGCACCCGGAACTGAGCTGGCACGATGTCGAGGCGCTCGGACACATCCTCGCCCATCCAGTGCAGCGAGCCTGAGCAGCACGGGCAAGTTGTGCTCGCGATGTCGATGAGCCTCTCGATCCGCGGAAGGTGGCCGGGCAGTGCGCCTCGGTTTGTGCGCCGCTTGGCAATCCGTGCCGCCTTCACGGTCGGCGCCGTTTCCTCGCCGCCGGCGTGATCGGCGGCCTCGACCTGCTCGGCCTCCTCCAGCGCCAGCAGCAACTGGTCCTCGGGCCAGCTCTCGGCACGGCGTCCAAAGCGATGACGCTGCAGCTCCCGAATGATCTGCCGCAGCCGCTCACTCTCGGCGCGTGCCTCCAGCAGCATCGCCTTGAGGGTCTCAGGGTCATCCGGCAGGGGCTGCGTGGTCGCGCTCACGGAGCAGATTAGATCATACCGATCAGCGGCTTGCAGCCAGTTTGATGAGGTCTGGCGTTCTTTTCTGCTCAGCTTGCGACGAGCGGAACCGGCACCGCCCGCGGTTCGTGCACGCGTTTCCAGTCCAGTCCTTCGAGTAAAGCGGAGAGCTGCGCCGCGCTCAGCCGCATCACGCCGTCCTGCACCTTCGGCCAGCGGAACTCACCCTGCTCCAGCCGCTTGGCCACCAGCACCACGCCAGTACCATCCCAGAAGAGCAGCTTCACGCGGTCGCCGCGTTTGGAGCGGAACACGTAGACGGCCCCCGAGAACGGATCGGCATCCATCGCCTCCCGCACCAAGCCAGCAAGCCCGTCCATGCCCTTGCGGAAGTCGACCGGCTTTGTGGCGACCATCACCCGTACCGCACCGGTCGGGCCGATCACGAGCCAGCCTTCAACGCGCGGATCACGGCTGTGATCGCATCGGGCTGCGCGCCGGCGCCGATGCGCACTACTGCGCCGCCGATCTCCACCTCGATGCCATGCCTCGGCAGCGAGCGACACGCTGGCTCGTGGGGTGGAACCGCCATGCGCGGCTCCTGCGGGATCGGTTCGACCACGGCCGGCACGAACAGAGGCGAAGGGGCAGCGGCCCGACGCGCCTGTCGGGCCAAGCGGCGCCAGGTGAACAGGTGTTGCGGCGAGAGACCGTGCCGGCGGGCCACCTCGGAGACCACCGCTCCCGGTCTCAACGCCTCCTGCAGGATGCGGTCCTTCGCCTCGTCCGACCAGCGTCGCCGGCCCGTGACCCCGGTGAAGAGTTCCAGTCGCCGTACGGTTCGCGGCTCAAGCATATGGTCGAGCATAGACACAAAACGATCTCCTCGGAGATCATCCTCGCCCCACATCGCAGCTGCCGGAAGGTGTGCTTCGAACACCGCTTACGTTCAAGCTGCGGCCCATGCAGACATGGCTCGAAACACGCTGGCGCTGACAGAGGACTATCCGCGAAGAGGCCGGCGATACCATGCCCTGAGCGACGAGCAACTTACGGAGCTCTGGGTGACTGCCATCAGAGTATGGGCGAGGTCCTTCCATAGCTTCCCTCCCGAGGTCGGCGACGGGGAAGCAGAACTCTCACTCCGCGGATCGAGCCCCCCTCATGACTTGGTGAAGGCAGAAGTGGAGCAGATCTGCGCCGCCGCGGCCAGTGCGATCGAGCGCCTGCCGGACGACACCAAGGATCGCATCAACAACGGGATCGGGGCTGCTTACCTCGAAGATCTCAAGGGGAAGAGTTAGGCCTAATTGCCCCGTCGTCCGATCTGATCACGGGCAGGCAGGGCCTGTCGTGTCCACACGATCGGGATCGGTCCGATACGCAACGTGACCTGTAGTCAGAGTGCACCTTCGGGCCAACTCGTAACAATCATTGCAAAAGTAAGTCCATTATTGTCCGAATAACCGACCACTCATAAATCGGCTTTCAAGTGAAGAGATCCAGGCTCAATGAGCGAGGAAAATAATTCAGAGATGCTAAATATTAATTCACTGCTGCGAGATATAACACCAAGGCCAAACGAATTCAAGAGAACTAATTTTGGAGAATCAATTTCTTCAAAAAACCGTCTAACACCAAAGTCGCTTACACAAACATCATGAAGCAGCACAACACCATTAATATTAATATGCCTAATCCAATCTAGGTAATCAGCCCTAACGTCATCGTAATTATGACGGCCGTCTATATGTAGAATATCGATCGGTCGTGACCATTCTCTCGAAATTTCGTTGAAGCGCCCCCTGATAATGCTAACGTTATCAAATTTCAATTCATTTTTTATTTGAAGGACTGTCGAATAAGTGTCTCGTCTACCTGCATGCTCGTCCCCCTCAAACGCATCGATCCCGACAACCTCTGCTGCACCCGCGGCCCCGAAGCAAAATGTTGAAAACCCATAATCCACGCCCAGATCAACGACAACCTGGGCCCTCATCTTTTTCACCAACCAAGTTGCGAAGTTCTTATGCCCCGTCCAGGCGCTGGGATATTTCGCTAAAGCACTGTCAATTCTCGCCTGAGCCAGGAATGACTGGCGAGGTTCTGATGCCGTCAAAGCCGTGCTCGTCAAGCTTTCCATCTCCCGCGCCTCGACTGTACCGCGATTATTTTTGAAGAACACAGTCTCGTAAGGATGAAGCGACCGACCGAAATATGCACCCCTGTCTATAGCGTTCCCCTCCCATGAGGTAGGATTTATATCCTCGCTGACAACACGATAATCAAGCTCATATTCTGGCAAAAGACATGCGATGTTATATCCTTTTTCAATCAACACTTGAGAAAGTAGAAGCTCATAGTGTATAATTGCCTCAACCCATGTAATCGCCAGCCCGCGATTAAAGAAATCCGCTTCTTTTAATATTGCCATACATGAACGATCAACAGCAAACATCATCGACTGCACATGAGGCACAGGGCCGCATGGCCGGAAATGGTAACTTTCTCGAAAAAGGGCGGCAAATTCTGAGTGGGCATGCAAAATGTTTATGGTGGCTCCAACGATTTTAGTATCAAGTGTTAATTTGGTTTTGAAAACATCGGTCCAATTCATTTCGCAATACGTTGGTAGAAACGGACCGCGGACAGTGCAATTTACAAAGAAAATGTAATCGTATGCATCTGGATCGACAAATTCTTTAAAAACGTCCTCGTATGCCCCAAAGTCGAAGCCGATATTGCGTCGGTGGAAGACTCGAACGTTGCTTACCGCTGGAATTGTTACGGAGCAACCACCCGAGATTATAAATACATAGTCAGCCCCTGGCGTCCACGCAGTTTTCAAAAAAATTCCAGATTTTTTCGGTATAATTCGTCTTTCTCGTAATACTGGTAGAGCACTAAATTTCTGTTCATCGCGATTTCCTTCGGTTCTCTGAATCCAGTTCGTCCATTCGAACACTCAAGAAGCGACTTTCAAAACCCTGCCGTTTGAAAGAGGGGTGAATGGCTGAGGAAATGTTCGAGCAAACCAGGATTTACTTCTTACACTTCAGCGTCGCACGAAGCGATTGGGGGCGACACGTCGTGCGGTACGTTTGTCGGGATCCGCACGGGCGCGCTGCATGAACGCGTTTTGAAAGCTCCAGTGAAGACAGTAACTGGCCGCCACGCCGGATGCCCGCCGCATAAGATTCTGTCGGACGATGCCTTGGCGCAAAGGCTCGCGTCGGTTGTCGATCATTGCCAGTCTTCGCACGAGCAGCTGGGTGCGGTTACACTCTGGGCGGCCTCGAAACTCGTCCCACTGCTGAGGAATGTAGGCGGTCTGCGCTTGACAGCCTTCGCCATCTCGCCTCTTGCGGCTTAGCAATCTCCGGCCTCTGGCCGTAGCATGTTCGCGGCCATCGCCTCACAGCCTCTAATGATGGTGCTGCGTGCCTGGCCCTTGCTCAAGCCGCACACATTCAGCACGCGCACCACCTGAAGTGTAGGATGGCCCTCTATGAAGAGGCGACCTTCCCATCCGAACTCGGTTCCCTGAAACTCAATCCGCAACGAAACGCCGTCGCGCTGAAAGACGTGCGGTTCCATGCCGATGCTCCGACAAGATTGCTTCCTATCAACCCAGCGCTCGCTTCCGCGGTTCTGAGAACCCGCTACCTGAACGTACTTTGAGAAGGCGGGCTCCGGCCAGATGAGCCATAATCCATTCGAGGCTGTCGTGCTCACGACGGTCCCTGTTGTCAGCGGGCGTTGAATACTCCCTGATTGTGGGCATCGAAAATTCCCTGGCCGATGCCTTGGCCCGCGGAGGCGGGACGCACCCCGCACCCTCGGGCTTATCCATCCTCAGCCACCATGCCTGCCGACGCGTCTCGGTCGGGAGTGATGAGGATGGTCCTGCTGGGAGAGCTCCTCATGATCTTGGACCTGCACCGACAGGGCCTGTCGGTTACCGCCATAGCCCGTCGGACTGGGCGCGACCCGAAGACGATCCGCAAGTACATCGAGCGCGGCCTCGAACTGCCGGTCTACGGCCCGCGCCAAGCCGGACGTCCGAGCAAACTCGCGCCCTACCGCGATTATCTGCGCGAGCGCGTCGCCGCCTTCCCCGATCTCAGCGCCGTGCGCCTGACCCGCGAGCTGCGCGAGCGCGGCTATACGGGAGCCTACACCGCCGTGAAGCGGTTTGCCGCCGCGATCCGACCGCCCGAGGCCAAGCCGTACGAGGTCCGCTTCGAGACCCCGGCCGGCCAGCAGGCGCAGGTCGACTTCGCCCGCTTCGCGGTCACCTTCACGGACGCGCCGGGCACGGCCTGCATCGTCTGGCTGTTCTCGCTGGTGCTCGGCCATTCCCGGCACATCGAGGCGCGCTTTGTCCTGCACCAGGATCTGCAGACGCTGCTGCGCTGTCACATGCAGGCGTTCGCCGCCATCGGCGGCGTGCCGATCGAGATCCTCTACGACCGCATGAAGACGGCGGTCACCGGCGAGGAGGCGGCCGGCCACATCGTCTACAACCGATCCCTGCTGGCGCTGGCCAAGCACTACGGCTTCCTGCCCCGCGCCTGTCGCCCCTACAGGGCCAAAACGAAGGGTAAGGTCGAGCGGCCGTTCTCGTACATCCGCCAAGACTTCTTCCTGGCACGCTCCTTCCGCGACCTCGACGACCTGAACGCTCAGCTTCGGTCTTGGCTCGACACCGTCGCCAACGTCCGCCTGCACGGCACCACGCAGCGGATCGTCTCGGAAGCCTTCGCCGCCGAGAAACCCGAGTTGCAGCCGCTGCCGGCCGTGCCCTTCGACGCCCTGCTCAAGCTGGAACGGCGCGTCAGTCACGACGGCCTGGTCTCGATCGGCGGCAACTACTACAGCGTGCCGGACCGGACCCGGCGTGTCGTCGAAGTGCATCAGCTGCCCGACACGATCCGCATCCTCGACGGCGGCCGCCTCGTGGCGAGCCACTCGATCCTGGAAGGGCGTCGGCAGTACCGCGTCGATCCCGGCCATCGGCAGGGCGCGGCCGCCCGGGCCATGCGCCACGGCCATCCCGACAGCCAGATGATCGGCCGCCGCGGCGATCACGTCGCCCGGCGCTCGCTAGCCGTCTACCAAGCCATCGGCGAACGGCTCGCCAGCGGGATCGGAGGCCGGTCATGACCCGTGCCGCTGTCTCCTGTGCTGTCACGACCCTCGACAGCATCAAGCGCAGCCTTGTCGGCCTGCGCATGCCGCGCGCCCTGGAGGTCCTCGACGCCACGATCCGCCGCATCGAGCAGGGCGAGATCGACGGCATCAGCGCCCTCGACGAGATCCTGACTGAGGAACTCACGCTGCGCGAGAACCGCCGCGTGAAGACCGCCCTGCTCGTGGCGCGCCTGACCACGATCAAGACGCTGGCCGGCTTCGACTTCGCCTTCCAGCCCTCGCTCGACCGGGAGCGCATCCTGGCGCTGGCCGAGCTGACCTTCATCGACCGGGCCGAGGTGGTTCACCTGCTTGGACCACCCGGCACCGGCAAGAGCCATCTCGCCACCGCGCTCGCCGTTGAGGCGGTAAAGGCCGGACGCAGCGTGGTGTTCTCGACGCTGGCCGATCTGATCACCTCGCTGGCCAAGGCAGAGCGGGACGGCTCCCTGCGCGAACGCATCCGCTATCTCTGCCGCGCCGCGCTGCTGGTGGTGGACGAGATCGGATACCTTCCTGTCATCCCGGGTGGAGGCAACCTGTTCTTCCAGCTCGTCAATGCGCGCTATGAGCGGGGTGCGATGATCCTGACCTCGAACCGCGGCTTTGCCGAATGGGGCGAGGTGTTCGGCGATCCGGTCGTGGCCACGGCGCTGCTCGACCGCCTGCTGCACCATGCCGTAGTCATCCAGATTGAGGGAGCGAGCTATCGCCTGCGCCAGCACGCCGATCTTGTGCCCGAGCACGTGCGCTCCAAGGCCGTCATCATCCCGCCGCCCGCTCCCAAGCGCCGCGGCCGTCCACCCCGGAAGGCGCTATCCGCTCACGCAGCCGGCTGATCACCGACCACAGACCCCGCGGCCAGGGAATTTTGAAAGCCCAGAAGCGCGGAGACTTCGGCGCCCGTTGACACCTGTTGCAGACAAGACCGACATCCCTTGTCAGTCGGCGTCGTCATCCTCTGTGAGCAGCTTCAACGTGCTCCACTCCAGCTCGCTGAACACCTCCGGCTCCACCGTCCGGTCCGACGCAAAGCGGTGTGCGTGCTCCGCCAGCAGAGCCCGCGCTTTCTCGATGGCGGCGTCCTTGCTGGCGCAGCGCTCCTCAACGCAGTCGATCTCGCGGGCCTCGCTGCGCGCCTCGTCCCAGTGCATCACCCGCACACATGCGTACCAAGCGCCGCGGCCCGTCCGGTAGCGCGCCCGGATCTCGCGCCGCAACTCAGCTTCCGCGCCCGCCGCCTCGCAGTACGGCCTCTCGCCCACGTACAGCCGCGCGCAGCGTCGCAACTCGTACGCCAAGCCCTTCAGCGCTGGCTCCGTCAGATGCTCCGTGGCGAGCGAGATGTCGGTGACGCGCGAGAGTTCGGCGAAGCGGCTACGCAGCACCCGGCAACGGGCGAGCGCCCAGGCGTGCTGCTCGTGCAGGTTCGGCTCACCGCGGGTGATGCGCAAGCGCACGGCCGGTGATCGTTGAGGTAGCGGGAGCATCATCGTCCGGCTCTCAATGTGCAGCGGCCGGCGCTGGACCTTGGCGGCGGCCCATGCCTGATTGAGGGCGTTGCCGATCAGAGCACGGTAGGAACGGCCCACCACCGCGCCCATCTGCTCGCGGACGATGGCGACGGCGAGGTTCATGATGGCGCGGCGGTCGTAGCCGGCGGCAGCGGCGAGCGGGTGAGCGCAGCGCGAGCCTCGCGGTAGGCGCGGACGCCTTCCTCACGGGCCTGCTGGCGAGCGATACGCTCAGCAAGGGACGCAGGCGCAGCAACGGCGGCGCGGTCAGCGCGGATGTCAGTGAGAGCAGCGGATCAAGAGATTTGGCGGCGGAGGGACATTTATGCGCCTTGGCTTCAAGCTGATTTCAGATATAGTCTGAAATCAGCAAGATTTCAAGTTTAAAAGTATGATTTTGGATAAAAGGCCAATTTCTACCGGACAGTGTCGCGCCGCGCGAGCCCTCCTCGATTGGAGCCGCGAAGACCTTGCTCGAGAAGGCAAGGTTTCGAGAGCGGCCATCGCGGATTTCGAAACGAATAAAAGGCAGGTTCGTGAGAGGACGACCGACGATCTGCGCGAGGCTCTGGAGACCGCTGGTATTGATTTCATACCGCAGAATGGAGGTGGTCCCGGCGTGCGCCACCGCGAGCCGCAGGGGTCATGAGGCTAGCGGCTGCTCTCCTCGGCCTACTGGTGGCCTTCGGGATCGCTCCAGCAGCCCACGCCACCGAGCGCACGCGACTGACGATCTACACCGCGCTGGAGCCTGAGCAGCACGCACCGTTTAAGCAGGCCATCGAAGCCGCGGTACCGGAGGTCGAAATTTCATGGGTCTGGCATCAGACCGGCGTGCTGACTGACCGGATCCTTGCCGAACGCGAGCATATGCAGGCCGACATGGTGCTCGGCCTTGCTGCCACCAGCCTCATCGCCTTCGAAAAGCTCGGACTGCTCCTACCCTACGAGCCAGTCGGTGCTGACCGACTTCGCAAGCCCTTCCGTGATCCGACAGCGCCCTACACGTGGACGGGCATGGATGCGTATCTCGGCGTGATTTGCCTGAACAGCGACCTTGCCCAGCGCCAGCGCATTCTCACGCCAACCAGATGGCAGCACCTTCTCCGCTCCGAATGGAAAGGCCGCCTCGTCCTACCCAGCCCCGTCATGACGGGGACGGGCTATCTCCTCGTCTCGAACTGGATCCAGAACATGGGCGAGGACGCAGCCTGGGCGTTCATGGACGCGCTCGATCAGAACGTCGTCGCGTATCTTGCTACGGGCTCAGGTCCCTGTGAGGAGGTTGCAAACGGTCGCCATCTGGCTGGCTTGAGCTACGACATGCGTGCCGCGCTGCTCAAAGAGGGCGGAGCGCCAATTCAGATCCTCGTGCCTGCAGATGGTGTCGGGTGGGAGTTGGAAGCCTTCGCCATCGTCGCGGGCTCACATCATATCGATCTTGCGAAACGCGTGGCGGACTGGGCAGCAAGTCGTGCGGCCAACGAACTTTATGCGCAGACCTTCGCGATCGTCGCCCACCCAGAGGTCTCCAATCCGCCATCGACATATCCGCCTCACATCGAGGCGCGCATGGCGAAGAATGATCTCTCATGGATGGCTGAGAACCGCACAAGGGTTCTTGCAGAGTGGACGCGGCGCTATGGTGCGAAGGCGCAGCCGAATTGATGCCGGACGGTGCCCAGAGGCGAACCGGAGCTTTTGGCTGGCCCGTGCAGACGGAAACCGGCCGACACAGCGGGCGAGCAAAGCTCCCCCTCCCGCTGTGTCGACCGGTTCCTCACGACCAGGAATGCTGGCCTGCAATCAATCTAATTGTGGAAGGGAGGCACTGCCGTGCGCGACCTCACATACCTGATCGGGGGATACCAGCGGCCCAGGCCGACCGGAGAAAGGCCTTCGAGACGAGCGCATGCTTGCCGCACACCGGAGGGCGAAGGAACCTCCGAGATGAAGCGTCAGCCGTCCTGACCGCGATCATCAGATGGCTGCTCGTCGTCGGCGTGCTCGCCTGTGCTCTCTGGATCGCCTTCCACCTCCGATGAGGCTGTGGCAAGTGCCTCTTGAAACTCGCAACGTAAGCCGATCTCGGCTGAGAAGGATCAGGAGGGCGAAGTGGCGTCACGCCTGGAGGACCTGAAGGGTGACCCGGCATTCCGCCAAGCCGTGCATGCCGTGAGGGGCGCGGCCAGCACCTTGAGCGGTCGAGCGGTGACGCAGGAGGAGGCGGAGCTTCTGGTCAGCTTCGCGCTCGCCACCTTCGCGAATGCTGGCGGCCTTGCCGAGCCGAGCCTGAGCCGGCTTGCACGCTTCTGCGAGAAGATCGGCTCCGAGGCCGACTTCGAGAGCCTCGCCAAGCACTGAGCAGCTCGGCGAGCAACGATCGCTCCGCGAGCCTCCGACGAACAAGGACTGCCCGAAGTGACGGACCGCGCCGCTTTGCTGGTCATCTTGCTGATGCTCGCGACCAGCGCTCCGCTAGCTCAGCAAGCTGCGCCGGATCAGGCGATCGAGCGGGGCGTTGGCGACTTCGTCGCTGCGGTCCGTCGTGGCTCCCTTGCTGACGTGGTCCGGAAGATCGATGAGTGCTGGGACCAACTTGCCCGCACCCCTCGCGACCTTCCGCGAGCAGTTTACTGCTCCGCCTTTAACTTCGCAGCTGAGGATTTCGACAAGCGAGCATCATCCACTTTCGGCGCTGGCCAGACGATTTCCATCGTCGAGGCACGCGTCCATTCGAGACGGGCTCTGAGCGCCGCTGGAATATCCCCAACAAGTGCGGACGGTTTCATAGAAATCATTCATCAGCGGTCCATCGCAGCGATCTCGCGACACTTCTGAATACCGCAGGTGTCGATGCTGCTGATGGCCATGCATCACGGCCGTGAATGCGACTAGGAATCGATTACCCGGTATTATTTGATCGCAGAAGGGGTCGTTCAGGCTGAAGCTCGCTTGCGCCTTTTGCGGCAACCGAGACCGTGAGCCTTGTTATGAAGAGATCTCCTATCGCTATCGTCGACGGCGACAATCGCTGATCGTACCCAGCCGTCAGGAGGCGAAAGGTTGGGTGCAGCTGGCGTCATCTTTCTCAAGAGAGATGGCGACGGGGCGCCTGCGCAAAGCTTAGCTTGCCATCATCCGATAACGTACAAAACGAGCATATTAACGTTTTGTTAACCATTAGAAAATTACGAATTCAAATGTGGATTATATGAGTTTAGCCTAGGAGGGCTTCCATAGTGAATTGCTATACTGATAACACAATTGGCGAGCAAGCAAATCGCACCCGCGAGGACGACCCTTCCGTGCAAAGTGGCGAGGGGCAGACGTCGAGCTTCGCGACCGGCGTATTGAGATCATCTCGCTTCTTCTTCGATTTTGCTGACGGCAACCGCTGCGTGCGAGACAGCGAAGGGACGGAGTGCGAGAGTGCTCAGGATGCCCGAGTAGAAGCGATGCGTGCACTGACAGCGATCGCGAGGGATGACGTTTTGCAGGATGACCTACTCGACTACATGGTCAGCGTTCGCGATGATGATGGCCGGCTCATTTATCGGGCTACACTCTCTTTGGCCGGCGAGTGGCTCAGCGCACGGCAATGACGCTGTCCGCCGTCAGCGCTCCTGAGACACATCGAGGCCCTTCACGAACGGAGGATGGCTGGTTCATCGTAGTCCTGAGGCACGACGATGAAGCAGACATCCGGACTGGCACGCAAGCCGGCAGACGCGGTGATCAAAGACATCCGCCGGGCCACCCGCCGGCAGTTCTCGGCCGAGGAGAAGATCCGCATCGTGCTGGAGGGCCTGCGCGGCGAGGACAGTATCGCCGAGCTGTGTCGGCGCGAGGGCATCGCCAGCTCGATGTACTACGGCTGGTCCAAGGAGTTCCTGGAAGCCGGTAAGAAGCGGCTGGCGGGCGACACGGCGCGGGCGGCGACAGCAGACGAAGTCAAGGAGCTGCGCCGCGAGGCGGGCGCGCTGAAGGAGGTTGTGGCCGATCTCCTCCTGGAGAACCGCCTGCTCAAAAAAAGCATGAGCGGGGCTGGGGACGACGAGGCATGAGGTACCCAGCCCCTGAGAAGCTGGAGATCATCCGGCTGGTTGAGCAATCCCACCTGCCGGTGCGCCGCACCCTGGAGAAGCTCGGCATCACCCGATCGACGTTCTACCGCTGGTACGACGCCTACCTGAGAGGCGGTCCCGAGGCATTGGCTGACCGACCATCCCGGCCCAGCCGGGTCTGGAACCGTCTACCGACAGAGATCCGCGAGCAGATCGTCGCCCTCGCGCTGGAGGAGCCGGAACTCAGCCCACGCGAACTGGCGGTGCGCTTCACCGACGAGCGGCGCTACTTCGTCTCGGAAGCCAGCGTCTACCGCCTGCTCAAGGCCCAGGACCTGATCACCAGCCCCGCTTACATCGTCGTCAAGGCCGCCGACGCGTTCCGCGACAAGACCACGGCGCCCAACCAGCTCTGGCAGACCGACTTCACCTACCTGAAGGTTGTCGGCTGGGGCTGGTACTACCTGTCGACGGTGCTGGACGACTTCTCGCGCTTCATCGTGGCCTGGAAGCTCTGCGCCACGATGCAGGCCAGCGACGTCACCGCCACGCTCGATCTGGCGCTGACCGCGGCCGGGCTCGATCAGGTGCCGGTGGCGCATCGCCCGCGGCTGCTGACCGACAACGGATCGAGCTACGTCGCGGGTGACTTGGCGACATGGCTTGGCAGCCGAGGCATGACCCACATCCGCGGTGCGCCGCGCCATCCCCAGACGCAGGGCAAGATCGAGCGCTGGCACCAGACGCTCAAGAACCGCATCCTGCTCGAACACGCCTACCTGCCGGGCGAGTTGGAGGCCCGGGTTGCCGCCTTCGTGGAGCACTACAACCACGTCCGAGCTCACGAGAGCCTGGGCAATCTCACCCCCGCTGACGTCTATCTCGGCCGCGGCGAGGGCATCCTGCGCGAGCGGGCGCAGATCAAGCGTCAGACCCTCATCGACCGCCGCTTGCGCCACCACGCGCGGGCTGCCTAACCTCTCAACCCAGGTGGACCAGAGCCTCCGTTCCTGAGCGTCCCAGATCGTCTCAAATCATCTGACGACGGACACCGGCTGCCGAGGTCGAACGGGATCCTGTTCGGGATCCGCGCCTACCTCATCAGCCTGCAGGACATCGAGCGCGTCGAGAAGTGGCGCAAGCGCCTCCACCGCGTGTTGAAGACGCTTCCGCCCGAACTGGCGGAGTACAAGGGTCTGACCCGCTACCAAGATCTCGTCATCGAGCGTCTCGCTGCCGAGGATGACGGGGCGCCTCTCTCGCCCGGCATCCAGCCCGATCAGACGTCGTTGACCGCGCGAGAGGGACGGTGATCCGGGCAGCCGGCAGCGGCCTCTTCGACATGTCCCCCACATCGTTGAACGAAGGCCCGTCTCGGCGGACCTGAGCGTCGGTCGAAGTTGCGGCGAAGATTTCGCGCCTGGGTATCGGTCGGAAGCGAGAAGCCTGACTTCTTGCTGATCTCACGAGAGAGATCTCATCGAATTATCGATCTTGCGGACGTCAGCCCCGCCGGTGGACTGACCTTCCGACCGCGACTTTCGACGACACGGTCTCTCGGCAGGCCCGAAAACTGGTGAGGGCAACAACACACCCGACGCCGCCCGCGCAGATCGGGCGATGAACTCGAAAAAATCCATGATCGATAACGTGGGAGGCACGCCATGAGCATCGGAACACCGAAAGCGATCCATCCATCGCCGGGGATCGCGGCATTCGCCGGCTCTCCTGCCGAGGAGGGCAAGCTTCACCGCAGCATCAACTGGACCGGCGCGTTCTGGGTGGCGAGCGGCGTTCCCGCTCTGGTGCTGTTCTCCGTCGGCGGCATCGCCGGGAACACGGGTAAGCTGGCCTTCCTGATCTGGACCCTGTCCATGGTCATGGGCTTCATCCAGTCCTTCACATACGCCGAGATCGCCGGCCTGTTCCCCAACAAGTCGGGGGGAGCGTCGGTGTACGGGGCGGCGGCGTGGGTCCGGTACTCCAAGCTGATCGCGCCTCTCTCCGTCTGGTGCAACTGGATCGCCTGGTCGCCGGTGCTCTCCCTCGGCTCCTCGATCGCCGCCTCCTACATCCTCATGGCCCTGGCGCCTCAGCCCGCGGCGAACGCGCCGGCGGTGCTGGACTGGCTCGCCACGCACGGCGCGAGCCTGCAGATGTCCGATGCGGACAAGACGGCGGCTGCCGTCGCGGCCTTGTCGCCGACGATCCGGACCTGGACGCTGTTCCAGATGACCATCGGTCCGGTCTCGCTGTCCCTCAATGCGGCGTTCTTCATCGGCGCGGCGTTGATGCTCGGCGTATTCGCCGTGCAGCACCGCGGTGTCTCCGGCACCGCCAGCGTTCAGAAGTATATCGGGCTGCTGGTCATCACCCCGATGTTCATCGTGGGCATCGTTCCGCTCCTCACCCACGGCGTGAACTGGGCCAACTTCTCGCCGCTCGTGCCGCTGGCCGCGCCCAACGCGCCCGCTGCCGGTGAATGGAACATCGCCGGTTGGACGCTGGTGCTCGGCGGCATGTTCATCGCGGCCTGGTCGACCTACGCGTTCGAGACGTCGATCTGCTACACGAGCGAGTTCCGGAACCCGGAGAAAGATACCTTCAAGGCGATCTTCTTCTCCGGCCTCCTGTGCCTCTCCCAGTTCACGCTCGTGCCGTTCACCTTCCAGAACGTGCTCGGCGTCGAAGGCATGCTCGACCCCGCGATCGCGGACGGTTCCGGCGTCGCGGCAGCCCTCGCCCGGATGGTCGGCGGCGGCCGGTTCGTCGAGAGCGCGCTGGTCATGCTGATGATCCTGGCACTGCTGCTGTCGATCATGACGGCCATGGCCGGCTCGTCACGCACCCTCTACCAGGGTTCGGTCGACGGTTGGCTGCCCCGCTACCTCGGCCGCGTCAACGAGCACGGCGCCCCGACCGGCGCGATGTGGACGGACCTCTGCTTCAACCTGGTCATCCTCGCGATCGCCTGCGCCAACGCCACGAGCTTCTTCTTCATCCTGGCCGTGTCGAACTGCTGCTACATCATCTTCACCTTCCTGAACCTCAACTCGGCCTGGATCCACCGGATCGACTCGTCGCACATCCCGAGGCCGTACCGCGCGCCGACCTTCCTGCTGGCGCTCGGCAGCATCTTCGCTTTCGTGAACCTGATCTTCCTGGGAGCGGGCGCGAAGGTGTGGAACCCCATCGCGCTCTGGGCCGGACTGATCACGGCCGCCCTGATCATCCCGGTCTTCTGTTACCGGCACTACATCCAGGACGGCGGCAGGTTTCCGGCAGCGATGTTCGAGGATCTGCACGTCGGCACCGAGCGAGCGATGGCCGAGCGCAGGGCGGGGCTGCTCCCGTACTTGGCCCTGATCGCGGGCGTGGCGGTCCTTCTCTCAGCCAACTGGTTCTTCGCGCTCTGATTTGGCGAAGGCCTCGGGTGCGTCGCCGTCGCGACGCTCCCGGGGCGCCGGGCCTACCCGAAGCATCTCGCCGCACGAGAGACGGTCAGGCAACCGGAACAACGTGGTACCCCGAGAGGAACACATGACAACTCAAGTACTGGTCAATCTCAATTCGAGCGGTAGCAAGAGCGGCCGGGAGGTGCGCGGCCCCGCCACCCTCGGCGAGATCGTCGACGGCACCTGCGAGCAGGTTCTCGACGTCTTCATGACGAGCGAGACGGGCAACTTCTTCGCCGGAGTTTGGACCTGCTCCCCGGGGACCATGATGTTGACCGACTACCCGTTCAACGAAATGGCCACGATCATCGAAGGCAGCATCGTCGTCACGGACGCCGCCAGCGGCGAGGTCCAGAAGTTCGGGCCGGGTGACGGGTTCGCCATCCGCAAGGGGTTCCGTGGCACCTGGCACATGCCCGGGCGCGTGCACAAGCGCTTCGCGGCCGAGATCCCCGGCGCAGCGCCTTGAGCCTACGGCCCGTCGAGACCAAGCCCCGGACCGCCGGCAGGGCCCAGTCCTCGCACCGGCGCCTGCACTCGGCGAACCTCATCCGCTGTCCTTGATCGCGATTTCAACAAAACGGAACAGGAAACCTTGCCATGAGCTACAAAGACCTGCCTCGCCAGTCCGTTCTCAACGAACGTCACCTTGCGCTCGGCTCCAAGCTCGATGCCGAGTGGAACGGGATGCCCATCCCGCAGAGCTACAGCACCGATCGCTACGAGGAGACCGCAATCGTCCGCTCGCGCGCCGGCCTGTTCGATGTGACGGGCCTGCGCATCGTGAATGTCGCGGGGCCCGACGCCGAGGCCATGCTGAACGCCATGCTCACCAGCGACGTCAGCAGGATCGCGCCCGGCCATTCGGCGATCAGCAACATCGTCGACGACGATGGCTCGCTGATTGATGACGTGCTCGTCTACCGCGACGGTCCTCAGGCCTTCCGGATCTCGCATGGCGGCGGTAGCCTGGAGGACGTCCTGCCGGAATTCACGGCCGGCCGCGACGTGCAGGCCGGCCGCGACGACGACGTGCACATCCTCTCCCTGCAGGGCCCCCTGGCCCTCGATATCCTGAGGCCGCACACGCCGCTCGACCTGGCCGGCCTCAAGTACTTCAGACACGCCCGCACGACACTGTTCGGTAAGGAAGTGTCTCTCGCCCGCGGCGGCTACTCGGCCGAGCGAGGCTACGAGGTGTTCTGCGCCGCGAAGGATGCCGTCGCGATCTGGGACGCCATCATGGAGGCGGGCAAGCCCTTCGGCATCGTCGCAGCCTCCTGGGACTGCCTGGACATCGTGCGGGTGGAGGGAGCGCTGCTGTTCTTCCCGTTCGATATGCCGAAATCCGATACGACGCCCTGGGAAGTCGGCGCCGATTGGACGGTCGATCTCGACAAACCCAACTTCCGCGGCAAGGCCGCGCTTCAAGCCAGGAAGGGCAAGGAGCGTTTCACGCAGGTCGGGCTGGAGATCCTGCACGACGACGCGATCAGGCCCGGCACCAAGATCTTCAAGGACGGACGCGAAGTCGGCACGGTCAACAGCACAACCTTCAGCCGGCACCTCATGAAGTCGCTGGGCCTCGCGCACCTGCCGTTAGAACTCTCCGCGCTCGGCACCGAGGTTCAGGTGCAGACCGACGGCGGCAACCTGCCGGCCAATGTGGTCCGCACCCCCTTCTACGACCCGCTGAGGCTCCGGACGCACCCGATTGAGGAGCGGACTGCCTGACCTGCGAGACCGACGATCCGCCCGCTCGGAGAGTGCGAATGGGCGGATCCAAGCCCGCCGGAGCCGCTCGGTGAGGCCCGCAGCCTGGACAAGGCGCCTGTGAGCATCTGCGCCGATCCTCGTTTTCCTATTACCTCGATGGCGCCTTGGGCGCTCGCAGCACCGAGGCCTTCCCCTCTCGCAGAGCCGGGCCCTCGACCCGGATCGGCGGGACGTCGGGGGCAGAGGCGAGGGGTCGGGGCGATCAGGATAAATGTTGCACGATTGCTACATCCGGCACCGGAGACGCTCCGCCCCCACGAGCTTCAGCGTTTCTGCTTGAGCTATAAAATTTCCTGTGGGGATATATGACCGGGTTTTGCCGCCCTGCGCTCAAGAGGCTGTCAACCCATTGCCAGAGGGGCTCCATCCATGCTCAGCGTAACCCGACTGTCCTGTTGCGTTGTCGCCGCCGCTCTGTTGACTGGAGAAGTCCGCGCGGCGGACATGCCGGCACCGAAAGTGATGCCGGAGGAGGCCAAAGCGCCCGATCCTCTGATCGGCTTCGCGTTCTACTCGCAGCTCGCCTCGGACTATAACTTCCGCGGCGTCTCGCAGTCGGATCGCCGGTACAGCTTCCAGAGCTTCTTCGAAGCACAGTTCTTCAACAATCTCGCCTATGCCGGATTTTACACCTGGCAGACCCGCCTGCCGACCCGGCCCGATTTCGAGTTCGACCTCGTCGCCGGCGTCCGGCCCGTCTTCGACAAGCTCTCGTTCGATCTCGGTGTCGTCTACTATTACTATCCGAACGAGAAGCAGCTCTTCCTGAACGGCGCCCCGTTCACCACGGCGAACAGCGATTTCATCGAGTATGCGGGCAAGGCGCTCTACCAGATCACGCCCGAACTCACTGTGGGCGCGAACGTGTTCCACGCGCCGAGCTTCTTCGGTCAGCACGCCGTGGCAACTTATGTGTCGGGCACACTCGCCTACACGCTCCCTGCGACGTGGTTCTCCTTCCTGCCTGAGGCCTATGCGGGCGGCTTCTCGCTTTCCGGCGAAGGCGGCCACTACTTCATCGGCGCGGCCAAAACGTCGGCCACCGGCTTCATCCCGGTCGATCTTCCGAGCTACAACTACGGCAACGTCGGCATCTCTTGGACCTACAAGAACCTGCTCGTAGATCTCCGCTACCATATGACCGATCTCACAAAGGCGCAGTGTTTCACCTTCACGGGCGATCCTGGCGGGATCGCGACCGGTCGGTCGAATTGGTGCAGCGACACCATTATCGGCTCGATCCGTTGGCAGGCATCGACATCGACCCCCGGTGTCTACGCGGAGCCCGGTGGGTTCCTGAACATCTTCAAGTAACGGAGCGCGTCGTCCTCAGCGGACCAACCAGATCCCGGACAGCCTGCGGAGCCTGCACGCGCGGGCGGGCGCATTCATAGACGACGATAAGGCTGGCGCCGACCTTGGCTTCAGAGCTAGGGCTTGGCCTTCTGTGTCCTCTTCGGAGAAGCCGCTTGGAGCGGCTGAATGACCGAAATGGGTGCAATGCCGAATGGCCGACTCTGGCCGACACCAGAATGGCGGCTTTCGGGAAAGCGACCGGATTAAGCAGACATTCCAGTTCGGCCAGTGCCGCCCTTGGTCAAGTCATCGCGAGCGATGTCCTAGAAAGGCTCGCAACGTCAACGCGCCCGCCGTTCTACGAGGCTGGGCGACGCATGCGGAACTGGGTGCGTCTGCCCATCGAACGGCCCACACGAGCAAGTACCCTAGGTCACGAAGGTGTCCACTCCGTAGACGCAGCAGCAGTGTTCGGGCAACGTGGCATTTGCCGGTGCGAAGCGCTCGGCTGTTCGTACTGTCACTCGAATGCGATTACAGGATCGGTACGCTGACTTGCAGAGCGCCCTCGTGGAGCGCACTCGAGAGAGAGATCAAGCCCAGCACCAAATGGGAGCTCTCTCAAATCTCCTGCGCGCCATAAGCAACGCGCCTTTCGAACTGCTCGTAGTCCTCGAAGCCATAGCCCAATCTTCCGCGGAACTTTGCGAAGCCGACGACAGCACGATCTTCCTGCGCAGAGAGGATGAGTTGGGCGACGCATTCTTTGCAGACGCGAGTTGGGGGACGTCCGCTGAATTCCGGGCCTTCATGGCTGCAAATCCGAGGCGCCTCTGGCACAAGTCTTTGGTGCCGAAGGTGGTCAATGCCCGGTCGATCGTACACATTCCCGACAAGCTCCTCGACCCAGACTACACCTTTCCAGGGGCCACTCAGACCCGGCTCGGGTCCGGTCTCAGCGACTCCAGGGCCTTGCTCGGCATTCCAATGTACAGGAATGGCGTCATTGAAGGTGTTTTCTCGCTGACTAGAAGGGAGCCGACGGCCTTTTCCGACAAGCAGATTAAGATGGTCGAGATGTTTGCCGACCAAGCATTGGTTGCAATCGAACATGCTCGCTTGTTCGACGAGGTTCAGTGTCGGACCCACGAGCTGTCTAGATCCCTCGAAGAGCTCCGGAAGGCACAAGATCGTCTGATCCAGGCCGAGAAGCTCGCCTCCCTGGGCCAGCTCACGGCCGGTATCGCGCACGAGATCAAGAACCCGCTGAACTTCGTGAACAATTTCTCGGCCCTTTCCGGCGAGCTTGTCGACGAGTTGCGGGAGACGCTCGGCTCGGCGCCGCTCGACGTCAGGACGCGTGAGGAGGTGGACGAGGTCACCCAGTTGCTCAAGGGCAACCTCGAGAAGATCGTTCAGCACGGCAGGCGCGCCGACTCCATCGTCAGAAACATGCTGCTGCACTCCCGCACCGGCTCCGGGGAGCATCGGCTCGTCGATCTCAACGCATTGATCGATGAGAGCTTGAACCTCGCCTACCACGGCGCCCGGGCTGCCGAGCCCGACTTCAACGTGTCCCTTCATCGGGATCTCGATCCGGCGACTGGTCTTGTCGACCTATACCCTCAGGAGATCAGCCGCGTGCTCCTGAACCTGATTGCAAATGGCTTCCATGCCATTGCCAAGCGCAGGGACGAGGGTGTCCCTCGGAACTACGAACCCTGCCTCGCAGTCGCCACGCGCGATCGCGGCGATCAGGTCGAATTACGCGTACGGGACAACGGCACCGGCATCTCTGACAGCGTCAAGGCCAGGATGTTTGATCCCTTCTTCACCACGAAACCTGCCGGAGAGGGGACCGGCCTCGGTCTCTCTCTCAGTTTCGACAGCATCGTGAAGCAGCACGGCGGTACGATCGACGTGGCGACCGAACTCGGACACTTCACGGAGTTCACCATCGTGCTGCCACGCTCCAGTCGGGACATCACTTGATTGCCAAGCCGTTCGTCAGCGCCTTTCCCTCCTTCGTCGAAGAAGCACCACAGATCCGTTGACTTCCGCGATTTGGCAGGCTGAAGTTGCTTCAAGTCCAGCATGTCGCGAGCGCGCCATGAACGGGAATGTCCCGCCCGCCAAAATACTGGTAGTCGACGACGAACCGGACCTTGAGGCACTTGTCCTCCAAAAGTTCCGTCGCCAGATCCGAACGGGTCTTGTCAGCTTTCTCTTCGCTCATGACAGGCAAGATGCGCTCGCAGTACTGGTCGAAAATCGCGACGTTGACCTCGTCGTGACCGACATCAACATGCCACGCATGGATGGGCTGACGCTCCTTACGAAACTGCAGGAGGTAGACGAGAAGTTGTCCACCATCATCGTCTCTGCCTATGGGGATTTGCCCAACATCCGCACGGCCATGAACCGCGGGGCCTTCGACTTTCTCACCAAGCCGATTGACTTCGCCGATCTTGAGACGACGATCGACCGGACGTTGCGGCATGTCGAAGCCTTGCGGGAGGGACGCCGGCGGCAGGTTCAAGCCGAGCGTGCGCATGCTTCGTTGTCCCGCTACTTCTCGCCGAACCTCGCAGAGCGGCTGGCCGGCGACCCTTCGGGCCTCGAACTGGGTGGGGTTCGACGCGAAGTCGCGTCCTTGTTCACGGACATCGCGGGCTTCACATCACTGGTGGAAAGCCTCGATCCGAGTCGGCTCGGCGACATCCTGAACGACTATCTATCGGAAATGACCGATGTCGTCTTCGTCTGGGAAGGGACAGTCGCGAAGATCGTCGGCGATGCCATCCACGTGCTGTTCGGTGCCCCGGAGACCAGCCAGATCAGGCCGAGCGGGCGATAGCTTGTGCCCTCGAGCTCGACAGGACGGCCGAGGCATTCCGTGCTCGCTGGCGCGAACGCGGCGTTGGCATCGGCGTGACACGCATCGGCATTCATGCTGGCCCGGCCATCGTGGGCAACTTCGGTGGCAACCGCTTCTTCGACTACACGGCTTACGGCGACACCATCAACACAGCCGCTCGTCTCGAGGGAGCCAACAAGCCTCTCGGCACGAGGATCTGCGTCAGTCACAGCGCTGTCGAGCGTGTAAAACGGTTCAGCGGCAGGCCCATTGGCGATCTTGTGCTTCGGGGCAAGCAGGACTCTCTACGCGCATACGAGCCATTGACCGAGGCGGCCCTTGCCGAGCCGGTGACTGCGCTCTACCTCGACGCCTTCGCCAAGCTGGAAGCTGGAGACAGTTCCGCAATGCCGGCCTTTGCCGCTCTTGTCGGCTTAAGACCTGACGACCCGCTTGCCAGCTTCCATCTCAAGCGCCTGCTCGACGGGGCATCCGGCACTCGGCTCGACCTGGGTCGGACATGAGTACCGCTCACGACGCTTCATCACGCATATGCTCGCTACGACACAGCAGCGAGCTTGTCGGCCATCGATTGTTTCTTGTCTCGACGCGATGAGAAGGACATCGTGAAAAAGACGCGCTGAACTCCCAAGTTGCTCAGCTTCGCTTCACACATTTCGATCAGGCGGCAGATATCTTCAAGCTCACCCTCGATGTTCGTGCCGTTCGCATGCATCTCGGCCGTTAGGTCGCTTGCATCGATAATCGCCTTGATCTCCTTCACGTATGGCGAAACGGACGGCCCGACACCCATCGGAACGATGCATAGATCCGCGACAACTTTCACGATCGTACCTTTCTGAATCTTGCTTCGAATGCATTCGAACAGCATGCACGTGGTCAGGCTGCTGACGACATGGAAATCGATCTATGTGCCTCGGTCCCGGCGCGCTTGCCCCAGACCTGAAGCCTTGGCCAGTTCCGACCGTTGCGCCGCGTAGCTGGCTGTCACCATCGGGTAGTCATAGGGCAGACCATAGCGCTGACAGTAGGCGACCGGATCGAGCCCGTGCGTCGTCAGGTGACGCTTGAGAGCCTTGTAGGGCTTGCCGTCGATGAAGCTGATCAGCGCGTCGGGACTGATCGACGCCTTGATCTGAGCAGGCGTGGCCTTTTCAAACTGCTGCTCTGCCGATCTTGCAGGCTTACCCAAGCCGCTGAGGGCTGTGTGAACGGAGGCGATGAGAGCCGGTAGTTCAGCCTGTGAGACGGAGTTGTTTGCGACGTAGGCCGAGACAATCTCGGCCGCCACGTCGATTGGGTTCAGTTCGGAATTCTCAGCACGCTCTTGCATGGCGCTCCTCGCTGTTTTTCTTGGAGATTCGCTATGCTGGCTTTTTTGTAACGATTCAACACAAGCTGGCCATCGATTAATATAGATTAATCCCGCGAAGGCCTGCTCGTTTACCACAATTGCTGACCAAACGGACTGCGGAGAGATATAGAAAGGTCCGGCTGCTAATTCGCGCGGCCGCTCTGCCGCTTCTCGGCTGCGGGCGGCAGCTTGGTGTCAGTCCTCGGCCACCTCGTCGCCGATCGCGTCGGCCTGCCGGCGCCGTCGATCCGGAGACAGGCGCAACGGAGGGTCGATCCACGAGGCCGATCCGGCGTCGACGCTCGGGATTGTGGACTGGCAGGTCGACGATGAGGTCGAACCGCCGCCGGCGGCCGCCAGCAATGGGCCGTCCACGAACATGGCCGCGGCAGCGAGAAGCATGCACAGCAGCAGGGCACTGGGTGCGAGTGCACGAACTATGGCCATCAGCAGCTCCGAGGTACTCGTACGTAGCTGTTCTGCGACGGCCTTCAGTGAGCTTGGCCATTATGGCCCTGAAAAGGCACGGAAGAGGTTCGGAGCGTACAGAAAGCTTCGCGGAACTCGGGCCGGCTCGGCATTCCAGCCAAGCCGGGAGGCCGATATCGTTCGGTCAGTGTCTTGCAGGACGCGCCAGGAAGATCGCCGTTTGAACGGCCCGTCGCTTCAGGTAGTCCGTCGTGTCGCTCCAGAACCCCGATGCCCGTGCCCAGGGATGGTCATGGAGACCGCGGCGAGATCGAGGCCCCTCCGCCCTCGAGGAGGAGGGGCGTGGTCGTCGGGTCCGCCATGTAGGCGTCGACCGCCGCGACCTCGGCGTCTGTGACCGTCTTCCTCTTGAACAGTTCGCCGGTTGTCGGGTTCGATCCCGCCCTGATCGTCGATGTCTTCTCGGGGCCGTAGATCTTAAGGTCCCGATGCCTGGTCTGCACCAGGAGCGTCTTCGATTGTTTGGCGATGCGCAATATCCTGACTTCCTATTGGACGGGGAAAATTTATGTCAGGCAATTCTAAAATCGATTTCGAGCAGGCGAATAAACTGCAAAGCTAATCTTCTTAGAATTGCACCGTATCGAACAGATCGGTGTCGAGAGTTGACTATATTTACCACTTGTAGTTGAAATATTTTTCCGGATCATCAATCCGACTCCTCACCTGCAAGATTTCGAAATTTCTCAATATATGCATCGCGGGAGGTTAAACCATGCGTGTCGAGCATCTGTTTTCTTTGGGTCTCTCGTTGGCTTGCGCGCCCGCTCTGGTCGGATTAGCAATCGCCGAAGATGGCTCCTACGCGGGCGCATATACCGGCCAGTTCACGAAACAGGCGGCCCGACCAATAGGAAGTAAGGACAATCTACTGATCGTCGAAGTTGCTCAAGGTATGAACAAAAGCACCGGCAAGGACAAGTTCATGGACGGGGGCAGATCCTTTGGAGCGAGACGCTCAACCTCAACAAGGGCAGTGGTCCGCAGCGCGGTCTGATCTCGCTCGTCGATGACATGGGAAGCACGACGAGCGAGTACTCTGGGGAGATCACCACGACGATGAAGGAGGGGCAGCAACTCACGACCGGCAAGGGCGCTTGGAAGTTCGTGTCCGGAACCGGAGCGTACAGCGACGGCAGCGGCAACGGCACCTACGATCTCACCATGATCTCGCAGACCGAGTTCAGAGGCTCGTGGAAGGGCAACGTAACACTGCCGAAGAAGTAGGCTCGAGGGGAGTGGCCCCGAAATCTGATGGACCGTCGAGGCCTTCCACCGCCAGCGGCCAGTTACGTTCGTCGAAAACGTCAGAAGAAGGAGGCTTACATGCGCACGATGCTAGCTGTAGCGGTCGCTTTCTCCCTGCTCTTGCCCGCCCATGCGGCCGACACCAAGGACCTGGTCGGCAACTGGAAGTTGATCAGCGCCCAGAGGCAGATCCTCGACACCAACGAGACTGTCGATGCCTACGGCGGCGCGCGTCCCAGCGGATGGATTAACTACTCGCCCGACGGCCGGACGATGGTCATGATCGCCCACGAGGGGCGAGGTAAGCCGCGCGACGCCGCCAATCCCACGGATGAGGAGCGTGCAAAGCTGCAGAAGACCATCCTCGCCTACGGCGGCACCTTCAACTTCGACGGGAAGGCGGTCACCACCAAGGTCGACATCTCGTGGAACGAGGCCTGGACCGGGACGACCCTGGTCAGGGACGTCCAGCTCGACGGGAACCGCCTCACGCTCAAGACGCGGCCTGCACCCTTCAGCGCCGATGGAAAACCAAGTATCGTCACCCTGGTGTGGGAGAAGTCGCACTAGTAGCAATTGCTGGCATTTCAAGATCGATCCTGCAGCCAGCGTTTCGGTTCAAAATGCGCGGCCCATGCGCCGATGATATTATGCTCTTCGATCGGTGTCGGAGACGTCCGGCTGTCGATGGCCGCTTCGGGGCTGTGGCATGGACAATAGGAGAACTGCCGAACGTCGTCTGGCAGCCATCATGGTCGCCGATATCGTGGGCTACAGTCGCCTCATGGGCGCGGACGAGGCAGGCACGCTGCGTCGCCTGAAGGCGCTCCGTCGGGAGCTGATCGACCCTCGAATCGCTGCTTCCCACGGTCGGATCGTGAAGACGATGGGCGACGGGCTGCTGGTCGAGTTCCCGAGTCCCCTGCGGGCGGTCGCCTGCGCCGTGCGAATCCAGCGTGATTTGCTGGGTCGAGACGCTGACCTGACACCGGAGCGCCAGCTACGCCTGCGCTTCGGCATCAACGTCGGTGACGTCGTGGCGGAGCCCGACGGCGACCTGTACGGCGATGGGGTGAACGTGGCGGCCCGGTTGGAGCCGCTGGCAGAACCGGGTGGCCTGTGTATTTCCCGCTCGGTCCACGATCAGGTACGGGACAAGCTGCCCTACCGCTTCGAGGATTTGGGCAAACGGGAATTGAAGAACATCGCTCGGCCGATCGGCATCTTTGCTCTGACGGCCGCGGCCGTGGCGACACTGCCGAGACAGGTCGACGAGGACGAGCCAGGGGAGGCTCAGCAGGATCCAGCCGACGGAAAATTCGCGGGCCGCAGGTTGGTCCCACAGCGCCTCCTGCTAGCGGCGTGCATCGCGGCTCTCTTGGCGGCAGGAGGGACGGGCTGGTGGTGGTTCGCCCGCAGGGCGGCGGAGCCGGCGATTGACGGCACAACGCAGGTCGTTGCTGCACCCAAGCCCGTGCCGGGCCTGTCGCTGGTCGTCCTGCCCTTCACGAACCTCAGCAACGATCCCGAGCAGGAATTCTTCGCCGACGGGCTGACGGAGGATCTGACCACCGACCTGTCGCATCTCGCGGGCAGCTTCGTGATCGCCCGCAACACCGCCTTTACCTACAAGGGGAAGGCTGTCGACGTGAAGCAGATCGGTCGCGATCTCGGTGTCCGGTATGTGTTGGCGGGAAGTGTGCGTCGCACTGGCGAGCAGGTCGTGCTGAATGCCCAGCTGATCTCGGCGGAGACGGGTGCGCACATCTGGGCGGACCGGTTCGAAGGGGACCGCAGCCATCTGGGCGAGCTACAGGTCGAATCCGTGGCCCGGCTCGCCCGCTCACTCGATGTTCAACTCACACAGGCCGAGAGCCTTCGCTCCCTTCGGGAGCGTCCCAACAACCCTGACGCCGGCGATTTTGCCATGCGTGGCTGGGCTGCCCTCAACCGAGCTCCCAGTCCGGCGCATCTGCAGGAAGCAATTAAGCTCTTCGACCGCTCTCTTAAGCTAGATCCCAAACTTACCTCAGCGTTGGTGGGAAAAGCACGGGCCTTGTCATATTTCGTGTGGCTCCGTTGGAGCACAAAGCCTGCTGAAGATCTGACCGCAGCAGACGAGGCCATCACGCCCGTCCTCTCCGATGCGCCAACGAACGCAATGGCCCACTTCGTGAAGGGCGAAATACTGAAGGCAAGGAAGAAGCATCAGTTGGCCGTTCCCGAGTTCGAGATCGCCATCAAGTACGATCGGAATTTGGCTGTAGCCTACGAGGAACTTGGGCACACGAAGATTCTGCTCGCCAAGTCGAACGAAGCACTGCCGCTCATCGAGAAAGCCATACGTCTAAGTCCGCATGATCCAGCGATGAATTTCTGGCTTTTCCATATGTGTCATGCGTATACGCACTTGGCGCGTGACTGGGAAGCGATTGCGTGGTGCCGCAAATCAGTCGCGGCCGGGCCGCTTTGGCTGGCTTACATCGATTTGTCTTCAGCTTATGGCTGGACCGGCCAGAAGGCCGAAGCAGAGGCAGCGGTTGCGGAGCTGTTGAAGCTGATGCCTGGCTACACCGTCAGGAAATGGGCAACAGCCGGATTTTCCGACAACCCCGAGTTTCTGGTCGAGTACCAGAGGATAGTCGAAGGGCTACGCAAAGCGGGATTGTCGGAGGAGTAAGCCGGCCCCGCTGCTTGGGTCGAAGCCTTATGCTGTCACGAAGCACGTAGCGCAGCCCGTTGAATACCTCCCGCAGGCGGCCGAAACCGCAAAGGCGACGGACCCGAGAGACGATCTACAGGCCCAGCCCATCCAGGCAGAGATAGCCAGGATCGAACTCCGCAAACTCCTTGATGCGCTCCACGTCGGGCAAAATCAGCAGGTGCTTGCCCGTGCTGATCATGCCGTTTGATCGCAGCGCCTGCATCACGCGGTTGACGTGAACGTACGAGATGCCCAGCGCATCAGCATAGTCGGCCTGTGCGATCCCAAGCTCAAATGAGTTCTCGCCCGCCAGCCCGACTGCCTGGAGGCAGACCAGCAACTCGCAGAAATGATGGGCCAGACGCCTGTCTGCCGGCCGGCTGTCGTTCACCAGCCATTCGCGCGCGCGGCTCAGCTCAGTCAGCGTGAGCCACCACAGCGCCCGGCTGATGCCGGGGTAAGCGTCGATGGCCTCCCTGAGCTTCACTTGAGAGATATCCGAAACATGGCAGGCGGTGAGAGCGGCAACGCGCAGGTCCAGGGCGCCGGTCGCGGCTGGGTGGACGCGGCAGAGATCGCCTGGCAGAGCGAAGGAGACGATCCTGCGCGTCCCATGCACGAGGACCTTGTAGCGGCCGGCCACGCCGCTGAGAACCAGGGGGATCGTGTCCGTCTGGTGTTCAAGGACGATGTCTTGGCGAGCCGAGACGCTGCGGCTGGTTGTTGTTAGGCTCAGCAGAACCGAACGCTCCTCGTCGGTGAGCGGTCCGGCATGTTCCAGCTTCCGGATGAAGGGCGTGGTCACCTGCATCGATCCTGCGCCAGCTTTATGCCGGCTGAACGAGGATCCACGCCTAACAGTTTCATGCAATTCTAAACTGCGCAGTTTCCACATCACGAACCGCGGCGCATCGGCATCTAAGCGCGTTGCTGCTCCGGCCCTTCGATGCCGGCTTCTCGGGACTTGCAACATTGGGCGCCGATCCATGCCTCACGCTTCGACGATGTCCGAAAGCAGTCGGAACACCGAGGTTGCTCAAACGGCGCTGAGGCCAATGTCAAAGGTCCTTGCGTACGGCTCGTGGGTAGGCTCTTCTTTCGATGGCACGCCAAATGCCAATGGCGGCTCCCGGCCCTTGGCTGAGCACGGATCAGGCGGGTAGGAGGTCACGTGCCCCGCTACTACTTCGACATCGATGACGGTCAGTTCATCGCGGACAAGGAGGGCCTCGACCTACCCGGGCCCGCTGATGCGCGCGAGCAGACGAAGCTGGTGCTCGGCGAGCTGGCGCTGCACCTCCTTGACGAACGGGACTTCGCGCAGCTCAGCGTCGAGGTTCGCGACAGCGAAGGCCGCCGCATGAAGGGCACGCTGGTGATGATGATCGAGAACATCACCTAAGGGCCGCTGGAGTTGAAGCTGCAGTTTGTGCAGGAGCGTGCGCCATCTCGGCCGCCATCGGCGGAGCGTCGCCGTCGAATCTGCGACCGAGAAGCCGGTGGAGGCCAGGGAGCTCAAGCTGAGTTCCAGGGAGACCTGACTCGGCGCACCCCAGGTTGGAGGATGGCTGCAGGACGTGCCTCCAGGCCTCTGGTGTCGGCCTGGAGGCACGCTCCTTGCTGCTACGCTGGGACACAGAGGGCAAGTGCGGCGGCACTCGGAGGCGTGCGCGGGCGCGGCATCACCGCCGCCGGACAGGGCGGCGGATCGTCGTCATCGTCTCGGCGTCCCGGGCGAATGTGCCGGCGCCGGTCCGAGATCCGCAGCAGACGTCGAGCCGGAGCAACTGCTGCTGGGCGCGTGTCCGGCTTCCGAGAGGCGTCACGGTCCAACTCGGTCAGGGCTGCGAGCACGGCATCAACGGAGACCGGCTCGGCCTTGCAGCCGCTCAGGCAGCGCAAGCCGGGCGCATTCTCAAGGGCGCTGGCGTCCGAGGCCCAGGACGCCAGGATCGTGCGCTTGTCCGCTCGGGACAGCAGGGGGTGCGCTAGCACCTCTCGCGGATGCCGGAACACGTCGCCGGGCGCGACCAGCGCCTGCCACGCCTCGAACGAGGCCGACTGCGTGGCGGGCGGGTTCATCGGGCCGGAATGTGAAAGATGCGTCTCCATCATCGACACGGATCATCCTCCCTAGAAGCGATGAGGCAGGACACGAGGGAGCACGACCCTCGCGGGTTCCGAGGCCCGCGAGGGTCTGTTCAACTGCTGTTTGCGTATGGGCTCAGGCGGCCCTGGCGTGGCCCTCGACCGGCACCATTGCGTTGTCCCGACCAACGGCAGCCTGCTCATCACCGATGGTGATGCGGCGGGGCTTGAGGGCTTCCGGCACCTCGCGCTTCAGCTCGATCGTCAGGAGACCGTTGTCGAGCCCTGCGCCCGTGACCTTCACGTGATCGGCCAAGTTGAAGGTCTGGCGGAAGCTGCGCGCTGCGATGCCGCGGTGCAGGTACTGGCGCTCGCCCTCTTGGCCCTTCCTCTGTCCGGCCACATAGAGCGCGGTGTCATGCTGCGTCAGCTCGATCTCGTCGGGAGAAAAGCCCGCCACCGCCATAGTGATGCGGTACTCATCCTCCGCCACCTTCTCGATGTTGTAGTGCGGCCAGGTCGTCGTCGGCTCGACCCGGTCGGCCTGGGTGAGCAGGTCGAGCAGCCGGTCGAACCCGACCGATGAACGGAAGAGGGGAGCAACGTCGTAAGTCCTCATGACCACATTCTCCATTGAGCAACGTGATGACGAGGGAGGCCGGATATCGAGAGCCGGCACCCATGTCCGCGAGCCTTTAGGGCCTCGCACGCGCGTAACGTGCTAGCCAAAGTCAGGTTCCGTAGCAGCGTGAGAAATTTGAGCTCGGCCTGCCAGCAGCATCAGCGTGCAGGCTGCAGCCTAGCCAGAAGCGATCCTGGTTCCGACTGCTCACAGCAACTGCTCAGTGAGTTTTGCAACCTTCGGCCGGGGAATATTCGCTTCGGAGATGCTGTCTGTACCGGATGAATGACCAGAGTGGGCGCATTGCTGCCGGCCGGGATTGGCCGACAACGGAATGTCGGCTTTCAGGCAAGGGGCTGGGCTAAGCAGACGCTCATTTCGGCCAGAGCCGTCGCTGGGCAGGCTGTTGCGAGCGTTGTTCCAAGAGAGCCTGAACCGTTAGCTTGTCCGCCGTTCGAGAATGCAGGGTGACGTGTGCGGAACGGGGCCCGACGGCTCGTGTAACGTCCCCATTAAGGCAAGCCCTATTGGAATGTCGGACCATCAATGCGCCATGGTCCGAAGCCGGCCCGCTTCTTCCGTTTGCCGCGTCCTCGCCTGCGCCAAGCTGAAATCTCGCTGACGAGCGGAGATCCCCCCGATCTGGCGGGCCGTTGTCCTATCCGGTCAAGCTGCCCTGTTCACCCCTGGTATGCTGCCGATTGCCGTGACCCGGTACGGCTCTCGAAGTGTGCCTTTGTCGTGCTGACGATTGCGAAGTCGATCGTGCTGAATCTGAACCAGCGACGGCGTGCTGGATCGAGTGGGGCCTGTCGCCATCCCAGATGGCGAGCCAATACGGATGCCGTCGGCCCTGATATCCATACCAAGCAGCAGGAGGCCACGCTGGAGGTGCGCTGCGATCTGCGGATAACGGGTCAGGGGTAAGATCGCATGCGGCACTCGAGCGATGCGGCGAGCCGGAGCGGTCGAGGGCTCGACGGGGTCAACTTCTTCGTCGCGGCCGTGCAGACCGGCTTCGGCTCCTTCGTCACGGTCTATCTTGTCAAGAACCAGTGGCCGCCGGAAGCAATCGGCTTTGCGCTGACGATCGCCACAACAAGCACCCTGGTCAGCCAGATCCCCGCAGGTGCCGCCCTCGACAGCACGCGCGACAAGCGCTGGCCGGTGATGCTTGGCATCGTAGGCGTGGGCCTTGCGGCATTGCTGCTCTGCGTGACCGCTGCCAGACCTGCCGTTTACCTGGCGCTCGCGATGCAAGGCTTGGCGAGTTCGCTCATCGGCCCCGGGATCGCCGCGATCAGCCTCGCGCTGGTCGGACAGGCTGGCATGAGCGAGCGGGTCGGTCGTAACGCGCGCTTCGCTTCTATCGGCAATGGCTTGGCAGCCGCGGCGATGGGCGTCGCCGGCTCGTCTTTGCCGGTGCTAACGGTGTTCCTCATATCCGCGACGCTGGCCATCCCGGCGTTGCTATCGCTGTCGCTGATCAGCGGGGATTACCAGCGTCCGACTGATGCGCCTGGGGAAGCAGAGACGCGCATTAGCTGGGAGGGCGCGAAGTCCGTGTTCCTGAACAAGCAGCTGTCGATCTTTGCAGCGTGCGTCTTGCTGTTTTTCGCAGCCAGCGCGGCGATGGGCCCCGGTTTAGCAGGACAGGTGACACGACACTGGCCCGATTATGCCACGCTGATTGTTGCGGCGATCATCCTTGTGCCGCAGGTGATCGTGGCAGCGATTTCCCCATGGATTGGCAGACGAGCCGAAACCTCGGGTCGGCGACCGCTGATGCTGGTCGGCTGGGCGCTCATACCGTTACAAGGGCTCGTTTATGCGATGCTGCTGCCCAGTCCCCTTGCATGGGTATTCGGCAGTCTGCTGAATGCGTTCAGCGGAGCAATTTTCGGTGTGATGATGACCGTGGTCGCCGCTGACCTCACTCGCAAGACTGGCGGCTTCAATCTAACTCTCGGCGCACTTGGCGTGGCCGTTGCGGTTGGAGCCTCGCTGAGCACGTTCTTCACCGGTGTGTCCGCGACTGCAATTGGGGTCAGGGGAGCAGCCATCGGGCTGGCTCTGGTTGGAATGTGCGGGCTGATGCTGCTGTGGTCGGCTATGCCAGAGACGCGGCCCGCACAGGCCAAGCTGCCCACTCCTGACAATACCCCGACAGGTCGGTGAGCACCGCCATCGGGCCAGCCGACGGCAGATGGGCGTAGACTACCCGTTCCGCCGGGCAGAGCAGGGCAGCAAGGCCCCTTCTGCGGCTCATCTCCAAGCCTGCGAGAGGCTCTGCGAACGAGCCGGGATCCTCGGCAGCTCACGGAGGGGCACACCGATCTCAGTGTCTCACCTCGCTTCCTCGTCGATCCGAGCGCGCTCCTCGGCGACGCGCTAGTAAGCGTAGGATGCGGGCCGGTATGGGCCGGGTGGAGGCCATCCATATTGCCCGGCCGCCGGCACCCGCGTCACCACAACAGGAGCGCTCGGGTCGAAGGGCAGAAGGGCGGCGCCGGCGGACATGAAGCCCGCTAGCGCCCGCAGGTCGTCCGGCTGGCGAGGATCGCGCGAGATGAACGCGGTTTCGCGCTGGAAGCGCAGGTTGCAAGCTCGTGAGGGCAGGCGCCCGCTCGGGCTGCAGGCGTCATGCCGGGCGCAGGCGAGATCGAGCGCATCGATGGGCGGCAGCGGCGCGTTGTTGCCCACACCGCAGTAGTTGCCGTGGATGAGCGCCGCTGGCTGGCGCGCATAGCCCCCCGATTGAGCCAGCGCGGGCGAGGTCAGACAAGCCGCAACGATGAGAGAAGATGCCATCCTGAGAGTCATGGCGTGAGACTTCACTGTGTGGATGCGGGCGGATCGAGAAGGCGACTGCTCGGACCCAAGCGGGCCGCGATGCTTGTCAGTAGGGCTGGCAGACGCCGGAGTAGGCGTCGTAATAGGCGTAAGGCCCACAGCCTCCGTAGGTGCTCCCGTAATAGCCGGCGGCTGCGGCTGCTCCGAGCCCGGCTGCGGCTAGACCGTAGCCGTAAGGACGATATCCACCCCAGCCATAGCCTCGGTATCCATAGCGGCCATAGCCCCAACCGGGCCGTCCAGCGATAGGTCGGCCCGCGCCCCATCCGGGCCGACCGGCAATCGGCGGCCGCACTACGCCGCCACGGAACCCGCCCACCCGACCCCCGTAGAAGCCGCCGCCGCGGAATCCGCCTGCCCGAACTCCGTGAAATCCACCTCGGAACCCGCCGCCCCGGAAGCCTGCTCCGTGGAAGCCGCCACCTCCGCGAAAGCCGCCACCGCCTCGGAAGCCGCGCGCGTCAGCTACCACACTGGTTAGAATCAAGGCGGCAAAGGCTGTGGATGCAATCAGCAGAGTTTTCATGGAAGCGTCTCCGCGCCGTGAGATCATCGGCCGAATACCAACCCTCACTGATCAGAACTTATGAGCCCAGGCGCGCAGGCCGATGGACATGATGCGCCAGGGTTGGTCGATGAGCTTGTTCCAAGCGTCGCAGCAATGATCGAGGATGGCCTCGTATGACGCAAAGATCCGGTTGCCGAGCCAGTTCTCGCGGATGAACTGCCAGAGGTTCTCGACCGGGTTCAACTCGGGCGAGCGCGCCGGCAGCGGCAGCAGCGTGATGTTGGCTGGGACGATGAGCTTCTTGGTCATGTGCCAGCCGGCCTGATCGAGCAGCAGCACAGCGTGCGCACCGGCGGTGACGGCCCTGGCGATCTCGGCCAGGTGCAGGTTCATCGCCTCGGTGGTGCAGCGGGGCATGACGAGCCCGGCTCCCGTGCCACGAGCCGGGCAGATCGCGCCGAAGATGTAGGCGGAGGCGGTGCGCTGGTCCTTTGAGGCTGCAGGCCGTGTGCCGCGGCGTGCCCAACGACGTGTGATGGAGTTCTTCTGACCGACCCGGGCCTCGTCGGCGAACCAGACCTCTATCGGCTTGCCGCCGACAGCCTGCGCGACCTCCGCCAAGCGAGCGGGGAAGGCTTTTTAAAAGCCGGGATGGCGCCCTGATCCTGAGCATGATGGCGCGGACGAGCCGAGAGCTTGGCGTAGCCCAGGCCCCGCAGAACCCGGCTCAAGGTCTGCTCGGAGACCGAGACGCCGTGCTCCTCCACCAGGATCTGAGCGAGATCGACCAGCCGCCAGCGCACCAGCCCGTGCGCAGCCGGCGTGGGTCCCGCCTCAACCAAGGCCCGCAGCGCCTCACGCTGCTCAGCGTTCAGGCGCGGGCGGGCTCCAGGGGCTTTGCCGCCGATCAGCCCATCCGGCCCGTCGGCGTTGAAGGCCAGAACCCAGTCCCGCACCGTCTGCAGGCCAACCCCACCGAGAGCCGCCGCCTCGGAGCGCGAGCCGCCAGCATAGATCGCTGACAGCGCCAGCAGGCGACGGGTCTGATCCGGGTCGCGCGAGCTCTTGGCCAGAGCTCGCAAGGCCTCGGCATCGAAGTCTGGCCGCAGCGGCACAGGAGCGGCCATCCCATCCTCCTCAGGCTACAAACCCGAGAAATGAATCACGACCCGTGCTGCACCGCTACCCAGCGTGAGTCCTGCTCAACGAGGCTTGGTAGAAGTGAGCCATTGCCGACATGGGCGGAAAACAGGCTCACCCGCCTTCATCGCTCGGACCTTACGGCCGAGTTGGAGATCCCGCTTGATCTGTCGGGACATCCGGCCAGCTCTCAGCAAGTTGCCAAAGGCGCTGTAATTTCAACCTTTTGGCCTCGCGATGAAGCGAAGACCGGCCCATTCCGGCATTTCCTCGCCAAGATTTTTCGCGCCAACGCACGGCCCTTGATATTTGCAGCAGGGGTGATTTGCAGGCCGACGCCAAAGGACTAACCCGCGGATCGCAACGTCCTCCAATGCGCGCCGAAGGCCGCGATCAGCTCTGCCCGCACATTCGAGGCAGCTTTGGCGATCGGACCGTCTACCCTACTCCGGACGTTGAGTTGGTCTTGCGAGCGCCTCACTACCTCCTTTTAGAATGACCGGAATCCGGCAATCAGAGATAAGAAAACAGCCGCAGCACAACCGCAGCTTCTCTTGCCACGGAGGGCAACCATGACGCGGCACACGGCCCTTCTCATGCTCGTCTGTCTGGCACCCTATCCATTGACAGCGCCGGCCTTCGCTGCACCGGATCGTTCCGTCGAGAGACCTATCCAACTCAGGATCGGCGGCATTTCCTCTCGGAACGCACGGCATCTTCAGCAGAATGTCCGTGTTCTGAGGCAGTACGGCCGGGCCAAATGCAACGCAGTCCCGGCGAGATACTACTACTACACCGTATCGCCCTGCGCCCAGGGCCTCTGCAATGAATTTCTGGGCGCATACGAATTTAGCGGCTGCGACTGACGTGAAGCCGCTTGTATTGTGCTCTGGCCGGAGACGCTAACGGCGTTCGACCTGCGTACTGCGCGGTCGGTGACGCGGAAGACGCCAGCGGCGGTTGGCTGCACCGGAGCGAGATCCAGAACCCTGCCACAACCCAAGGGACGAGATCGGCGTCGAAGTCCATGATCGCAGCGTCCTCAAGGCTTCATGAGCCTGATGAAGCGCTTGCGGGAGCAGGTGTGGTCCGGTTCCGGACAGCCCGGAACTCACGTTGTGGGCACCCGTTGATCCCTCGTCTCAATGAGACAGCGATCTCCGACAAACACCTGGCGCCTGGAAGCGAGCTTCCCTCGCGACCAGGCGTTCGCATGCTCGCCTCGGTAAGATCCAGACGCACCTATTGGTCGAACCGTCCGGAATCTGCCGATTTCGTTGAAAAACTCGCGGTTGGCCTGGATTGAGATTTGACCGGGTGCTTGGCCGGGGGGGCTCCCGCCAGCCGGTCAGGCTAGGCTCGGCTGCCCCAGCGGGATCAGCTTGGCCAGCTTCCGTAGGTTCTGGGCGGCGGCCGCGAGGTGGAACTCGTCTCGGGCCCCGTCTGGCCCCCGCAACCGAAGCCGATCCAGCCGCAGGATCCGCTTAAGGTGGGCAAACAGCATCTCGACCTTCTTGCGCTCACGCCGCGAGGTACGGCCCGCCTCCGAGGCGCAGATGTCGCGCGCCATCTGCCGGGCGCCCTCGTGGATCGAGCGTGGGATCTTGCGGGCGGATGCGTTGGGGCAGCATCGTGGCTTCAGCGCGCAAGCTTCGCAGTCGTACTTGCTCGCGCGGTAGCGCAGCATCCCGTCTGCGTCGACGAGCGGGGGCGGTGACCGATAGACCTTCTGGCGTTGCCGCAGGTGCTTGCCGGCCGGGCAGGTGTAGGCGTCGGCGCCAGGGTCGTAGGTGAAGGCCGACCGGCTGAAGGTGCCGTCGCGGCGCTCGGACTTATCGAAGACGGGGATGTGCGGCTCGATGCCCTGCTCGTGGGCGAGCCAGCCCAGCATCGCGGCCGAGCCGTAACCGCTGTCACCGGCGAGCCGGGCCGGGTAGAGGTCGAAGCGCTCGCGCGAGCGCACGATCATGCGCTTGGCGGCCGTGACCTCGGCCTGCCGGATCGCGGTGGTCGGCTCGACGTCCACGATGACCGCGTGGTCGAGGTCGATCAGGTAGTTGGCCGCGTAGGCGAAGTAGGCCAGCCCACCGTCCGCACCCGTCCAGCGCGCGGCCGGGTCGGCGGGGGAAACGAGCTTAGGCACGACCGGCGTCGCAGCTCCGAACGCGGCGTCGTCGAGCACAGCCAGGTACTCCCGGGCGGCGCGGCTGACGCTCTCGGGTGGCAGGCCGTTCGTACCCTCAACACCCTTCTGCCGGTTGGCATCAGCCTTGATAAGGCTGGCGTCGACCGCGAAGCCCTCGCCGCCCACGAGCCCCTCGGCGATGCAGCGGGCGAGCACGGTCTCGAACAAGCAGCGCAGCAGGTCGCTGTCGCGGAAGCGGCCATGGCGGTTCTTGGAGAAGGTCGAATGGTCCGGCACCCGGCCGTCGAGCCCGAGCCGGCAGAACCAGCGATAGGCGAGATTGAGGTGGACCTCGTCGCACAGGCGGCGCTCGGATCGGATGCCGAAGCAGTAGCCGATGAGCAGCATGCGGATCATCAACTCGGGGTCGACCGAGGGCCGGCCCGTCGAGCTGTAGAACGGCTGCAGGTGCGCGCGTAGACCCGACAGGTCAACGAAGCGGTCGATGGCGCGCAGCAGATGGTCGGCTGGGATATGTGTATCGAGCGAGAACTCGTAGAACAGGGCACCCTGCTCGACTTGCCGAGGTCCCATCATCTGCTTCGGTCTCCGTCTCTCGACAGAAGTGAATCACCTCACGACTACCGCCGCAACACCCGAGTTTTTCAACACAATCTGCCCAGAACGAGCTTCACCGCACCCGCGTTTCATCACGGGAGGGTTTTCGTTCGGAGGTGCAATCATGAAACGTGTTGCGGTTGCGGCCGGAGTGGTCCTTGCCGCTCTGGCCTTTGCACCTGATCCCGCGGACGCACGCGGCTTCGGCGGCGGCGGATTCCGGGGAGGCGGCTTCGGCGGTGGCGGGTTCCGCGGCGGTGGCTTTGGCGGAGGCGGTTTCCGAGGTGGCTTCGCTGGCGGCGGCTTCCGCGGCGGCTTTGCCGGAGCAGGCTTCCGAGGCGGCTTCGGTGGATACCGCGGCGGCTTCTACGGCGGTCGCGGCTACGGCTGGCGTGGTGGCGGCTACGGCTGGCGCGGCTATGGCTGGCGTGGTGGCTACGGTTGGGGCTTGGCTGGTCTCGGGCTCGGGCTCGCCGCCGGCACGGCTCTCGGCTACGGGTACGGCTATCCCTACTGCAGCGTCTACGATCCCTATTGCAACGGCTACGGGTACGCGCCGGCCGGCTACTACTGGGGGCCCTACTACGGCTGGGGTTACTGAGGACGGCAACCTCCGGCGACTACATCTCGCCGGATAACCGGGCGACCTGATCGACCTCCCAAGCGCGGACTCGCAGGGTTGAGCGCATCATCTCGCGCGGAGGCGGGCTGCCTCATCCTCCCGGGAGCGTGCCCGGTGCATATCCGGCGGCCAGCTCAACTTCATGCTGCGATCAGACAAAGCGCCTCGATCGCATCGCACGCGGCCGACACGCCGCTCTCCGCCTTCATCAGGTCCTTTGCCGCGACACAGGCCTGCCGGATCTTGGGGGTGCTCAACAGCCGACTGTCCGCCGTCAGCGCTCCTGAGACACATCGAGGCCCTTCACGAACGGAGGATGGCTGGTTCATCGTAGTCCTGAGGCACGACGATGAAGCAGACATCCGGACTGGCACGCAAGCCGGCAGACGCGGTGATCAAAGACATCCGCCGGGCCACCCGCCGGCAGTTCTCGGCCGAGGAGAAGATCCGCATCGTGCTGGAGGGCCTGCGCGGCGAGGACAGTATCGCCGAGCTGTGTCGGCGCGAGGGCATCGCCAGCTCGATGTACTACGGCTGGTCCAAGGAGTTCCTGGAAGCCGGTAAGAAGCGGCTGGCGGGCGACACGGCGCGGGCGGCGACAGCAGACGAAGTCAAGGAGCTGCGCCGCGAGGCGGGCGCGCTGAAGGAGGTTGTGGCCGATCTCCTCCTGGAGAACCGCCTGCTCAAAAAAAGCATGAGCGGGGCTGGGGACGACGAGGCATGAGGTACCCAGCCCCTGAGAAGCTGGAGATCATCCGGCTGGTTGAGCAATCCCACCTGCCGGTGCGCCGCACCCTGGAGAAGCTCGGCATCACCCGATCGACGTTCTACCGCTGGTACGACGCCTACCTGAGAGGCGGTCCCGAGGCATTGGCTGACCGACCATCCCGGCCCAGCCGGGTCTGGAACCGTCTACCGACAGAGATCCGCGAGCAGATCGTCGCCCTCGCGCTGGAGGAGCCGGAACTCAGCCCACGCGAACTGGCGGTGCGCTTCACCGACGAGCGGCGCTACTTCGTCTCGGAAGCCAGCGTCTACCGCCTGCTCAAGGCCCAGGACCTGATCACCAGCCCCGCTTACATCGTCGTCAAGGCCGCCGACGCGTTCCGCGACAAGACCACGGCGCCCAACCAGCTCTGGCAGACCGACTTCACCTACCTGAAGGTTGTCGGCTGGGGCTGGTACTACCTGTCGACGGTGCTGGACGACTTCTCGCGCTTCATCGTGGCCTGGAAGCTCTGCGCCACGATGCAGGCCAGCGACGTCACCGCCACGCTCGATCTGGCGCTGACCGCGGCCGGGCTCGATCAGGTGCCGGTGGCGCATCGCCCGCGGCTGCTGACCGACAACGGATCGAGCTACGTCGCGGGTGACTTGGCGACATGGCTTGGCAGCCGAGGCATGACCCACATCCGCGGTGCGCCGCGCCATCCCCAGACGCAGGGCAAGATCGAGCGCTGGCACCAGACGCTCAAGAACCGCATCCTGCTCGAACACGCCTACCTGCCGGGCGAGTTGGAGGCCCGGGTTGCCGCCTTCGTGGAGCACTACAACCACGTCCGAGCTCACGAGAGCCTGGGCAATCTCACCCCCGCTGACGTCTATCTCGGCCGCGGCGAGGGCATCCTGCGCGAGCGGGCGCAGATCAAGCGTCAGACCCTCATCGACCGCCGCTTGCGCCACCACGCGCGGGCTGCCTAACCTCTCAACCCAGGTGGACCAGAGCCTCCGTTCCTGAGCGTCCCAGATCTTCTCAAATCATCTGACGACGGACAGCCGTCGCTGTCGGCGCACGCAGTCCCAGAAGTGCCCCACACCCCCTCGTAGGGCGCTGGAGCGGCGAACGCTGTGGTCACAGCTATCAGCGTGAAGGCAAGACCAACAAGGCGAAGCATGCGCGATGAACCTCGGGAGAGAACGGGGACGACGCGAGGGGGCATGCTCGGAGGTTGATCGTTCAGCGGCGCTTGAGCGTGCCGACGAAGTCGCAGGAGGTGCCGTGGAAGTCGCCGCACCCGTCTGCCGTCATCTCGACGCGGCCGTGATCTGGAGCGTATCGCAGCGTGATCTCGCAGGCCGCCTCTGCATCCGCCCCCTGTTTGCGCAAGCGCAGCATGCCGGCGCTGACCTTACCCGCCAGGCCGCGCACCGCGCCCGTGCATTCGTTCGGGATCGTGGTCTCGGCGATGACGAGATGCTGGTCGCTACTGCCTGCGAGGTCGAGGGCGAAGACCTGCAGGCTGAGCTTGCCCTCGCCGCGGCCTTGGAAGCGGCCCTCGAATGGTGAGACGGCCAGGACGGGACTGGCCGCCAGAAGCGGCAGGAGTAGAGCACCGCACCGGATGAGGTCACCGAAGATCTGGTGGCGAGCTTGGTCGGATTGGGCTGGGCGACGGGCGAAGCGGTGCACGGCAGAGGGTCCTGATTGAAGCTTGAGTGAGCCGAGGAGAGAGATTCCCGTTGCCTCGCCTGGAATTTACAGCTGGCGACAGAATCTAGCTGCGGCCGGCGGCCGCACTCGTGCTTGGGACCGTGTCTGGCTGTAGGGCTCGCGGGCGGCGAAATGCACCGATCGTCTTTGTGCCCGGCCGACCAACGGCATAGACTTGGAACCTGCGCCGGATGCGCGTGGCGCAGGGTCTGAGCCAGGAGCGGCTGGCGGCGGACGCGGGCGTGGACCGGGTGTATCTCGGCGGCTTGGAACGTCAGGCGGAGAACCCTACGGTCGACCTGCTCGACAAGGTCGCCGAGACGGTAGCGTCCACGGACGAGGTGTAATTTCCGGGACCGTTTCGGTGGGGATTGGGGTGGCCATCGGGGCCGGCGGCTAAGGTGGAGTTTGCGGACTTCAACCTGAGCCGGGAGCACCCGATGACCGACGACAGAGTGGCACTGATCGAGGCGCTGCAGAAGGCTGACGACGGCAACTTCCTGCGCTCGTTGGCCGAGACGGTCCTGCAGATCCTGATGGAGGCCGACGTGGAGGGCCTGATCGGCGCGGGCCGCTACGAGCGCACAGGCGAACGCAGCACCTACCGCAACGGCTATCGCGAGCGCAGCCTCGACACACGGCTCGGCTCACTCAACCTGAAGATCCCCAAGCTGCGGACCGGCAGCTACTTCCCCGGCTTCCTGGAGCCGCGCCGCACGGTCGAGAAGGCGCTGGTCGCCGTGATCCAGGAGGCGTGGATCGCCGGCGTCTCGACCCGGCGCGTGGACGACTTGGTGCAGGCCATGGGCCTGTCGGGCATCTCCAAGTCCTCGGTGTCGAAGCTGTGCAAGGAGATCGACGAGCGCGTCGGAGCCTTCCTGACGCGTCCGCTCTCGGGTGCGTGGCCCTATCTCTGGCTCGATGCCACCTACCTGAAGGTGCGCGAGGGCGGTCGCATCGTCTCTGTCGCTGCCATAGTCGCCGTCGCGGTGGACACCGAAGGCCGGCGCGAGATCGTCGGCCTGCACATCGGCCCCAGTGAGGCCGAGGTGTTCTGGACCGACTTCCTGCGGAGCTTGGTCAAGCGCGGGCTCTCGGGCGTGCAGCTCGTCATCTCGGATGCCCACGAGGGGCTCAAGGCGGCCATCCGCCGGGTGCTGAAGGCGACCTGGCAACGCTGCCGCGTTCACTGGACCCGGAACGCGCTGGCCTACGTGCCGCGGACCCAGCAGACCATGGTGGCTGCCGGCCTGCGCCACGCCTTCCAGCAGCCCGATCAGGACGCCGCCCGGGCCGCCCTTCAGCACCTGGGCGAGCAACTGCACAACCGCTGGCCGAAGCTGAAGGTCTTCATCGAGGCCACGTGCGAGGACGTGCTGGCCTACCTGACTTTCCCGCTCCAGCATCGGGCCAAGCTTCACAGCACGAACCCGCTGGAACGCCTCAACAAGGAGATCAAGCGGCGCGCCGATGTGGTCGGCATCTTCCCCAACACGGACTCGATCCAACGCCTGATCGGTGCGGTGCTTCTGGAGGCCAACGACGAGTGGCAGCTTCAGCACCGCTATATGCAGATCGAGGGCATGGCCGGGTTTGCTTCGGCGTTGATCGAGGAGAGCGTCACGACACTTCCACCACAGGCTGCCTGACCGATGGCGGCTCCAATTCCACCCCGAAAGTCCACCTCATTGACGGACGTAACCCGCCGAAGACCCTGGCCGTGCCTCTGGGCGAACTGTTCGTAGCACCCGCTGAAGGTAAACCATTTCCTAAGCCACTCCGGGGCGGTCGTCAGCGCGGAAAAGCCTGATACGACGCCTCTCAGCCTCGCCGGTTTCGCCTTACCTTGGCCGTCAGGCCGCACCGGCACCAGGAGCGTGGAATTGCCCATCACCACGCCGACATGAGCTACATAGTCTGCATGGTCTGCACAGTCTACATCATCGCCATTCCCGCCTCGATCAAGGGACCTCATTGATTGACGCTAGCGGGCGGTGATTGCTGATTGTCCCTGCAGCCTCACATCACGACGGATGTCTGTGTTCACACCACCATGCGCGAGGCCAACGATCGCGGTTTTGGGTGCCTGATGGTGTCGGATGCCCGCGCGGCAACGGACGCTGGCAACCAAGCAGCCGCACTCAAGATGGTGACAATGCAGGGTGGCGTGTTCGAGGCGGTGGCCGACTCGACGGCGGCGCATGCGGCACTTGGGTGAGCGAGGCACACGACCACTCGGTGATCTCGCTTAACGCATCGTCCGCGGACGTCCAAAACGATCCGGTACAGACCGGCTCGGAATATGGGGCGAAAGGTGGGGTGAGAACCCTTAACTCTCTAATTTACCGTTTTAACTCAATAACTTACGACAGTTTAGTGGCGGAAGGGGTGGGATTCGAACCCACGGTGGAGTTGCCCCCACGGCGGTTTTCAAGACCGCTGCCTTAAACCACTCGGCCACCCTTCCAAGCCCGTGCCCTTCCGGCGCAGACCTCCGCGCTTGATAGCGGAGAACACCCGCGCGCGACATCGAAAACATGCCCTCAGGCGCCGAGGCGGCCGAGGCGGTCGAGGAGGGCGCGGTCGTGGAGGAGAGCCATGCGCTCCTTCGGGTTCAGCCAGCCCGCGGCTTCCGCGAGCGTCTCGGCCTCGACCACCTTCGCCTGGGCGAGCGTGCGCTCCGGGTCGATGCGCCCGCGCGGGCGCGGCTCGGCCGCGGGCAGCATCGCGACGTGCGCGCGGGCGAGGGCGGGCTCGGAATGGAGCGCGCGCAGGGAATCCGCCTCGTCGAAACCGTGCGCGGCGTTGCGGGCCGCGAGCGCGCCGGCCGCCTGCGCGATCGCGGGCGGCTCGCGCTCCTCCGGAGTCATCAGGAGGCCGGCGCGGCGTAGGGCGAGGCCGAGGCCGAGTTGGCCGCTCGCCCAGGAGATCGGGATCGCCAGGACGAGGCCGAGGATCGTCGGCGACATCCAGAGGAACAGGGAGGTGGCGATGGCGAAGGCCGCCACCCCCGTGATCAGCCCGAGCGCCGTGTGCCAGCGATGGCGGCGCACGATGTCGCGGAAGGGGATCGAGCCGTCGTCCCGCCGCTGCGGGTTCCAGCCCGTGTCGCGTCCGGCCAGGATCTGGAACACCGACCCCGACTGGATCAGCATCGCGATCGGGGCGATCAGCGCCGAGAGCAGGATCTCGATGAGGCTCGAGGCGAGGAGCCGGAATGTGCCGCCGCAGGCGCGGCGCACCGGCCCGTCGATCAGCGCCAGGATCAGGCCGAGGAATTTCGGGGCGAGCAGGATGCCCATGGTGAGGCCGAAGAGCTTGAGCGCCCGCACCGGGTCGAAGCGCGGGAAGACCGCGTAGAGCCCGAACTCGCTCGTGAAGTATTCGGGCCGCACGTAGGCCGTCTGCAGCACGAGGGCGATACCGACGACGAGCTGCGCGAGCCAGAGCGGGGAGGCGACGTAGCCCGCGATGCCGGTAGCGAAGTGCTGGCGGGAGGCGAGGGCGAGGCCCGCCGCGCTGATGATGCGGCCGTGCTGCAGGTTGCCCTGCGCCCAGCGCCGGTCGCGCACCGCCACGTCGATCAGGGAGGGCGGGCTCTCCTCGTAGGAGCCGGAGAGGGTGGGCAGCATGGTCACCGCCCAGCCGGCGCGCCGGATCAGGGCCGCCTCCACGAAATCGTGGCTCAGCACGTGGCCGCCGAAGGGCGGGCGGCCGGTGAGGTCGGGCAGGCCGCAGGCCTCGGCGAACGCGCGGGTGCGGATGATCGCGTTGTGGCCCCAGTAATTGCCGTCGCGGCCGGACCATACGCTCAAGCCCGTCGCGATCACGGGCCCGTAGATGCGGGCGGCGAATTGCTGGACGCGGGCGAAGAGCGTGTTGCGGTTGATGATGAGGGGCAGGCTCTGGATGATGCCGGCATCCGGATCCGCCTCCATGGCGGCGGCAAGCCGCACCATGCTGTCGCCCGTCATCAGGCTGTCGGCGTCGAGCACCAGCATGTGGTCGTAATGCCCGCCCCAGCGGCTCACGAAATCGCCGATGTTGCCGGCCTTGCGGTGGTGGTTCTTCGGCCGGTGCCGGTAGAAGATCCGGGCGTCGCGACCGAGACGCGACCGCAGGTCGAGGAAGGCGCGCTCCTCGGCGATCCAGGCGTCGGCCTGCGTCGAGTCCGAGAGCACGAACCAGTCGAACGACCGGCCGAGCCCCGTCGCCTCGACGGATTCGCGCATCGCCTCGAGCCCCGCGAAGGTGCGGGCGGTGGCCTCGTTGTAGACGGGCATCAGCACGGCCGTGCGGGTCGCGAGCGCGGTCGGCACCGCGGGCAGGGGCGGACGGCGCAGCAGCGTCGCGAAGCCGAGGATCGCCCCCGTGAAGGCCAGCGCGATCCAGGAGAAGTTGAGGACGAAGAGGACGAGCAAGGCCCATTGCAGCGCCGTCGGGCTGCCCGAGACCGCGATGGTCTCGTACATCTGCAGGGCGCCGTAGGCGGTGAGCGCCGCAGCGCCCCCGAACACGAAGAGGCGCGCCGCGTGAGGCGTCCGGAGGGGCCGGGCCGGCCGGTGGCCCTGGTCCGGGCTCCAGCTCGCGAGATCCTGCACCGGCATCGCGAGGGGCGCCTCCGGCGGCATCGCGGGGGCGAAGCCGGCCGCGTCCGGGGCGGGAGCCTCGGGCAGAGGGCGGGCGTCGAGGGTGGCGGTTCGGTCCATGGGCTGCCCCCTCTAAGGCGTCCAGCGGTAGAGCCAGGTCTCGGTGATCGCCCGCCCGTCCCGGCGGAGGGCGAGGCGCAGCTCGCAGGCCCGCTCGCCACCGGGATCGAGCTCGAAGGCGACCCGCAGCGTCTTCCGCTCCGGGTAGGCGTAGAGCGCCTGCCGGGCGATGGTGCCGGGGCTCGCGGTCAGGGCGGTCTCGGTCTCGGGGCCGGGCCGCGCGAAGGCCTCGCCCGTGAAATCGACGAGGAAGAGCCGGCGATTGCCGCCGCTGCCGCGCCCGGAGCGGGTGCCCGTGACCCGGGCGACGGGCGCCCGCTCCGGCGGCTCCCAGCACCAGAACTGGCGGTAGGCGAAGCGTGTCTCCGCGCCTGCCGCGAGCGCGGTCTTCGGGCGCCAATAGGCGAGGATGTTCTCGTTGAACTCGGAATCGCTCGGGATCTCGAGGAGCGTCACCGCGCCCTCACCCCAGGCCCCGAGCGGCTCGAGCCAGAGGGAGGGGCGCCACTCCCAATGCTGCACGTCGTCCTCGAAATCCGCGTAGTCGCGCGCCCGCTGCATCAGGCCGAACCCCTTCGGGTCGGCGTCGAGGAAGGAGGAGATCTGCAGGGTGTCCGGGTTGTGCACCGGCCGCCAGATCGCCTCCTCGGCGCCGTTGCGGATCTGCAGGCCGCCCGCCGCGTAGGCCCCGGCCCGGGCGTCGTCGTTGCCGCGCCGGTCGTGGGGCCCGAACAGGTAGCTCGCCTGCATGCCGCCGAGGCCGAGATGGTCGATCGTCACGCGCGGGAAGATGGTGCCCTCGATGTCGGCGATCGACGCCTCGCCCGGACGCAGGCCGAGGCGCAGAGCCCCGGCGGCGGATTCGGAATCGATCAGAGCGTGGACGACGAGGCGATCCTCCCCCGGCCCCGGCCGCTCGATCCAGAAGGCGCGGAAGCGCGGGAATTCCTCGCCGCGGGCATCCGCCGGGCGCAACGTCAGCGCCCGGGCGGTGACGCCGAAGCCCTGGCCCGCGGCGAGCAGGCGGAAGAACGAGGCGCCCTGGAACAGCGCGAAGTCGGAGAGGTCGCCTCCGCCGAAGCGGGCCCGCAGGCGGAAGCCCGAATAGCCCGGATCCTCCTGGAATTCCGGCAGGACGAAGCCGCCGGTCTCGAACAGGGAGCGGTCGTAGGGAACGGGCCGCACCGCCCCGTCCTCGATCAGCGCGAGGCTGACCCGGTCGGCGTAGATCGAGCCGCGGTGGAGCGGCTCGACCGTGAAGCGCAAGCCCGCCTCCGCCCAGAGGGCGCGGGCCGGCGCCGTCGCGATGGCATTGTACTGCTCGCGGCCGAGGTTGCGCAGCGAGGCCGGCAGGTCGTCGGTGCGCTGGGCCACGTAGGGCGCCTTGGCGAGCGCGCGCGCGATCTCGACGACCGTGCCCGGCTCGAAGCGGGCGCCGGCCGCGGGCAGACCGGGCGCGGATTCCGCGGCGTGGGCCGCCGGGTGGGATGTCAGGCCGGCGAGCGCCCCCGCGAGACCGCCGGCGGCCGTGCGCAGCAGGTCGCGGCGCGTCCGATCCGGGGTGCTGGACGAGGCGTGATCGCGAGGGCAGGGGGCGCGGTCGGGTCGACCGTCTGTCGGCAGCGTCATCCGGTCTTCATGCACGCAACGGCGGGGAATGGGCAGGGGTCATCGCGTTCTGTGTGCGCCGCAGCGCGGAAGATTTCGTCTACCACGCCGGCCCCTGAACCGGGGGTTAAGATACTTCCTGTCTACTCCATCAGAAGTCGCAGTGCCCCCTGCGGGCGGGTTTTGCGCAGCCCGGCCGATCGGCTAAGCCGGGGGCGGAAGCGCTCTCCGCGCAGCAGGCAGATCCGGGATCTCGATCCATGACGACATCCGACACGGCCTCCGGCCGGCGCAGCCTCACGGCGATCGTGCTCGCGGCCGGCAAGGGCACGCGGATGCGGTCCGACCTGCCGAAGGTGATGCACCGGATCGCCGGGCGCAGCATGCTCGGCCACGTGCTGGCCGCGGCGCAGGAAGCGGGCGCCACCCGCATCGCCGTGGTGGCGGAGCCGGGGCGCGACGACGTCGCCAGCGAGGCCGCCGCCGCCGCGCCCGGCGCCCGGCTCTACCCGCAGGCCGAGCGCCTCGGCACGGCGCACGCGGTGCTCGCCGCCCGCGCGGCGCTCGCCGAGGGCGACGACGACATCGTGGTGGCCTTCGGCGACACGCCGCTCATCACCGGCGAAACGCTCCGCCGCCTGCGCGCGCCGCTCGCCGACGGCGCGGCCGTGGCGGTGCTCGCCTTCGAGGCCGCGGAGCCCGCCGGCTATGGCCGGGTCCTGACGGAGGGCGAGCGGGTGCTCGCCATCCGCGAGGAGAAGGACGCGAGCGAGGCCGAGCGCCGGGTGCGCCTGTGCAATGCCGGGCTGATGGCGCTCGCGGGCGCCCACGCCCTCTCGCTCTTGGAGCGGATCGGCAACGACAACGCGGCCGCCGAGTACTATCTGCCGGACGCGGTGGCGCTGGCGGTCGGCGACGGCCTGCCCGTCGCCGTCGTCGCCGTCGAGGAGGCCGAGGCGCAGGGGGTCAACGACCGGGTTCAGCTCGGCATCGCCGAGGCGGCGATCCAGGCGCGGCTGCGCCGGGCCGCCCAGCTCGGCGGCGCCACCCTGATCGCCCCCGAGACGGTCTTCCTCAGCGCCGACACGGTGCTGGGCCGCGACGTGGTGGTGGAGCCGCACGTGGTGTTCGGCCCCGGCGTCACGGTCGGCGACGGCTCGGTCGTCCACGCCTTCTCGCATCTCGAGGGCGCCCGGCTGGAGGAGGGGGTCAGTATCGGCCCCTACGCCCGCCTGCGCCCCGGCGCCGTGCTGGAGACGGGCGCGCGGATCGGCAACTTCGTCGAGGTGAAGAACGCAACGCTCCGGGCCGGCGCCAAGGCCAACCACCTGACGTATCTCGGCGACGCCGAGGTGGGGGAGGGCGCCAATGTCGGGGCCGGCACCATCACCTGCAATTACGACGGCGTGAACAAGCACCGCACCGCGATCGGGGCGGGCGCCTTCATCGGCTCGAACTCGGCCCTCGTCGCGCCGGTGAGCATCGGGGCGGGGGCCTACGTCGCCACGGGCTCGGTCATCACCGACGACGTCCCGGCCGACGCGCTCGCCGTCGCCCGCGGGCGGCAGGCGATCAAGGAGGGCTGGGCCGAGCCGAAGCGCGCGGCGATGCGGGCGGAGAAGGCGGCGCGCGCTCACAAAGGCTGAGGCCGGAAGCCCCGGATTTAACCGTCACTTGCGGCGAAATCCTCAAGGCGCATCTTAAGCTCTTCGCCGGAACCCCGCCCGGTCGCGGCATCGGGACTGGCATGGCACCGTCCCGATCCGGTACAAGGGCGACGCTTTCAGGCATGCGCGGCCGGGCACAACCCTTGCGGGAAGCGGGCCGCGCGCAGGGCGCTCCGGCCTCGCCGGGACGCCATCGGCATCATCGAGGCAGAAGACACGACCATGTGCGGCATCGTAGGCATCGTCGGGCGCGACGCGGTGGCAGGCCAGGTGATCGAGGCGCTGCGCCGCCTCGAATACCGCGGCTACGATTCCGCCGGCATCGCAACCCTCGAGCACGGCCGCCTCGAGCGCCGCCGCGCCGAGGGCAAGCTCGCCAACCTCCAGCTCAAGCTGATCCAGGCCCCGCTCGCCGGCGCCATCGGCATCGGACACACCCGCTGGGCCACCCACGGCAAGCCCAACGAGACCAACGCCCACCCCCACGCCACCGACCGCCTCGCCGTCGTCCACAACGGCATCATCGAGAACTTCCGCGAGCTGAAGCGCGAACTCCAGGCCCACGGCATCGCCTTCGAGACCGAGACCGACACCGAGGTCGTCGCCCAGGCCGTCAGCCACGCCATGGCCCAGGGCCTCGGCCCCGTCGAGGCGGTCGCCGCAACCCTGCCGAAACTCCGCGGCGCCTTCGCCCTCGGCTTCCTGTTTGCCGGCCGCGACGACCTCCTGATCGGCGCCCGCCACGGCGCGCCGCTGGCCATCGGCTACGGCGAGGGCGAGACCTATCTCGGCTCGGACGCGCTGGCGCTCGCCCCCTTCACCGACGAGATCACCTATCTCGAGGAGGGCGACTGGGCGATCCTCACCCGCGAGGGCGCCGAGATCCGCGACGTCGCCGGCCGGCCGGTCGAGCGCCCGCGCCAGAAGATCGCCGCCCAGGCCTACCGCATCGACAAGGGCAACCATCGCCACTTCATGGCGAAAGAGATCCACGAGCAGCCCGAGGTGGTGGGCCGCACGCTCGCCCACTACGTCAACCTCGCCGAGGGCCGGGTGGCGCTGCCCGAGCCGCTGCCCTTCTCGTTCGCGGACCTGACGCGGATCTCGATCACCGCCTGCGGCACCGCCTACTACGCGGGGCTGGTGGCCAAGTACTGGTTCGAGCGGATCGCCCGGCTGCCGGTGGAGATCGACGTGGCCTCGGAGGCCCGCTACCGCGAGGCGCCGCTGGAGGCGGGCGGGCTGACCCTGGTGATCTCGCAATCGGGCGAGACCGCCGACACGCTGGCCTCGCTGCGCTACGCCAAGGGACAGGGCCAGCACACGCTGGGGGTCGTCAACGTGCCGACCTCGACGATCGCGCGGGAGGCGTCGGCCGTGCTGCCGACGCTGGCAGGTCCCGAGATCGGGGTGGCCTCGACCAAGGCGTTCTCCTGCCAGCTGACCGTGCTGCTGTGCCTGGCCCTGCATGCGGGCCGGGAGCGGGGCGTGCTCACGGCGGCCGAGGAGCGGCGCCTGGTCGACGCGCTGATCACGGTGCCGGGGCTGATGGCGGAGGCCGTCAAGCAGGAGGGCGAGATCGAGGGGCTGGCCCGCGAGATCGCGAAGGCGCGGGACGTTCTGTATCTGGGCCGGGGCACGGCCTACCCGATGGCGCTGGAGGGGGCGCTGAAGCTGAAGGAGATCAGCTACATCCACGCGGAGGGCTACGCGGCGGGGGAGCTGAAGCACGGGCCGATCGCGCTGATCGACGAGAGCGTTCCGGTGATCGTGATCGCGCCGCACGACGCGATCTTCGAGAAGACGGTCTCGAACATGCAGGAGGTGGCGGCACGCGGCGGCCGGATCATCCTGGTGGGGGACGCCAAGGGGGCGGCGGAGGCGGGCCTCGACACGCTGGCGACGCTGACCATGCCGGACCTCGACCCCGTGGTCGCCCCGATCGTCTACGCCGTGCCGATCCAGCTGATCGCGTATCATACGGCCGTGTTCATGGGCAAAGACGTCGACCAGCCGCGGAACCTCGCCAAGTCCGTCACGGTGGAGTGAAGGCCCTGCGCCGCCGCTCTTGAGCGGATCGGCGCCAGCCGCTACCTCTCTGCCCCGGGGCGGCCCCGGCGGAGGCCGGGGCCTTCGGAACCCGGGCCCGCCGGCCCGCTCGCGAAAGTGAACCCGTGGCGCCACCCGTCCCGCCGATCCAGCCGCCGCTCCCGGAGATGGATCCCGCCCGTCAACGCCGCCGCGTCAGCGTCCGCGGCCGGCTGCGGACCTACTTCCTCACCGGCATCATCGTGGCGGGGCCGCTCGCCATCACGATCTACATCACGTGGTGGTTCATCACCCTGATCGACGGCTGGGTGAAGCCGCTCGTGCCGGCGAGCTACCTGCCGGACCATTACCTGCCCTTCTCGATTCCCGGCCTCGGCCTCGTCATCGCCTTCGTGGCGGTGACGCTGCTGGGCTTCCTCACGGCCAATCTCGTCGGGCGCAGCGTCATCGAGTTCGGCGAGGTGCTGCTCGCGCGCACCCCCGTGATCTCGGGGCTCTACAAGGGGCTGCGGCAGATCTTCGAGACCCTGTTCTCGGCGAACGGCACCTCGTTCCGCACGGTCGGGCTCGTGGAATTTCCCGTGAAGGGGACGTGGTCGGTGGTGTTTCTGTCCGCGCCCGCCGCCACCGACATCCAGGGCGCCCTGCCGCCCGGCCACGATTACGTCGGCGTGTTCCTGCCCTGCGCGCCGAACCCGACCACGGGGTTCTTCTTCTACCTGCCGCGCACGGAGATCATCGAGGTAGGGATCAGCGTCGACGACGCGGCCAAGCTCGTCATGTCGGCCGGCGTGATCCAGCCGGAGGATCCGCAGACGCGCCTGCAGGCGATGGCGGCGGGCCTGCGGGCCGCCCAGGTAGGCGCGACCGCCGCGCCCGAGCGGCAGGACGCCTGAGACGCGCTACGAGGCGCTGGCGGTGGCGACGATCGGTGCCTTGACGGCGCTCGCCTGCGGGGCGGCGGGGCTCATCCAGCCCGTGGCGGTCTCGACGGCGAGCAGGAGGCCCAGCGCGAGGCAGAGGCCGTGAGCCGCGATCCAGAGGGGGCGGGAGGCCTGACGGACGGCCTGCGCGATCGCATCCGCGCCCGTATCGGCCGGGACGTCGTTCGTGTCCGAGATCGGCAGGAGCCACGGTTCGCCTGAATGGGCGTCCCAGCCCTCGGCGGAGCCCGGCAGGCGCAGGAACGGTCCGGTCATCGGCTTAGCCTCCACATCTCCGACGTTTGGGCCGATCAGATCGGCCCTTCGTTCATGTTCAGTTAAGAATGCGACACGAACGCGGCAAGGGATGATGCCGTTCCGTCGGCTCGGCCGCAACCCCGAATCTGTATGGCAGATGAACGAAGCCCGCGCGTTCACCCGGAGGCCACAGGACGCACGGAAATCGTGAACGAACCCTAACCGGCTCCGAGCAGGCGGATCGCCGCCTCCCGCTCGAACAGGTAGAGGAGGACGCGCAGGGCCTGGCCGCGCGCGCTCCGAAGGCCCGGGTCGCGCTCGACCACGAGCCGGGCGTCGTCGCGGGCGGCTTCCAGCAGGCCGGCATCGCTCTCCAGGCTCGCGAGGCGGAAGGCGGCGAGGCCCGATTGGCGGGTGCCCAGCACCTCGCCCTCGCCGCGCAGGCGCAGGTCCTCCTCGGCGATCCGGAAACCGTCCTCGCTGTCGCGCATCATCTCGAGGCGCGCCCGGGCGACCTGACCGAGCGGCCCGCGGTAGAGGAGGAGGCAGGAGGAGGCGGCCGAGCCGCGGCCGACCCGCCCCCGCAGCTGGTGGAGCTGGGCGAGGCCGAAGCGCTCGGCGTGCTCGATGACCATGATGGTCGCCTCCGGCACGTCGACGCCGACCTCGACCACCGTGGTGGAGACGAGGACCTTCGTCTGCCCGGCGGCGAAGCGCTCCATCGCCGCGTCCTTGTCCGGCCCCGGCATCTTGCCGTGGATCAGGCCGACCGAATCCCCGAAATGGCGCGCCAGATCCTCGAACCGCTCCTGCGCGGCGGCGAGGTCGACGAACTCGGATTCGGCCACCAGCGGACAGATCCAGTAGACCCGCTCGCCCCGCGCCAGGGCCCGCTCCAGTCCCGCAACCACCTCGTCGATGCGCTCCACGGGAATCGTGATCGTCTTGATCGGCTGGCGGCCGGCGGGCTTCTCGTCGAGGACCGAGACGTCCATGTCGCCGAAGAAGGTGAGCGCCAGCGTCCGCGGGATCGGCGTCGCGGTCATCACGAGGAAATCGACCGCCTCGCCCTTGGCGCCGAGCGCCAGGCGCTGGTGAACGCCGAAGCGGTGCTGCTCGTCCACCACCGCGAGGCCGAGGTCGCGGAACACCACGCTCTCCTGGAACAGGGCGTGGGTGCCGACGAGGATGTCGATCCGCCCCTCGGCGAGGTCGGCGAGCGTCGCGCGCCGCTCGGCCGTGCGGTCGCGCCCCGTCATCAGGCGCAGGCGCAAGGGGCCGGCCAGCGGCTGCAGCCGCTCGTAATGCTGGCGGGCGAGGATCTCGGTCGGCGCCATCAGGGCCGCCTGGCGGCCCGCCTCGACGGCGTGGGACATGGCGAGGAGCGCCACCGCCGTCTTGCCGGAGCCGACATCGCCCTGGAGCAGGCGCAGCATGCGCCGGTCGCTGGCCAGATCCGCCCGGATCTCGGCCACCGCCTGCGCCTGCGCGCCCGTGAGCCCGAAGGGCAGTCCCGCCTCGATCCGGGCGGCGAGGTGCCCGTCGCCGGCATTCACCCGGCCGGGCTTGCGGCGCTGGCGGGCGCGCAGCAGCGCCAGCGCCAGCTGCGAGGCCAGCAGCTCGTCGTAGGCGAGGCGCTGGCGCGCGGGCGGGCGGGGCGGGGCCTCCGCGCCCTCCCGGCGCGGCGGGGGCGCCTCCTCGGGCCGGTGCTCGGCGCGCAGGGCGTCGGCGAAGGCGGGCCAGCCCTGGCGGGCGAGCCAGGCCGGGTCCTGCCACTCCGGCAGCACCGGCAGCCGGTCGAGGGCGGCGTGGGCGAGCTTCGAGATCGCCCGCGAGGTCAGTCCCTCCGTCGCCCCGTAGATCGGCTCGACGGCGGGGAGGCTGGCGAGGCCCGCCTCGTCGGTGATGCGCGAGGGATGCACCATCTGCCGGTGCCCGTCCCAGAGGTCGATCCGGCCGGAGACGTAGCGGTGGCTGCCGAGCGGCAGCATCTTCTCGACGCGTGCCCGCGGCATGCCGAAGAAGACGAGGGAGATGTCGCCGGTGGCATCCTCCACCAGCACCCGGTGCGGGCGCCGCCCGGCCCCGGGCTGCGGCGGCCGGTGGGCCACCACCGTGACGCCGAGGGTGACGGGCTCGCCCGGGGGCGCCTCGGCGATCGAGCCCTTGAGCTGGCGCGCCACGCCCCCTGCGGCAGGTGGAACAGGAGGTCGACGATGCGGGCCGGCTGCTCGGGCGTGCCGAGAAGCCGCTCGATCAGGGGCGCGACCTTGGGGCCGATTCCGGGCAGGGTCCGGGCGGGGGCGAAAAGCGGGTCGAGGAGGGGCGGCCGGAGCGGCGTCGGGGCAGGGGCGTCGGTCATGCAGAAGCGGCGGGGGCGGGAGCGCGGCCGTCGAGGATGGTGCCGCGGGCGGACGACCTTATATACCGGATCCGGCCCGGCTCCCGCTGCGGCACAGCTTCCGGGATCGCGGCCGGGCAGCGCAGGTCGTCCTTGCAATCCTCCGCTCCAGGGATCAGGGGATTCCGGGATCCGGTGATCCCCGGATCACGGCATCACAGGTTCGGCTCCCAAGGTTCGCTCCAAGGTTCATTCCATGTCCGGCACCACCCGCACCAGCGCGGATCTCGACCCGCGCCGCCGCCGCACCCTCTACCGGGCGTGGCACCGCGGCATCCGCGAGATGGACCTGATCATGGGCCGCTTCGCCGATGCCGAGATCGGGACGTTGAGCGAGACGGAACTCGCGGATTTCGAGGCGCTGATCGAGGTGCCCGACCGCGACCTGTTCCGCTGGCTGACCGGCGAGGCGGAGGTGCCCGGAAACTACGACACGCCCGTCTACCGGCGGCTGAGATCGTTCCACAAGCACGACGCGCCGATCCATAGCTGACGCGGCCCGGTCTCCCGCCTCTCCCGTTCGGGAGAGGTCGCGTGCGCGCCGGCGCACCGGGTGAGGGATGCGCGTCAGCCGGAGCGGTCGCACCCCTCACCCCAGCCCTCTTCCGAACGGGAGGGGGAGCGCGTCGGCGCCGATCGAGCCGGCGCCGAGTTATTCACGCTGCAAGCCGAACGAAGCGACACGCATCCCTTCATGTCGAAGCCCGCACCGAAATCCCCCGCCCCGAAGCCGCAGGCCGCCCGCTTCGCCCTGCCGAAATCCGGCCCCTCGCGAAGGCGCTCGAGGCGCTCAAGCGCGGCGACAGCCCGACGCTCGCCCGCGTGCCGGAGGGCTTCGACGCCCTCGTCGTGGCCGATCTCGCGCGCGCGCTGAGCCAGGGTTTCGAGGGCCCGGCGGTGCTGGTCCACGTGGCGCGCGATTCCGGGCGCTCGAACGCCTTCCAGAACGCGCTGCGCTTCGTCGCGCCCGAACTCGAGATCATGAGCGTGCCGGCCTGGGACTGCCAGCCCTACGACCGGGTCTCGCCGAATGCGGCCATCGCCGCGCAGCGCATGACGGCGCTCTCGCGGCTGACCCGCTCGCGCTCCTCGGAGGAGGCGCCGCGCGTCCTCCTCACCACCGTCAACGCCCTGGTGCAGCGGGTGCCGCCGCGGGAGCGCATCGCGGTCGAGACCTTCTCGGCGGCGATCGGCAACGTCGTCTCGATGGACAAGGTCACGGCCTGGGTCGAGGCGAACGGCTTCCTGCGCACCGGCACCGTGCGCGACACCGGCGAGTACGCCGTGCGCGGCGGCATCCTCGACCTCTCGCCGCCGGGCCTGCCGAACCCGATCCGCCTCGATTTCTTCGGCGACACGCTGGAATCGATCCGCGCCTTCGATTTCGAGACCCAGCGCACGATCGGGCAATTGCGCTCCCTCGACCTCGTGCCGATGAGCGAGGTGCAGCTCACCACCGAGACGATCCGCCGCTTCCGCCAGGGCTACATCCAGAATTTTGGCGCCGCGACCCGGGACGACCGCCTCTACGAGACGGTGAGCGAGGGCCGCCGCTACGCCGGGCTCGAGCACTGGATGCCGCTCTTCTACGACCATCTCGACACGCTGTTCGACTACGTCGCGGGCGTGCCGCTGGTGTTCGACGCGCAGGTCGAGGAGGCGGTGGCCGAGCGCCTCGCCCTCGTCCAGGATTATTTCCAGGCCCGCGAGGGCGCGCTGAAGACGCCCCAGGCCGGCGTCGCGCCCTACAAGCCGCTGCCGCCGCGCGCCCTCTACCTCACCCCGAACGAATGGAAGGAGCGCGTCGCCGCATCGACCATCGCGCGGCTCACCCCGTTCGCGCTGCCCGAGGGCGCGGATCGCGCCGTCATCGATTGCGAGGGCCAGCCGGGGCGCAACTTCGCTCCCGAGCGCGCCGAGGAATCGGCGAGCGTCTTCGACGCCGCGGTGGCGCATGTGCGCGACCTGCAGGGATCCGGTCATCACGTGATCCTGGGATCCTGGTCCGACGGCTCCCGCGACCGGCTCTGCGGCGTGCTCACCGACCACGGGCTGAAGAAGCCGGTTGCGATCACCCGCCTGTCGGACGTCTACGCGCTGAAACGCGGCACCGACGTCGCGGTCGCGGTCTGGGGGCTGGAGGCCGGGTTCACGGCGGGCCAGCTCGCAATCGTGGCCGAGGGCGACATCCTCGGCGACCGGCTGGTGCGCGCCAAGCGCAAGGCCAAGCGCCCGCAGGACGTGATCCTGGAGGTGCAGGCGCTGCAGCCGGGCGACCTCGTCGTCCATGCCGACCACGGCATCGGCCGCTTCGTCGGCCTCAAGACCATCACGGCGGCGGGCGCGCCGCACGATTGCCTGGAGCTGCAATATACCGGCGGCCTGCTGCTCCTGCCGGTGGAGAACATCGAGCTCCTGACCCGCTACGGCTCCGAGGATGCCGAGGTGCCCCTCGACCGGCTCGGCGGCGGCGCCTGGCAGGCCCGCAAGGCCAAGATGAAGCGCCGCATCCTCGAGATGGCGGGCGCGCTCATCAAGGTCGCGGCCGAGCGCTTCGTGAAGGCCGCCCCCCGGCTGGCCGTGCCGGAGGGTCTCTACGGCGAGTTCGCCGCCCGCTTCCCCTTCGAGGAGACGGAGGACCAGGGCAACGCCATCGAGGCGGTGCTCGACGACCTCAATGCGGGCCGGCCGATGGACCGGCTCGTCTGCGGCGATGTCGGCTTCGGCAAGACCGAGGTGGCGCTCCGCGCCGCCTTCGCGGCGGCGATCTCGGGGCGCCAGGTGGCGGTGGTGGTGCCGACCACGCTGCTCGCCCGCCAGCACTACCGGACCTTCGCCGAGCGCTTCAAGGGACTGCCCGTCCAGGTGGCGCAAGCCTCGCGCTTCGTGTCGAGCGGGGAGCTGAAGAAGGTCCGCGAGGGACTGGCGAACGGTACCGTCGACATCGTGGTCGGCACCCACGCCCTGCTCGCCAAGGCGATCACCTTCAAGGATCTCGGCCTCATCATCGTCGACGAGGAGCAGCATTTCGGCGTCACCCACAAGGAACGCCTGAAGGCGCTCAAGAGCGACGTCCACGTGCTGACGCTCTCGGCGACGCCGATCCCGCGCACCCTCCAGCTCGCCATGACGGGCGTGCGTGAACTCTCGATCATAGCGACGCCCCCGGTCGACCGCCTGGCCGTTCGCACCTTCGTGACGCCCTTCGACCCCCTCCTCATCCGCGAGGCGCTGCTGCGCGAGCGCTACCGGGGGGGCCAGGCCTTCTACGTGGTGCCGCGCATCGAGGATCTCGCCGAGGTGAAGCGCTTCCTCGATGCCGAGATGCCCGAGATCAAGGTCGCGGTCGCCCACGGCCAGATGGCGGCGGGCCAGCTCGAGGACGTGATGACGGCCTTCTACGAGGGCAAGTTCGACGTGCTCCTGTCGACCACGATCGTGGAATCGGGCCTCGACATCCCGACCGCCAACACGCTGATCGTGCACCGGGCCGACATGTTCGGGCTGGCCCAGCTCTACCAGCTCCGGGGCCGCGTCGGCCGCTCGAAGGCCCGGGCCTACGCCCTGTTCACGACGCCGGCCAACCGCCAGCTCACGGTCCAGGCCGAGAAGCGCCTGCAGGTGCTGCAGAGCCTCGACACGCTGGGCGCGGGCTTCCAGCTCGCTTCCCACGATCTCGACATCCGCGGCGCCGGCAACCTCCTCGGCGACGAGCAATCCGGCCACATCAAGGAGGTCGGCTACGAACTCTACCAGCAGATGCTGGAGGACGCGGTGACCGCGCTCAAGGCCGGCATCGAGGAGCCGGTGGAGGAGGCGTGGTCGCCGACCATCGCGCTGGGCGCCCCGGTCACCATCCCGGAGGACTACGTCGAGGACCTGACCGTGCGCCTCGGCCTCTACCGGCGCCTCTCGACGATCGAGAACGATTCCGAGATGGAGAGCTTCGGGGCCGAGCTGATCGACCGGTTCGGGCCGCTGCCGCCGGAGGTGGAGCAGCTCCTCAAGATCGTGACGATCAAGATCCTGTGCCGCGACACCAACGTCGAGAAGGTCGAGGCCGGCCCGAAGGGCGTCGTCATCCACTTCCGCGACCGGGCCTTCGCCAACCCGCCAGGGCTCGTGGCCTACGTCGCCGAGCAGGGCTCCTTCGCCAAGGTTCGGCCCGACATGAGCATCGTCTTCATCCGCGAGCTCGACACGGTGCCGGAGCGCCTGAAGATCACGACGCAGATCCTGCGAAGCCTCGCCAAGATCGCGGGGCGCAAGGGTAGGAAGGCAGCCTGACCAAGGGCTGCCCTTCGAACCGTCAGTGCTGGAAATGTGAGGACGGTGAGGGGCTTGCGGCCCGCTCTTCGCGCCGAATCTTAGAGGTCCGGCTCGTTGAGGACGTAGGGGCCGATGCGGCTCTTCAGGTCGACCGGCGCGCCGGTGTGGCGGCCCGTGGCCTCGTCCACGACGATGACCGGGATGCCGGCGTCCCGCATCTGGGTGCGCAGGGCGGCGGCGCGCTCGGCGAAGGCGGAGCCGCCGCGGGCGGAGGTCTGGAGCAGGATGGCGGCGGGTCGGGCGATCACCGCCAGCACGTCCTCGGCCGCTTCGAGCGAGGCCGTGACGCTGGCGTAGCCGAGCTCGGCGAGCTCCGCGGCGAGCGAATGATCGACGGCGCGGTGGCCGTCGTCGACAACAAGCACTTGTTGCAGCGCACCCATAAGCTTCAGCGTTATCTCATCGTGCGTCCCTTGGAAAGGGACCCTAGCAATAACACGCAGATGCGAGATTGGTTCGCCGGCGAGATTGCAGTGCGAAAATGCACGTCGGATCTGAGCGAGGGATGAACCGAGGCCGGTTCGGCCTCCAAGGCCCGGCATCCGGCACTTGATACAGGGGATGAGATAGCGCCCTCAACCAATTGCCGCAGCTGAATTTTAAGGACGAATTGCGGAATGTGCAGGCGAGGGCTCCTCCCGCTCTTCCGGGCGCCCGGTATGTCGGCGGAACGCGGCCGCGGATCCTCGAACAGGCCGCGAAAGCGTCCGCATCGCGCGTGTCGGCGCCCGATGTCGAGCCGCCTTCGCGGCGCCTCCCACGCGGGATCCTGCTGGGTCGCCCGGCACGGACGTGTCGGGCGTCGGGGCCAGGGGCGGTCCTGATGCGGGCGATCAGTCCAGCCGGCCCCGCCCGAGCGCCGCGCGGGCCGCTTCAAGGGGCCTGCGCCAACCCGGTCGCGGTCCCGGCGAACAGGGTGGGGCAGTAGCGGGTCGGGCGCCAGGCCGCCGCGTCGACCTCGCCCGCCTCGCCGCGGCGGGGCGGGGCGGCCTTGGCGGCCTGTCCCCGGCAGGCGAGGCGCCCGTCCGCGTCGAGGCGCAGGGACAGGAGGCTCGCCGGCAGCCCGAGACGCTCGGGCTCGGCGAGGCCGAAGGCGAGGTCGTCGGCCCCCCGCGTGCCGGAGACGACGACGTCCTCGTCGATCGCCAGGACGTCGACCACCGCGATCCGCCCCCTGGCGAAGGCGGTGCGCGGGCTCCGGTCGGTGAGCCGGGCCGGGGCGCGATGGGCGAAGGCGATCGTCCGAAGCGTGTCGGGCAGCGCGGCCCGGGCGAGCGCCGGCTCCAGGAAGGCGGGCAGGACGAGATGGGTCGGCACCGGCCGCACGAGGGCAGCGGCGAGCGCCGCCCCGTCGAAGACCGGCAGGGTCTCCAGGCTCGCGCCGGAGACCAGCGCCGCCCCGAGGCCGCCGACGACGCCCCGCAGGTCGCCGGGCGCCACGAGGCTCAGGATGCGCTCGCCCGGCCTGACCGGCGTCGCGATGAGATGCACCGCGATGGCCGCCAGCAGGGCGTCGCCGGACCGGTGGACGGGCTGGGCGGGATCGCCCCCGACGAAGCTGATCAGGCCGCCTCCGGTCTCGGCCGCGACGGGGCCGTTGCGCCGGTCGAGCACCATCTCGTCGAGGCTGATCACCCCGTCCGGGATGTCGGGCCCGAAGGCGGCGAGATAGCGCAGGCCGAAATATCGCACGGCGGCCCGGCAGAGGCGTTCGGCCGGGCTCGCGCTGCCGAGCCGCGCCTGTGTCAGGACGGCGCTGACGCCCGCCGCCTCGATGCCGACGGCGAATTGGTCCTCGTCCCAGGTTGTCTGGAGGAGGCAGGGGACGTGGCCGGCGGCCTCCACGGCGAGATGGGCGACGAGCCCTTCCGTGCTGCCGGGGAGGGCGAGGCCGATCCGGCTGCCGGGCGGAAGGCGCCAGGCGCGCAGGCCGCCGGCGAGCCGGGAGACAATCTCGGCCGCCGCGCCGTAGGTCCAGGTCATGGCGGGCCGGCCGCTCCAGGCCGGCTTGTCGGGGGCATCGATCAGGGCGACGCGGGCCGGGTACCGCCGGGCCGTGGCCGCGAGGAGGGCGCAGAGGCCGGTGCGCCGCAGCGGCACCTCGGGCTCGGCAAGCGCCGCAGGCCCAACAAGCGCCGCAGGCCCAACAAGCGCCGCAGGCCCGGCAAGCGCCGCAACCTCGGGCGACGGGTCGGCGAGCGCCGGCCAGCCGGGCAGGGCTCGCGAATCGGAGGCTCTCGCCAAGACAGCAGCCTGCGCCGACACCTGCGCCCCACTTCCCGAAATCGTCGCCCGGAGCCGTCACCGGCTCTCGGACCAACCCTCCGGTGATGGGACTATAAGGTTAACCGATCCCTAATTTCTCACCGCCGCCGCCGCCCGATCCGCAGGGGCAGGGGTCGATCGTCGCGATGGCGGAACACCCGCCCGGCGGCGGATCGATCGCGCTCAGGGCAGCATCGCCCGGTGCGGGAATGGCAGCGGTGTCATGTCTTCGCCGTATTCCGGAGGAAAGCAGGCCGCCCTGTCGTTCGAGCGGAGCCGCGAGGCGCCCGCGCCCGCACGGCGCCGCCCGGGCCGGCGTGCCGGCCGACGGCGCTTCCGGGCCAGGGCCCGCGGTCCGCGGCTCGAACGCGAAACGGTTCCCGGTCGTCCCGATCCGGTCTCAACAAGACGCACTCCAAGGGGTCAGAGCTGATGTTCTTCGCCAACAGCCAGGGGCGCCGCACGCGCGCCGCCGCGTTCCTCGCGCTTGCGGGCAGCCTCGCCGCCGCACCGGCCGTCGCCCAGGCGCAGCCGAAGGGCAAGCCGGCCCCGGCCGCTCCGGCGCCCGCCGCACCCGCCCAGCCGACCCAGACCCCCGCCGCCCAGCAGCCGCAGCAGACCGGCCCGCAGATCATCAACGTCAAGTCCGAGCCGAGCCAGGCCGACTGGACCAAGGTCTGCGGCAAGGACCAGAGCTCGGGCACCGACGTCTGCTACACCACCCGCGACTTCGTCTCCGACCAGGGCCAGCCCGTGCTCGCGGTCGCCGTCTACGAGATGAAGAACGCCCAGACGAAGCAGGAGGTGCGCGTGGTGCGCTACCTGCTGCCCCTCGGCCTGCTGCTGCAGCCCGGCATCCGCTTCACCGTCGACGGCCAGCAGCCCACCGCCGGCCGCTTCGCGGTCTGCTTCCCGAACGGCTGCTTCGCCGAGGCGCCCCAGCTCGATGCCGGCGTCGTCGCGGCGATGAAGAAGGGCACGACCCTCAACGTCTCGGTGCAGAACCAGACCCAGCGCGAGGTCACCTTCGCGGTGCCGCTCGCGGGCTTCGGCAAGGCCTTCGACGGCCCGGCCATGGACCCGAAGGTGCTCGAGGAGCAGCAGAAGAAGCTCCAGTCCGAGCTGGAGAAGCGCAGCGACGACATGCGCAAGAAGCTCGAGGCGGAGAAGGGCGGCGCGGCCGCCACCGCCGCCCCGAAGCCGTAAGCGCGGACGCAGATCACGAGCATGCGGGAGGCCGGGCAGCGATGCCCGGCCTCTTCGCGTCCGGGCTCAGTTCGGGTGGCGGTCGCGGATGCGGTAGGTGCCGGCGGCGTCCCGCTCGAAGACCTCGGCGATGCCGGCGTGGCGCAGGGCCTCGCCCGAGGTGTCCGGCACGAGGTTCTGCTCGGAGACGTAGGCGACGTATTCCGACTCGGCGTTCTCGGCGAGCAGGTGGTAGAACGGCTGGTCCTTGCGGGGCCGCACCTCCTCGGGGATCGCGAGCCACCATTCCTCGGTGTTGTCGAAGATCGGGTCCACGTCGAACACGATGCCCCGGAACGGGTAGATCCGGTGGCGGACGACGGCGCCGAGGCCGAACTTCGCGGTTCTCATCGTGGGGTCGGTCATGGTCGTCAAGATAGGTTCCGGCCGGCTGCCTGTCAGCGCCGGCCGGGCGCGGGTGATCAGGAAAGCTTGTAGGCCTTAGCGAGTTCCGGGTCCTTCTGGGCCACGAGACGCGCGAGATCGACGATGACCTTGGCCTGTTTCCAGGTGGCGTCGTCCTGCATCTTGCCGTCGAGCATCACGGCGCCGGTGCCGTCCGGCATCGCCTCGACAATGCGCACCGCGAAGGCGACCTCGGCGGGGTCCGGGGCGAACACGGTCTTGGCGAGCGCGACCTGGCTCGGATGCAGCGTCCAGGCGCCCGCGCAGCCCATCAGGAAGGCGTTGCGGAACTGGGCCTCGCAGGCGGCCGAATCCGAGAAGTCGCCGAACGGGCCGTAGAAGGCCTTGATGCCGTTGGCCATGCAGGCGTCGACCATCTTGGCGATGGTGTAGTGCCAGAGGTCCTGCTGAGCCGAGGCGCGGGGGGCGTCGCCCGCCGGGTCGGCGAGGACGCGGTAATCCGGGTGGCCGCCGCCGACGCGGGTCGTCTTCATGCCGCGGGAGGCCGCGAGGTCTGCGGGCCCGAGGCTCATGCCGTGCATGCGCGGCGAGGCGCTGGCGATGGCCTCGACGTTGGCGACCCCCTCGGCCGTCTCCAGGATGGCGTGAACGAGGATGGGCTTCGTGACCCCGTGGCGCGCCTCGAGCTGGGCCAGCAGCTGGTCGACGTAGTGGATGTCCCACGGGCCCTCGACCTTGGGCACCATCACCACGTCGAGCTTGTCGCCGACCTCCGCGACGATCTCGAACAGATCGTCGAGAATCCAGGGCGAGTTCAGGGCGTTGATGCGGGTCCACAGGCCGGTGCCGGAGGCCGCGAAGTCGGTGTCGCGGGCCATCGCCACGAAGCCCTTGCGGGCAGCCTCCTTCTGGTCGGCCGGCACCGCATCCTCGAGGTTGCCGAGCACCACGTCGACCGTCCTGGCGAGCTCCGGCACGCGGGCCCGGACCTTGTCGTTGTGGGGCGGCACGAAGTGGATCATCCGCTCGAGCCGCACGGGCAGCTCGCGGAACGGGGCCGGGGCGCCGGTGGCGAGCGGCTGGAAGAAGCGGCGCGGGAGTTTCATGGGCATTCCTCGGTTCGTCGAATCGCTCCCGCGTAGTGCAAGCGTGGCCCCGGCGTAAAGACGCCCGGCCTTCCGCGCGGCGAGCGGGGCCGCGGGACGCCGCCGGCGGGCGAGGTGTTGCAGCGCACGCACTGTCAAGCTCCGAACCGGAACTGGCGCGTGCAGAGCGACGTTTTCGCAATCGAGGCGGGTCTCATCAGAGCCCCCGCGAAACGTCCGGGCCGCCTGAACCTCCGGAGGCCCCGGCACCCGTCGTCAGGGTCGGCCGCGAGGCCGGCGAAGGGACCTGACCGGCGGGACTCTCGCGGGACGCTCGCATCCGAGGACCAAGCAGATGTCCGGACCGACCAAGCGGCACATGCTCCTGTGCACCGCACTGGCAATGCTCGGCACGGGGCTCGGCACGGGCGCGCCCGAGATGGCGCTTGCCGCACCGTCCTCGAAGGCGGGCGCCCCCGCCGCGTCGCAGGCGGCCGGGCCGGGGCGCGACGGGCGCGTCTCCTTCACCGCGGGCGAGGCGGCCGCCGCGCGGCCGGCGGGGCTCACGGTCCCAGTCCGGATCGCGGGGGACGACGTCGCCGCCTTCCAGCGCCTCGTCGACGGCGCCGCGCAGGCGGCCGAGCCCTGGCTCGTCCTCTCCGGCGGCGGCGAGAACGGGGCCTTCGCCGCGGGTCTGCTCTCGGGCTGGAGCGCGGCCGGCGACCGGCCCAGCTTCGGCGTGGTCACCGGCGTCAGCACGGGCGCCCTCATCGCGCCCTTCGCCTTCGTGGGCGCGGCGGGGGACCGTCCCCTCGAGGCGGCCTACACCACCATCACGGCGGCCGACGTGTTCGAGTTCGGGGGCACCAGCGAGGCGCTGACGGACACCTGGCCGCTCAAGCGCCGGATCGACCGCACGGTGACGCCCGACCTCCTGAAGGCGGTGGCGGCCGAGCATGCCAAGGGCCGGCGCCTGCTCGTCGCCACCACCGAGGTCGACACCGAGCGCCCGGTCCTCTGGGACATGGGCGCGATCGCCACCGCTGGCGGCCCGAAGGCCCTGGACCTGTTCCGCGCGATCGTGCTCGCCTCCTCGGCGGTGCCCGGCATCTTCCCGCCGGTGATGATCGACGCGCTCGCCCCCGACGGGAAGGCGTTCCAGGAGATGCACGCCGACGGCGGCACCACCGCCCCGTTCTACCTCGCCCCGGGCGCCGCGATCACGGGAGCGGCCCCGGTGCGGATCCCGGCCCGGAGCGTCTACCTCGTCGTCAACAACAAGCTGACGCCGGACTTCCAGGTCGCGAGCCGCACGACGCTCAGCGTGCTCGGCCGCTCCCTCTCGGCCGCGATCAAGGCGCAGACGCGGGCGGCGCTGGCGCTGACCCGGGGCTTCGCGGCGGCGAACGGGCTCGACCTGCAGGTCGCCGAGATCGACGGGCGCTTCACCCAGACCGCGTCGGCGCCCTTCGACCAGGGCTACATGAAGGCCCTCTACGCGCACGGCGAGCGCCTCGGCCGGGCCGGCACCGCCTTCGCGACGCCGGACGCCCTCGCCAGGGCGGACCAGCCGCCGGCGGCCGGCGAGGCGGCGCTCGCCACCGGCTCCGTGGCGCCCGCGACCCGGGGCTCGCCGCACGCGCAAGGGGCGCAGCACGCGCATCAAGGGGCGCCGCGGGCGCAGGCCGCCTCGGGCAGCCTCGCGCGGCGGTAGGGGGGGCTCACCGCCCCCGCATCAGCTCCGGCGCGTTGAGGCGCGGTAGCACGCCCTCGCGCATGACTGCGCGGCGCAACGGTCCGATCGTCGTCATGGCGAGGAGGCCCGCGCCCCGCAGGGCGTCGACGGGCAGGAAGGCGGTCAGCAGGCTCCGGTTGAGGGCGTCCACCGCGGCCGTGCGCAAGGTCGCATCGAGGCGCCGCGCCCGCGCGAAGCCCGCGAGCGCGCCCCGCGCGCCGGGATCGCGCCCGTCCCGGATGGCGGCGAGGACGGCGTCGCGCAGAGCCGCTGCGTCCCGCAGGCCGAGATTGAGTCCCTGCGCCCCGATCGGCGGGAAGACGTGGGCCGCCTCGCCGATGAGGGCGAGGCGGTGCGCGACGGGGTCCGCCACCGAGAGCCCCCGCATCGGCACGAGGCCGCGCGGCCCGTCGATCCGCATGGCGCCGAGCATCCCCCGCGCCTGTCGCTCGACGGCGAGCGCGAGGGCCGGATCGTCGAGCTCCGACAGGCGCCGCGCCGCCATCTCGCCCGAGACCCAGACGAGGCTGGAGCGGTGGCCGCCCGGCAGCGGCACCAGGGTGAAGGGGCCGGCCCGGGTGTGGAACTCCGTCGAGACGTCCCGGTGCGGGCGGTCATGGGCGAGGATCGTCGTCACCGCCCCCTGCGGATAGGACCAGTCCCGGACCCGGAGGCCGGAGGCGGCGCGCAGGCGCGAGCGGCCGCCATCGGCGCCGACGACGAGGCGGGCGTCGAGGCCAGCACCGTCCTCCAGGGTCAGCCGGGCGGCGGCCTCGCCGGCGGCGAAGCCCGAGGCGTCGCGCTCGACCAGGGTCAGGTTCTCCGCCCCGCGGGCCTCGGCCCGCAGGCCCTCGACGAGGCGGGCGCTCTCGACGTTCCAGCCGAAGGCGGAGAGCCCGATCTCGTCGGCCCGAAACCGGGCGGGCGGCGGCCGGAACAGGCTGCCAGTGTCGTCGACGATGTGCAGTTCGGCGAGCGGCGCCGCGTGCGGCTTCAGGGCGTCCCAGGCGCCCAGCGCGTCGAGGAAGCGCACCGAGCCGTCGAGGAGGGCGACGGTCCGCCCGTCCGCCACCGGCGCGTGGCGCCCGACGAGGGCGGTGCGGATGCCGGCCCGGGCCAAGGCCAGGGCCGCCGAGAGCCCGGCCGCGCCCGCGCCCACCACCGCCGCCGAAAAGGGGGCGGCCTCGGAGGGGGGCAGGGGGAAGCGGACGGAATCGGGCACGGGCGGGCATCCTCGCGCGCCGGGGCGCGGCGGGTCTCGGGATCGGTCCCGTGCAGATCTAGGGGGCCGCCGGCCGCCTGTCACACCCCGCGTCCGGCAGCCGCGGGGCGGAACTGCGCCCGCCGGTCGTCCTGAGGGGATTTGGAGACCGGCGGGCGCAGACGACGGGCCCCGGAAGGCCCAGTCACCGCCATCCTGACCCGGAATTGTCTAAAAATACACAGTCCCGCCTCGGCCCCTGCACAGAAATCGAGCTTTCCAGGGCGCTTGCCTCCGAGCGGCGAGGCGGGGCAGGGATGCGGCATTGCCGCGGCCCGCGCCGCCCTATCTCGGGACGGTCAGGCCCATTGGTCAGGAGCTCACGATGAAGGCGATCCGGGTTCACGCATATGGCGGCCCCGAGGTGATGGCGTACGAGGACGTGCCGCTGCCCGAGCCCGGCCCGGGCCAGATCCGGGTGCGCCAGGGCGCGATCGGCGTGAACTTCATCGACATCTACTTCCGCACCGGCGCCTACAAGGCGGCCCAGCTGCCCTTCACCCCGGGCAAGGAGGGCGCCGGCACGGTGACGGCGGTGGGCGAGGGCGTGACCGGCTTTCAGGTCGGCGACCGCGTCGCCTACGGCTCGGCCGAGGGCACCTACGCCGAGGAGCCGGTGATCGCGGCGGCCGCCGCCGTGCACGTTCCGGAGGGGATCGACGACGCGACCGCCGCGGCGATGATGCTCAAGGGGCTCACCGCCGAGTACCTGCTGCACCGGGTCTACCGGGTGAAGCCGGGCGACACGATCCTGTTCCACGCGGCGGCCGGCGGCGTCGGCCTGATCGCCTGCCAGTGGGCCAAGCACCTCGGCGCCACCGTGATCGGCACGGTGGGCAGCCCCGAGAAGGCGGAGCTCGCCAAGGCGCATGGCTGCGACCACGTCATCCTCTACCGGGAGGAGGATTTCGCCAAGCGGGTGCGCGAGATCACGGACGGAAAGGGCGTGCCGGTCGTCTACGACGGCGTCGGCAAGGCGACCTTCCCGGCCTCCCTCGACTGCCTGTCGCCGCTCGGCACCTTCGTCAGCTTCGGCTCGGCCTCGGGCGCCATCGACGCCTTCGACATCGGCATCCTCGCCCAGAAGGGCTCGCTCTACGCGATCCGGCCGACGCTGTTCACCTTCTCCAGCCAGCGCCCGATCCTCGACGCGATGGCCGAGAACCTGTTCGGCGCCGTCCGCAGCGGGGCGGTGCGGATTCCCGTCAACGCCCGCTACAAGCTCGCCGACGCCCAGCAGGTCCACCGCGACCTCGCCGGCCGCGAGACCACCGGCTCGACGGTGATGGAGCCCTGAGAGGGCGAGCGGACGCCGCGCGACGCCCCACCTCTCCCGTTCGGGAGGTCTGAGTCCGCGGGACGCGGAGCGGGTGAGGGGTACGCCATACCCGGAGACGTCGCATCCCTCACCCCAACCCTCTCCCGAACGGGAGAGGGGGCCCGTCGCGCCGCCCCTCAGACGGCCGGGGCGGGCGCGACGCCGAGCCGGCCCGCGATGAAGCGGCGCTCCTGCGTCAGGCCACCGAAGCCGTAGGCGTCGGCGCTCACCTCCGCCACGTGGACGTAGCTCTCCGGATGCAGGTCGCCGAGGAGCCGGCCCATCCCGTCGTGGATCGCGGCGAGGAAGCCTTCCTTCTCCTCCTTGGTGTTGGTGCCGTCGACGACCCGGATCTCCAGCCAGTAGCTCGACCGTCCCTGCTCGGCGAGGCTCGGACCGCCCGCGAACCAGGCGGCGGGATCGACCTGCTCGACGACGATTGCCGTGAGGTCGGCGCGCTTGCGCAGGATCTCGGTCGAGGCCCGCGCGGCGAGCGCCGCGACCGCCCGCTCCAGATCGGGCACGGGGCGGCGGGGGGCGACCTTGACGGTGATGATGGGCATGGGACCGGCTCTCTGTCTCTGTGATGGTCTCGGTGACGGCCCTGACCTTGCGCCCGGCGCAGTCATTTGAGAAACGTGTTGTTGCGCTTTCTCAGATTTGTGCTTGAAATGATCGGCATGCGCACCCTCGACCTCGACCAGCTCCGCGCCTTCCTCGTCGCGACCGACCTGAAGAGCTTCACCGCCGCCGGCACCTGCCTCGGAGCGACGCAATCGGCGATCTCGCTGCGGATCGCGCGGCTGGAGGAGCAGGTCGGGCGCCGCCTGCTCGCCCGCACGCCGCGGGCGGTCGGCCTGACGCCGGAGGGCGCGCGCCTGCTGCCCCACGCCCGCGCCATCCTCGCCGCCCACGACCGCGCCTGGGCGGAACTCGCGGACGGGGAGGGGCGGACGAGCCTGCGGCTCGCGGTGAGCGACCACGCGGTGGGCGGCCACCTCGCGGCGGCGCTCGGCTCCCTGCGGGCGGCCCTGCCCCGGCTCGTGCCCGACGTGACGGTCGGCCTCTCGACCGCGATGCGCGCGGCCTACGACCGGGGCGAGGCGGAGGTGGCGGTTCTGCGCCAGGAGGGCGAGCGGCGCGAGGGCACGCCGCTCTTCGCGGACGCCCTGGTCTGGGCCGCCGCGCCCGCCCTCGACTGGAGCCCCGGCGAGCCGGTGCCGCTCGTCGGCCTCAGCGGCCCCTGCGGCGTCAAGGCGGCGGCAATCCAGGCGCTCGAGGCGGCCGGCCTGCCCTGGCGCCACGCCTTCTCCGGCGGCTCGGTGACCGCCCTGCAGGCGGCGGTGCGGGCGGGGCTCGGCCTCGCGCCGTTCGGGGCGCGCCACCTCCCGGAGGGCTGCGCCGCGCGGGCGGAGGGGCTGCCGCCCCTGCCGGCGAGCCGGGTCGTGCTGCTGACGCGCCAGGACGGCCGCACCCGCGACATCCTGGCGGCGGCCTTCCGCGCGGCCGGGGCGCCGCGGGAGCGGGAGGCGGCCTGAGATCCCGGGATCCGGTGATACGATGATCATCCGATCCGTGTATGCGGTGATCCCGGGCCGGCAGCGCCGATCAGGGAGGCTTTCGTGATCCTCGCGCAGAGCGACGCGCTCCTCGTCATCGACGTCCAGAACGACTTCCTGCCGGGTGGCGCGCTCAACGTCCCGGGGGTCGAAACGTGATCGCACCGATCAACCGGATGATCGCGATCTTCCCGCACGTGATCGTCACGCAGGACTGGCACACGCCGGACCATTCCTCCTTCGCGACCCGCCACCCCGGCAAGGCGCCCTTCGACACGGTCGCGATGCCCTACGGCCCGCAGGTGCTGTGGCCGGACCATTGCGTGCAGGGCACGCCCGGCGCCGACCTCGCCCCCGACCTCGACGCCCGCCGCGCCGGCCTCCTCATCCGCAAGGGCCACGCCCCGGAGGTCGACAGCTACTCCGCCTTCCTCGAGGCCGACCGCACGACCCGCACGGGCCTTGCCGGCTACCTCCGCGAGCGGGGTATCGCACGCCTGTTCCTCTGCGGACTCGCCACCGATTTCTGCGTGCTCTGGAGCGCCCTCGACGCGCGGGCCGACGGGTTCGCGGTCGTCCTCGTGGAGGACGCGGTCGCCGGCATCGACCGGGACGGGTCGGTCGGCCGCGCGCTGGCCATCATGGAGGAAGCGGGCGTCTCCCGCATCGCGAGCGGGGCCATCACCGGATCCCCCGATCCCGGCCCGCCGTGATCACGGGATCACAGGATCCGGGGAGGCGATGCGCCGCATCCGTCCGGGGACCGGCCGCCCGCGGACCCGCGTTGGTCCGGCAGTCCCACGCGAAGGAGTTTTCATGACGGCGAAGCATCCGAAGACGGATCACCCGACCGACGCCGACCTCAAGGGCAATCCGGGCATCGGCACCTCGAAGGGCATGACGATGTCCGGTGGCGACCCAGAGGACCTGGAGGCGGATTCCACCTTCGAGGGCGACGTCGAGAACGAGACGACGCCGGAGGGCGGCGTCGATCCGAACCACCGGCCGCGCAAGAACGCGTGACGGGCGAGAGCTGCGCCCCCGCGCTGGCTCCGCGCGCCATCCCGTCCGGGATGCGCTGACGGCGCGGGGCGCGCCCGTCGCCCTACACGACGCTCCCGTGCAGGTCGTAGGCGTCCGCCGCCTCGATCTTCACGGTGACGATGTCGCCCGCGCGCACCGGACGGCGGAAGGCGACGTGGACGCTGCCGTCGATCTCCGGCGCGTCGTACTTGGTGCGGCCGCGGGCGACGCTCGAGCCCGCCTCGTCGATGATGACGGGGAGCCGCTTGCCGACCTTCGCCTTCTGCAGGCGCAGCGAAACCCCCTGCTGCGCCTCCATGAAGCGGCGCTTGCGCTCGGCCTGCACCTCCGGGGGCACGGGCGCCGCCACGTCGTTGGCGGCGGCTCCCTTCACCGGCTCGTAGGTGAAGCAGCCGACACGCTCGAGCTTGGCCTCGCGGATCCAGGCGAGCAGTTCCTCGAACTCGGCCTCCGTCTCCCCGGGAAAGCCCACGATGAAGGTCGAGCGGATGGCGAGGTCCGGGCACATCTCCCGCCAGCGGCGGATGCGCTCGAGCTGGCGCTCCTGGTTGCCCGGCCGGCGCATGCGCTTGAGGACGCTGGGGCTCGCGTGCTGGAGCGGCATGTCGAGATAGGGCAGCACACGCCCCTCGGCCATCAGGGGGATGACCTCGTCCACGTGCGGGTAGGGATAGACGTAGTGCAGCCGCACCCAGGCCCCGAGCGTGCCGAGCTCGGCCGCGAGATCGGCAAAGCGCGCGCGCACCTCGCGATCCCGCCAGGGGCTTGCCGCGTAGCGGGTGTCGATACCGTAGGCGCTCGTATCCTGCGAGACGACGAGGAGTTCCTTGACGCCGGCCTTCACGAGCTTCTCGGCCTCGCGCAGCACGTCGCCCGCCGGGCGGCTGACGAGGTCGCCCCGGAGCGAGGGGATGATGCAGAAGGTGCAGCGGTTGTTGCAGCCCTCCGAGATCTTCAGATACGCGTAGTGCCGCGGGGTCAGCTTCACCCCTTGCGGCGGAATCAGGTCGAGGAAGGGGTCGTGGGCGGGGGGCACCGCCTCGTGGACCGCCGCCACCACCGACTCGTAGGCCTGGGGGCCGGTGACGGCCAGCAGATTCGGGTACTTGTCGCGGATCTCGTCGGGCTGCGCGCCCATGCAGCCCGTGACGATGACGCGCCCGTTCTCGGCCATGGCCTGCCCGATCGCGTCGAGGGATTCGGCCTTGGCCGAGTCGAGGAATCCGCAGGTGTTGACGATGACGACGTCCGCCCCGTCGTGGCGGCGCGAGAGCTCGTAGCCCTCCGCCCGCAGATGCGTGAGGATCCTCTCGGAATCGACCAGCGCCTTGGGGCAGCCGAGGGAGACGAAGGAGATCCGCGGCGCACTGGCCTTGGTCAGGGAGGAAGCGGTCATCGGCATACGGCAAAGCGGCGTCCGCGCGGGCCCGGCGCTCACGCCGGACCGGCCGCGACGGATGCCAGGGCACGGGATTCGGACAGCCCCTATACAGGCATCGGGGCTTGAGGGCGAGCCTGCCCGGGGCGGGGCGCCCCCGCCCACGGCGCGGGACTGAGCCCAAGCTTTGCCGTTCCACATCAGGGCTTTGCCGCCGGATCCGGCAGCACCACCTGAAGAGAAGGGGCGGGGAGCGATGCGCTGGCGACGCATCCTCCCCGCGCGGAGCGTCACCGCACCCCGCTTCCCCCGCGGCACCGCCTGTGCGACGCGTGTCGGATGGTGGCGCGAGAGCCCCGGAACAGACGGACGAACCGAATTCGACCCATGTGGACCGTCGAGATCCCGTTCATCGATCCCGTGGCGGCGGCCGAGCGCCTCGCGCCGCTGGGCAGCCTCGCCTTCCTCGACAGCGCGATGCACCACGACACGCTCGGGCGGAGCTCGACGGTGGCGGCCTCGCCCTTCGCGCGCTTCCGCTATCGGGACGGCGTCGCGCGACTCGACGGACGCGAGGTCGAGGGCGGGCCGATCGCGGCGTTGCGCGCCTGCCTCGCTCCCTACCGCCTGCCCGCGCAGGAGGAGGAGCCCCCCTTCCCCGGCGGGGCCATCGGCTACTTCGCCTACGATCTCGGCCAGGCACTGGAGCGGGTCCAGCGGCCGGCCCGCCGGGCCGGGCTCACCGACGACATCGCGCTCAACCTCTACGACACGGTGCTGACGATCGACCATGAATCCGGCGCCTGCCGCCTCGTCGCCACGGGCTTTCCCGAGACCGACCCCGGTTGGCGCGAGGCGCGCGCCCGGTCTCGCCTCGACGCCTTTGCGGGCGCGCTCGCGAGCCCGCCCCCGGCGCGGCCAAAGGCGCCCCGGACCCGCCTCGCATGGCACTCGAACTTCTCCCGACAAGCCTATGAGCAGGCTGTCGAAACGGTGCGTGATTATATCCGTGCGGGCGATATCTACCAGGCGAACATCGCCCAGCGCTTCGCGGCCAGGCTGCCGGCGGACTTCGACCCCTTCGCCCTCTATCAGCGCCTGCGCGAGACGAACCCGGCGACCTTCGGCGCCTACCTCGCCTTCGAGGGCCTGTCGGTGGCTTCGAGTTCGCCGGAGCGCTTCCTGAAGCTCGAGGGCCGCCACGTCGAGACCCGCCCGATTAAGGGCACGGTCCGGCGCGTGGCCGACCCGGAGGCGGATCGGCGACTCGGCGAGGCGCTCCAGGCGACGCCCAAGGAGCGGGCCGAGAACATCATGATCGTCGACCTCCTGCGCAACGATCTCTCGCGGATCTGCGAGCCCCACAGCGTGCGAGTACCAACACTCTGCGGCCTGGAATCCTACGCGTCCGTCCACCATCTCGTATCGGTGGTGACGGGCACCCTGCGGGAGGGGCTGGACGCCCTCGACCTCATCGCCGCGACCTTCCCCGGCGGCTCGATCACCGGTGCGCCGAAGCTCAGGGCCATGGACATCATCACCGAGATCGAGGGCGATGCCCGCGAGATCTATTGCGGGGCGATCGGCCGGGTCGGCTTCGACGGATCGCTCGACACCTCGATCGCGATCCGCACCGTGTTCATGGACGCGACGACCGCCGTGCTGCAGGCGGGCGGCGGCGTCACCCTCCTGTCCGAGCCCGGCCCCGAATACGAGGAGACCCTGACCAAGGCCGCCCGCGTGTTCGAGGCCTTCGAGCCGACCCCATGATCCTCGTCATCGACAATTACGATTCCTTCGTCTTCAACGTGGTCCGCTACCTGGAGGAACTCGGCGCCGAGGTGCGGGTCGCGCGCAACGACGCCCTCGACGTGGCGGGCATCCGGGCCCTGGAGCCGGAGGCCGTCGTGGTCTCGCCCGGCCCCTGCACCCCGGCCGAGGCCGGGATCTCCCTGCCGGCGATCCGCGAACTCTCGGGCGAAGTGCCGATCCTCGGGGTCTGCCTCGGCCACCAGGCGATCGGCGCGGCCTTCGGCGGCAAGGTCGAGCGGGCACTGCGCCCCCTTCACGGGCAGGCGACCCCCGTCTCGCACGGGGGCCGGGCGCTGTTCACGGGCCTGCCCGCGCCGATGCAGGTCGGCCGCTACCACTCCCTGATCGTAACGCCCCAGCCCGGCATGGAGCGGCATCTCAGCGTCGACGCGGTCTCGGCCGAGGGTGAGGTGATGGCGCTCTCCCACCGGACCCACCCGACCTGGGGCATCCAGTTCCACCCGGAATCGGTGCTGACCGAGAACGGCCACGCCCTGTTCGACAATTTCCTCGGCCTCGCCCGCGACTGGCGGGCGGGGAAGAAGGCCGGCGGGGAACACCCGGCGGCGCGGGCGCCCGGCGATGCTGTGGCTTGACGGGCGGCTCACCGAGGGGCCCGTGCCCTTCGACCTCGCGGATCGCGGGCTGACCCTCGGCGACGGGTTGTTCGACACCGCGCTCGCCCTCAACGGGCGGATCGCCTTCGGCGAGGCGCACCGGGCGCGGCTCGCGGCCTCCGCCGCGGCCCTCGGCTTCGCCCTCGACCCCGATCGGATCGGGCAGGCGATGGACGCCCTCGCCGGGGCGGCGGGGGAGGGCCCCGTCGCGATCCGCACCACGGCGACGCGGGGCTCCGGCCCGCGGGGCTTGAAGCCGCCGGCCGAGCCCCGCCCGACCCTGTTCGCGAGCGCGGCTGCGATGGGGCCGGGCCTGTTCTTCGCGCCCCTGAGGCTGCGCCCGACGCGGATCGCCCGCAACGAGACCTCGCCGGGCTCGCAGCTCAAGACCCTCGGCTACCTCGATGCGGTGCTGGCAGCGAGCGAGGCGGCGGCCCACGGATTCGACGAGGCCCTGTTCCTCAACACGCGCGGGCGCGTCGCCTGCGCCGGCACCGGCAACCTCTTCGCCCTGTTCGGGGGCCGGCTGGTGACACCGCCTCTGGCCGATGGGGTGCTCGCCGGCATCGTCCGGGCCGAGCTCCTGCGCTTCGCGCCCGGTCTCGGCCTCGTGCCGGAGGAGCGCTCGCTGACCCTGCCGGAGCTCATGGGCGCCGATGCCGTGTTCCTCACGAACTCGCTCCGGCTCGTGGCGCCCGTCGCGGCGATCGGCGAGCGGGCCTTCGCCAGCGCCGCGCATCCGGCCTTCGCGGACTTACGCGAGGCTCTGCGCCGGCGGATCGCGGCCGAGTGCGGCGGCGCGAGCCCGTGACGGGGAGGGGGGATTCGCAGCGCTTCCGCGTCGGGCTCCGCCTCGCCCTCGTCCTGCTCTACGGGCTCGTCGGCGCGGTGCATCTCGCCACCCCCGACCGGCTGATGCCGATCATGCCGGGCTGGGTGCCGGCGCCCCGGCTCGTCATCCTGCTCACGGGCCTGTGCGAGATCGCCGGCGCCCTGGCGCTGATGAGCCCACGCCTGCGCCGGGCGGCGGGGATCGGGCTCGCTCTCTACGCGGTCTGCGTGGTGCCGGCCAACATCAAGCACGCGCTTGAGGACGTCCCCGTCGAGGGTCTGCCCCGGAGCTGGTGGTATCACGGCCCCCGCCTCGCCTTTCAGCCGGTGCTGGTCTGGGCGGCGCTCTACGCCGGCGGCGCGCTCGACTGGCCGTTCGCCCGGCGGCCCGCCGCGGGGAGGGCGGCCCGGGATCCGGTGATCCCGGGAGAGGAGGATCGCGGGATCCCGGAAGACTTGTCCTGATCCGTGACAGGGCCTCTTAACCGCCGGAGAGGGCCGTCGTCGCGCCGCCGCGCGGAGCCTGGTACGGTACCGCGCATGCCGAAGAGCCGCGCGCCGGACCGGACCACCTTCGAGCCCGCCGCGGACGCACCGCCCGAGCGGGCGGATGTCGAGCGCGCCATCGAGGCCGCGCTGCAGCGCCTGCGCCCCGCCCCGCGCCGGACGGGCAAGGTGGCGGGCAAGGCGAGGAAGGGCGGCGGCTAGACTCCGCCGAGCGCCCTCTCCCGCGTCGGGGGTCTTCACGCCGCCTCGGCGAGCCGGGTCGGGGGCCTGCCGCCGCTTCGCGGGCCTCACTCACGCGCCCTTCGCCCCCTCCTCCCGCTTCACGACGACCCAGGCCGCCTCCATCGTCGCGAGGTCGCTGTCGGGCAGGCTGCCTCCCGCCGCCTCAAGCCGGGCGGCCATGGCGGTGAAGCGTCGCTCGAACTTGGCGTTGCCCCGGCGCAGGGCTTCCTCCGGGTCGACGCCCGCGTGGCGGGCGAGGTTCGCGACCGCGAAGAGCAGGTCCCCGATCTCCTCGGCCACCGCCTCCGGCGCGCCGGAGGCGAGCGCCTCCGTGACCTCGTCCGTCTCCTCGCGCACCTTGGCGACGACGGAGGCCGCGTCCGGCCAGTCGAAGCCGAACCCGGCCGCCCGGCGCGAGATCTTCTCCGCCCGGGCCAGCGCCGGAAGCGCGTGGGCGATGCCGGAGAGCGGGCCCGCGGCCCGCGCGCCCTTCCCCCTTGCGGCGCGCTCCTCGGCCTTGATCGCGCGCCAGAGCGCCTCGATCTCGGCCGGGTCGCCCGGACGCTCCGCATCGGGCAGGAGCCGGCCTTGCCCGTCGAACACGTGCGGGTGCCGCCGGACCAACTTCTCGGCGATCGTGCGGGCCACGTCGTCGAAGCCGAAGGCGCCCGCCTCCTCCGCCATCCGGGCGTGGAAGACGACCTGGAGCAGCAGGTCGCCGAGTTCCTCGCGCAGGTCGTCGAGATCCCCGCGGGCGATCGCGTCGGCCACCTCGTAGGCCTCCTCCAGCGTGTAGGGGACGATGCTGGCGAAGGTCTGCGCCACGTCCCAGGCGCAGCCCCGCTCGGGGTCCCTCAGCTCGGCCATCAACCGCAGGAGCCGGCTGATCGGGGTGTCGTCGGGCGATTCTGGCATCGGCGGGGTCCTGAGGGCGGGAGGATCCGTGCTCCTTAAGGAACCCGAACCCTCGATGCACCTGACACCCGAACGACGTCGGGACCGGATCCGATCGGGGAGGGCGAGTGGGGAGAACTCGGGCATATTCCCTTCATTCCCATTGGAAAAGGCGACGCTCGCGGTCCGTTCTCCGAAACGAACGCTGCCTCGCCGCCTTGGGAAAACTATCAGAAGGGATTCTCAGAGAGTCAGTTCAGCAAGTTATATGGGGCGGCGAAAACACGTTCAGCGACAACGCGATAGTTCGTGTTCGCGCATCGGACTCTGCGCGGGTCCGTATGCGGCTCTGCGTGGGCTCGTATGCGATTCTGCGCGCCGTGCGGGGAGGAGCGCATCGGATTCGGCGTGGCCGCGCATTCGATTCGGCGTGGATTCCGGGCCGGAGCCGTGGAGAATGGGGACAAGTCCGGCTCCGCCCGCCGTATCGGACTCTGCGTGGTCCGAATTCGCGGCGGAGAGCCCGTATCGAACTCTGCGTCGGGCCGGGGTGGTCGCGGACCCCGCCGGTTACGGTCCCCGACGCCCGGGAGAAGCGTGAATATCCGGGATAAGCCCGGTGATCCGCCGCCGCGTCCGGGCGCGGGCGGACTCCCGCCCCGCGAATCGTGCCATGACAGGCCGGGCTCGGGTGCGGCCGCTGCCCACTCACACGTGTGCGGTCCCGCCGCTTCCGGGCCTTGAGGGGCGGCGGGGGCCGGGTTCTTCGGGATGACGATGGGGATCGAGGACAAGCTGGCCGGCATCCGCGACGCCGACCTCCTGGCGGAGGTCGAGGCGGCGCGCGGCGGCTTCCTGTTCGGCCAGATCGTCGAGCACATCCTGCACCGCCAGCGCGAACGGGACGCGGAGAGCGCCCTGCGGGATGCCACCGAGCATCGGCGCGCCCGCCTCGGCCGCGACGCGCGCCGCCGCGACGCGATCCGCGAGGTGATCGAGAACGAGCCGACGGCGCCGGAGAACTTGCAGCACATCCACTCGGTGCTGGCTTTGTGCGGCCTGCCCTACCGGGATCCCGGGCCGGTGCGGGAATTCGTGCGCACCTACGGCCGCAACTCGCTGAGCCTCGTGGCCGGCCGCCTCAAGAGCCCGCTGACGGGCGAGATGGAGCTCCAGGGCCTCCCCTACGGCCCGAAGGCCCGCCTCGTGCTCCTGCACCTCTGCACCGAAGCCGTGCGCCAGCGCAGCCCCACCATCGAGGTGGCGCAATCGCTCTCCGCCTTCATGCGCGAGATGGGGTTCGCCGTGACGGGGGGCGAGCGGGGCACGATCCGCCAGTTCAAGGAGCAGCTCAACCGGCTCGCCGCTTGCACCATGCAGATCGGCCTCTGGGACGGGGAGGCGCGGGCCCGTACCCTGAACGTGCCCCCCTTCCGCAGCCTCGACCTCTGGCGCGGTGCGGGCCCGGAGGGCCTCGCCTGGTCGAAGACGGTCGAGTTCCACCAGGATTTCTACGACAACCTGATCCGGCACGCCCTGCCCGTCGATATCCGGGCGGCCCGGGCCTTCTCCGGCTCTGCGCGCAAGCTCGACCTGCTGTTCTGGGTCGGCTACCGGCTGCGCGCCCTGCACCGGCCCCTGCGCCTGACCTGGGACAACCTGCACGGCCAGTTCGGGGCCGAGAACGCCAGCATCCGCAGCTTCCGTCAGGCCTTCAAGGCCGATCTCGCCCATCTCTGCGAGGTGTTCCCGCGGCTGCCGATCGCCCTTGACGACAACGGCATGACGCTCCAACCCGCCGATACGAGCGCGCTGCTCGTGCCCCCGCGCGCATCGAAGCCACAGGCGAAACGAGCTTAGGGAATAAAAGGAATTTTATCTTCCCAATAGATGCTTAGTGAATTCCCTTGATGCGCGTCTCGCGACAGACCGACCCGAGTCGGCTGTCTCGTCAATGAAGGGAATAAGCGGAACGGAACACTTGCTGCGCGGCCTCTCGTCTTCTATTCCCTGCGAGTGGACGGAATAGGAGCGCCGCATGTTCCCTTCGGAGGCCGAGATCGAGGAGCGGCTCGCGGCGTTGCGGCGTCGGCGCGAGGCCCTCGACCGGCTGATCGCCGACCACGCGCTCTATCTCGAGCTCGGCCGCCGCCTGCGCGGCTCGGATCCCGGCGACGGGGGCGGTCTCGCGGAGCCGGCCGGCCCGGCGGATGCGCCGTCCCGCGACCGGGATGACGCGGTGGGGCCGGAGGCCGACCTCCGCGAGCCGGCGGGTCCGGCCGCGGAGCCCGGACCGGCCTCGCGCAGCGGCCCATCGCCGGCACCCGCGCCAGCGGGCCCTCCGGCCCCCCTGCCGATCGCCTTCGAGGAGGATCCGGTCGCGGCCCGCCGCTACGGTCGCGCTCTGATCGCCGCGTCCCTGGCGGTGCTGGAGGAGGCGGGGCGCCCGCTCCACGCGAGCGAGATCCTGGAGGGGATCGCCCGCCGGGGCTTCATCCTGCCGGGGCAGGATCCGGTCGCGGCCCTCAACACGCGCCTCTGGAAGCGCTCCGGGGCCGGCGGCCCGGTCCGGCGGCTCGGCGAGGCGGTCTACGCGCCGGCCGAGGAATAAGGGATCAGGGTTCCCGGCGGCCCTTCAGGAACAGGGCGAGGCGGTAGGTGCGCAGGCCCGCGATGGTCGAGGCGACGAGGAAGCCGTAGACGCCGCCGGTGATGTGCCGCCGCACGAGATAGTATTTCAGGAAGGTCGTGACCGGCTCGACGAAGATCCTGAGCAGCGTCGGCAGGCGCGGCTTGCGGACCTCCCGCGCCTGCAGGCGGAAATAGGCCTTGTTCTTCGCGATCAGGTGACCGAGCGAGCGGATCGACTGGTGGTAGACCGGCGCCCGGACGCGCCCCCGGTGCTCCGGCGCGAGCTTGATCTCGTCGAAGACGCTGCTCTCCGGGAAGCGGCAGCGGGTCTTGTCGTAGAGCCGGACATAGGTGTGGTAATCGGCGAGCGGGCGCGGGCGCGCGTGCCCGGGATAGACATGGCTGATCGTGAAGGCGAAGCCGTGGATCTCCGGCGGGATCGGCCGCGACAGGAGGTCGATCAGCTCGGCGCGCACGGGCTCGGGCAGCCACTCGTCGGCGTCAAGGTTGAGCACCCAATCGTGGCGGGCCTTGTCCTCAGCGAAGCGCTTCTGCTGGCCGTAGCCCGTCCAGGGGTTGAAATGGCAGACGGCGCCGTGCCGCTCGGCGAGCGCCACCGTCTCGTCCGTGCTGCCCGAATCGATCACGACGATCTCGCGCGCGATGCCCTTCACGCTCTCGATGCAGCGCACGATCCGGTCGGCCTCGTTCTGGGCGATGATCGTGCAGGAGACGGCGACCGGTAGCGCGCGGTCCGGCTGCGTGGGCGCGTCCATGGGGTCTTCGAGGGTCTCCGCGAGCCCGCGCCGCCGAGGAGCGCCCGGGGGGTCGGGATGGTGCCTGTCGGCGGAGGCTTATAGAGGCTCGGGCCCGGCGGGCCTAGGGGCTGCGCGAGGGGCGTCTTGGAGGGGCGTCCCGTAGAGGCATCCCAAAGGCCGGCCCGCCCGAGCGGCGGGAAGGCCGGCGGTGCGGGCGTGCGAGGTCGCCCCGTCCGCACCGCCGGTCCCGAAAACCGCGCCGGCCGGCGACTCCCGCGCGGGTCCCGGCAGGCAGGAAACACCGGCCGTCCGGGCCGGCGCCAGGGGAATAAAGGCTTAAACCCCGATGCGCCCGGGGCGGCCGTCAGTGCAGGCGCGCGGGCGCCTCGGCCGCCGGCGGCGCACCGGCCTCGCCCGCCGCCGCGAAGCCGAGGGCCTCGGCGGCCTGGCAGATGCGCAGATTCGCCTCGACTGCGCGGGCTTCGGCGGCCGCGCAGGCCCGCGCCTGCGCGCCGAGTTCCTCCCGCAGCCGGCGCACCGTCGCCTCCGTCACGGCGAGCCGCGACTCACCCTCGCGCGCGGCTGCCTCCGCCCGCTCGGCCCGGGCATTCGCTGCGCGGACGTGGTCGACCACGCGGGAGAGGAGGGCGAGCAGCGTGTCCGTGCGGGCACTCATCGGGCGTCTTCAGTCTCACTCGCGAGGGCAGGGGCCCCGTGCCGGGCGGCAGGGGGAAAGGCCAAGCTTGTGCCATGCCGGGACGGACAACGCCACCACCTGCAGTCGCATCGCCGCCGCCGCGTCCCCGCACGGGCGCCGCCCGATCCGGGCCTGCGGACGTCCTTCCGGCGCACGGCGAGCGTATTCGCCACCGGCCGTCGATGCAGCGCCAGAACGTCGGCAGTTCTGATTCGTCCGAGCGAGCGGGGATGAGCCTGCGATGCGAGGAAAGCATTGCCTTCTGCTTCCGGATTGGCCCAATGAACGTTCAGATTCTTGAGCGCCGCTCTTCACCGACATGGGGGGTCTCATGTTCGAGTTCCTGCGCAAGCTCTGGGAGGTCGACAGCCTCGCGCCCCACGGCATCTGCCTCCTGTGGCGGCCCGAGCTGATCTGGACGCACGTGGTCGCCGACACGCTGATCGCGCTCGCCTATTTCTCGATTCCCGGCGCGCTCGCCACCTTCGTGTCCCGCCGCCCCGACATCGTGTTCGGCTGGATGTTCTGGTCGTTCGCGGTCTTCATCACCGCCTGCGGGGCGACCCACCTCTTCGCGATCTGGACCCTGTGGGTGCCCGATTACGGGGTCGAGGCCCTGGTCAAGGCGGTGACCGCGCTGGCCTCGGTCGCCACCGCCATCGCCCTCTGGAAGCTCCTGCCGCAAGCGCTGGCGCTGCCCTCGCCGACGCAGCTTCGCCGCGCCAACGAGGAGCTTCACGCCCGCATCTTGGAGCGCGACCGGGCGCTCGCCGCGCTGGAGCAGGCCACCGCCGAGCAGCGGCGCACCGAGGCGCTGCTGCGCCAGTCGCAGAAGATGGAGGCGATCGGGCAGCTGACGGGGGGCGTCGCGCACGATTTCAACAACCTGCTCAACGTGGTGCTGGCCAATCTCGAGCGGGTGGAGCGGCGCCTCGCGCCCGACAGCCCACTGCTGTCGCCCGTGCGGGATGCGATGACGGGCGCCGAGCGGGCGGCGGCCGTCACCCACAAGCTCCTGGCGTTTGCCCGCAAGCAGCCGCTCTCGCCCGTGATGAGCGACGTGAACGGGCTGATCGGTGCCTTCGCCGAACTCCTGCGCGGCACCATCGGCTCGCGGATCCGCCTGCAGACGGAGCTCGCGCTGGACCTGCCGCAGGTCCCCATCGACCCGAACCAGTTCGAGAACGCGATCCTCAACCTCGCCGTCAACGCGCGCGACGCGATGCCGAAGGGCGGCGTCCTCACCCTGGCGACGCGGGCCCTGCGGCCGGAGGAGGGGACGGGACTTGCCGGCGGACCGGCGGAGAAGGGGCTCGTCGTGGAGGTGCGGGACACCGGCGCCGGCATGTCGCCGGAGGTCGCCGCCCGCGCCTTCGAGCCATTCTTCACGACGAAGCCCCTCGGCCGGGGCACGGGGCTCGGCCTGAGCCAAGTCTTCGGCTTCGCCCAGCAATCGGGCGGCAGCGCCGTCATCGTGATCGGGCCGCAGGGGGGCACCACCGTGCGGCTGCTCTTCCCTGCCCGCGCGGCACCGGCGCCCGCCGCGGCGCAGGCGGGCGAGCCGCCCTCCGGGTCGGACGCCCTGCCGGCGGGCCTGTCCTGGGCGGGCGCCTGACAAATCCGCGTCGAGCCGCCCCGGCGCGGACGCCGTCCGGGCCGGGGCGCACGGTCACGAGGCCCTGAGGGGAGGCGCGCATGAAGAACCGGCCGAGGATCCTCGTCGTGGAGGACGAGACGATGCTGATCGAGGTCGTCGCGGCCGAGCTCGAGGAGGCGGGCTTCGAGGTCGTGACGGCGCTCACGGGCGAGGCGGCGGCGACGATCCTCGCCGCGCGCACCCCGATCGACCTTCTGTTCACCGATATCCGCCTGCCCGGCGCCCTCGACGGCTGGGGCGTGGCCGAGCAGGCCCGTGCCCTGCAGCCGGACCTGCCGGTGATCTACGTCACGGGCTACAGCGCCGAGGAGCCCCGGCAGGTGCGCGACAGCCTCCTCGTGATGAAGCCCTATCGCCCCTCCGCCATCATCGCGGCCGCCCGCCGCCTCGGGATCGGCTGAGCGGCGGATCCGTCCTCGCCCTGCCGGCCTCAGCCCTCCTTCGCGCGCTCGCGCAGGACGTATTTCTGCACCTTGCCGGTGGAGGTCTTCGGCAGGTCGCCGAACACGATCTGGCGCGGCAGCTTGTAGGGGGCGAGGCGGTCGCGGCACCACGCGATGAGGGCGTCGGGCTCGACCGTCTTGCCCTCCTTCAGCTCCACGAAGGCGACCGGGGTCTCGCCCCATTTCTCGTCGGGCTTGGCGACGACCGCGGCGGCGGCCACCGCCGGGTGCTTGAAGAGCGCGTCCTCCACCTCGATCGAGGAGATGTTCTCGCCCCCTGAGATGATGATGTCCTTCGAGCGGTCCTTGAGCTGGATGTAGCCGTCCGGGTGCTTCACCCCGAGGTCGCCGGAGCGGAACCAGCCGCCCGCGAAGGCGGCCTGCGTCGCCTTCGGGTTCTTGAGGTAGCCGCGCATCACCACGTTGCCGCGGAACATCGCCTCGCCCATCGTCTCGCCGTCGGCGGGCACCGAGTCCATCGTGTCGGGGTCGCGCACGTCGAAGCCTTCGAGGACGGGGTAGCGCACGCCCTGGCGCGCCATCTTGGCGGCGCGCTCGTCCGCGGGCAGGTCGTCCCACGCCTCGTGCCACGCGTTCACGACCGCCGGGCCGTAGGTCTCGGTCAGCCCGTAGAGGTGGGTCACGTCGAAGCCCGCCTCGCCCATCGCGGCGAGCACGGCCTGCGGCGGGGGCGCGGCGGCCGTCATGAAGGAGACCCGGCGGGGCAGGGGACGCTTGTCGGAATCCGGCGCGTTGAGGAGGAGCTGCATCACGATCGGCGCGCCGCAGAGATGCGTGACGTCGTGCTCGGCGAGCGCCCGGTACATGGCCCCCGCCCGCACCTGCCGCAGGCAGACATGGGTGCCGGCCACCACCGAGAGCGTCCAGGGAAAGCACCAGCCGTTGCAGTGGAACATCGGCAGCGTCCAGAGATAGACGGGATGCCCGTACATGGCCCCCGTGATGACGTTGCCGAGGGAGAGCAGCGCTGCGCCGCGGTGGTGGTAGACCACGCCCTTCGGATCGCCGGTGGTGCCCGAGGTGTAGTTGAGCGAGATCGCGTCCCACTCGTCGCCCGGCATGGTCCAGTCGTGCTCGGGATCGCCGCCCGCGAGGAAATCCTCGTAGCCGATGCCGCCCAGCGCGGTGCCCTCGCCCCCGTATTCGGGATCGTCCACGTCGATCACGAGGGGCTTCACGCCCGCCTTCTCCAGCGCCGGTCCCGCAACCTTCGAGAATTCGCGGTCGGTGATGAAGATCCTGGCCTCGCCGTGGTCGAGGCAGAAGGCCAGCGCCCCCGCATCGAGGCGGGTGTTGAGGGTGTTGAGCACCGCCCCGGTCATCGGCACCCCGTAATGGCACTCGATCATCTCGGGCGTGTTCGAGAGGAGCACCGCCACGGTGTCGCCGCGCCCGATGCCCCGCGCCTTGAGCGCCGAGGCGAGGCGGCGGCTGCGGGCGTAGAGATCGGCGTAGCTGCGCCGCAGCGGCCCGTGGATCACCGCCACGCGGTCGGGGAAGACGCGCGCGGCCCGGTCGAGGTAGCTCAGCGGAGTCAGAGGCTGGAAATTGGCCGGGTTCCGGTCGAGGTCGCGGTCGTAGATCGTGTCGGCGCCCGGCTTGTCGGCGTTCGTCGTGTCGGCGGTCATGGCGTTTCTCTCCTGCCAGCACGATACCGCGCGTCCGCGCCCGATCAATCATGCGTGCGATGAGAGCCACCGCTCACCAGCCGGCCCGCGGAACCTCCGCGCCCGTGATCTCGGCCACGATCCGCTCCCGCTCGCGCCGGCTCGGTGCCAGGCGCTCCCGCGCCGCCGCGCGCGCCGCCTCCGGGGCCTCGTCCGGGTGGCCCGCCGCGAAGGGCGGGGCGGGGGCGTATTCGAGGGCGAGCTGGATCCCGTGCGCCGCCGTCTCGCCCGCGATCTCCGCCGCGAGCGCCAGGGCGAAATCGATCCCCGCCGTGACGCCGCCGCCGGTCAGGAGCGCGCCGTCCCGCACCACGCGCTCGCGCACGGGGATCGCCCCGAAGGCCGGCAGGAGGTCGTGCGCTGCCCAGTGCGTCGTCGCCCGGCGACCGCGGAGCAGCCCCGCCGCGCCGAGCACCAGTGCGCCGGTGCAGACGGAGGTGAGGTGGCGCGCCGTCCCCGCCTGACGGCGCAGGAAGGCGAGGGCGGTCGCGTCCCGCATCAGGGCGTTCACGCCGCTGCCGCCCGGCACGCAGACCACGTCGAGGTCGGGGCAGTCGGCGAGCCGGGTCGTCGGGGTGAGCACGAGGCCGGTGGTGCTGCGCACGGGCGCGAGATCGGCCGCGACGAGGTGCATCTCCGCCCCGGGCAGGGCGGCGAACACCTCGTAGGGGGCGGTGAGGTCGAGTTGCTGCACCCCGGGGAAGACGAGGAGGCCGATGCGGAGCGTCATGGAAATCTGTCCTGCGGCGGGCAGCCGGCACTCTCGAACGGGCTCGCTTGGCCGGCAAGCCGGGTCATTTGACATTCCGGGCCGGATCACCGACACGGCCGCCGGTCCGGGCGCGGGCGGTCTGCCCGGCCGGCCGACGCCGTTGAGCCCGCCGCGAGCCCGTGACGGGACGCTCACCACGAGACGCGCATGACGAGCCTCTCCGCCGGCCGCGTCGCCCGAGGCGCGCTCTCCGCGCCGCTGCCCGACCGAATCCTCGCCTTCGGGGAGCGCAGCCACGCCCGGGCCTGCGCCCTGCTCCTCGCCCTCTGCCTCGCCTGCTTCCTGCCGGGGCTGACCTCCCTGCAGCCGATGGACCGGGACGAGCCCCGCTTCGCCCAGGCCACGAAGCAGATGCTGGAGACGGGCGACCTCGTCGACATCCGCTTCCAGGCGGAGGCGCGCCACAAGAAGCCGGTCGGCATCTACTGGCTGCAGGCGGCCTCCGTCGCCGCGGGCGAGGCGCTCGGCGTGCCGGAGGCCCGCACCGCGATCGGCCTCTACCGCCTGCCCTCGCTGCTGGGCGCCGCGGCCTCCGTGCTGCTCGCCTACTGGGCGGCGCTCGCCTTCCTCACGCGCCGGGGCGCCCTCCTCGCCGCCGCGCTCTTCGGCGCCTGCCTGATGCTCGCGGCCGAGGCCCACCTCGCCAAGACCGACGCGGTGCTCACGGCGACCGCCACCGCCGCCTTCGGGGCGCTGGCCCGCGCCTGGCTGCAACGGGGGCAGGGCGCCCTCGGCCGCGCCGTCTTCCTCGCCTTCTGGCTCGGCCTGACGCTGGGCATCCTCGTCAAGGGGCCGATGGTGCCGATGTTCGTCGGCCTTGCCGCCCTCGTCCTCTCGGTCCGCGCCCGCTCCGGGCGCTGGCTGCTCGCGCTCCGCCCCGGCCCCGGCCTCGCCCTCACCCTGCTCCTCGTCGCGCCCTGGTTCCTCGCCATCGCCTGGAAGAGCGGCGGCGCCTTCTTCGGGGAGGCGGTGGGCAAGGACATGCTGGGCAAGGTCGGCACCGCCAAGGAGAAGCACTGGGGACCGCCGGGCGCCTACCTGATCGCCTTCTTCGCGACCTTCTGGCCTGGTGCCGCGTTCGCGGCGCTGAGCTTACCCTTTGCGTGGCGCGCGCGGGGCACCGATGCGGTCGCCTTCCTGCTCGCCTGGATCGTGCCCTCCTGGCTCGTCTTCGAGGCGGTGCCGACGAAGCTGCCGCACTACGTGCTGCCCCTGATGCCGGCGGTCGCGATCCTGACCGCGCTGGCGCTCCAGTCCGGCGCCCTCGACCCCGCCCGGCGCGGGGCGCGCGCGACGGTCGCGTTCCTCCTGCTCCTGATCCCGGTCGGCCTGACCCTCGGGCTCCTCGCCGCCGGCTGGAAGCTCGACCGCAGCCTGCCGCTCGCGGCGCTCCCGCTCCTCATCGCCGCCTGCGCGCTGGCGGCGCTCGCGGTCGCGGCCTTCGCCCGCGGGGCGGCCGAGCGCGCCTGCGTGATCGCGATCCTGTCGGCCTGCCTCCTGACGCCTTCCGTACTCGGCCTTGCCCAGCGCGCGCTGCCGGCGCTGAAGGTCTCGGGCCGGCTCGCCGCGATCCGCGACGCGCTGCCCTGCCCGAGCCCGCAGGTCGCGAGCCTCGGCTACCGCGAGCCGAGCCTCGTCTTCCTGATGGGCACCGACCTGACCATGCTCGATTCCGGATCCCAGGCTCTCGACTTCCTGCGGGGCGGCGGCTGCCGCCTCGTCCTCGTCGAGGCGCGCTTCGCGGCCGACCTCGCGGCCGCCGTCCCCGTCCCCGTCGCCGCGCCGCTGCCGACCCCCGTGGGGCAGGTCTCGGGCTTCAACATCAACGGCGGCAAGCGGCTCGACCTCACGGCCTACGCGGTGCTGCCGTGATGGAGCGCGCATCCCTGAACCCATCCCCCGAACCCCGCCTGACGGTTGTGGTGCCGGTGCGCAACGAGGCCGGCAACATCGCGAGCCTCGTCGCCGAGATCGAGACGGCCTGCGCGGGCCTCGCGCCCTTCGAGGTGATCTACGTCGACGACGGCTCGAGCGATGCGACGCCGGAGCGGCTCGCCGAGGCCCGCGCCACCCGGCCGTGGCTGCGGGTGCTGCGCCACGCGGCGAGCGCCGGCCAGAGCGCGGCGGTGCGCAGCGGCGTCGCCGCGGCGCGGGCCCCCGTCGTCGCGACCCTCGACGGCGACGGCCAGAACGACCCCGTCTTCATCCCCGCCCTCGTGGCGGCCCTGGAGGAGGCGGGGCCGGCCGCCGCCCTCGCGCAGGGGCAGCGCACGGGGCGCAGGGACGGGCGCTTCAAGATGCTTCAATCGCGCATCGCCAACGGGGTGCGGGGGCGCATCCTGCGCGACGCCACCCGCGACACCGGCTGCGGCCTCAAGGTCTTCCGCCGCGCCGTCTACCTGCGCCTGCCCTATTTCGACGCGCTGCACCGCTTCATGCCGGCCCTCGTCGCCCGCGAGGGCTACGGCGTCGTCCACCGCGACGTGATCGACCGGCCCCGCTTCACCGGCGCCTCGAATTACGGCCTGTTCGACCGGCTCTGGGTCGGGCTCCTCGACCTCGCCGGGGTCTGGTGGCTGATCCGGCGCAAGCGCCCGACGCCTGCGGTCGCCGAGATCGGCGCGGGCGCGGCGCCGGCGGAGGCGGGAGAACGGCCGTGCTGATCGAGATCTCCGACCACCTGCGGGGCTATTTCTACGACGTCTTCGTCACCCGCTTCGATTTCTGGCTCGTGTTCGGCATCCTGGCGCAGCTCGTGTTCGGCTCGCGCTTCATCCTGCAATGGGTCGCGAGCGAGCGGGCGGGCAAGAGCGTGATGCCGCTCTCGTTCTGGTTCCTGTCGATCCTCGGCGGGCTGATGACGCTCGCCTACGGCTTCGTGCGCAAGGAGCCGGTGATCATCATCGGGCAGGGGCTCTCGACGGGGATCTACCTGCGCAACCTCGCCCTGATCTTCCGCGAGCGCCGCCGCGCCGGGGGCGGCTGAGATGGAGCGCGCGCCGCTCCCGCCCTTCCACGCGGATCTCGCCGCGGCGGAGGCCGAGCTCTGGAGCCTCCTCGCGGACGGGGTGGAGCGGGGACGCTCCGCCTTCCACACGCCGAGCCTCGCCACGGTCGATGCCGGGGGCCGGCCGCGGGTCCGCACGGTGGTGCTGCGGGCGGTCGAGCGCGGGGCCGGGACGCTGCGGATCCACTGCGACCGGCGCTCGGACAAGGCGGGCGAGATCGCCGCGCGGGGTGCCTGCGCCCTCCACGCCTACGATCCCGAGACCGCGGTGCAGATCCGCGTCGAGGGGACGGCCACGCTGCACGCGGGCGACGCGGTGGCCGACGCCGCCTGGGACGCGAGCCGGCCGATGAGCCGGATCTGCTACGGCATCGACCCGGCCCCGGGACAGCGCTGCCCAGCGGGGGCGCCTACGCCCTGCCGGAGCCGGGCGACGCAACCGACGTCGGGCGGTCCCGCTTCTGCGCGCTCGTCCTGCGCGCCGAGCGCCTCGACTTCCTCTACCTCGACCGCCGCGGCCATCGCCGCGCCGGCTGGCGGCGGACGGGGGAGGGCGGCTGGACCGGGACCTGGCTGGTGCCGTGAGCCCGGCTCAGCCCGCCTCACCCCCCGCCACCTGCCGCAGCCGCGCGAACCCGGCCTCGAGATCGGCCTTCAGGTCCGCGATGTCCTCGAGCCCGATATGGAAGCGAAGGGCGGGCCCCCCGGCGCCCAGCGGGTCGCGGTGCGGTAGGGCGCGCAGTCGAAGGGGATGACGAGGCTCTCGAAGCCGCCCCAGGAGAAGCCCATCCCGAACAGCTCCAGCCCGTCGAGCATGGCGGCGACCGCCGCCTCCGGCACCGGCTTCAGGATGACGCCGAACAGCCCCGAGGCCCCGGAGAAATCCCGCGTCCAGATCGCGTGGCCCGGATCCTCCGGCAGGGCCGGGTGCAGCACCCGCAGCACCTCCGGCCGCGCCTGCAGCCAGCGCGCCATCTCCAGCCCCTGGCGGCCGTGCTCGTTGAGCCGCAGCGACATGGTGCGCAGGCCACGCAGCGCCAGGAAGATGTCCTCCGGCCCGGCGCACATGGCGAAATGGTCGAAGGTGCGGCGCACCGCCGGGAAGTGCTTCCGGTTCGCGGAGGTCAGCCCGATCAGGAGGTCCGAGCCGCCGCTGAGGTACTTGGTGCCGGCCTCGACCGCGATGTCGACACCCCGCTCGTGCGGCGGGAACAGGAGCGGCGTCGCCCAGGTGTTGTCCATGATCACCGTGCCGCCCCGCGCGTGGACCACCTCGGCGATCGCCGGCACGTCCTGCATCTCGAAGCTCTGCGAGCCCGGGGCCTCGACGAGGACGGCCTTCGTGGTGTCCCGCATCAAGGCCGCGAGGCCGGCGCCGAGCGTCGGGTCGTAGTACTCGACGGCGACGCCGTAGCGGGCGAGCACCCCGTCGCAGAACTGGCGGGTCGGGCGGTAGGCGGAATCGGTCACGAGCAGGTGGTCGCCCGCCGAGACGCTCGCCATCAGGGCGACCGTCAGGGCGGCGAGGCCCGAGGGCGTCACCACGGTGCCGGCCGCCCCCGAGAGTTCCGTCCAGGCGTCGGTCAGCGCGTCCATCGTGGGCGTCGCCGAGGTGCCGTAATTGTAGCGGCCCCGCCGGTGCTGGATGTCGTCGTAGGTCGGGTAGAGCACCGTCGAGCCGCGGTAGATCGGCGTGTTGACGAAGCCGTGCTGGGCGGACGGGTCGCGGCCTGCGTGGACGAGGCGGGTCGCCGGCCGAAAGCGGGCGGGGTCGCGGGGCGGGGTCTTCGACATGCGGGCTCGGGGCGTGGATTCGGGGCTGTTGCGGCGCAACCGAAGCGCGGCGCGGGGGCCGCGGTCAAGCGGGGGCGGGCCGGCGGGCGGGCCGCGGCGGCGGGGCCGGCCTTCGCGCGCCGAGGAATCACGGCGCGTCCCGAGCGATCTTTCGGAGGACTTCGGGACGTTGATCGCGATCATCCCGGAGATTGAACCTCGGCGTCGTCATACGCGGATCTGCCCGAGGTCGGATCCGGTCGGTGCTGGTGCTGGACGCGGGCCTGCCGGGCCATCGCGCTCGCCCGGAGGGGCTCAAGGCCGGACGATCGCTCGGGCATCACGCAATCGTCGCGTGCAGAAGCGGCCGTACGGGTTCCGCTTCGTTAACGGGCCGTCCCTATTCTGCCCGTCTGTCGCGTATCCGGGACCGGTCTTCCCTTGCGTATCCTGCGTCTCCTCCCCATCGGCGCCGCCTTCGCCGCCTGCACGGGCATCATCGGCTTCGCCTGCGCCGACCGCCTCGCCCATCCCCGCGCCGCGCCCGCCCCGATCCTGGTCCGCGCCGCCCCGCCCGAGCCCTCCGCCACCGGCTCGATCCTGCCGGCGCCGACGATGGTCCCGCCCCCGCAGGCCGCCCCGAAGGCCACCCCCAGAATCCCGAACGGGTTCGACACCGAGCGCCTGCACGCCCTGATGCGGGGCGACCCGATCGCGCCGCAGAAGCGCTGACGCAGCGCTGAGGCGGCGCCGGGCGCGGCCGGGCCTCCCGCGCGAAAACCCTGCGAAAACCCTGTATGGCTCCCCGCGCCCGCCATGGCGGCGGGCCCGCGACCGCCGCGCCGGCACGGCAGGGGAGACAGGCAGGGGAGACCGTTGGGGCTCGTCTACGCGCTCGGCGCCTATCTGAGCTGGGGCCTCGTCGTCCCGCTGCATTTCCGGCTGCTCGGGGCCTCGAGCCCCGGCCTCATCCTCGCCCAGCGCATCGTCTGGTCGAGCCTGTTCGCGCTCGCCCTCGTGCTGATCTGGCGGGCGCGCCGGCCGGTCCCGTGGCCGGCGCCCGTGCGGCCCCGCCACGCCCTCCTCGGCCTGTCGGCCGGCCTCATCGCCGTGAACTGGCTGCTCTACCTCCAGGCCGTGAACGGCGGGCACCTCCTCGATGCGAGCCTCGGCTACTACATCAACCCCCTGGTCAGCGTCGGCCTCGGCGCGCTGGTGCTCGGCGAGCGCCTGCGCCCGGTCCAGGTCGTCGCGGTCGGCATCGCCGCCCTCGGGGTGCTGACCGCCGTCGTCATGGCCGGGACGCTGCCCTGGGTGGCGCTGGCGCTCGCCGTCAGCTTCTCCCTCTACGGCCTGATCCGGAAGGTCGTCGGGGTCGACCCCACCCTCGGCTTCCTCGCAGAGACCCTGCTGCTCGCCCCCTTCGCGCTCGCCTACTGGATCCTCACCCCGGAGCCGAGCCCGCGCGAGCCCGGCGCGGTCCTGCTCCTCGCGCTGACCGGCGTGACGACGGCGCTGCCGCTGATCTGGTTCGCGGCCGCCGCCGGGCGGCTGAGGCTCGCCACCCTCGGCCTGCTGCAATATCTCGCCCCGACCTGCCTCCTCGCCCTGAGCGTCCTCGCCTTCGACGAGCGGATCGCGCCGCACCAGGTGCCGCTGTTCGGCCTGATCTGGATCGCGCTCGTCCTCTACGCCGCCGATTCCTGGCACGCCGCGCGGCGCGGATCCGCGAAATGAGGCGCGAAGCGGCGGGGGCGTGGCCTATATCCGGTGTTCACGGACGCGTGTGCAGGCGTCCGCAAGCCGCGTGCCGGGACGAGCGATGAGCCGAGAGGACGAGAGACCGGAAGCCGGGATCGGCGAGGCCGATTACCGAAACCTCGCCGAGGCCCTGCCCCAGCTCGCCTGGATGGCCGAGCCCGACGGCACCATCGTCTGGTACAACCGGCGCTGGTACGACTACACCGGCACGACCTTCGACGAGATGCGCGACTGGGGCTGGCGCACGGTCCACGACCCCGAGCACGTCGCGGCGGTGACCGAGCGCTACCGGGCCGCCATCGCCGCGGGCGAGCCCTGGGAGGACACCTTCCCGCTGCGCGGCCGCGACGGCTGCTACCGCTGGTTCCTGTCCCAGGCCCTGCCGCACCGGGATGCGCGCGGGCGCATCCTGCGCTGGTACGGCACCAACACCGACGTCACGGGCACCCGCGCCGCGGAGGCCGGCCTGCGCCGCTCCGAGGCCCGGTTCCGGGCGCTCGTCGAGGCCTCGGCGGCGGTGATCTGGAACACGGACGCGGCCGGCGAGCTCCTGCCGCCGCAGCCCCGCTGGGCCGCCTATACGGGCCAGAGCGAGGAGGCCTACCGGGGCTGGGGCTGGGTCGATGCCGTCCACCCCGAGGACCGGGCCCACGCCGCCGAGGTCTGGGCCGCCTGCCTGGAGTCCCGCAAGCCCTACCAGGTCGAGTACCGGCTGCGCCGCGCCGACGGGCGCTGGCGCGACACCGAGGTGCGGGGCGTGCCGGTGCTGAACGAGGATGGCAGCATCCGCGAATGGGTCGGTCTCAACGTCGACATCACCGAGCGCAAGGAGGCCGAGGCCGAGGTGGAGCGCGCCCGCGCCGCGGCGGAGGCCGCCAATCTCGCCAAAAGCCAGTTCATCGCCAACATGAGCCACGAGCTGCGCACGCCGCTCTCGGCGGTGATCGGCTATTCCGAGATGCTCGGCGAGGAACTCGAGGATCTCGGCCAGTCCGAGCTCCTGCCGGACCTGCGCAAGATCGAGACGGCGGCGCGCCACCTCCTCAGCCTGATCAACGACGTCCTCGACATCTCGAAGATCGAGGCCGGGCGCATGAGCGTCTCGGCCGAGACCTTCGCGGTGGACGGCCTCGTCGCGGACGTGACCGCCGCCACCGAGAGCCTGGTGGGCAAGAAGCGCAACCGCCTCGCGGTCGACCTCGGCCCCGATCTCGGGGAGATGCACCAGGACCAGACCAAGATCCGCCAGTGCCTCCTGAACCTCGTCGGCAACGCCGCGAAGTTCACCGAGGACGGCACCGTCACGCTCACCGTGCGCCGCCACGCGGAGGCGGGGGCCGACTGGCTGAGCTTCGCCGTCTCCGACACCGGCATCGGGCTCACCGAGGAGCAGATCGGCCGCCTGTTCGAGCGTTTCGCGCAAGGGGACGAATCGACGACCCGCCAGTTCGGCGGCACCGGGCTCGGCCTCGCCATCACCCGGGCCTTCTGCCGCAAGATGGGGGGCGACATCGCGGTCGAGAGCGAGGCGGGGAAGGGCTCGACCTTCACGATCCGGCTCCCCGCCGTGCTGACGCCCGAGGACGCGGCCGAGGCTGAGGCCGAGGGGGCGCTGGAGCCGCCCGAGATCCCCGAGCACGAGGAGCACGACGCGGTGCTCCTCGTCGACGACGACCCGGCCGCGCGCGAGCTCCTGCAGCGCCACCTCGAGCGCGAGGGGTTCCGCGTGCGCACCGCCAATGACGGGCGGGACGGCCTGACGCTGGCGCGGGCGCTGAAGCCGCGGGCGATCCTCCTCGACATCGAGATGCCGCGCATGGACGGCTGGGCGGTGCTGCACGCGATCCGCAACGACCCGGACCTCGCCGGCATCCCCGTCATCATCACCTCGGTCGTGGCCGAGCAGGGGATCGGCCAGGCGCTGGGGGCCACCGACTACCTCGTCAAGCCGGTCGACCGGGAGCGCCTGAAGAGCCTGATGGAGCGCTACCGGCCGAACGGCGTCGAGGGCCGCGTCCTCGTGGTGGACGACGACGCGGATGCCCGCACCCGGCTGCGCCGGACGCTCGCCCGCGACGGCTGGAGCGTGACGGAGGCCGAGAACGGCGCGGCGGGGCTGGAGCGCTTCGACGCGGAGCGCCCGAACCTCATCCTCCTCGACCTGATGATGCCCGAGATGGACGGGTTCGGCTTCCTGCGGGCCCTGCGGGCGCGCCCGGACGGCAACGTGCCGGTGGTGGTGCTCACCGCCAAGGAGATCACCGAGGCCGAGAAGGCGAGCCTCGCGGCCCAGGCCGACCGGGTGATCCTGAAGGGCTCGCTGAGCCTCGCCGAGATCGGCCGGCAATTGCGCGCCCTCTACGCCCGGGAGGCCGAGGCCCCGGTGCCGAGCGGCATGCAGGGGCTGATCGACCGGCTCGCGGAGCGGGACGAACCGGCTTGAGGGCTGGCGGGGACCGGCGTAGGTCCGGGACGTCTCCCGCGTCCCCTCCGGGTCACCCGCCACCGTCGCCCTGCGCAGCCGCCCCCACGGCGTTGACGCGCCGGGCCTCGCCCTGCTCCTGGCCGAGCGCGGCCTGTCGCTCCGCGCGGCGCGGATCGTGGCGACGCGGCTCTTCGACGAGGGCTTCGCGGTCGCCGTGCTGCCGCGGCTCGACGACTGGGACCGCCTGCGCCGCGACCTGGATCCGCTGGAGGTCGCGGTCGCGGCCTACGGACCGCCGGACCGGATCGACGTCCGCCGGCTCCGCGAGCGGCAGGGCCTGACGCAGGAGGCGTTCGCCGCCGCGTTCGGCCTCGATCTGTCGACGCTCCGGAACTGGGAGCAGGGCCGCTCCGAGCCGGACCGGGCGAGCCGGTCCCTGCTGCGCACGATCGCCACGAATCCGGCCGCGATCCGGGAGGCGCTGGCGCGCACCGCGGACCCGACGCTGCCGTGAAGCCGCCCTGCGACGCTGACGCCCCTCGCCGCGGCGGGAACCTTCGCGCAGCCCGACCCCTTCCTTTTGCCGGCACGCGCGGGTCGCCCGAGCCTGGAATCCAGGTTCGGGGCGCCAGGTTCGGGGTGCCAGGGAGGTGTCATGAATCCGATCCTCGTCGTCGCCCTCGTCTGCGCCTCCTCGATCCAGGCCCCGGACTGCACCCGCGAGAACGCCCTCGACGTGATCACGGGGCCGGCCCACACCCTGCAGGAATGCCTCGTCCAGGGCCCGGTGCTGGCGGCCAATGCCGGCCACGGCGACGACAAGGGCAGCTACGTCAAGACGCGCTGCGAGCCGCGCCGCTGATCCGTCCGGGGACGAATCCATGAGCGAACTCGAGATCGACCCGGACCGGGCCGTTTCCATCCGCCTGCGGGCGCGCCTCGCCGTGGTGGAGCGCGCCGCCTGGTTCGGCCTCGTCCACGCCATGCGGACACGGCCCGCGGAGACCGAGGCCTACCTCGAATCCGAGCGGGCGCGCTGCGCCGAGGGCTTCGGCCGGCGCGGCTGGGCGGGCGACCTCAACGAGGCCGAGCGGCGCCTCCTCGCCGCCGAGGTCGATGCCGGCCTCACCCAACTCCTCGCGGACGCCAAGGAGGAGGCTGCGGGCGCCGGCTGACGTCTCAGCCTTTCCCGAAGCGGTCGCGCCACGCCGGCGGCAGGCCGAGATAGGAGGGTGGTGCCCCGGCCTCGGTCGGTACCGAGCCCGGCAGGCTCGCCGCCGCGTGCACGCCGATCGCCACCGCCCGGGCGAGCGTCGCGGCGGCCGCGTCCCCGAGCCGGGCGAGGTCGACGACCGGGTCGGCGAGGGGCACCCGGCCCGTCGCCGCCGCGAAGACCGTGTCGCCGTCGAGCGGCGTGTGGACGGGGTTGAGGGCCCGGGCGAGGCCGTTCTGGGCGGCGACCGCGAGGCGCCGCGCCTGCGCCTTCGTCAGGATCGCGTCGGTCGCCACCAGGGCGAGCGTGGTGTTGGCGCCGGGCAGGGCGCGGGCCGGGAAGGCGAGGGCCTCCTCCGGCACCCGGGCCGGGAAGCCGAGGCCGCCGAACTCCCCGTCCCGCTCGAAGGGCGCCGCCCAGAAATGCGGGCCGTCCCCCACGGTCGCCCGGCCGAAGGCGTTGACCGCGACCAGCGCCCCCACGGTGAGATCCGTCCCCGCCACCCGCGCCGAGGCCGAGCCGAGGCCGCCCTTGAGGTTCGCCGTGCGCGCGCCGGTGCCGGCGCCGACCGAGCCGAGGGCGAAATCCTCGGCCGCGTCGCGCGCCGCCGCGTAGCCGAATTCCCGGTAGGGCGGGTAGCGCCCCCAATCCTTGGCGCCGCCGTTGAGGAGGTCGAACAGCACCGCGCCCGGCACGATCGGCACCCGCACGGGGCCGATTGCGAAGCCCCGCCCCGTCTCGGCGAGCCAGGCCACGACGCCCGCCGCCGCGTCGAGCCCGAAGGCCGAGCCGCCGGAGAGCACGAGGGCGTCGATGCCCGCGACCGTGCGTTCGGGGTCGAGGAGGTCGGTCTCCCGGGTGCCGGGCCCGCCGCCCCGCACGTCGACGGCGGCCACGGCCGGGCTCTCGAACAGGATCGCGGTGGTGCCGCTCGCCAGATGCGGGTCGCCCGCGTGGCCGACGCGCAGGCCGGGGATGTCGGTGATGCGGTTGCGGCTCATGGCGCTCTCCGGGGCATGGCGTTCTCCGGTCCGGCGGAGCATCGCATGCCGGGCCCGCCCGGCGCGAGGGCGCCCGAGCTATGAGCGTGAAGTCCTAGGTCAGAAGACCTAGGCAGACAATCATAGGACAACGGTCCGAATCGGCGCTTTCCGCTCCGCGTCCGGGCGGCGCATAACCCGCTCCAACCTGTGGACGCGCCGGCCCCGGCCGGAAACGGCGCCCCCTCGCGCGTGTTAGGGTCCGGCCCCCGCGGCGGGCGCCTCTCGTGAGGGCGCTCCCGCCGCGGGCGGGTTTTTCGGTCGCGGCGCAGCCGGAGCGGTGATGGTATCGAGCATCGAGATGGGGGTGACCCTCGGGGCGGGGCAGGGCGCTCCGGAGCCGGCGCGGCTCGACCTGGAGGAGCTTCTCGCCACCCGCCTCCTCGTCCAGGGCAATTCGGGCTCGGGCAAGTCGCACCTCCTGCGCCGGCTCCTGGAGCAGAGCGCGGGCCAGGTGCAGCAGGTGGTGATCGATCCCGAGGGCGATTTCGTCACCCTGTCCGAGGCCTACGGCCATGTGGTGGTGGACGGCGCCCACGCGGAATCCGACCTCCAGGCCATCGCCGCGCGCGTGCGCGCCCACCGGGTCTCGGTGGTCGTGAACCTCGAGAGCCTCGACATGGAGGCGCAGATGCGCGCCTGCGCCGCCTTCCTCGGCGGCCTGTTCGAGGCCGAGCGCGAGCATTGGTACCCCGTCCTCGTGGTGGTCGACGAGGCGCAGATCTTCGCCCCCGCCGCCGCCGGCGACGTCTCCGACGAGGCCCGCAAGGTCTCGCTCGGCGCGATGACGAACCTGATGTGCCGCGGGCGCAAGCGGGGCCTGGCCGGCATCGTCGCGACGCAGCGCCTCGCCAAGCTCGCCAAGAACGTCGCGGCCGAGGCCACGAACTTCCTGATGGGCCGCACCTTCCTCGACATCGACATGGCGCGGGCCGCCGACCTCCTCGGCCTCGACCGGCGCGGCGCCGAGCGCTTCCGCGATCTCGGCCGCGGCGAGTTCGTGGCCCTCGGGCCGGCGCTCAGCCGGCGCCCGCTGGCGCTGCGGATCGGCCCGGTGGCGACCGGCTCCCGCGCAGGCTCGCCCAAGCTCGTGCCGCTGCCCCAGCCCGGCGAGGCGGATCTGCGGGCCCTGATCCTCACCCCGGCCGAAGGCGAGAGCGCTCCCGCGCTCCGCGAGCGCGCCCCGCGCCCGGCGCCGCAGCCGCGGGTCAGCCCGGCCGACCTGATGCGGGAACTGAGCGCCTACCGTCCCGAGCCGGCCGCCCCGGCGCCCGCCCTCGACGCGGCCGAGAACCGGGCGGGCTGCGACGCGGTGCTGCGTGGCCTCGTCGCGGACCCGGAGGCGCGGGGCCAGCCCGTCGCGGTCGTCTACCAGGATTTCCTGGTCCGCTGCCGGATGCGCGGCCTCGACGGCGAGAGCGTCGGCCTCGCCGCCTTCCGGCGGGCCCTCAGCGTCGCCCGGGCCGGCCTCGATCCGGCGGAGATCGCGGCGGAGGCCGACGAGCGCTGGGCGCAGGCGCAAGGCGTCGCCGCGACCATGCCGGAGGAGGTCCAGGGCCTGTTCCTGCTGCTGGCCCGCGCCGCGCTCGGCGGCGAGCCCTGCCCGGGCGACGCGGCGCTCGCGCGGGCGATCGGCAGCCGCTCGCCGGGGCGGGCCCGGCGCCTGCTCGGCTACGTCGAGGGCCGCGGCGCCATCGTCTGCCGCAACGATTTCCGGGGCAATCGCGTCGTCGCCCTGCCGGCGCTCGGCTGCGAGACGGCGCCGGGCGACCCGAAGGCGGCGGACGGCGAGCCCGAGGCCGCGCCCGCCGAGGGCTGGGGGTTGTTCGCGGCCGAGTGAGGCCCGCGCCGTCAGGCGCGTTCGAGGGCGCTGAGGCGCAGGAGTTCCGGGATCAGCAGGGCCGCCGAATCCTCGACCGCGCGATCCTGCGTCGGGATCACGAGGTCGGGCCGCTCCGGCGCCTCGTAGGGGGCGGAGATGCCTGTGAAGTCGGGGATCCGGCCGGCCCGGGCCCGGTCGTAGAGCCCTTTCGGATCGCGCGCCTCGCAGACCGCGAGCGGCGTGTCGATGAAGATCTCGAGGAACGGGACGTCGCCCGCGATCTGGCGGGCCGCCTCGCGCTCGGCCCGGAAGGGGGAGATCAGCGAGACGATCGTGATCAGGCCCGTCTCCGCCATCAGGCGCGCGGCCTCGGCGGCGCGGCGGATGTTCTCGGCCCGGTCGCCGGCGCTGAAGCCGAGGTCGCGGTTGAGGCCGAGCCGCAGATTGTCCCCGTCGAGCACCATCGTCGCGCGCCCCCGCGCGGTCAGCGCCCGGTCGACGGCGCTCGCGATGCTCGACTTGCCGGCCCCCGACAGGCCGGTGAACCACGCGATCACGGGCTTCTGGCCGAGGCAGGCCCAGCGATTCTCACGCGGTTGAAGGGCGTGCCGCGTCAGGTTGCGGTCCGAGGAAAGCTCTGTGCTCTCAAGACGTTCGGGAGGAAGGGAGCGATCTGCGCGAACAACGGTCAGTTCAGAGCGATTGTTTCCGGTTTGTATCCGAAATTTGTCCGCTTTGCGAGGTTGGGAAACCTTGCTCGAACTCGGCACGTGCATGCGAAAACGCTCCGGTGAGACGATTCTGCCCTCGCCGGACTAAGTTCTAAGTGAATCGTTCTACGATGGAAACCGCCCCTTGCCCGGGCGTCTCGATATCGCACTGCGCGTGTATCCGCCGCGCATCACAACCGCGGCTGGCAGCCCTCAGCCCGCGGCCTCCGCCTGGCGCCCGGGTGTGGCCCTGGGGCTCTCCGGTGCGTCGGGCGGGATCGGGCGGGGGCGGCCCGCCTCGTCGATGGCGACGAAGGTCAGCGTCGCCTCGGTCACCTTCTCGCGCACCTGTGTGCAGAAGCGGCGCGCCCAGGCCTCGACCTCGATCTTCATCGAGGTGCGGCCGACGCTCGCGACCCGGGTGTAGACGCAGAGCACGTCCCCGACGCGCACCGGGCGGATGAAGGTCATCGCGTCGAGCGCCACGGTGACGACGCGGCCCTGGGCCCGGTCGACGCCCGCGATGCCGCCCGCCTGGTCCATCTGCGAGAGCACCCAGCCCCCGAAGATGTCGCCGTTGGCGTTGGTGTCGGCGGGCATCGCGATGGTGCGCACCGTCAGGTCGCCGCGGGGCTCCGCCGCCTTCCGCCCGTTCGTCAGCCCGTCCATGCCCGGCCCGTCCTCCCCCGTCGCCGCATCCTGCCTCTCAGGGCATCCATCCGGCAAGCTTCAGGCCCGCCGCGGCGATTACCGCCAGCGCGCAGACGGCGCATTCGAGGGGGACGACCTGCCAGAGCTCGGTCCGGGAGGACGCAGGCGCCTCGGGCGCGAACCGGTTGAGGAGCGGGGGCGGGGTCTCCGGCGGAGCCGCACGGGTCGCAGCGTCTTTCATCGGGCTTCCTCCCGGGTGGCCCGATCTGACGCCGGCCGTCCCGTGCCCGCAGGATACCAAAAAATCGAAGCGCGGGCAGCCGTCGGCGCGGGCCAGGAAAGCCGGCCAGGAAAACCGGCCATGAAGGACCGGCCATGAAGGACCGAACATGAAAAACCCGGCGGCTCGGGCGGAGCCGCCGGGTCGACAGGCGCGCCGAGGGGGCGCTCCAAGTGATCAGGACCGGCGATCAGTAATAGAACCGGCGCGGGCCGTAGAAGCGGCGCGGCCCGTAGAAGCGGCGGCCATAATAGGGGCGCGGGCCGTAGAAGCGACGGCCGTAATAGGGACGGGGGCCGTAGAAGCGGCGGCCGTAATAGGGACGACGATAGAAGTACTGCGTCTTCTCCGCGATTGCGGGCGCCGCCTCGCTCGGCAGGGCGAGAGCCGGGCCGATGGGCGCGGCGGAGGCTCCCTGCGGGGCCGCGGCGGCGAAGCCTAGGGCCAGCAGGGCGGCCAGGACGAATTTCCTCAGCACGTTCACAACTCCTTGGTATCGGCGGATGGTCAGGCGGGCCGGTTCGAGCCCGGGAACGCTGCCCGAGAACCCGGTCGCTTCCAACGCGCGAGCGGCCCGAACCGTTTCGCACGGGACATCGCGCCGCGCGGGTCCCGTGCGGGCAGGGTTTCGGATGCGTGAATCGGGGGGATCAGGCGATCTTCGTCGTCATGTCGACGGTCGCGGCGCCGCCGCTCGTCTTCACGAGGGCGATCCCGTGCTCGCAATCCTCGCGGCGGGCGTACCCTTCCGCCGAATCCGCGATCACGTTGCCGTTCTGCACCCGCAGGCGCCAGCGCCAGCGGCCCACGCCATCCCGGTAGAGTTCGAAGCGCATCCGCTCCTCCCGTGTCGATCCGCCGGAGGAGATGGTGCGCCGGGCAGGCTCGGCAATATGCGCGCACGGGTCCCTTCTCGTTCCGAGAGGGACAGGGTGGGGGGGCGCCGTGTCCGGCGACGTCGCGCCCCTCACCCGGTGCGCTCACGCGCACTCGACCTCTCCCGAACGGGAGAGGTGGGGCGCCGGCCCCCTCAGCCCCGACGCCGACACATCGGGCGCGGGTTCCCTCCCGTTCGGGAGAGGGACAGAGTAAGGGATGCGAGGTTTCCGGACAGGTCGCACCCATCACCCGGTCGGTTCACGCCGACTCAGGCCTCCCGGACGGGAGAGGTCGGGGCTGCCGGTCGCCTCAGGAGCGAGGCGCGCGCTCCAGCCAGCCGATCGCGCGGCCCTCGCCGCCGCCGCCCCCGTTGCGGGGCCGGTTGCCGGGGCGCTGCGGACGGCCCTCCGGGCCGCGCTCGGGCCGGGCCTGATGCTCCGGACGGCCCTGGCTCGGCCGGTGCTCGCCGCGGCGCTCGTTGCGGGCGTCCGGATTCCGGCCCTCCTGCGGCCGGCCGCCGAAGGCGGGGCGCCCGCCCGGGCGATGGTCGCCCCGCTGGGCTTGCGGGCGCTGGCCCTGGGGCCGCTGCTGCCCCTGCGGACGCTGGCCCTGGCGCTGGCCGGGCCGGGGACCGCGCTGGTCGGGACGGCGCTCCTCGGAGGCGGCGATCTCGGCGGCCTCCTGGCGGGTCGGGGGCACGAAGCCCTCGGGGAAGCCCGCGACCGGCACCTTCTGGCGGGTCAGGCGCTCGATGTCGCGCAGATACGCCTTCTCCTCGTCGTTGCAGAAGGAGATGGCGAGGCCGTCGGCCCCGGCGCGCGCCGTGCGGCCGATGCGGTGGACGTAGCTCTCCGGCACGTTCGGCAGGTCGAAATTGACGACGTGGCTGACGCCCTCGACGTCGATGCCGCGGGCGGCGATGTCGGTGGCCACCAGCACCCGGCAGGAGCCGTCGCGGAAGGCGGCGAGCGCCCGCTCGCGCTGGGGCTGGGACTTGTTGCCGTGGATCGCCGCGCCCGCGATGCCGGCCTTGTCGAGGCCGCGCACGACGCGGTCGGCCCCGTGCTTGGTGCGCGTGAAGACGAGCACCCGGTCGATCTTCGGGTCGCGCAGGATGTGGGCGAGCAGCGCCTGCTTGGCGCCCGTATGGGCGAAGATGACCTGCTGCTCGACGCGCTCGGCGGTGGTGGCGACGGGCGTCACCGCGACCTGGACCGGGTCGGTCAGGTACTGCTCGGCGAGGCCCGCGATGTTCTTCGGCATGGTGGCCGAGAAGAACAGGCTCTGGCGCTTGCCCGGCAGCATCCGCACGATCCGCTTCAGGGCGTGGATGAAGCCGAGGTCGAGCATCTGGTCGGCCTCGTCGAGGACGAGGATCTCGACGCCCTCCAGCGTCAGCGAGCGCCGGTCGACGAGGTCGATCAGGCGGCCCGGCGTGGCGACGAGGATGTCGACGCCCGGCGCCAGCGCCCGCTCCTGGCGGCTGATGGTGACGCCGCCGAACACCACCGTGTTCGTGTAGGGCAGGTGGCGACCGTAATCGGAGAAGGATTCGGCGATCTGGTTGGCGAGCTCGCGGGTCGGCGAGAGCACCAGCACCCGGCAGCCGCGGCGCGGGGCGCGGCGGTCCGAGAGGGAGAGGCGGTGCAGGATCGGCAGGGCGAAGGCCGCCGTCTTGCCGGTGCCGGTCTGCGCGATGCCGCAGAGGTCGCGGCCCTGCATGGCAGGCGGAATCGCCTGCGCCTGGATCGGCGTGGGGGATTGGTAGCCGGCCTCATCGAGCGCCCGCAGCACGGGCTGGGCGAGGCCGAAATCGGTGAACTGGGTCAAGCTGGAACTTTCAGGGCAGCGGATCCCGGGCCGCGCGCTCGCGCCGGCCCCGGCTGCCGTCGACGGCAGGTTCGATCCGTTGGCAGGAGGCCGCCCGCGTGATGGGGCAGCCCAGGTGCATGCACGTATGAAGAGAGGGGCCGGACCGTTCGAGCGCGTCGCCGCGGCCGCCCCGTCCGTCACGCAGCCCTCTCAAGCGGATCCGATACGGCCGCTGACGCTGCACCCGCGATATGGCTGTGTGCGGCTGCGAAGTCAATCGCCGGTCCACGGCGCCCCGCCCGGGCGCCCGGGCACGCCCCCTGCAGACGCTGCCCTCCCATGCAGCCCGCGCCGGCCTCCCGCACCAGCTTGAGACAGCCCCGCCCCGGCGCGGGGCAGGGGGCCTCGCGGGCACGCCCCGGCATGCTACAGAGGCCGCCGCGGGCTCCGCAACCGGATCCGGCCGGGCCGCACGGCGGCCCGAACCCGCACGCATCGGGGGAGGGGGACGATCCCGGTTCCGGGATGCCGGGTTCGGGGATGCCGGGTTCTGGGATGATCGCGCGCCACACCTTCATCTACGTCGGCGCGCGCGCCGCGGCGGCGGCCCTCAACATGGGCGCGGTGGCGGTCTTCACGCGGCTCGCGCCGGTGGAGACCTACGGCAGCTACCTGTTCGTGCTGGCCTGGGCGCTCGTGCTCTACGGCGCCACCTGCCAATGGCCGAAATTCGCGTTCTTCGCCCGCTACGACGAGGCCCGGGCCCCAGCCCAGGTCGGCACGGTGGGCCGGCTCCTCGCCGCCATGCTGGCGCTCGCGGCCCTGGCGGCCGCGCTCTCGGTCGCGGCGGGGCTCGCGAGCCCCGCGGTCGCGGCGGCGACCGTCGCGGCCGTCGTCGGCATGACCCTGTTCGAGGCCTCGACCGAGATCGCCCGCACCCGGCTCGCGGCGGGCGCGGTGGCGCTGGCGATCCTCGCCCGCGCCGTCCTGGTTCTCGTCCTCGGCAGCCTCGCGCTGGCGCGCACGGGCGATCCGCTCGCCCTCGTCCTCGCGGTGGCGCTCGCCAACGGGCTCGCGGCGCTGCCGGCCCTGCGGGCGATCGGGCCGCTCCTGCGCGGGCCGGGCGAGCGCCGTCGAGGCGCGCCGCCTGTTCTCCTACGGCTGGCCCCTCGTCCTGTCCTTCGGGCTCGCGGCGCTCGCCCAGACCATCGACCGGATCATCGTCGGCCGCAGCGTCGGCCCGGAGGAGCTCGGCGCCTACGGCGCCATCGCCGACTTCCTGCGCCAGGGCTTCGTCGTGTTCGGCGAGAGCATCGCGCTGGCGCTGGTCTCGATCGCCAAGCGCGAGGTACGGGCGGGCGCGCTCGGCGCGGCCGAGGCGGTGCTCGCGGACGCCGCCCGCGCCCTGGCGCTCGTCGGCGCCTTCGGCGCCGTGTTCGTGCTCGCCTACGACGACGTCCTCGTCGCGGTGCTGCTCGGGCCCGGCTACCGGGCGCAGGCGCTGGCGCTGGCGCCGATCCTGCTCGCGGCGAGCATCCTCCTGATGGTGCGCGCCTATTATTTCGGGCAGGTCATCTACTTCACCCGCACGAGCCACCTCGACGCCGTCGCCTCGGCCGCGCTGCTCGCCACCGTCGGGGGCCTCTCCTGGCTGCTGATCCCGCGCCTCGGCGCGCTCGGCGCGGCCCTCGCCTTCGCGGCGGGCCAGGCCATCGCCTGCCTCGTCTTCGTGGTCGGCGGGCGGCGCGGGCCCGAGACCTTCCGCATGCCGGTGCCGGCGGGCGACATCGGCGGCATCCTCGCCCTCGCCCTCCTCGCCTGGGCCGCGATCCTCGGGATCGGCCTCCTGCCCGGCGGGCAGGGCGCCCCGGCGCGGCTCGCCGGCCTCGCGATCCTGGCCGCGGGCTTCCTCGCCGCCGCGTGGCGCTTCAACGTCGTCGGCCTCGCCGATCTCGTGGCCCGCCGCCGGGCCGCCCGATGATCCGCGACGCGGCCCTGCCCGGCGGCCTCGTCGCCGCCCTCCGCCCGCTCGGGCCGGCTCCCGGGTTCCGGCCCGCCTGGCGCGCCCTCGGGGAGGCCCCCTTCCTCGCGAACCCGTTCTACGAGGCGGGCTACGCGCTCGCGGCCGCGCCGGCCTACGGCGCGGGCGTCGATCTCCTCCTCGTCGCGGACCGGGCCCCGGAGATGCCGGGCGCCCGGCTCCTCGCGCTCTGGCCGTTCCGGCGGGCGCGTGCCCGCTGGGGCCTGCCCCTGCCGGTTCTGGCCGGCTGGATGCACGACCACGGCGTGCTCGGCGTGCCGCTCCTCGACGCGCGGGAGCCCGCCCGCGCGCTCGCCGCTCTCCTCGCCGCGCCCCGGGCCCTCGCCCTGAGCCCCCGCCTGCTGATGCCCTACCTGCCGACGGAGGGCCCCTTCGCCGAGCTTCTGCGCGCCGAGCGGGCGGCGAGCGGGGCCCGCGAGACGCGCGTCTGGGCGCATGCCCGCGCGCGGCTCGCGCTCGACGGGCTCGGCCCCGAGGCGCGGGGCGCCGCCCTCGCGCATCTCTCCGCCCGCCGCCGCCGTAAGCTGCGCGCCGCCGGAGAGGCGCTGGAGGCCGGCGGGGAGGCCCTGCGCCTCGACACCGCGGACGAGCCCGCGGCGCTGGCCGCGGCGCTCGAGGATTTCATCGCCCTCGAGGCAGCGGGCTGGAAGGGGCGGATGGGCACCGCCATCGCCTGCCGGCCGCAGGAGGCCGCATTCCTGCGCGCGATGACGGCGGCGCTCGGGGCGGAGGGGCGCCTGCGCATCGACCGGCTGCGGCTCGGCGGGCAGACGCTCGCCGCCGCGATCCTGCCCCGGACCGGCGCCGACCTGTGGTTCCTCAAGATCGCCCACGACGAGGGGACGGCGCGTCACTCGCCGGGGGTCCAGCTCGTCCATCGGCTGAGCCGGGACTGGCTCGCCGATCCGTCCATCCTGCGGGTCGATTCCTGCGCCGCGCCCGGCACCGAGCTCGCCGAGATGTTCTGGACCGGGCGCGCGCGCCTCGCCCACCACCTCATCGAGGCGCCGGGCGGCGACCCGCTCTTCCCGCTGGCCGCCGCCCTGGAGCGGGCCCGCGCCCGGATCGCCAGGATGCGGGCCGAGACGCGCGCCAAGGTCCGCGCGGCCCGGCAGGCGGGACCGCCCGACCCGCGGGCATCGTGACGATGCCCGAACGGCATTATCCTTTCGGCTGCCCCCCGCCGATGATCGGATCCGGAAGCAGGACGGACTGTCCGGGCTTCCCTCACCAGGAGATCACGATCATGCGCAGCCTTCTTCTCGCCGGCACCGTCCTTCTCGCCGTCGCGTCCTCGGCCCAGGCCTGGACCCAGTCGATCCTGCACCCCGAAGGCCAGGGCGCCGCGGTGACGCTGAACGGGGTCACGCCCCGCTACACGATCTACGGCGGCGACGGCGGCCGCGCGGTGCAGCCGGCGCGGCCGGCCAAGCCGGTCCGGGCCGCTCCCGCGCCGGGGCCCTTCGCCGACGATTCCGAGATGCTGCATCACCACTCGCACAACTGAGGGCGCCGGTTCGGGCGCACCCCGCGCGGAGGGCCGCCCCGGCCCTCCGAGAGCGTGACCCGCGTCACGGAAGCCGCAAGCCGCCCGTGCGAGATTCGCGGACACGATGGATGAGAGGAGACGATCATGGTCCTCACGGTGTTCGATCCCCGCGCCGGCACGCAGGTCCGGATCTGGGTCCCGGCAGTGCCCACCACGCCCCAGCCGGCTCCGGCTATCGTCATCCGCCATCCCCGGTTCACCCGCAGGGCCGCCTGAGGCCCTTGATCCGGGTTCGGTGCGTCCACACCTATCCCCTTGAGATGACGCCTCTTCCTCGCCGGCGCATCGCCGCGGCGCGGACCGGGGCGTCGGGAGGCTCCCATGAAGCGCTCCAACGAACGACGTGCCAAATGCGCGGTCCTGCGCGAGCTCGACCGTCTGCTCGCCGGCCGGAACCCGGCGCCGCCGCCGGGGCGGGCCGGCTGAGCCCGCGCGGCGCACCGGGCGATCCGGTTTCCCAAGCGTACCGACGGGCCTCGCCCCTGGACGATGGCCCCGTTGTCGAGACAATGGCGGGCCGATGTCCCACGGCCGCGCCGGGCTGACGGCCCGAGGCGGCCCCCAGGACCGTGAGGCCGGAGCCGCCGATGGAGCTCCACGAGATCCGCTACTTCCTGGCGGTCGGCCGCCTCGGCAGCTTCACCAAGGCGGCCGAGCATTGCAACGTGACGCAGCCCGCCCTGACCCGGGCGATCCAGAAGCTGGAGGACGAGCTCGGCGGCCTGCTGGTCTCGCGGGAGCGGGGCCACGTGCACCTGACCGATCTCGGCCGCCTTCTGGAGCCCGAATTCACCGAGATGATCGAGCGGCGCGAGCGCGCCAAGCGCGCGGCCTCGCGCTTCCTGCGGCTCGAGGGTGCCGAGTTGCGCCTCGGCGTGATGTGCACGATCGGGCCGCTGCGCTTCGTCGGCTTCCTCAACAGCTTCCGCGTCGCCCATCCGGGCATCGAGCTGACCCTCGTCGAGGGCGTGCCCGCGCGCCTGACCGAGATGCTGCTCGCGGGCGAGCTCGACGTGGCGATCATGGCGGATCCGCGCGGCTTCCCCAACCCGCTGCGGGCAAGCCCGCTCTACGAGGAGCACTTCATGCTCGCCTGCGGGCCGGGGCACGATTTCGCCTGCCGCAACGCGATCCGGATGCGCGAGATGGCCGGGCAGATCTACCTGCAGCGGATCAATTGCGAGTACCGGGACCATCTCGCCGAGATCCTGCGCGAGCAGGGCACCGAGATCCTGCGCTCCCACCGCAGCGAGCGCGAGGACTGGATCCAGAGCATGGTCGCGGCCGGGATGGGCGTGTGCTTCCTGCCCGAGTTCTCCGCCACCCTGCCCGGCCTGTCGCTCCTGCCTTTGATGGAGCCGGCCGTCGCCCGCCAGGTCTGCCTCGTGACGGTCGGGGGCCGGCGGCGCTCGACGCCGCTATCGGCGCTCGCGGCGGCCCTCGGCCGGTACGAATGGCCCGCGAGCCGCTTCTCCCTCGACGACGAGGCCGCCTAGCCCTTCCTAGGGCAGCAGCCAGAGGGCGAGGCCGATCGCCACGGCCGCGAACACGATGAAGCCCGCGAAGGCCGGCAGCACCCAGGGGCGGCTGCCCTGCGGGTCGGCCGCCGCCCGCACGTGGGGCGCGGCGGATTCCTGCTGCCGGGCCGCCGCGATCCGGTGCGCCTCGTTCGGCCGGCCGGCGGCCTCGTCGTCGGTGCCGAGCTGCGACAGGCCGGGATCGTAATGCGCGACCTTGTCGCCGGTGCGGCCGCTGTCGATGTCCGCCTTGAGCTGGGCCGTGGTCGGCCGGTCGGACGGGCCGGGCGCAGGGGCCTTGAGGTCGGCGGGCGGGGGAGGGGTCTCGGACCTGAGCGCCATCGTCGTCGTCCTCAAGCTCGTGATCCTCACGCGCTGCGGGCTCGCGCGCCGGATCCTCAAACTCAACGCGCCCGCGGGCGGGACCGATCCGGCGCGCGCCTCACCAGCCGAACCGGGCGATCTGCGCGTGGCGGGCCTCGGCCGCCGCCGCGTCCCGGCCGATCAGGGCGATGCGCTGCGAGAGGTCGTAGCAGGCCGGCGAGAAGCCGAGGCTCACGAGCGGGATCGCCTCGCTGCGCGCCCGGTTCACCGAGGCGATCAGGCAGGCGATCACGGGCTCCGAATCCGGCGTGCCGAGGCAATCGGCCCGCGGGCTTCCGAAGAGCGGCCGGTTCGGCAGGGCGAGCGACACCGTGGTGCCGCCCCGCCGGTCGGGCGCCGGCGGCACGGTGTAGCTGCGCACGAACAGGGCGCAGAACAGGAGCGCGGCTCCGACGAGGGCAAGGGCGAGGCGCATGGCGGGGACCGGAACGGCGGGGCGCAGCGCGGGAGATAGGGCGCCCCCCGTTCCCCGGCAGCCGGCCTCCCCGCATCCGGCGATCTATCGCAGGCACGCCTTGAAGTAGAGGTCCCGGGTCCGTTCCATGGCGCGGTAATCGTCCATCCGGCTCGGGCTGAGGAGTTCGGGCCCGTCCGGAACCCGGCCGAAGAACCCGTCGGAGAGGTCGGCCACGAAGCCGCGCGGGCCGGTATACAGCCCCATCCGGTTCTTGACGTCGACCGAGCCGCAGATCACCGCGCCCTCCCCCCGGCGGAGGGCGGTGACCCTGGCATCCGGGCTCTTCAGGTCCCGCCCGACCCTGTCGAGGATCGTGCGGGTCTCCGCCGGCCCGATGGCGGCGTCGGACCCGTCCTCCACGCTCTGAGCCCGGGCGCCGAAGGGCAGCGTCAGCAGCGCGACCGGAAGTAACCGCAAGAAGAGCGTTCGAGCTGTTCTTCAAAGAATCTTATTATGATCCCGGATCAAATCGGTCTCTCCCCGCGCTCATCTGCAATCGGCCGTGACTTCACCGATAGCGCGGGCTGAGCGGGCGGAACAGATCCTTTCCGCACGGTGTCCGGCGGCCGGGGCTGACCCCGCCGGGGGCGCCTAATCCCCGCGGTCGAACCGGCTCTGGCGGAACACCTCGCGGCCCGCCCCGTCGATCACCCGCACCGCCTCCGCCGGCTCGCCGCCGCGCTGGGGCACCCGCGCCCGGGCGAACAGGCGCAGCGCCCGCTCCCGCGCGCCCGCGAGGTCGCTCGTGCGCACGGAGACGCGCGTCTGCACGTCCGCGTCGTCGGGGCCGAGGATCTCGATGTGGAAGGTCTCGCGCTGGCTCACAGGGTCGCTCGGGCTCTCTCGGCGGGTCTCGCCGCCCGGGAGATAGGGCTTGGACCGCCTCGGCGCAGCCCGTCCGCAGCGGCCGGGCGAGCCTTCCTTTCCGCACATTTGCACGCAACGGTTGCATATCCCGCCGCGGGCAGGTCCCGAACGGGACATCCGGAGGATTCGAGTCCCGATGAGCGCCACCGCGTCCCCCCATCCCGCTCCCGCCCGCCCGGCGGCCCGCGTCGTTCCCGCCCTCGGGGCCGTCCTGCGGGCGCCCCTCTGGCTCGCCGCGCTCGCCACCGGCGCCAAATCCTTCGTCGACAACCCGATCCTCGGATCGGAGCGCCTCAACCGCCTGGGTCTCCACACGGCGCGGGTACGCCTCGCCCATGCCCTGGCGGACAGGCGGCGGCGCAGGCTCGCGCATCTCGTCTCGGCCGAGGACCGGGACGCCTTCGCCCGCGACGGCTTCATCGCGAGGCGCGACTTCATGCCCCCCGACCTCTACGCCGCCATCAGCGCGGAGGTCCGCAGCGTCGCGGTGGAGGCCCGCGAGCAGCTCCAGGGCGACACGGTCACCCGCCGCATCCCCCTCGATCCCGAGACGCTCACGCGGATGCCGGCGATGGCCCGGCTCCTCGAGCTTCCCGCGTGGCAGGGCCTCCTGCGCTACGTGTCGAGCTTCGACTGCGAGCCGGTGATCACCGTGCAGGCGATCCTCTCGCACGCGGTCGAGGGCCCGCCCGACCCGCAGACGAACTTCCACATCGACACCTTCCATCCGACCATGAAGGCGTGGCTCTTCCTCACCGACGTGGCGGAGGACGAGGGGCCCTTCACCTACGTGCCGGGCTCGCACCGGCCGACCAAGCGCCGCCTCGCCTGGGAGCGCCGCCTCGCCCGCGGGGCCGCCCGCAACCCCGACCGGCTGACCGGGCGCGGCTCCTTCCGGGCGACGCGGGCCGAGCTGAGACGCCTCGGCTACGGCGAGCCGGTGGCCTTCGCGGTGCCCGGCAACACCCTCGTCGTCGGCGACACGGTGGGCTTCCACGCCCGCGGGCCGTCGCTCCGCCCCTCGGTGCGGATCGAGGTCTGGGCCTACGACCGGCACAACCCCTTCCTGCCGGTCCCCGGCCCCGACCTGTGGTCGGTCCTCGGGCTCGCCCGCTGGCGCACGCGCCTTTCCTGGTGGGCCCTCGACCGGGGCGAGCGCCTGGGCCTTGCCCGCAACGTCTGGCGTCCGGTCGGCGCCGTGACGGCCGATGCCCCGCCGAAGCTCGGCTGACGCGGCCGGACCTCCCGCCGCCCCGGCGCGTTGAGTCCCGACGAGGACGGAGGCGCGCGTGGATCCAGGCGTTCAGGACGAGGTCGAGCGGCTGCGGGTTCTGGTCGGCGCCTTCGAGCTGGCGCTGGGCCACCTGTTCGAGGCGAGTCCCGGCGGGTCCGAGGCCCGCGCACGGCTCGCGGCGGATCTGCACGAACTCCTCGACCGCACCAACGAGCGCCAGGCGGGCTCGCCCGCCGCGCAGACCTACGAGGCGCTGCTGCGCCGCCTCGGCGCCGCCGCGCCGGACGACCCTTCCGGCCTCGGCGTGGTGCCGACCCCGGAGCAGGGCCTGCCTCCGGTCGGCCCGGGCGCGTGAGCGCCGCGGCGCGGCCGTGCTAGACCCGCCCCGATGCAGCCCATCAAGATCCTCGCGGCGCTCGCCGTCTGCCTCCTCCTGTTCTGGCTCGGCCTGCGTCTCGCGCGGCGCGCCATCGATGCCGGCATCGCGCGGGGGCGCGTGGCCGAGCGCGAGCGGGGGGAGGGGTCCGATCCGTGAGGCCGCCCCGGGCCGCCGCGCCCCCTCTCCCGTTCGGGAGAGGGTCGGGGTGAGGGATGCGACCTCTCCGGAAGGACCTGTATCGCTCACCCGGTGCGCTGGCGCGCCCGCGGCCTCTCCCGGACGGGAGAGGTGACTTACGCCGCCTCGCCCATCCCTTCCGGACCCGTGCCGTAGGCCTCCGCCATGCGGGCGATCTCCGCGAGCTTGCCCGCGAAGGCCGACCAGTCGTCCCGGTCCGCGATCGGCGCGAAGAGCGCCTCCACCTCGTCGATGAGCATGGTGCAGGGCGCCTGCCCCGCGAAGTAGGGATGGGCGAGGCGCCGCGGATCGGCGGGCTCCAGGGCTTCGAGGGCGGCGCGCACGGGCGCGAAGCTCTCGGCCCGGTAGAGGTCCGCCACCGGGCTCGCGCCCGCGCGCGCCGCGCTCGCGAGCCCGCCGTACCAGTCGAAGAAGACGCGCTCGAAGGGCGCGCCGCTCTCGGCGAGAAAGCGCCAGAAGGCGCCGACGAAGCGGTGCGTCGGCTCCTCGGGCGCCGGGGCGAGGCCGAAACGGGCGAAGAGCGCCGCCGCGAAGGCATCCTGCAGGTGCGGCCCGAAGCCCTTGAGCACGGCCTCCAGCCGCGGCTGCTCGGCCACGGGCAGCAGGCAATCGGCGAGCCGGCTCAGGTTCCAGAACAGGGCCTCGGGCTGGCGCCCGAAGCTGTAGAGGCCGGTCGTGTCGAAGTAGGCCGCCGTGAAGTGCGGGTCGAAATGCGGCAGGAAGCGCCAGGGCCCGTAATCGAAGCTCTCGCCCGTGACGTTGATGTTGTCGGTGTTGAGCACGCCGTGCACGAACCCCGCCGCCATCCACTGCGCGCCCATCCGGGCGACGCGCCGGCTCACCGCCTCGAGGAAGGCGGCGGCCCGGTCGGGGAGCGCGTCCTGCCAGATCTCCGGCATGTAGGTCGTGATGGTGTGGTCGAGGAGCCGGACGATGTTGTCGGTCTCGCTGAGCGCCAGGAAGCGCTGGAAGCTGCCGATGCGGACATGCGAGTGGCTCAGCCGCACGAGCACGCTCGATCGCGTGGGGGAGGGCTCGTCGCCCCGTTCCAGCGCCTCGCCGGTCTCGATCAGGCTGAAGGATTTCGAGGTCTCGACGCCGAGAGCCTCCAGCATCGCGGTGGCCAGCACCTCGCGCACGCCGCCCTTCAGCGTCAGGCGCCCGTCCGCCCCGCGGGACCACGGGGTCTGGCCGCTGCCCTTGGTCCCGAGATCGAGCAGGCGCCCGTCCCGAAGGTCGTGGAGCTGCGCGAACAGGAAGCCGCGCCCGTCCCCGAGATCCGGGTTGTAGGACCGGAACTGGTGGCCGTGGTAGCGCAGGGCCAGGGGCTCGGGGAAGCTGCCGGGCAGGGGCTCGAACCGGCCGAAATGCCGGATCCAGTCCGCGTCCGTGAGCGTCCCGAGCCCGACCCGCTCGGCCCAGGGCCGGTTGCGGTAGCGCAGGATCGCCTGCGGGAAGCGGGCCGGCGCCACGATGTCGTAGAAGGCGGGTCCCAGCTCCGCGTGGCGGCGGGAGGGGCGTGGCGCGGTCTCGGGCAATACCGTCTCTCGGATGATCAATCGGGCGGCGCGGCGCGGGCCGCGCATTCCCTCAATGCCGCCCGCGGGGCGTGTGTTTCATCATGCGTTTCCGGGCGCGCCCTTCACGGCCGCCGCGGGGGCCGCGCCGCGCGGGCTCAGCCGCCGATCTGGCTGATCAGGGTCACGGCCCCGAAGACGAGGACGGAGAGGACGGTGACCGCGAGCAGGATCAGGGCCGCCCGCGATTCCCGAAGTTCCGGCGACATCCCGTGCTCCTCGGACGTGGCGTCCGTGCTCGCCGCGAGCACGGACAGGGACTCCGATTGTCTCACCCGCGCCGGGGCCTGTCGAGGCGGCTGACGATCCCTGCGGCGGCGACGTTGAGGGCGAGCGCCACGAAGCCGACGTTGATGTCCTGCACCGGGCCCGGCAGGAACGGGAACAGGCCGGCCAGCGTCAGGCCGCCGAGGCTCGTTGCCGCCACCGCCGCGACGCCCACGAGGATGCCGGCCAACGCCCCGCGGGCGGTGAGGGGGTTCGTCCGCAGCAGGCTCGCGACGAGGGCCGGCAGGAGCTGCGTCACGAAGTTGTAGCCCATCAGCAGGAGCTGCACGATCGTCTCGCCGCCGTGGAGCGTCACGCCGACGCTGACGAGGGCGATGAGGGGCACCGAGATCTTGGCGAGCCGGGCCGTGCCGGCCTCGGTCAGGCCGGGGCGCAGCGGCCGGACGAGGTTGTTGGCGACGAGCGTCCCCCCCGACATCAGGATCATCGAGCCCGGCACCAGGGCGGTGAGCACGCCGGTGGCGCCGATCACCCCGACGAACCAGGGCGGGAAGCTCTGCAGCGCCAGCTTGAACAGGGCGAGGTCGACGTCGGCGCCCGTGAGCCCCGGCACCTGCAGCACCGCCGTGAAGCCGACCATCAGCACGAACAGCAGGATGAGCTGGTAGACCGGCAGCAGCACGGCGTTGCGGCGGAAGGAGCGCGGATCGCCCGCCGTGTAGACCGAGACGAAGACGTGCGGCCACATGTAGCCGCCGAGCGCCGTGAGCAGGGTCGTCGAGGCGAACCAGGTCGGCGATTGCCCGCGCTCGGGAAGCGCGAGGAAGCCGGGCTTTCCCGCCTCGATCGCCTCGAACATCGCGCCGTAGCCGCCGTAATAGTGCAGCGGCAGGTAGATGCCGAGGAAGGCGACCACGAACAGGATCATCAGGTCCTTGATGACCGCGGTCCAGGCCGAGCCGTGGACCCCGGAGACCATGACGTAGGCCGTCACCGCCGCCGCCCCGATCAGGATCGCGAGCGTCGGCGAGACCGCCCCGTAGGAGGCGGTCGAGACGATGATGCCGAGCCCCTTGAGCTGCAGGACGAGGTAGGGGACGAGGGCGACGAGGCCGACGAGGGCCACCACGAGGCCGAGGCCGCGGCTGCCGTACTTCGCGGCGAAGAAGTCGGGCTGCGAGAACAGGCGGTTCTCCTTGGCGTAGCGCCAGATCGGCGGCAGCAGCCAGTAGGAGACGACGTAGAGGAGCGTCAGGTAGCAGAGGATGTAGTAGGCGGGCCCCCCCTTCCCGTAGGCCCAGCCCGAGCCGCCGAGGAAGGTGAAGGTGGTGTAGATCTCGCCCGCCATCAGCAGGAAGACGAGCAGCGTGCCGAAGCCGCGTCCGCCCACCGTCCACTGCTCCAGGCTCATCTCGCGACCGGAGCGCGCCCGGATGCCGAGCGCCAGCGCGCCCGCGAAGGCGCCGGCGATGATGAGGAGGGCGATGCTCATTCGCCGGCCTCCCGGCCCGTCCCGTCGGTGCGGTTCTCAGGGTCGCAGAGATAGATCACGCCCATGATGACCGAGGTCATCAGCACGCAGAAGACGAGCCAGGCCAGCAGCAGCGGCAGGCCGAGGACGAGGGGCGTGACGCGGTTGAGGAAGAAGGGGCCGCCGAGCATGCCGAGGAAGGGCAGCACCGCCAGCCATCTGACCCATCTCATCCGCGAACCGCTCCCGTGCCCGTCCCGACCGACGCCGTCGTCTCCGGCTCTGCGCCGGCGCGCGAGCATGGCGGGCGGGAGGGCCGGCGTAAACCGGGCATCGGGCCCTGCAAGCCCCGTGCGAACCGCTCGGGCGTCAGGCCCAGGCACTCCGCGCGAGGCCGCCGGGCGGGCCGGCCTCCGCCTCCGCTGATCGGACTTCCCCGGATCGGACTTCCGCGGATCGGACTTCCGAGAGCGCCCGCAGCCGCATCGCCCGGAGCGAGTGGTGCCGGGCCTGCGCCCGCAGTTCCTCGGCGGTCGCGACGTTGCCGTTCTCCTCGTGGACGGCGGCGGCGGTGCGGAGCGCGAACGAGATCTGCTCGTCGAGGCAGGCCGCGCGGTCGAGGCTGGCGGCGGGATCGCTCATCGCGCGGGTCCGGCCTCGGCGGGACGCCGCGACGCCCGGAGCAGGCCGGCGCCCGCGGCGTGTTTGGTCTGGTTGGCGCCCGCGGCGCGTCGGGTCTGGTCGGTGGGCGTGGAACCTGTCGGCACGGTCGACTCGCGGGAGAGAGGAGCCAAGGAGACGTCGTGAGGGACTGACGTGCGGGGTCTTCGTGAGGTCGACGCTGCTCATGCGGCGGGGCGGCCGGAAGGATCCGCCCGCCCCGCGCGCCCGGCCGGGGTTCCCCCGGCTCGAGAGCCCCGGCGCCGAGGCTGGCGGCGCCGGGGATCGTCTGCGGATCAGACGAGGTGCCAGCCCTCCTCGATCTGCGAGACCAGGCAGCGCTGCGCTTCGAGGCTCTGGCTGATGCTCGTGGCGACCGAGGCGCGGGAGGCGCCCGCCTCCAGGGCTCCCGTCCAGTAGTCGAGCCCCTCGTCCTCGGCGTCGCGGCCGAGGGCGTTCTTGTAGAGGCGCTCCACGAAGTCCTCGTTGGACAGGCCCCCGTACTTGCCCTTGTACTCGGCCGAGTCGAGGAAGGCCTGCGCCGTGCCGACCTCGGAGAGGCCGCCCTTCAGCGCGGCGGTCCAGGCCGCGAGCCCGTCCGCGTCGGGCGCCCGGTCGAGGAGGCCGTAGTAGAGCCGCGCCGCGCCGCCCGCGTCCTTGTCCGCCGTGAACACACCGTAGGTGTAGGCCGGCTGCAGATCGGCGAGGTTCTCCTCGGAGAAGGCGAAGGCGAGGATCGCATCGGCCCGCGACAGGCCGTCGCCGAGCGCCTCCGTCCAGTACGCCGTGCCTCCGGTGTCGCCCTCGCGGCCGAGCGCCGTGTGGTAGAGGCTCTCGACGAAGGCGCGGTCGTCCGCTTGGCCGAGATGCGACTGGCCCTCCCCGGAGCGCAGCAGGGTGTCCGCGAGGTCGCGAAGCGAGAGGCCGTTGCCGCGCGCCTCGGTCCAGTATTGCTGGCCGCCGACGTCGCAGGCCCGGTCGAACACGGCGTCGTAGAGGGCGTAGACCTCGCCCGCGGCGCTGTGCACGTCGTGGCTCACGCTGCCGAAATGCTCGCGGTGGTGGAACAGGCTGGGGTGATCGTCGCTCGGATCCTCCCACTCGGTCTCGCCGCGGACGATCGGGTTGCCTTCCGCTCCGTAGGTGACGCTGTGGCCGCCGCCGGAGACCGTGTGGGTGCCGTCCTCGTTCTCGTCGGTGTCGCAGGTGTCGGGCGCGAGGCCCGCGGCGAGCTCGATCACGTCCTGCTGGCGCAGCGCGCCGATGACCCGGTCGTCGCCGCCGTTGGTGCGGAAGACGATGCGGTGCTCCGAGGTGAGGCCGGAGATGTCCACCACGTCGTCGTCCTGCGAGCCTTCGAGGGTGATGGTGCTGGTCAGGAGGCTCGTGCCGGCGAAGCTGCCGATCGGCGTGAAGGTGTCGCCGCCGCCGAAGCCGCTGATCACGATCTCCTCGATGTTGTCGAGTTCGGCGATGATCGCGGCGTTGGTGGTGCCGTTGCGGGTGATCACGATCTCCGTGTTGGCGTTGAGGCCCGACAGGCCCGCGGCGAGCGCCTCGGTGCGGGAGTAGACGCGGAAGGTCTCGGCGGTGCCGTCGCCGCCGATGTGGACGGTGTCCACGTTGGCGCCGCCGTCCATGAAGTCGCGGCCGTCGCCGACCCGCCAGAGCAGGGTGTCGTTGCCGGCCCCGCCATTGACGGTGTCGTTGCCCGCCCCGCCCGCGAGGACGTCGTTGCCGCCGGCCCCGTTGAGCGTGTCGGCGCCGCCGTGGCCCAGGATGAGGTCGGCGCCGGTGCCGCCGTTCTGGGTCGCCCCCGTGTTGGTCCCGTTGAGGAGGGCGTAGGTGGTGCCGGCGAAGCGCAGCTGCTCGATCGTGGTGAGGGTGTCGATCCCTTCCGCGCCGGTCAGGTCGGTGACGACGAGCTGGCCCTGGCCGTTCAGGCCGAAGGTGAAGCTGCGCACGGTGCCGGCGAAGACCGCCGTGTCGGTGCCCGCCCCGCCGTCGAGCCGGTCGTCGCCCGCCCCGCCGCTCAGCGTGTCGGTGCCGCCCGCCCCGTTCAGGACGTCGTTGCCCGCGTTGCCGTTCAGCGTGTCGTTGCCGCCGAAGATGAGCACGGGGCTGACGCCCGTGGCGATGTCGTCGCCCGCCGTGCCGGTGAAGGTGTTGTTCACGAGGGGATGCCGTTCCAGTTGTCGCCGACGACGCCCGTCGGAGCCGAGAACACCGTCTCCAGGTGACCGTCACCGTCCGTGAACGTGACCCCGACCCGCAGGATGTTCCCGACCTGGCTGCCGAAGCCGAGGAGGCCCTCGTTCGGCGTGAAGGTCTGGCCGGCCCCGGCGGCCCGGGAATGGCGATCCAGGTGGCCCCGCCGTCGGCGGAGCGCTCCCACCGGTACGAGAAGGCGCCGAGGCCGTTCTCGTCCGCGATGCCCGCCGTGGTGACGCTGAGGGGCTGGCCCTCGGTCGGCGACACGAGCCCGTTGGTGGGGGTCGGGTCGACGATCACCGGAACGCCCGTGGCCGGGAAGTTGACGAGCTCGCGCACCGAGAACTCGCCGTCGGCGAAGCGCAGACGCTCGATGTTCCAGAGCTTGTCGACGCCGTCCGAGACGACGATCCCGGCCGACAGCGTGTCGTGCGTGATCCGGATCGAGCCGTCGCTGTTGCGGGCGAAGCTGTAATTCGCCACCACGTCCGAGTAGACCGCGATGTCGACGTCGCCGAGGCCGTCGTCCTTGACCACCTCGCGGACGATGGAGAGCTGGCCCGGGTTGAGGGTGCGGCTCAGCATCAGCGCGTCGAGGGTGGTGCCGCCGAACTGCGCCACCGCGTTGGGCTTCAGGACGCCCTCCACGAGATCGCTCTCGAGGTAGACCTTCTTGGCCATGCCGTCGGCGGTGTAGCGCACGCCGCCCTTCTCGATGAGGATGCGGACGTTGAGCCAGCGGTCGCCGTCGATGACGTCGTTGCCGCCGCGGCCCTCGATCACGTCGCTGCCGCCGCCGCCGAGCAGGATGTTGCCGTCGTCGAAGGCGATGATCGCCTCGAGGTCGACGTTGGCGCCCGTCGGCTTGGCCGCGACCCAGTCGCCGAGCACGGCGCGCAGGCCCGCGATCCGGTCGACGCCGGCCTGGGTCAGCTCGTGCTTGACCATGGTGTTCTCGGCGCCCGCGAGGTTCGGGTTCTCGCCGACCTCGGGCTCGGCGGCCGGGTCCGCCGAGCCGCGGTTGTCACCCTTGAGCAGGTCGTTCTGGTCCCAGCCCGAGAGCGCCTCCACCGCGTCGAACCGGTCGCGCAGGATGTCCTGCTGGTCGGTGGTGAAGATCGGGCGCATCAGGTCGTCGTCGGCGCCCTGATTGTGGAACTTGTGGATCGCCCAGTCGAAGCCCCACATGCCCTCGTTGCGCATGACGGACTCGCCCTGGACCATGATGTCGTCGCCGGATTCGGCGTCGAAATCGTGCTCGTTCTCGCCCGCGAACATCACGTCGTGGCCGATGATGGTCGAGTTGAAGAACAGTTCCGAGTTGTCGCCGGCCGTGGTGTCGAAGCCGTTGCCCGCCTCGATCCAGTCGTCGCCCTCGTTGCCGAGGAGGAAGTCGCCGCCCTCGCCGCCGAGGATGAAGTCGTTGCCGGTGCCGCCGAAGGCCTCCTTGCCGTCCGGACCCGTGATGATGAAGTCCTGGCCCTGGTTGCCGAAGACGAGGGCGAGGCCGGAGCCGGCGTGGATGACGTCGTTGCCCTCCTCGCCGTGGAGCATGTCCACTTCGCCGATATCCGTGCCGCTGTTGGTGATGATGTCGTCACCCTTGCCGCCGTGGATCTTGTCGACGCCGTAGCCCGCCTCGATCCGGTCGTCGCCGTCCCGGCCCCAGACCGAGTCGTCGCCGCCGCCGGCGACGATGTGGTCGTTGCCGTTGGTGCCCTGGATCAGGACGTGGTCGTTGGTGTTGACGCGGATGTACTCGGCGACGCCGTCGTTGTTGGCGTCGATGCGCTCCACCATCGGCGAGAGCGCCTGCAGGTAGGGGTCGTCCTGGACCGGGTCGGCGTAGCCGAACTTCGTCTGGACATTCTTGTCCACGTAGAGGACGTGGTCCGGCGTCGAGAAGATGTCACCGGGCAGCGCGTAGCCGGTCTCGCCGAGATCGGTGTTGTTGAGCACGATCTTGGAGAAGGAGTTGTTCTCCAGCTCGTTGAGGAAGTTCAGGCCCTGGACGCGGGACAGGTAGTAGAACCGGTCGGCGTTCTGGAGGTTCTCGAGCTGCAGCTCGAAGATGAACGAGAAGGTCGAGCCCAGCATGCCGCCGAAGGCCATCTTCTTCTCGGCCATGCCGCCGACCCAGAGGTCGATGTCCTCGAGGCCGCCGAGCTTCGCATCGTTGGCGTAGGCGCCCCGGGCGTTGAGGAAGGCGGAGCGGTCGGCGTCGAACGCGGCCTTGGCGGACCCCGTCAGCGTCTCGTCGCCGAAGACGAGCTTCATGGCCGCGTCGCGCTTCGCCTCCACGCTCGCCGCGGCGGTGATCGAGCCATGCGTGCCGTAGGCCGCGATGAAGTTCACGATCGAGGCGGGGTTCTTGAGGTTCAGGGCGAAGTCGGTCCAGTTCGCATAGGCGTCGAGCTGGCTGTCGCCGTTGGCCGCCTCCTTGAACTGGCGGCGCGCCTCGTTGAGCGGCGGGATGCCGGTGTCGCGGCCGCGGGCGATGTTGAGGGCGGCGAGGTCGAGGGGGATGCCGACGAGCTGGTTGCGCAGCACGTGGGTGACGAACTCGTCGATCTCGTTGCCGACCTGGGCCGTCATGCCGCGCACGATGGCGCCGGCCGCGACGTCGTGGCCGATCGTCTCGGAGCCGAACGCCAGCGGGTTCAGGAAGGCGTCGAACAGCTTCATCGGGTTCAGGTTGCCGTCACCGTCGATCTGGTCGACGGTCTCGCGCAGCATCGAGTGGCCGAAGCGGTACACGACGTGGGCGAACTCGGCGAAGATCGCCGGGTTGATGTCGATCGACGGGTTGAACACGAAGGCGTCGACGTCCGGCTGGACCTTGCGGGCGAACTCCTCGAAGACGAGGTGCTGGTACTGCATCTCGGTCGTGAAGCGGGCCGACTGGAACAGGCGCTCGCCGTCCCATTGCAGGGCGGCGATGGCCTCCGGGGTGGTCGGGATCGCGGTCACGTCGACCCGCAGCCACTCGTTGAGGAAGGCGAGGTCGCCGGAGGCGAGGGCGATGTCCTTGACCTGCTGCACCATGTGGTTGTGCTCCGAATGGAACACATGGTGGACGGCCGACAGGCCGATATTCTCGTTCCCGCGCCCGTCGCCCGTGATGTAGTGGGCGTCGAGGAGCTCGTTGTCGTAGGCGACCTTGTTGCCGCGGGAATCGAAGCCGATGGCGTTGCCGGCGACGCCGTCCGCATCCGCCTGGACTGCCACCATCGGGGTCGCCGGATTGCCGTCGTGGTCGTAGAGCGTCCCCGGGACCGCGGCGTGCGCGATGTCGTCGAGGAAGGCGTGGCCGGTCCGGACCGCGTTGGCGGTCGAGATCGGGCTCGCCAGGCTGCCCTCGACGAACACGTCGGCATTGGCGCCGGTCCCGCCGAACGTGTTGTCGGCGCCGAGCGAGATCACCATCTGCGGGAGGCCGTTCGGCCCACGCACGAACTCGCCGTAGGCGTCCATCACGAAGAGCGGGATGTTCGAGACGTCGGTGTCGGCGAGGTCGATGCCGAGCTTGGTGCGGGCCTGCTCCTTCACGTCCGCCCAGGTGGCGAGGCCGCGGTCACCCTCCAGGAGCTTGCCGGTGGCGAGCGGCTTGCCGTCGACCATGGCGTACTCGCGCAGGAAGAGCTGGTGCGAGGCGCTCGACGTGTAGGTCTGGTTCTGGTCGACCCAGGGCGTCGTCAGGTTGTCGGCCCCTTCCGGCGCGCGGGTGAGGACCATGAAGTTCGTGTTCGGCGAGGCAGGGTTGTAGAGCGGGTCGTCGGGCTGCAGCGGGATGTAGATCGTGCCGTTGCCGCCCTTGGTCACGAGGTCGAGGCCGTGATCGAAGAACTGGCCGAACAGCGTGAACCAGGAATTGTAGGGGGCCGACAGGCCTTCGTCCGGCGACACGTTCGGGATGACGACGGACTGGCCCTCCATCGTGATCTTGTGCCCGGCCAGCAGCGCGGCGAGATCCGCCTTGGCGGCCGTCAGAGTGGCAGCCGCGCCATCAGCATTCGTTTGCGCGGTGCCGGCTGCTGCCTCGGCCGCATCGGCCAGCGCGTCTGCATTCGTTGCGGCGGTCCCCGCCAAGTCGGCGGCTACAGCGGCGTTGGTCGCGGCCAACAAGAGGTCGGCGAGCATCTCCGGAGAGGTCACCGGATCCGTAGCGGCAGCAGCGGCATCGTAGGCGTTCTGCGCTGCAGTGGCGGCAGCTGACGCAGCGTTGGCGTTGCTCTGGGCGGTATCGGCGCCGGCGCGGGCGGTGGCTGCGGCCTGCTCGGCGGTCTCTGCGGCGGCGGCAGCCGCATCGGCGGCCGTCTGCTTGGGCGCGACCACCTTGTGCGCGCCGATGATCTCCTGGAGGGCGGCGCCGAGATCGGCGCCCGTGTAGCCCGAGTGGATCAGCGCCGCGTAGATGGCGGCGGGGTTGTTCAGAGTCTGGTCGACGATCAGGTTCGAGATGATGCGGGGGTCGGCGTCGACCACGGTGCCGCCGCCGAGACCGCGGGTCGGGGCAGGGGGGGCGCCCATCTCGCCGTAATTGCCGTCGGTGAGCACGGCGCCCGGCCCGAAGGAGATGCTGTCGTCCGTCTCGTTGCGCCAGTAGGGGTCCGTGATCCGCGGGAACGGGTTGTCGGCCGCGCCCCATTGCTCGCGGCCCGCGATCAGGTTGTTGTAGCTGCCGTCGACCGTGCGCAGCCCGTAGGGCGCGAGCGGGTGGCTGATGGCGAGGGCGGCCTCGGGCGCCGTGGAGGCGACGATGTTGCCGTTCGCGTCCACGTAGATCGCGGTGAGCGCCTTCGCCTGCGCCCCGGAATGCGCCTCCGAATTCGCCTCCGCGATCTTGATCTGACGGAGAATGAATTCGAGGTCGTGCTTGACGAGAGCAACCATAACAGCCTCCCAAGAAGATGTCCGGGCGGCACGACGGGAACGAGCACACGCGCGGGATGCACGGATGCTGCGTCGAAGTGACTGCTGACGGACAGATTTCGCCGGTCTTTCGGCCTAATGAAGCTGTTAAAGAACGTTTAACGGACTGAATAGACATAAATTGTACCTAAAACGACGCCTCTATTACTAACTAGACCGTGGTTCTAGTACGATTTTTATCGAAATTGGGCGGATTATCCGCTGTCGCAGGACGTCAATTCATCAGGCGATCTCTTGCGCGGGCGTCCGCCGGCCTGTCGCGCGGCCCGCTCCTCGGGGCCGCGGGCTAGTTCCCGCCGCGGGATGGTTAAGGCGCGCCCGCCGCCGTGCCGAAGAGGCTCCGCGCGGCGGCGCCGGGATGCTTCGTCCGTTTCCGTGCGGTTGCGCCGGATTTCGGATGTCGTCGCGCCGCTGTGGAAAGAAGCGACAGAATTAACGATGTCGTCGACCCGCAAAGACCGTCCCCGCGGCCGCGATCATCTCGCCGTACCGCTATCGCGGCCTTGAGGATGGCGTGTTCTGCTGCCCGCGGCCTGCGCGAGTCCTTAGCCGGCGCCGTCATGTGACCGTTACACGGCACAGCTACGAGCGCGGCCGGACGGCATTGTCGGATCCCGTACGCCGCCTCCCGCGGCCTCCGCACGTCCGACGCGCCCTCCCATCGCGCCCGCCGGCAGACGCTGTCCCCCCGCGTCTTCCGTTTCCCCGACTGCCTGCTGCGAGACGTTTCCTCATGCCCACGACGCCGACCTTCGCGGCCCCGGACGAGGCGCCGGCCACCACGGCCTCGAGCATCGGCTCGATCGCGATCCTGCCGCGGGCGCCCTCGCTCGCGGGCGCGGCGACGGCTCCGATCGGCACCGGCAGCCTCGACCTCGTGCGGCTCTCAAGCTTCGCGGCGGGCACCGGCAACGCCGAGAGCGTGTCCTTCGACCCCGCCAGCGGCCAGCTCTACATCACGAATGCGGGCGCCAACCGCGTCGACATCGTGCGGATCGGGGCCGACGGTGGCCTCACCAAGACCGGCGAGATCGCGCTCTCCGGCCTGACCGGCTACGGCGCCGTCAACGCGGTGGCCGTCAAGAACGGCATCGTGGCGGTCGCCTACGAGAACGCGGTCCGCTCGGAGAACGGCTCCGTCGCGCTCTACGACACCGCGGGCTCCCTGCAGAAGCTCGTCCAGGTCGGGCCGGTGCCGGACCAGCTCACCTTCACGCCGGACGGAACGCGGCTCCTCGTCGCCAACGAGGCGGAGGCGGTCTCGTCCGCCGTCAACCCGAACGGCAGCGTCAGCATCATCAGCCTCGCGGACGGGGCGGGCGCCGCCGCCCTCGCCAGCGCGGTCACCTTCGAGGCTCTGAACGGCTTCGAGGCCGATCTGCGCGCGGCCGGCATCGCGATCTTCCCCGGCGTGTCGGCCGCCGCCGACATCGAGCCCGAGTACATCGCCGTCTCGGCCGACGGCACCCGGGCCTACGTGACGCTGCAGGAGGTGAACGCGGTCGCGGTGCTCGACCTCACCGACCCGGCCGCGAGCCGCCCGATCGCCCTCCTGCCGCTCGGCGGCGTCGACCACGCGCTTCCCGGCAACGCCTTCGACCCGAACGACCAGAACGGCATCGCGCTCCGCGACGCCGCCATCACCAGCGTGCTGCAGCCCGACGCCATCGCGAGCTACACGGTCGGCGGCGTCCGGTACTTCGTCACCGCCAACGAGGGCGACGGGCGCGTCGGCAGCGGGATCGAGGGCCTGGACGTCAAACGCCTGAGCAACGCGGCGGTCGTCCTCGACCCGACCATCTTCCCGAACGCCGCGGCGCTCAAGGCGAGCGACCTCGGCCGGCTCAACGTGCTCACCAAGTTCGGCGACACGGACGGGGACGGCGACCTCGACCAGCTCTACGCCTTCGGCGGGCGCGGCATCTCGATCTTCCGCGACAACGGCGACGGCACCATCACGAAGGTGCGCGAGACCGGCGGCGAGTTCGAGGCGATCACCGCCCGCGACGTGCCCGCGATCTTCAACCAGAACCAGGGTTCCGGCCCCGACACCCGCTCCGACGACAAGGGCCCGGAGCCCGAGGGCGTCACGATCGGCGTCGTGAACGGCCGCACCTACGCCTTCGTCGGCCTGGAGCGGACCGGGGGCGTCATGGTCTACGACGTCACCGATCCGGCCAACGCCCGCTACGTCACCTACCGGCCGCCGGTCTCGGCGGCGGAGGCGGGGCCGGAGGTCGTCACCTTCATCAGCGCCGCCGACAGCCCGACCGGCAGGGCGCTCGTGGTCTCGGCGAACGAGGTCGGCAACACCACGACGGTCTACGAGGCTCAGGGGATCACCAAGATCCACGAGGTCCAGGGCGCGGGCGCGGCGAGCCCGCTCGTCGGCCGCACCGTGACCCTCGACGCCATCGTCGTCGGCGACTTCCAGAACGGGGATGCGGACGGGCGCCGCAGCCTCGGCGGCTTCTACCTGCAGGAGGAGGGCGCGGACCAGGACGGCGATGGCGCGACCTCGGAGGGCATCTTCGTCTACGAGGGCGCCGGCAATCTCCTCCGGGACGTTGCCGAGGGCGACCGGGTGCGCGTCACCGGAACGATCACCGAATTCAACGGCGAGTCGCAGATCGCGATCACGTCCGCGGCCAACATCCAGGTGATGCAGGCCGGCGCCCTGAGCGCCGCGCAGGTGAAGGCGCAGGCGGTGACGGTCTCGCTGCCGGCGGCCGGCACAGTGGGCAGCGGCGCGACGGCCCAGCCGAACCTCGAAGCCTACGAGGGCATGCTGGTGACGCTGCCCCAGACGTTGACCATCACCGAGCAGTTCAACCTCGACCGCTTCAACGAGATCCGCCTCGCCGCAGGCGGGCGGGTCGAGAGCTTCACGAATGAGTTCGAGCCGGATGCGGCGGGCTACGCGGACTACCTTGCGCAGGCCGCCGCCCGCTCGATCGTCTACGACGACGGCCTGAACGGCCAGAACCAGCCGATCGGCAACCTCGACGGGTTCAACCCCTACGGCACCGCCACCGCGCCGCGCATGGGCGACACCGTGACGGGGCTGACCGGAATCCTCGGCTACGGACCGTCCGGCGCCTACCGGGTGCGGGCGGTCGAGGACGGCGACAACAGCTTCGTGCGGGAAAACCCGCGCTCAGCCGTGCCCGAGGACACCGGCGGCACGCTCAAGGTCGGCAGCCTCAACGTCCTGAACTACTTCCGGACCCTCGACAGCGATGGCTCGGCCACCGGCGTGAAGACCGCGATCGGCCTCGACCCGCGCGGCGCCAACACGGCCGCGGAGTTCGATCGGCAGACCGAGAAGCTCGTCAACACGCTGATCGCCACCGGCGCCGACGTGCTCGGCCTGACAGAGCTCGAGAACCAGTTCCAGCCTGGCAACCCGGGCAACGCCCTCGAATACCTCGTCGGCCAGCTCAACCTGAAGGCGGGTGCCGGCACCTACGCCTACGTGAACCCGGGCGCCCAGCTCGACCAGGGCCAGTTCCTCGGCGGCGACGCCATCGCGGTCGGCTTCCTCTACAAGCCGAGCAAGGTCAGCGTGGCGATGAACACCACGATCGCGACCCTCGACGACGCGAACGTCGCCGCCTTCGATCCCGCGCTCCTGCAGCAGAGCACGCTCGGCCACATCTTCAACGGCACCAACACGAGCCGCGTCTCGCTCGCCGTCACCTTCCACGAGATCGCGACGGGCGAGGATGTCACGGCCGTCATCAACCACTTCAAGTCGAAGAGCGGTGCCGGCACCGGGGCCGACGCCGACCAGGGGGACGGGCAGGGCGCCTGGCAGCAGCAGCGCGAGCTCGCGGCCAAGGCGCTCGCCGAGTGGGTGGCGCTGAAGCCCACCGGCACGCAGGACAGCGACACGATCCTGCTCGGCGACTTCAACGCCTACCTGAAGGAGGACGCCCTCGACGTCGTGAAGGCCGGCGGCTTCACGAACCTCGCCGAGGACCGCCTCGCAGACCCCTATTCCTACGTCTTCGACGCCGCCTACGGCGCCCTCGACCACGCCTTCGCCAGCGCCAGCCTGAACCGGCAGGTCACCGGCGTCACCGAGTGGCACGTCAACGCCGACGAGGCGGACGCCCTCGACTACAACCTCGATTTCAATCGCGACCCCGCCTATTTCGACGTCTCCGTCGTCGCCCGTGAATCCGACCACGATCCCGTCCTCGTGGGGCTGAGGCTCGACCAGACGGGGCCGCGCCTCGTCTCGGCGACGCCCGCCGACAATGCCGGCACCGTCGCCCGGTCCGCCGACATCGTCCTCACCTTCAGCGAGGCGGTGCGGGCCGGCACCGGCGCGATCACGATCAGCGACGGGGCAGGCGACACCCGCACCATCGCGGTCACGGACACCGCGCAGGTCGCGATCAGCGGCAGCACGGTCACCATCAACCCGACCGCCGATCTGCGCGCGGGCGCCGCCTACGACGTGATCGTGCCCGCGGGCGCCATCACGGACGCGGCCGGCAACGCCTTCGCGGGCCTCGCCCAGGATCAGCTCGACTTCACCACGCAAGGGCCGTCGTCCATGCCGTACACGCTCCAGATCCTGCACGCCTCCGACTGGGAAGCCGGCCTCCTCGCCACGCAGCGCGCGGCGAATTTCGCGGCCATCGTCGACAAGCTGGAGGATTCGACCCCGAACTCGATCACGCTGTCGACCGGCGACGGCTGGATCCCGAGCCCGTTCTTCATCGCGGGCGCCGACCCGCAGCTCGCCGCGACCTACAACGGCATCTACAATCAGCTCTACGGGCTCTCGGGTGCGGCGGCCTACGCCCGCCTCGCCCCCTCCGTCGGCCGGGCCGACATCACGATCCAGAACATCATCGGCGTGCAGGCCGCGGTGTTCGGCAATCACGAGTTCGATTCCGGCCCGACCGAGGTCGCCAACATCATCGGCGCGAATCTCGGCACGGCGGCGGGGGCTGCCGACGATACCTGGGTCGGCGCCCAGTTCCCCTACCTCTCCACGAACCTGAACTTCTCCCGCGAGGCCGCGCTCGCGGGCCTCGTCAACGGCAACATCTCCGACGCGACCTTCGCGGCGACGGGCCCGACATCGACCCAGACCGGCACGGGTGCCGACAAGATCGCCAAGTCCACGATCCTCGTGGAGAACGGCGAGCGGATCGCCTTCATCGGCGCCACGACGCAGCTCGAGCCGCTCTTGACCTCGCTCGGCAACGTCACGGTCGACGGGTTCAACGGGCAGGACAACATCCGGCTGCTCGCCGACCAGATCAACGCCGAGGTCGACCGGGTGCTCGCGGCCAATCCGGGCCTCAACAAGGTCATCGTCGGCACGCATCTGCAGCAGCTCGCCAACGAGCAGGCGCTGGCGCCGCTCCTGCGCAACGTCGACGTGCTGATCGGCGGCGGCTCGCACACGCTTCTCGCCGACGGCGACGACCGGCTCCTGCGGGGCGACACGGCGGGCGGCGGCTACCCGCAATTCGTCACGAACGCGAGCGGGCAGACGCTGGCCCTCGTCAACACGGCCTCCGAGTATTCCTATGTCGGCCGCCTCACCGTCACCTTCGACGACCAGGGCAACGTCATCCGCGACTCGGTGAACCCGGCGACCAGCGGCGCGGTGGCGGTCGACGACGCGACCGTCGCCCAGCTCTGGGGCTCAACGGCCGCCGCCTTCACGCCCGGCAGCAAGGGCTTCCTGGTGCGCGAGATGATTGAGGGCCTCGACGCCGACAATGACGGCGTGCAGGAGACTGTCGGCATCGCCGACATCATCCGCCAGCAGGACGGCAACATCCTCGGCCGCACCAGCGTCTATCTCGAGGGCCGCCGCGGCGAGGTGCGCACCGAGGAGACCAATCTCGGCAATCTCTCGGCCGACGCGAACCTCTGGTACGCCAAGCAGTACGACGGGGCCGTCACCGTCTCGATCAAGAACGGCGGCGGCATCCGCGACTCGATCGGCTCCTTCTCGACGGCGGGCGGGGGCACCGCGGAGCTGCCGCCCGCCGCCAACCTGGAAGCCGGCAAGCGGGCGGGCGACATCTCGCAGCTCGACGTCACCAATTCGCTGCGCTTCAACAACAACCTCGCCCTCGTCACCGTGACGGCCTCGGAGCTGGAGCGGATCCTGGAGCACGGCGTCGCCGCGGTGGCGCCGGGCGCCACGCTCGGCCAGTTCACGCAGATCGGCGGCATTCGCTACGCGTTCGACGCGACGAAGCAGTCCCAGACCCTCGACGCCAACGGCAACGTCACCCGCGAGGGGCAGCGCATCGTCTCGGCAGCGATCGTCGACGACAGCGGCTACATCCTCGACACGCTGGTGAAGGACGGCCAGCTCGTCGGCGACGCCGACCGCGCGATCCGGGTCGTCACCCTCGACTTCCTGGCCACCGGCACCGCCGCTGCTCCCGGCCTCGGCGGCGACAATTACCCCTTCCCGGCCTTCGGCGAGAACAAGGTGGCGCTCCGCGACGCCAGGCCGATCTCGCTGCCCGATACCGAGACCTTCGCGGCGCAGGGCTCCGAGCAGGACGCGCTCGCCGAGTATCTGAAGGCCTTCTACGCCACGAACGCCTACGGCCAGGCGGATACGGGCCCGGCCGGCGACATCCGCATCCAGAACCTCGCGCTACGCGCCGACACCGTGCTGCAATCGGGCGTGGCGAAGACGGGCACGGCAGGGGCCGACACGCTGCAGGGCACGCCCTTCGCCGATCTCCTGCGCGGGGCTGCCGGCGACGACACCATCGTCAACAGCGCGGGCGACGACATCCTGATCGGCGGCCAGAACGCCGACGGCTCGCCGGGCAACGACACCCTGGTCTTCAACACGGCGCTCGCCGACGTGACGGTGACCCGGGAGGGTGCCTTCACGATCGTGACCGGGCCCGAAGGACGGGACGCGATCGCGGGCTTCGAGCGGGTGCAGTTCACCGACACGACCGTCCTGCTGCGGGACGGCGGCCCGGGCGTCGACGACCTCTTCTATCTCGCCGCCAACAAGGACGTGCTTCGGGCCGGGATCGACGCGGACGCGCATTACGCGGCCTCCGGCTGGCGGGAGGGCCGCGACCCGAACCCGCTCTTCTCGACGAACGGCTACCTCGCCGCCAATCCGGACGTGAAGGCGGCGGGCGTCAATCCGCTCCAGCACTACCTGCAATACGGGATGCGCGAGGGCCGCGACCCGTCAGCCGCCTTCGACAACGAGGCCTACCTCGCCCAAAACCCCGACGTGAAGGCGGCCGGCTTCAACCCGCTCGCCCATTACCTGGAATACGGCCAGGCGGAAGGGCGGACGACCACGGAGGCGATCGGCCGGGCTGCCGACATCCGCGGCGGCTTCGACGCGGAGCATTATCTCCTGGCCAACGGCGACGTGGCGCGGGCGGCCTCGGCCGCCGGCGCGGACAGCTTCGCCTTCGCCCGCTCGCATTTCGAGACTTTCGGCTGGAAGGAGGGCCGCGATCCGAATGCGGTGTTCGACACGAAGGGCTATCTCTCGGCCTACGGCGACGTGAAGGCGGCCGGGATCAACCCGCTCACCCACTTCGAGACCTTCGGCTGGAAGGAAGGCCGCGACCCGGCCAGGGAGTTCGACACCTCGGCTTATCTCGCCGCCTACAAGGACGTGGCGGCCGCCGGCGTCGACCCGATGCAGCATTACCTGCAATTCGGCCTCTACGAGGGCCGGTCCGCCTTCGGTGACGGCACCTTCCAGGCGGGCGGGATCGGCTGAGCCGGGCGCCGGCTCCGCCGATCCCGGGGGCCCGCAACCCCGGCGCCGCATCCTGCGCGGCGCCCGGCGTTTCGGGCCCTTGACGACGACGCCCGTCGCGCGGGGGCCAAGCCGCCGCGCGAACGATGCGGCACCGGTTCCCCGAGGTTCGTGAGAACCCCTAGGCGGCTTCACCATCCTCGCTGGGTGCGGGCTGGGCGGCGGCCTGTTGCGGCTCCGAGCGCACCAGGCTCCGGCGCGGCTTGCTGAAGGAGGCCTTCTCCGGCTTCTCGACCACCCCCGTCTGCTCGGCGATGCGTTTGGCCCGTGCGTTGAAGTCGCTCATCGAGATCGAGCGCGCGTTGCCGGTTCTGTTGTCGTGGGCCACGTGAGCCTCCTGCTTCGCCGGGTGCGGGGGCACCCGATCGGAATGGGTCTGATCCGCCTGACGCGAACGCGATCTCATGCTCCCGCATCGCGCGGTCTCTCGCCCGCGAAGACGCACGGATTGCCGGTCCCGATGGGCCGCGGAAGCGCTCTCCGAGACCATGGTCACGAGCTTCCGTGCTGATCCCGCGCGAGCTTGGTCTCCGGCGCGGGGGACCGGGTCACGCTGCGGATCGACCGCTGCGGCCGACCCGACTTCTGGGCGATCGCCTCGTCCTGGGCGGCGATCATCTCGCGGGCCGGCGCGTCCCCGTCCAATCCGCCGAGCATCTCGACGGGAACGCGTCGATTGGAGGCCTGCGAGCCGTCCTCGTAGACGACGTCGAACAGCACGGAGCCGCGCTCGAGCGGCTTGGACTTGATGCGCTTGGCCATGATTCTCGGGAGCCTGCAGTGGCTGGACCACCGCTCTGGAAACACGAACGGCCACTGATGGCAGGCGGAGCGCGCGTACATCCGGCGTCACCCCATCCCAGCACCGTGGCCGTCGCCGATCGAGCAACGCGAGACGTTGCGACCAGCGTCGCCGGGATATGGTGCGCGGGAGGCCCGTCCGCAATGGGTCCGCACGAAACGACCTGGGCCGCACGCCGGAATTCCCGCTTACGCCCTGATTTCAAGTAGCTTTTCAGGGCGTTCCGCTCACGCTTGTAAGTATCGCCGGGATGCCGTAGAAATCCCGCATCGATCTATGGCCAGATATCCGGCCGTCTCGCCCGCTGGGCGCGCGCTCTGCATCTCTCCCACATTTCGACGACGCGTGGCCGAGCGTGCCTTCTGCGCGTTCGCCTGATTGACCGACCTACAAAGACACGGAGCGACCCATGAGCACAGGAACCGTGAAGTGGTTCAACGAAACCAAGGGCTTCGGTTTCATCCAGCCCGATGACGGCGGCAAGGACGTGTTCGTCCACATCTCGGCGGTCGAGCGCTCGGGCATGCGCACCCTCGTTGAGGGTCAGAAGGTCTCCTACGAGATGGAGACGGACCGTCGCTCGGGCAAGCAATCGGCCGGCAACCTGAAGGCCGCCTGAGCCGAACACCGTCTCGACACGCTGCGAAGCCGCTCCCCCTGGGGCGGCTTCTTCCGTTTCTCGCATCGATGCCCGGCTGCGGCGGGCCTCAGGGAGTTTTCGTGGGTCAATTCAAAGCCAATCACCTCGCCGATCGTCTGGAATCCGCCGCGAAGGCGCGCCAAGCCACGGTCGCGCGGTTCCGGGCACGGCCCGGCGCCGACGACCCGGTGGTACTCGCCCGGCAATCCGCGCGACGCGCGATCATCCAGGCCCGCGAGATCCGGGAGACCGAGCGCGCGATGGCCCGCTTGGCCGCCGAGGCGCAGCGGGAGGCCGAGGCGTTGGCCGAGTTGGAGCGGCAGGAGGCGGAGCTCGCCCGCCAGGCCGCCGAGAAGGCGGAGCGTCAGGCCGCGCTCGCCGCCGAGCAGAAGGCGGCACGCGATGCGCGCTTCGCGGCCCGCAAGGCCAGAGCACGGCGGTAGGCCGCTCTGCGCGGAGCCCGGACGACGGGCACCGCTTCCCTGCGGGCTCTCGCCGCCGGCACGACCGCACTTTGCATGACCTGACCCCCTCGAATCGTGCGATGATCCCCGCGCGACTGGAGGAGGTTCGTCATGGCCTCGGAAAAGAAGCGCGGAAACCGCGAAGCGAAGAAGCCGAAGAAGCCGGTGCCGAAGTCGATCGCGGCCGCACCGTCCACGAAGGACATGGTCAGCGCCGCCGTCAGATCGGCCGGCCGGAAGTAGGTGCCCGCAAGCAAGTCGTCGCCCTTCGAGACCGCGGCCGCGAGGTCGGGGCGAGGGGAGCGCGCGGGCAGGACAGGCGCGCCCGGGGCGTCTCCGACCCCCGGACGGTCACGTGCGGCTCGGCCGGCGGGCGACGCCGGGATCGGCGTTCCTCAGCGTCGGCGCGCGTCCGCGCCCGGCTTCAGGTCGCGCTCCACCGCCGCGGCAGCGGCCTCCCAGGCCTTCCGTTCCGTCAGGTAGGGGCGGTCCGACCGCTCCGTCAGCTTCCCGTTCCGGCGGATCGCCCAGCCGAAATGCCCCTCGGGCTTCGCGAGAGGCGAGACTTCGATCGAGTAGGGGTGCGGCACGTCTTCGGTCATGAACGGGCTATGCCACGCCCAGGCCGCAGCGGCTACCGTCATTCGGACGCGCGTGCGCGATGGTCAAGGACGATGGCCCGTCCCCGCGTCAGGTTCACCCGACCTCGCGCGCCGCATCGGCCGCGTTGCCCCGAATCAGCGCGCGCCCCGCGTAGAGGCCGCCGACCATCTCCAGGTCGAGGCGCTCCGCGTCACGGCGGCGAACCTCGTCCATGACGTCGCCGGCCGCCTCCGGATCGTCCCCGATCGTCAGCAGCGCCTGCTCGCCGAAGGCGAGCGCCGACTCGACCGTCTCGCGGATCTGATAGGCGACGCCCGCCCGGATCAGCGCGACCGCGTGCTCCCGATCCCGGGCGCGGGCGAGGACGGGCACGAGCGGGAACTCTGCCCGCGCGATCTCGGCGATGCGCTTGGCCGTCTCAGGATCGTCGACGCAGATCAGGATCGCGCGCGCCGTTGCGGCGCCCGCCGCATGCAGGATGTCGAGCCGGGCGCCGTCCCCGTAATAGACCTTGAAGCCGAACCCCTCCGCGAGGCGGATGTTCTCGGCGTTGGTGTCGATGATCGAGACCGAGCACCCGCGTGAGATCAGCGGCTGGCTGACGATCTGCCCGAAGCGGCCAAACCCGATGATCAGCGCGCTGCCGACCAGGTTCTCCGGGACCTCGAGGCCCTCCGTCGAGACGGACGGTCTCGGCCCGAACCGGTCGAAGGCGATCACCATCAGGGGCGTCATGGCCATCGACAGGATGACGGTCGCCGTCAGGATCGCGTTGGTCGTGCCGTCGATGATCCCGGCGCTCGTCGCGGCGGCGTAGAGCACGAAGGCGAACTCGCCGCCCTGAGCCATCAGGGCCGCGCGCTCCATCGCCTCGGGATGCGAGGCCCTCAGGACTCGGGCCACCCCGTAGATGACGAGGCTCTTCGCGACCATGCAGGCGGCGACGCTCGCCAGGATCAGGGCCCAGTTCGCGCCGATCACCGCGAGATCGAGGGACATCCCGACGCCGAGGAAGAACAGGCCGAGCAGGATGCCGCGGAAGGGCTCGACGTCGGCCTCGAGCTGATGGCGGAAGCTCGATTCCGAGAGCAGGACGCCCGCCAGGAAGGCGCCCATGGCCATGGACAGGCCGCCGAGCTGCATGGCGAGCGCCGAGCCGAGCACCACCAGCAGCGCCGCCGCGGTCATCACCTCGCGCGCCTTCGCGGCGGCGAGCAGCCGGAACAGGGGATTGAGCAGCCAGCGGCCGGCCGCCACCAGCGCCACGACGGATCCGATCGCGATCGCGATGGCGACGGCGCGCTCGGTGCCACTCGTCTCGGCTCCCCGGGTGCCAGGAGCGCGACGACCGCGAGAAGCGGGACGATGGCGAGATCCTCCAGGAGCAGGATCGCGACGATGCGCTGGCCCTTCGGGGTCGAGAGCGACCCGCGCTCCTCCAGGAGTTGCATGACGATCGCGGTCGAGGTCAGCACGAAGCCGGTGCCGGCCACGAAGGCGACGGTGGCGGAGGAGCCGAGCGCGATGCCTACCAGCGTCAGGGCCCCGATGCAGGCACCGACCTGGGCGAGGCCGAGCCCGAAGATCTCGCGCCGCATGCCCCAGAGCCGGGACGGCTCCATCTCCAGCCCGATGATGAACAGGAACATCACGACGCCGAGTTCGGCGACATGCAGGATCGCGTGGGGATCCGTGAACAGGCCGAGGCCGAACGGCCCGATCGCGAGCCCGGCCACGAGGTAGCCGAGAACCGAACCGAGGCCGAGCCGCTTGAACAGCGGCACCGCCACGACGCCCGCGGCGAGGAGGGCGACGACTTGGACGAGTTCGCTCGCCGCTCCGGACGCTTCGACGGCCATGGGATGATCGAACCTCGCTGGAAGGGGACGCTGCCGTGGGGCGCAGAGATGGGGGCCGGGCCGACGGCGCGGGCCGGCCTGTCGACCGTCGCGGATCGCGCTCAGGGATAGCGGACGGGCGGCGGGTCTTCGGGCAGGGGGATGAACTCGGCATCGCCCGGCACGCTGTCGAAGCGGGCCTGGCGCCAATCCTCCTTCGCCTGCTCGATCCGCTCGGGCCGCGAGGAGACGAAGTTCCACCAGAGATGGCGCGGTCCGTCCATCGGCTCGCCGCCCAGCACCATGAAGCGGGCGTCCCGCGTCGCGCGCACGCTGATGCGGTCGCCCGGGCGGAAGACCAGCAACTGCCCGGGCCCGAAGCCGTCGCCCGCGATCTCGATCGCGCCGGCGACCGTGTAGATCGCGCGCTCGTCGTAGGTCGGATCGAGGGGCAGGACCGCGCCGGCCTTGAGCATCACGTCGGCGTAGACCATCGGGCTTGAGGTGCGCACGGGCGAGCGCGCCCCGAAGGCCTCGCCCGCGATCAGCCGCACGGTCTTGCCCTCGCCCGCGAGGATCGGCAGGGCCGACGCCTCGTAATGCTCGAAGGACGGGGCGGTCTCCTCGTCCCGCGCGCTGAGGGCGACCCAGCTCTGGATGCCGAATAGCTTCGAGCCGGTCCGCCGGAGCTCCGAGCCCGTCCGCTCCGAGTGCGTGATGCCGCGGCCGGCCGTCATCCAGTTCAGCTCGCCCGGACGGATCGGCAGCTCCGTGCCGAGGCTGTCCCGGTGCATGATCTCCCCGTCGAACAGGTAGGTGACAGTGGACAGGCCGATATGCGGATGCGGGCGGACATCCATGCCCTCGCCGAGCAGGAACTCGGACGGGCCCATCTGGTCGAAGAAGACGAACGGCCCGACCATCCGGCACGCGGTCGAGGGCAGGGCGCGCCGCACGGCGAACGAGCCGAGATCCCGCGAGCGCGGGACGATCAGGGTGCGGATGGCGTCGCAGGAGAATCGATCGCCCGGGACCGGGTCGTCCGCGCTGTGCCAGCTCATGGTTCTCACTCCCTCCCCACGCGGCACGAAGCGCTGCCGGTCCGCCGATCCGAGGCGCCCTCGGATCGGCGCCTCAACCAGGGGGAGATTGCAGCAGCCGAGCCGGGTTGGAAACGGAAACGGACGAAACGCATCGTTTCCGGATTCGAGGCTCGCTCAACGGGTCACGCGACGGGCGACCGGCACAGCGAGACGAAGCCGCCTCCAACCGGCAACATAGAAAAACCCGCCGAAGCGGGTTCATCGGATCAGGCTAAGTGTTTCAAAAGATAGTGGCTGGGGGACCTGGATTCGAACCAGGACTAGAGGAGTCAGAGTCCTCGCCTAAGCATTGAGAAACCTACGCTTTTTCTCCGACTGAGGAGAAAGGCGGCTATGCGATATCAAAGGGTTAGAACGGGAAACCCGACCAGAAACAGCCCGTTGCGCACCGCTGAAAATGAAAACGCCGTCGCGGGAGTAGGGGCCCGCAACGGCGCTGAAAAGGTGAGCAATCGGGGGAAAGCTCGTGGCGACGATAAGCGGTCGGTAGGCTCGGTGGCAAGCCGCCTTGTGGCGCTGATCGACCGCGAGGGCATGGTCTGCGGCGTGTTTGCCGGCCGCACAGAGGCTCGCGCCTTCCTGCAGGGAGGCCGGGCATGATCCGCCGCGACCTCTCCGCCGTCATCGCGCAGATCCTGATCGAGACCAACCGCGTCCCTGGCCTCGGGCCATGGGCAGCGGCCGCCTGGGCCATGAAGATCTGGCCGGAAGCTTCGCATGCCGAAGTCTTACGCGGATACTACATCGCGGTTGAGATCTTCGAAGACGACTATCTGTTCGAGGCGGCCTGAGCCATGGCGGCCGTCTCGCTTCTGCAGAAGTGGAACCTGCTTCAGGTGATCATCGCATCGCCCGATCTGTCGGCGAGCGCGAAGGTCGTGGCTGCGCGGCTGCTTGACTTCTTCAACAGTCAGACCGGCCGGTGCTGTCCATCGTATCAGGCGCTCGCTGACGGGACGGGTCTGAAGCGTCGCGCCATCATCTACGCGATCCAAGAGCTGGAGCAGGCTGGCTGGATCGCGGTCGAGCGCGTGAAAGGCGGAGCCGCCGCCGCAAATCGCTACGCCACGAACGCATTCCAGATCGACTTCTCCCGGACAGCGTCGAACGATCCAACGGTGCACGACGGTGCACCCTCAAGAGTGCATGAAGATGCACCGTTGACGGTGCACGACGATGCACTGTTGCAAGACGGTAACAGTGCACGAGATGAGGGGTAAGAGTGCACGGTGGTGCACCGTCGACGGTGCACGGTGGTGCACCTGAATCCGGGAATATTACCGGGAAAGGAAACCGGGAAGAGTCTCCCCCTTCCCCCTCACTCTTCGACGAGTGGTGGCAGGCCTACCCACTGCGCGATGGGAAGATCGCTGCCCGGAAGGCGTTCGATAGGGTTCTCAAGAATCGAACCGCCACGCCTGAGGAGCTGATTGCCGGAGCCTGCCGGTATGCCGCGGCCCGGGCTGGAGAGGATCCGAAGTACACGAAAAGCCCGACCACATGGCTGAACGGCGGCCGCTGGTCCGACGAACTGATCCGACATCGGGATTCCGCTAGCGGCAGCGCTGCCCGGCAGCACCGATCCGACGTCAACCCCAACAGCGCCGCGGCCTACATGATGGAACGCCGGGCCAGGAGGATGGGCCATGGCTGATCGCGACCCGCCATCCAACACGGTCGTGCCGTTCGAGCGGCGCACCGTAGCGCCAGCCGATCCGAACAACCTGCTCAGGGTCGAGCGGCTGCTGCGCGAGCACGGTAGATCGGTTGCCAGGACCTACCTCCCGACGCTGCGAGCAATCGACCCCAGAGATCCGTCGGCACTGCGGTCGTCTTTGATCGCCACCCATCGCGAAGCTCTGGAGGTGATGCTGGCCGGCGCGGCGAGCGTGCACGCGCTTGAGGCGATCAGCGAAGCCCTCGATCGTGCTTTGAGTGCCGAGCCCGACGAAGGCGCTGTCGAGGCCAGCCTGGCCGCTCTGATCGACAGCCGGATGAGGCTGCCTCACAATCTTCCGATCTTCGTCGAGGCCGCGATCTTCGACCTCGTGGATCTGGGCTTCCCACCAACGGTGGTTGCCGCTGCGTGCGAGAAGCTCAGGCGCGAGAGCACGTACTTCCCAGAAATCTCCGAGATCGTCGCGGCCTGCCGTGAGACTCTCGCACGCTATCGGGATCAGCGCAGGCGCGTCGCACAGGCCTTAGCCGACCGACGGCAGGCAGAGCGATGGCTGGCCGACCTAACCGAATCTGCCGCGACTGGTGGTGGCACGGTGGAGCGGCTGCCGTGACAGCAACCTCTTGGCAGCCAATCGCCACGGCGCCCCGCGACCGGCTCATCGAGATCCGGGCCGAGCGCTGGATCGCGAGCACCGAGCGAATGCGCGTCGAGACCTTCGCCGGGTGCAAGTGGTGCGAGGGCGGCAGCGTTCGGCACCCAGCGCCGTACTGGCGGCGCCTGCCGCGGGGATGGGTACCGACGCACTGGCGCGAAGCGCCTTCGGCCACCAGCGCCAAGCTCGCGACAGGAGAAACACCATGGCACGCCTGACGATGCTGCGGCCGCGGCTCAACACCATCAGCACCCGCCTCAAGGTTACGCGCGGCACCGAGCCTGGGCAGGCGTTCTACAGCACCCCGGAGTGGCGGGCGCTGCGGGATCGGCTGCTGCGGGAGCGGGGCCGGAAGTGCGAGGACTGCGGGCGGACCGGCACGCGGATCTATTGTGACCACGTCGAGGAGATCAGCGACGGCGGTGCACCGCTCGACGAGGCCAACGTGCGCCTTCGCTGCGGCTCCTGCCACACCACGAAGACCGCCGACGCCCGGGCTCGGAGGCATGGCCTGCGATGACCGGGGGAGGGTCGAAAGTCTGCAGGTCGAAGGGGGCCGCATCGCACAGGGTTCCACGCGCGCAATTCCCGCGCGCGGAGAAATATTCCCAGGCGAGGCATCCGGTCCGCCACCGGCTCTGTGCTAATTATCTGCAAGTGCAGCACTTTCTTAGGTGATCCCATGACGACGAAGAAATCGAAGAAGCCGGCCGAAAAGCCAGAGGCGAAGGCGCGCCGCGGTCGGCCGACCCGCGATGAGGCCCTGCGCCGCGCCATCCGCGCCGCTGGCGTCGATTCGACCCTTATTGACCCGAAGCGCATCCTGGCAGGCATCGCCGTCGACAGGGATGCGCCCGCCACGGCGCGGGTCGCCGCCTGCAAGGCGCTGATGGCGGCGAATGCCGGGCTGCCGGCGGTGCTCGTCGACCCCGGCGAAGTGCCGGAAGAGGACGAGATGAGCCGCCGCGCGCTGGCACTGATGGCACAGCGAGGGGTGCCCAACTGATGGAACGCACAGGCCCCATTCCGAAGGTTGCCATTTATCGCGGCGTCGGCATCCACGACTTCCAGCCGGCCGAGCGGATCGAGGCCGTCGTGAAGCCGGCGATCGATGCAGTCTACGGGATCAGCGATCCCACTGCCTTAGTCGCGTATGCCTCTCAGGCGAAGAACCCGCCGGAGGCACGCCTCTTCGCGGCGGCTCGTTGCGAAGCCGCATGGCAGCTAGCAGCTGAGGGCCGAGTTGCCCGCCCAAACATCAACATCGACAAGCTCCGCGCGATAGTCGTGGGATTAGACTCGCTCTATTGGATAAATCCCAACCGCTACACGTCTCTACTCGATACATTTAGCAGAGATGCACTCGAGCGCGAGGCTCGACTGGCAATCAAGATCATGCAGGGCGACCGGCAGCCGGACCTGCATGAGCAGAACGGGTCGCGAGGTGGTGGTGGCAGTTCATAAGTACGCCCGCCTTAAGGTTCGAACATCCGCAACGAAACACTGCTAAATTTACTTAACATTCGGCTGAACGGCATGCCTGATTACATTATTGGTGAGGTGCGCAAGAATGCTCGTGAGAGCATCTGCGTCATCTTGCGCGAGAAGCGCGGAGAGATTGGCTGCGATCTCCGCATTGCTACTACGAACGGGCGGGGTGCAATGGTGGAAACAGCCAAAGGTCTACGTATCCCGCTGCAGCGCCTTGGCGAATTGATCATCGCTCTACAGGATGCTCAGCGTGTTGCGAGTGCAGTTGATTTCGTTTGCACCGATGCAACGGACAAGCTCGTGGCACGACAGAAGGCAGATTGAAAATTTCCGATGATTCAGAGGGTGGTCAGCGCCATCGCCCAGCGCTGCCTTATAATAATCGGCACAATACGAACTGCTGAAGTCGCCTTATAGAACCGATAATTTCTATCGAAATCATAGATAATACAATACAATAGCAAGTTGGTGAGGGGGCACCACCGTCCCATCCACCGTTCTGCAGAAAAGCTTCGGCGGGCACACCCGGCCTCAACTTCGCCTCGTCGAGGCGGGCGAGTTTCTGCGCCGGCCTCTTGAGCGCACGAGGTAGTAGGTGCCCGTGCGCAAATCCGCGCTGACATCGACCGCGGCTGGATGATCGTGCCACTGAACTCGGAGGTCGTGCGCTGGTCGAAGCTCGGGAAGCGCAGGCTCGCCGCCTGCCCGAGCCGCCCCCCGATCCAAGTCCTGGGGCGCGACCACCACGTCCATAAGTTGCTCTCGGCCAATAAGCGGACCTGCCGCTTTGCGCCGATTGTGTTGAAAAACTCCGTTTGCCCCTCTTTCGAGGACATCAACCTACAACACCTGGGGTCGTATCGGGCGACAAATACTAGCTATAGAGGACTTCGACCGCGCCGCGGAGTTTTTCAACACAATCCGCCCATCCCAGACATACAGTTGATCTAGGCCAATGCTCCGAAGCGGACCTTCCAGCAGCTCAGCTTGCCGGTCGCCGTCCTCCGGGATCTCATCGTGCGCAACATCTGGCAGAAGCCGCTGAGCCGCCTTCCGGACCTCTTCGAGGGTGGCGAACTCTGTGCCGGTATCGTCCCGGGTCACTTTGCGGTCGATGTGGACGTCGAAGAAGTGGCGCGGCACAGAACCAACCTACACAGAGAGTAGGGTTCGACGGCGCGGGTCGGAGATCAGGATCCCGCACCGTCTAGTCGATCCGAGGGTGTGAGGATCGCCTCGACCGGCGCTCGAACAATGACTCTCAGGGTCGACTATATCCGTGCTTGACACTCAGGATCTCGTTGGCTCGGGCCAAAGCTCGTGGGTCTCCCGCTCCAACGCCTTGATCCGCTCGCGCTCATCGGTCGTCGGCCCGGCTCGTACGCCGCCGTCGCGTTCAGCCTGTCTGACCTAGATGTTCGGTCCCGCTGTGTGGTGGTACGACTGACGCCGCATGGAGGGACCGAACATCTAAGTCTGGTCGATCAGGGATGCGTGGGCGAGCGCCCCCAGCTGCTACCGCCAGAGAAGGCGCTCCTGGCAAAGGCGGTTGCCGACAGGAGCGCTCCGCTTAAATGGGAAGAGACCAACGCAGCCGCCACCGTGATCAAAAGGCCGCCGATTCTGGCATCCATGAAGCATAACCATGCCATGTCAAATATTTATGCTCCGATTCGCGAGCCAACCATTTCGCATGCGGAAAGTTTATAGGCGTCAATATCCATCGCATGTTCTCCTTACACGAGTACAACAAGAATATTCTGGCCTTCGCCTCGGCTTTTGCTCTGAACGTGAGGGCGGGCCACCTGCAACGGTGCGTGCTAGGCGTGGGACTTCAGACAGAAGCGCCCCCATCGACGCGCAGATTGGCCCCTGTGATGAAGGAGCCTTCTGGCCCAGCCAGAAATGCCACCAACCCGGCTACTTCCTCTGGGCAACCATACCGCTGAAGTGCGATGGATCCACGGATCCGGCTCGCCAAGGGACCGTCGGCCGGGGTCATGTCGGTGTCGATGCGCCCCGGCTGGACATTGTTGACCGTGATGCCCGCAGGACCGAGATCCCTTGCCCAGCCTCTCGTCAGGCCGGCGATGGCTCCCTTCGTGGCCGCGTAGACGCTTCCGCCCTCGATCGGCATGTACTCGCTGCCGATGCTGCCGATATTGATGATGCGTCCGCCCGGCTTCATGAATCGCACAGCCTCTTGGCTGGCCACGAAGACGGCGCGGATGTTGATGTTCAGCATCATATCGAAATCGTCGACACTCCAGTCCTGGATGGTGCCGTTCCTGCCGATGCCGGCGTTGTTGACCAGGATGTCCAGCGACCCGAGCTTCTCCGCAGTAGTCCGAACCGCCCGGCGGACGGCATCAGGAGCGCGGGCATCTGCCTGGATCGTCACCGCCCGAACTCCGAAGGCCTCGATACTGCGTGCGACGGACTCTGCCTTCTCTTTCGAGGATGCATAAGTGATCGCGACGGACGCTCCTTCCTGCCCCAGGCGCTTGGCGATCGCTGCGCCAATGCCTCTGGATCCGCCTGTGACGAGAGCCACACGACCGCTAAGGCTTGACATCGAACTACTCCCATTGGGTAGATGCATGTTAGTTACAGCCAATTATTTTGGCCCGGCTTTGAAATTCAGATGTTGGATTTCACCGGCAAGAATTCGCGAGGACTGCGGGTGATCTGTCAGTTTCTCCGATCTTCAGAGCCTTTTTGGCGGCCCCGATTCCAAACTCGTGCTGCACGCTCGGAGAGCATCCGGTCGCCCCGGGCGTCGGCGCCGATCAGGCAGCCGTGGCCGAAGGCCGTCGGCTGTGCTTCGCCCGGACTTCGATCCGCATGGAATATTCCCGTCCAGTCCCTGGTCACGAGTGTACTCATCGGTTGATCCTCTCGGATTGCCGCGTGGCGATGACAATTCAGTGGTTGCTTTGATAAAGGATCCGCCAAAGTTAGGGGGTTGCTACGGAGGAAATATTGGATCTGCCGCCCGCCGCACGCAACCAAGTGGGTCATCTGCTTTCCGCCAAAGAGCGTGTATTTCCCGCCGGTTTCTGAAGTTCGCGATCCGCTCGAAGCAGCAACACTGCTGTTGTGGCAGCTCGCGCGGACGATCAGCGGCGCTCCTGGAGCAGCGTCGACGAATACGTCTCGGCGAACGGCCGAGTGCACTCCGTCCGCCCATCTAGCGAGACAGTGCAGGAAGGCAGAGCGCGGCCTCAGCACTAACTTAGGCGGCCCGGAACGAGCCCCGGTGCAGGGCGATCTCAGCCCGTGGCGGGACTGCGCTGTTTTGGCGTGCCACGCACCATGTTCCTGCGGGCTTGCCGCGCATGGGAAGTAGTCCCGGACCTTCGACCGCTCTGCGGGGCGTGCCGCCCCTATGGCGAGGAGCGTCGACAGGATCCGGGACGCCCGCGGCGGGCTCGTTCCGCGTTCAGGCCGCGGCAGTACGCCGGCCGCCGCGCTCTGCCAGCTCGTAGGAGCGGACGATCCCGAGGATCTCGGCCTGCGTGTCGTAGGTGGCGAACTCTGCGCCCAGCCGCCGTGCGGCCCTGCGATGCTCTGGCTCGTCGAGAACGGCCCGAACTGCGCCTCGGATCGCTTCGGGCTCCGGCGTGTTCGTCCTGAGGTCAATGCCGGCGCCCGACCACGCAATGCGCGCGTTCACGTCGGCCTTGTCCTCGGTCAGGCCGGCGGCCACGAGCGGCACGCCACGGCTTAGGGCCTGATTGACGCTGCCGTAGCCGCCGTTGGTGACCATCGCGTCGGCCCGGGGCAGCAGCCACTCGAAGGGCAGGTACGCCGCGAGGCGGGCGTTCCCCGGGATCGGCCCCTTCAGCGCCTCGACGGGCCGGCCGCCCATCGTGGCCACGACCAGAACGTCGTCCTCGTCGGCCAGAGCCGCGAGCGTCGGGCCGATCAGGAGATCGAGATCGTGGTTGGCGACCGTGCCCTGCGTGACGAGTACCACCTTGCGGGATCCATCGAGCTCATGTGCCCAAGGCGGAAGCGGAGCTTGGTCGGGCACGATCGGCAGGGCGCCGACGAACCGTACGGAGGGCGGGAATGCGCGGGGGAACTCAAAGCCTGGCACCGAGAGTTGCAGGTAGGTGTCGGCGAGGTGCACGACGGACTCGAAGAGCGGCATCGAGAGCGGACCGACTCCTATCTGGTCGAGCAGGCGGCGGAGATGTTGGGCGGTGGGCCGCTCTACATGAGCATCGTAGTTCTCCGCGATCTTCGCGCAGGCCGCCAGTTCCTCCGGCGTCGTCGCCGGAGGAACCCCCATGAAGAGAGGTGCCCGGTCCTCGCGTGCAGTGTGCAGAATCGTCGTTCCGCACAGCAGTGTCGGCGGCCGAGCCGAGCGCGGGCCGAGCAGCAGCGGAAGAACGCCGAAGAAGCAGTCGTCGGCGATGACGATGTCGGCAGGTGTGGCCTGCAGCAGGTCGAGCAACCCGCGATGCTGGTCGGGGATCGTGTCGATGAAGACCCGTTCGATCACGATCCGAAGGTAGTCCAGACCCGGCTTCGCGGTCTTCAGTTCGGGAACGGCAGCGAGAATGCCGTACCCGTCAATGTCCGCAGTACCAGGCAGAGCGTGGAACCGTGCTCCGGCTTTCTCGGTGCGGTCGCGCAACCATGTTCCGGACAGCACATCCACGGTGTGGCCATCTGCGATGAGCATACGGCCGATGGCAAGCAGCGGGTTAATATGACCGTTAGCCGGTGTTGAGGCGATGAGGATCTTCATGCGCTCGTTCCTCGTGAGGTGAAGAGGTACGGTCGCCGTCGCCCATTCCGGCGGCCGGCCGACCTCGCGAGGGAGGCTGGAGCGTGCGCGTTACATCACGGCTGCGGAACCGCACGACAGCATTGCAATGGCAACAATCGGCCCGACACCCTGAAACAGAGGTGTAACTACGACGGTCGTGCTTTGAATTCAGGCGTATATATAGCCGTATCAATGGAAGACTGACTGGAAGCAAAGCTGTTTGGTGCCCAGGACGAAGTATAGCTCGGCTCATCGCCCAGCGAAGCTGATATCTACACTGCCTCGCAGAGGCTCGCGTAAGCCGCGGGGAACAGGACAACTGCCTTCGGGCCTTGGGCAGCCCTGCAGGACCGCGCGGAACGCGGTTCGGCGGCTTGGGCAGTTGATATACTCACGCTCGGTTTTGTTGCGGCACACACAGTGCCCGGAGGCTATCGAAGGAGATGGCGGCTCCGTTGCAGCAGATCGCGCGATTGTCCGGCTCGTCGGATGCAGAGGTCATGCCCCGTGTCGTCTCTCTCACCATCGGAGCGGCTCGCTGGACTGCCGCACCCGGTCCCAATCGTCGTGGGTAGCTCCCGGGTATGCTCAGGCGGGCCGACCGAATGCGCTCGCCGATACAGACGCTTGACCGTCCTCTGACGCATGAAGATCGATGCCCTCGTGCGTGCGATGCCGTCTCATCGCCCCGGATGGGCAGTTCACGGCAGCGCTTTAATCAGTGCGCTGACGACCGCTACGGAATTGCTTGCCGCCAGGCTCTGGAAGGTTTTCATCCGATTCTCGTCGGCATCACCTCCTGCTAGATCGGAGAGGCTGCGGATCGCCAGGAAAGGGACATGTTTCGTGTAGGCGACATGCGCCACTGCTGCACTTTCCATGTCTATCGCGTCGGCCTGGAACGTCGAACGCGTCCAATCCCGAAACTCCGCATTGTCGATGAACGCTTGGCCGGACACGCCATTTCCCCCGACCACGATCCGTGGCTTCCTTCCGAGGCACTGGCCCGACCCGGGATCGCAGTCGCGTAGGGTCGTCGAAGTGGCTATGGTTCTGGCGGCCGCCAGCAGATCCGCGTCCACGGCAAACCACTGGCGTCTCTCCAAGACACCCCGGCGCCGACGATCTGTACGGTTTCGGGGAACATCATTCCGAAATTCAAGCCCGATGCTGCGGGTAGGAATGCAGGAAGCGTATAGGTCCCACCTGAGCGCCGGGCATACACCGACTCCAGATACTCGCTCCACTGTGCAGGAATGACGACGTCACCGATGCCAAGGCCAGGATTTGCGCCTCCGGCGACGCCGCTGAAGATGATCCGCTCGGCCTTGAAGCAATCGATGACCATCTGTGCCTTCATCGCGGCGTTCACCATGCTGATCCCGCTCATTAAGGCGATGATCTTCTTCCCGCCGATCTCTCCCGTGGCGACCTCCGTCTCACCGTTGCGCAGGTCGTGCCGGTCCCGAATGGCATCCTGGAGAGCCCGCCATTCGGGGTTGAACGCCGTCATGATGACCGTTCTTGGTGACGTGTCACCGACATCGCAGGCGTTACCCGTCACTGTGCAGAACAGCGACACGAGAAGGCACGTCATCCCAGCCGCAACTTTCGCGCAATTCATCGGCATCTCTCCGACATGACCATCGCGGAGCGGTCTGCCGAGGCCTGATTACAGGATCGTCACACGGTCCGGCTCTTCCGTTTCGTTTGCAACATGCCGGCTCGGGACCGAAGCGGACCAGCGACGATACTGCTGTCATCGTGGTGAGGCCCACTCGAGAGGCCAGCAGACCGCTCAGATTGGACCATGAGAACGGCTCGCAAGCGCTGACCGAGGGACAAGAGATCCGTGTCCTTGGGGCAAGCCTGCGCCACGTGCCCCTACATGCACTGTACTTCGACCGGAGATGCCGTTGACGGACATGGCAGGCGCTCCTGGCCGCGGAGCAGGGCGTTCAGGCGGTGAGCTTGGCGGCAGTCTTGGCGACCTGTCCGCCAAGGTAGCGGGCGCCGTCGAGGTCGGTCGCACTGGGCTGGCGCGATCCGTCACCGCCCGCGATGGTCGTGGCGCCGTAGGGCGCGCCGCCGGTCACCTCGTCGAGCTTCATCTGGCCCTGGAACGAGTACGGCAGGCCGACAACTACCATGCCGAAGTGCATCAAGTTTGTGATGATCGAGAACAGGGTGGTCTCTTGGCCGCCGTGCTGGGTGGCGGTGGAGGTGAAGGCCGCGCCGACCTTGCCCTGGAGGGCGCCGCGCGCCCACAGGCCGCCCGTGCAGTCAAGGAAGGCCGCCATCTGCGAGGTCATGCGACCGTAGCGGGTGCCGGTCCCGACGATGATGGCGTCGTACTCGGGGAGTTCATCGACGGTGGCGACCGGCGCGGCCTGGTCGAGCTTGTAATGGCTGTTCCGGGCCACCTCTTCCGGCACGGTCTCCGGAACCCGCTTGACTGCAACCTCGGCGCCGGCGGTGCGGGCGCCCTCGGCAACGGCGTTGGCCATCGTTTCGATGTGGCCGTAGCTGGAATAGTACAGGACCAGGACCTTGGGCATCGAAGTCGCTTCCTCTCGTGGGCGTCGCCTGGGCGACGTGGGGCGTGCGGAACCTACGAGCTAGTTGGGCTGCCGAAAACGGCATCGATGGAAACCATCCATTTCCGGAGACGGCCTTGACCATAGATCCGCTCGAGATCACGCACCGTTGCACGATGGCCTGCCCTGGCGGCCTCGCGTTGTTCGCTGACGCCCGGAACAGCGTGCCGTCGCTCGGAAGGAGCCACGACCTGCCATTTTTCAGATTGGCGTCCTCTCAAGAGCAACGCGTCTCTCCATTGCCCTGCGGACGTGCTCCCGGAACAGTGGAACAGGGGCCGACAGCTCCAGCTCTCCCGAGCTGACGGACCGCAGCGTACCGCCGCCGAACGTCCATTACGGCAGGACGCGGACGAGTTCCCTGCCACGACCTTCAGGTTAGAAAGATGCAGGGAAGGTTGCAGGTGAACTTTGAGGCTCCTTCATGCGCTGGTCCCTTGTGACATGGAGAGGCACAGCCGCCGTCACCCATTCCAGTGATCGATCGAGCTCGCGAGAGAGGCTGGAGCGTGCGAATTACGCCGTGACTGCGAAACGGCGCGATTGCGTTGCGGTTGTAGCCGGATCGCCGGAGAGCGTGGGATCGAGGTCCGCTCCCGCCGGAATGCTCAGCCTGATGCTGGGAGAGACCGAATCCGCGCCGACGGAGGCGCCGAGTTCGTCTCCGCCGCGATGATGTCGGGGCCCTTCTCAGACGACTTCGAGGAACTCGACTCCGATCTCGTTCCGCCTGCGCCAGGCAATCCGAGCCGGGCATTGCTCGGGACCCTCGCCGATCTCCAGGGTGAAGACGCTGGGTATCCGGGACGGCTGGCCGAGCAGGAGACGAGCTCCCTTGCGGGTGCGGTCTGAAAGGAGGCAGTCGAACGCGCATCCGTTCCAGAGGCGGATCCGGCACAGGCTGCAGGGCGCTCCGGACTCATCCGTCGGAGGGATCGCTTCCGCCGCATCGGCGGCGCTGCCTTTGCGCTCGTAGGCCCTGAGATCGTCGATGAACTGCCGCACCGCTGGCCGGCCGCGCGCCGCGCAGGCTCGGAACGTCTCAATCACGACGCTCCTGAAAAGCTCGTTGCTGACGTTGCCGAATGTCTTGTGCATGGTTCAGCCTCCCAAAATTGGCAGGTCTGCTTTAGAGCGGTGCAGATGTCGCCATGATTGCACGAACGTTTCCAAATGTCGGCGCAGTCATTCCTCTCGACTTTGCTCCGCGGCTGGTCACAGGCAGGCTTCGCAGATTGCCGCGATGTGCCGATGATCCGTCCCGCAGCAACCGCCGAGAACAGTCAGGTTGGGCAGTTGGCCGCGCAGGGTCGCGTAGCGGCGACCGAGATCATGAGGGTCGCCGCTGTCGAGATCGGAGGCCACGTCGAGTTCGGCGTGGCTCTTGGTAGAGGCATTCGCACGTATCCCGCGGATGCGGGAGAGCCAACCGGCACCCTCGGCCAGAACGGCCTCGAAGTGCAGCGGATGCGCGCAGTTGATCATGAAGTAGGCCGGGTAGGCGCCCGTCACAGCGTCCGTCTCCTCGATCGCCGTGCCGAGGGGTTGGCCCGAAGGCAGACGGCCGTCCGTTCCCAGCGTGAAGGAGATCGCGACCGGCATCTTCGAGTCTCTCGCCGCGATCGCGATGCCGATGGCCTCTTCGACGAAGGTGAGGGTGAGAGCGCTCACCATGTCGGCGCCGCTGTCTCGGAAGACCTCGATCTGCGGGTGGTGATAGGCAGCGGCCTCCTCAGCCGTCATGGCAGTCTCGACCGCGTACCCGTCTCCGCGCGGGCCGATCACGCCGTTGAGCACGAGAGGCAGGTCGAGTTGTGCGTGCCGACGCCGGAGTGCGTCGAGAAAACTGACCGCCATCCGGTTCACCTTGGCCAGAGCGACGGCGTCGTAGCCGAGTTTGGCACCCCAATCGGGGTTGGCACGCCAGGTCGGCGTGTCCAGGATCATGCCCACCCGGTATCGCTTTGCCAGCTCCAGGTAGGGCTCGAAGAAGCGCGCCAGCGTAGCTCGCCCCTCTTCGTTGAGGAGCAGAGGAAAGTGGGCGAAGTGGGGAAGGTCGACGTTCTCGTGGAACAGGAGAGTGGTTCCGATGCCGCCCTCAGTCAGGAATGGGCGGCCGGTGAGTTGAGGAAGTGACTCCCGGAATTGCGGCATGCGGCATCTCCATCTGTCATGCGTGTGCGTACTTGAACGATCGCCCGGTCTTCAGATCATCCTGGCAGCATCGCGTCCTCGGGCTGCGGAAGGACGCGGGCGAGTGCCATCGCGATCTCCGACGCGAGCAGCGGCCACTGCACGAGTTCATGGATGCCGGCGCGTGCCAGCGCGGCAGCATCGTCGCCGGCCGCCGAGCCGGTCGCGAGGATGAGCGGGAGGTTGGGAACCTTGCGGTGCAGGGTGGACGCGAAGCACAGCTCCGAGGCCGGCAACATCGGCTGGCCTATCAGAACGGCGGCGAAACGGTTGGGAGCCTCCTCCACGGCCGAGAACGCGAGGTCCATCTGCGAGATCCCGATCGGCTCGTAGCCGAGCGCCGCGAGGACCTCCTCGTCCCTGAGGCGGCAGGCCGGATCCGGATTGAACACCAGGACGGTCTGACCGCACCCCCGCGGCAGACCGGGGGCGCCTCGAGGAACGGCTTGCGATCCGGTCTGCTCGGGGATCATCGCGCAGGGAAGCCAGACTGCGAAGCAGGTCCCGGCACCGGGCCGGCTGGCGACCGTGATCGTGCCGCCGTGCTCGCGCACGATCTCGCGCGCCGTCGCGAGCCCGAGCCCGTTGCCCGCCGGCCGGGTGGTGAAGAACGGCTCGAAGATCCGGCTGCAGGTGGCCTCGTCCATGCCGCGGCCCCGGTCTTCGACGAGGATCCGGACGTAGCGGCCAGCCGGAAACGGATCGGGAAGCCCAGAGGTCGAAGCCCCGATTTGGCGGATCTCGGTCCTGATCACGAGTGGCCCTACTCCATCCATCGCCTGCGCGGCGTTGTTGCCGAGGTTCAGGATCACCTGCTGCAGCTGGGTGGCTTCGCCGGATACCACGGCATCGGGTCCGCCCTCCCGGAGCGTCAGCTCGACGCCGGGCGGCAGGGAGGCGCGCAGCAGGGAGATGCTCTCCGCCACGAGGGCCGACACGCGGATGGGGCGGCGGGCGGCGTCCCGGCGGCGGCCGAAGGTGAGGATCTGGTCGACGAGGTCGCGCGCGCGCTCGCCGGCGCGGCGGATCTCGCCGAGATGCGGCCTCGACCGGTCTGTCGGGTGAGCCTGCTCCTCCGCCATCTCCGCATAGCCAAGGATCGCACCGACGATGTTGTTGAAGTTGTGGGCGATCCCGCTCGCGAACGTGCCGACCGTCTCCATGCGCCGCGCCTGCTGCAGCCGGCGCTCGAGACGTGCCCGGTCCTGCTCCAGGACCTCGCGCCCGACGGCGTTCACGAAGACGTCGAAGGCCATCCTGAGAAGGCCGCGCTCGTCGCTCGGCAGATCGAGCCGGCACCGGACGCCGTCGAAGCCGAGGAGGCCGATCTCGCCCTGGCTCGTCATCCTGGAGACGCAGGCCCAGTCCCGCAGCCCCAGCGTCGAGAGGGCGTCGATCCCGGCTCCCGCGGGCCCCTGTCCTGCTGAGGGAACCTGGACGAAATCTTCCCCTTGGACTGCGGTGCGCGCCGCGAGCAGGCGGGTGCGCTCGATCCAGCCAACCGGCAATTGTGCACCGTCCGCGCTCCAATGGAAAATCCGCCTGTTCTGCCCCAAGTGCAGGAAGTAGGCGCGCTCCGCCCCGAGATTCTCGCCGAGTGCGGCCAGTGCCTGCTCGATCCGCACGCCCAGTTCGTGCGGCGGCGCATCGATGAAGCCGAGGGACAGGCCAGCGATCAGGTGTTCCAGCGTGGCACGCCTCTGGAGACTCAATGCTCGCGACCGGAGCCGCAATCCGAGGTGGACGAGCAGCACGACGAGCGAGACAGAGACCGCGTAGAGCACGACTCGATAGCGCCGTGCGGTCTCGCGAGACGCGCTCTGGTGGGTGAGCACCATGGTGCGAAGGTCGGCCTGCTGTCGGTCGACCGGGATCGCGGAGAGGGCACTCAGGGCTTCGTCCACGCTCGGCAGGAGCCGGTGCAACATGCGTCCATGGGCCAGAAGCGCCTGGATGCTGGGATCGTCGCGCGCGCCGATCTCCGCCGTCAGCCGGTCGAGCCGGTCCGCGACCTCGTTTGCAGCGGCCGGTGCGGTATCGAGCGTCAGGTGCAGCATCGCGGCGGCGAGCTCGCTCACGCGGGCAAGCACCCGGCTGTCGTCGCCGTTCTTGGTGATGGCGGTGCCGAACAGTCCGAAGTAAGCGAGCGAGTTCTGAAGGAGCGCGTTCTCCGTCTTGAAGCGCTCGATCAGCTCATCCTGCCGGCGGATGGAGGCGGCCAGCGCGTCGATCGCGGAGCCCGTCCGAGCGCCCGGCGAGGCGATGCAGTGCATCTGCCCGACGATCCCGTAGAGGTCCGCGATCTCCCGCACGAGGGGGTCGTAGTTGCGCAGCGTTCCCGCTCGGGCCATCAGAACGTCCTTCTGCAGTGCGCTCTCCGCGACCGCCATCCGGTCGAGGTTCTGCAGGGCCTGGTCGTACATCTCCGCGTCGGCATTGACCGCGCCGAAGGACAGCCACGTGAGCAGCAGCAGAAGCAGCGGGACGGCGAGGAGTGCCGGAGGCGCGATCCTCATGGCGTCGCCGGCCGCAGGGGCTTGCCCTGGTAGCGCCCTGTCAGGGTCCGCAGGAACGCGACGATCTGGTCGATCTGCCCGTCCGTCAGTGTCCGGTCGAGCTGAGACTTCGCCATCCGCCGGACTGCCTCGTGCAGCGTGGCAGCGCTGCCGTCGTGGAAGTAGGGCGAGGTCGTGGCGACGTTCCTGAGGCTCGGCACCCGCAGAACCTCGGGCCGATGCGTCGACAGGGGGTGGAAGACGCCGAGGCGCTGCTTGAGGTTGGCTCCGACGTTCACGCCTTGGTGGCAGGACACGCAGCCCAGCGACTTGAAGGTCTCGTACCCGCTCAGTTCCTCCGCTGAGAGGGCGGCCGTGTCGCCGTGCAGCCAGCGGTCGAACGGGCTGTCGGGCGTCAGCAGCGATCGTTCGTAGGTGGCCAGAGCGTCGAGCAGGTCGGTCCGGTTCGGATCCCGGCCGAACGTGCTGCGGAACTGCCGCGTCAGATTTGCATCCTTCCGAATGCGGACCACAACCTCGTCGACGCGAGCTCCCATGACGTCGGGGCTTTCGAGCGAACTCTCCGCCTGCTCCTCGAGGGTTCGGAACTGCCCTTCCCAACCGAGCCGGTAGCTCAGCGCCGCATTGAAGACCGTGGGCGTGTTGAAAGGAGGATCCGAGCCGGTGGGCATCAAGCTTCGAACGCGGCCGTCCGCGCCGTTGGTGCGGGTGTCGTGGCACGACGCGCAGGAGCGCGCTCCGTCGCCTGACAGGCGCGGGTCCGCGAAGAGGCTCTCGCCGAGCGCGAGCACACGCGGATCGGCTGCCGGCGGGGCAGGGATCGGGCTGATCGGCTCCTGATCGGCAGGAGGTGTCGCTTCCGGGAGCGGAGGAGCAACCGCAGGCGCGGTTGCGGCAACCATCAGCCCTGCGCAGAGCACCCATGGACGCGCAGGTCGGCAGGCGCGAACAAGCCAGTCGACGCTCGGTCTCACCCCAGCTCCTCCTGCCCTGGACGTTGCGGATCGCTCGTCCCCCGGGAGCCAGTTCCTCAGGCTCATTCCACCGCCACCGGCAGGGCGAAGACGTACCCGATGCCGCGCTCGGTCAGGATGATGCGGGGCTGGCTGGGATCGGCCTCAAGCTTGCGCCGCAGCCGGAGGATCTGGACGTCGATGCTGCGGTCGAAGACGTCCTCGTGCACGCGGGTCGCCTGGAGCAGGTGTTCACGTGTCAGGGGGCGCTGCGGGGCCGACACGAAGGCCAGCAGCAGCGCGTACTCGCCCTTCGTCAGCATCACCATCTCGCCGGCCGGGCCGGTCAGCCGGCGCGTCCGCGTCGCGAGCTGCCACCCGTCGAAGTGGTAGGTCGCGAACGTGCCGCCCTGCTGCTGGGCAGCCCGCCATGCCTCCTGCCGGCGCAGCACCGTCCGGATGCGCGCCAGGAGCTCGCGCGGGCTGAACGGCTTGACGAGATAGTCGTCCGCGCCGAGCTCGAGCCCGATCACCCGGTCGATTTCGTCCCGGCGATGGCCGGTGGTGATGATGACCGGAAGTTCGGAGCGGGCGCGGATCTCGCGCAGCAGAGCCAGACCGTCGTCGGTGCCGAGGCGCAGGTCGAGAATCACGAGGTGGGGCTCGCCTGCGCGCAGCCGCGCCGCCATCTCCTGGCGGTTGGAGGCGGTCTGCACCTGGACGTCGTGCTCGCCGAGGTAGGTCGTGAGGAGATCGCGCATGGCAGGATCGTCGTCGACCACAAGCACGCGGATCGGAAGTTCCATCGTGGAGCCAACCTGCTCGAGAGGTAGCGCTGTCACATTCATCGGGGGTGCCCAGATATTTCCAAGACGTACCGTTGCTTCCTCTGCCACCGAGACAGCCGTCTCGCTCAGGCTAGGATGACCGGATGAATTCGCGGTCGAGTCGGAAGAGGTTGCACCTCATCCGAAATGCACCGAGCGATCGGTGGACGACGCTGACGCACGGTTTCATGCAAGTGCGTTACAGGAATGTTGCAGGCCTCCGGCGGGGCAATCATCGCCTGCAACATGGCGGTAGCGAGAATGTGCCGTCAGCCTCGGATGAAGGCCAGGAGGTCGCGGTTGATGACGTCGGGATGGGTCGTGCACATGCCGTGCGGGTAGCCCTCGTAGGTCTTGAGCGTGGCGTTTGGCAGGAGCTTGGCCGAGAGCGGAGCGGAATCGGCGTAGGGCACGATCTGGTCGTCGGTGCCGTGCATCACCAGCACGGGCACGTCGATCGCCTTCAGGTCCTCGGTGAAATCGGTCTCCGAGAACGCCTTGATGCAGTCGTACTGCGCCTTGGCGCCGCCGATCATGCCCTGCCGCCACCAATTGCCGATGATCCCCTCCGAGACCGTCGCGCCCGCGCGGTTGAAGCCGTAGAACGGGCCGGAGGGCACGTCGCGGTAGAACTGCGCCCGGTTCGCCACCAGCGCGGCGCGGAAGCCGTCGAACACCTCGATCGGCAGGCCGCCCGGGTTCGTATCCGACTTCACCATCACCGGGGGCACGGCCCCGATCAGCACCGCCTTGGCGACGCGGCCCGGCTCCGCCCGGGCGACGTAGCGGGCGACCTCGCCGCCCCCGGTCGAGTGGCCGACATGGATGGCGTTTTGCAGGTCGAGCGCCGCGACGAGTTCGGCGACGTCGGCCGCGTAGGTGTCCATCTCGTTGCCCGTTGCCGTCTGAGAGGAGCGGCCGTGGCCGCGCCGGTCGTGGGCGATGACGCGGTAGCCTTCTCCGAGGAAGAACAACATCTGGTTGTCCCAGTCGTCGGCACTCAGCGGCCAGCCGTGATGGAAGACGATCGGCTGCGCATCCCTGGGCCCCCAATCCTCCGCTCTCGGACCCCAATCCGCGTTCTTCGGACACCAATCCTTGTAGAAGATCTGCGTCCCGTCCTTGGTCGTCATGGTGCTCATTGGACAATCCTCCCGTAATTCGGAGTAGGGAGAGCCATTCCGCGATGGGTCTGCTTGATGATTGTCCAGACAGCAGACGATCACCGCAGGGAGGATACTGGAGCTGCGGCCTATCGCCCGCAACAAGGCGGACCGTTCGATCTCCGCCAAAGTCCCTGACTTTCCCGCCAGAACTGGAAATCCGCGGTGTCGCGGAGCTGTGGACTATGTGAGACAGATGCGAAGAGCCACGCTCCGCCCGCCTCAATCGCGTAGCGCATGCCACACACTTGGTGGGCTTGCAGGTTGCGGCTGACGACGGTCTCGCCGAACCTCAACGCTGGGACCAGAAACCCGGTGACGTAGAGCTGCATCTAGCGGGGGCAGGGATGGACCTGCGGCGATGGCTGACGCCCCGGAGCAATCCCTGCAGGCCGCTCGCTGTACACGCGCCGGCCGATCTCAGACGTCGAGATAGATCCCGACCGCGGCATTATCCTCGTCCGTGCCCAGGTGGTAGCCGTAGCGTCTGGCGGCGGAGGCCAGGGCAGCAATTTGATCCGGACCAGGAGGTATGAGCGTCGCCGATCTAGCCGCAGGCCGCCCGATCTCCTTGAAGAAGCGGCCCATCCGCATCGTCGTGACGAGCAGCGCCGTCACCTCCTGCCCGGATCCGTTGCGGAACGCGTGCGGCACGCCACCAGGAACGTCGATGACGCTGCGGGGCCCGAACGTCTGCCATGTGCTGCCGAGGAGGCCCTCCAGTCGGCCATCGATGACGTAGAGGGTCTCCCGATCGGGATGGCTGTGGACCGGGATGACCGCGCCGGCTGGGACCACCGACAGGATCACGCAGTATCCCTCCTCGGCGGAGACGGGCGTGGCGAACGAGATCCGCGGCCCCATGATGTCGATGAGGTCGTGGTGCTCGGGGATCAGGGTATCGATCATCGTCTGCGAAAACCTCTGTCGGATCGGCTTTGCAAAAACGGCCTCGCCCAGCCCAGGCTGTGAGGGACCTGCTCATGATCTCGGGAAGTCGCGTTACAAGACGATGTCTGTTGCCCGCAGAAATTGAAGCAAGCCTCGGAGCTGAAACACTGCTGTAGCGGGAGCGCGCGACAAGGACTGTGCCCAGATGGATGCCATCGGACGGTCGTAGCGACTTTGGCGACGCTCGATGGCCTCGTCGTCGCGAACGTTCAGAGGACCCGATGCACAAAATGGCCCCTGCCACCCAGTCCGTGCTCGAACGCATCGAGATCTACAAGCGGCGCGAGATCGCGGAAGCCAAGGCACGGTTGCCTTCGGCGGCCTTGGAGAAGCGTGCGGTGGAGCAACCCCCGCCGCGGGGCTTCGCGGACGCCATCGCGGCCCACATCGCGGCCGGGCGCCCGGCCCTGATCGCCGAGGTGAAGAAGGCTTCGCCCTCGAAGGGGCTGATCCGGGCCGATTTCGACCCGGCGACGCTCGCGGCGGCCTAGGGTCTGGACTCGATCAGCACCAGAACGCGATGACGGCGGCCAGGGCGACGGCTGAAGCGTAGTTGCGGGCGAGCTTATCGTAGCGGGTCGCGATGCGGCGAAAGTCTTTCAGGCGGTTGAAGGTCGGTCCCGCCTGAGCGCGCAGCACATGATCGACGCAAGCCAAACGCTCTGTCCCGTTGCGGCGCGGGCCTCATCCATCGGCATAGTGCGGGTCGAAATAGAATCCGATGGCCGCGCGCCCGCCCTGACGGCCGTCAGGGCACAGGGCGATTTCCAAGCATAAGAAGGGTACCCCATATATGGAACGAACAATTGCGCAGCCGAAATCCCCAACTAGAGCGGCATGCGAGAGGTCGCCGGTATTACCCGGTCTGCCGAGGTCCTGGCCGATGTCGTCGTGCTCGGCCCGTCAGGCTTTGACCGCGTGAATACCGACGTCGTCGGGCGGAGCGGACAACGACTGGCCTTCCGAGCCTCCTCAGCCTCGGCAGCGGAAAAGAAGCAGGAGGGGAACATGAGCTTACGTACTGCTAAAAGCCCCGAAGAGGTGCTCGAAATCCTGAGTGAAAGCAACATATTCTTAGACGGAATGGGCAAGGAAAAATTAGAGAGATTTATTTCGAGCATATCTATGAAAAAAGAAGGCCTTGCCCACTTTTATTATCAAGATGCAAAAGCTGTACTTTGTAATCCCGATTTCGATGTGCTTCTAAATGTGCTTGGAACCAGCAGTTCCATGTTCTTGAACTTTAGGGATTATTCTTGCGATGGTGATTTGGGACGCAAAGAGTGTGTTTACAAGCGAGGTTATTACTGTAACCCTCGCAATTGTCATGCTGATTGAGCGTTATAATGCTAGAGCGTGTTACCCATCAACGCTAAACCATTGACCAGCAATGAGTTTTATGCACGGCGCACAACTGGGTTTATGAGCGATTACAGACACTTAGCCCCGAGTCCATAACACGCTCTAGTTCTTGCATGCGGCGCTTCGCACGAGCAGCCGCCTCTTTTTACTGCCATTTCTTGCATTCTACGCAGGGAATGCGCCGGTTTCTGAAAAATACAATGTTGTGTCGGCGCAACGTATTTATACGCATGCTGAACCGACGCAGGCGCATGACACGCGCGGATAAAGCATGATTAGGGCCGAGCTTTGTGAGAGGCAGATTGGTAGCTTCGGCGCCTTATCGCTGTTGCGCGAGTTGCAGCAGACAGTCCCGGGCCCCAGATGGGCCCAACGCATGAAGGTCTGAGCCGCGCCTCCATGCGAACCGAAGGTAGCGAGAAAATGTATGGTAACGATCCATAGACATAACAACTCTTTGGCAAGCTTATGCTAGGGTTTGGACTCGATCAGCACCAGAAGGTGATGACGGCGGCGATTGCGATGGCTGAGGCGTAGTTGCGGGCAAGCTTGTCGTAGCGTGTGGCAATGCGCCGGAAGTCTTTGAGGCGGTTGAAGGTCGCCTCGATACGCCAGCGTTCGCGGTAGCGCCGCCTGTCGTGGCGGATCTGTCGCTTGCGGCCACGCTTGCCTGGGATGACCGGCGTGATGCCGCTCGTCCGCAGTTCAGTGCGCAGCCAGTCCGCGTCATAGCCCTTGTCGGCGGCAAGACGCTGTATCCGGCCCGGTGCCTCAGCCAACACCGCCGGGGCGGTCGTCACGTCGCTGGCATTGCCGGGCGTCAGCAGGAGGACGCCAGGGCGACCGAGGACATCAGTGAGCGCATGGATCTTGGTCGTCTGGCCGCCGCGCGACGGGCCAATAGCTTGCGCTTTCGCCCCCCTTTCCCGCCGTGCGCCGAGCGGTGGGCCCGGACGTAGGTGCTGTCGAGTGCGGCTGCGTCACCCGCCCATCCGGCCCTGGCCAGCGCGGCGAGCATTGCTTTCCAGAAGCCGCGCCGCGACCAACGATTGAAGCGGTTGTAGACCGTGGTGCGAGGTCCATACGCGGAGGGGCAATCGCGCCAGCGGCAACCCGAAGTGAGCACGTGCAGGATGCCGGAGATGATCTGCCGGTCGTCCTTCCGCTCGGGTCCGGGCTGGTCCTTGGGCATGAAGGGTTCGATCACCGCCGACTGCTTATCCGAGAGCCAGAACAGGTCCGCCATTGCCGCCTCCAGGTCGCAAACGGCCCCCGGGAATCACAAAACAGCAAACCCCGCAACAGCTTGGTTCGGTTTAAACCCTACGAGGCCGGCGGCGCGACCTGCCTCTCGGTGCTCACCGACGAACCGTCCTTCCAGGGCCGCCCGGACTACCTCGCGCAGGCCCGCGCGGCCTGCTCCCTGCCGGTCCTGCGCAAGGACTTCATGTTCGAGCCCTACCAAGTGCTCGAGGCGCGGGCCTGGGGCGCCGACTGCGTGCTCGCGATCATGGCCTGCCTCGACGACGACGAGGCGGCCGCGATCGTCGAGGCCGCGCACGATCTCGGAATGGACGTGCTGGTCGAGGTGCACGACGCGGAGGAGCTGGAGCGGGCGATCCCCCTCGGCACGCGCCTGATCGGCATCAACAACCGCAACCTGAAGACCTTCGAGGTCTCCTTCGACTCCGCGATCCGCCTTGCGCCCGGAATCCCGAAGGATCGCATCCCCGTGGCCGAGAGCGGCATCGCCGGCCACGAGGACGTGCTGCGCCTTCGCGAGAGCGGCCTGCACGCCGTGCTCGTCGGCGAGAGCCTGATGCGCGAAATCAACGTCGCCGTGGCTACACAGCGCCTTCTGTTCGGCGCGAGCTAGGCCATGCGGACGCAATCGGCGACAGCTCAGTCCGGCAGCACCTGCAGCACGATCTTGCCCTTGGGCGCTGCCTGCTCGCCTTCCAGCATCAGATGGGCTTCGCGCGCTCTCGCGAGCGGAAGCGCTGCTCCGACCCGTGTCCTGAGCTCGCCGTCATCGAGGAGCCCGGCAAGAAGCGACAGATGCTCGGTCGTCACCCGCACCAGGAAGAACTCCGCCCTGACGCCGTGCTGCTCGGCACGTGCCTGGTCGGGCTGGGAGACTGCGGACACCAGCCTGCCGCCGCGGCGCAGGACCTTGAACGAGCGGCTCTGCGTCTCGCCTCCGACCAAGTCGAGGACGGCATCGACATCGCGCACCTCGTCCTCGAACCGCTGAGCGCGGTAGTCCACCACCTGCTCGGCGCCGAGGCTCCGGACATAGGCGAGATCGTCCCCTCCGGCCGTCACGATCGTGTGAAGGCCGGCTCGGCGTGCGAGTTGCACGGCGTAGGCCCCGACGTTACCCGCCGCACCATGGATGAGCACGGTTTGGCCCGACTGGAGTTGGGCCTGCTCGAACAATCCCTGCCAGGCCGTGACGGCGATCACGGGCACGGAAGCGGCCTGGACATGCGTGAGCGAGCGCGGCTTTCCAGCCAGCATCGCGGCAGAGGCGACGGCGTACTCGGCATAGGCGCCAACGAATCTGGGGTTCGTCACGCCAAAGACCTCGTCGCCGGCAGCGAACCCGGTTACACCCGGGCCGACAGCCTCGACTGTGCCGGACAGGTCCGAGCCTGGGGTGAGGGGAAGAGGCTGCGGCAGGACGCTTCGCCCCGCTCTGACCCAGCCGTCCCAGGGTCCGACGCCGGCGGCGTGCACTCGGACGAGCACCTCGCCCTCGCCCGGATCGGGACGGGGCACGCTCTCGAAGGTCATCACCGTCGGCGGGCCGAACGCATGCACCCGCCACGCCATCATCGTTGCTTGACCCGAATCGCTGTCGGAAATCTCGGGTGCCATGCTCTGCTCCTTCTACCTTTTGTTGCCCCGGCGGCTGACCTGGACCTACGGCGTTGCCGCCGCTGCCGGATCGGGAACGGTCAGCGGCTTGTCGCCAGCGTCGACGATGAACACGGCCAGCAGACTGGCGGCTTCGCTGTCGCTCGCATTCTCGCTGATCCGGTGATGGGCACCGGGCTCCTCGAAGAAGCTCTCGCCGGCGCGGTAGACCTTGGCAGGTTCGTCGCCGACGCGGCTGCGAACTGCACCCTTCAGGACATGCGCGTAGATGAAGGCGGAGCGGGCGTGCCGATGTGGCAGCGACTTGCCACCCGGTGGATAGGTGACGACCACCGCAATGAGGCTCTTGCCCGGTACGTTGGGCAGCGCGTGCTCGAAGGCCGGCTTCACCGTCTCACGCTCGTGCGCTTGCCCGGGCGACAAACCGAGTAGTGCCAATGCCACGACTGCTGCGGTCGCTGCAGTGTTGGCCAAGATGCGCCTCGTCTTCGAATTCATGATGCTCTCCCGCACATCTGTTGTGATCCAGTTTGTCGAGAAGCTCCCCGAGCCGCCTGTCCCCGGCCATCGAAGTGCCGGACTCGCTTGGTTCCCAGGCGTTGCCGAACCAGGCGATGCCGTAGCGGTTCATGAGACGCACGATCTCGCGCAATTCCTCCCGCTCAGGGGCCATTCCGCGCGTTCTGGCGTCGGCGCGTTCATGGGGGAGGGCTCCGGATCCTTAGTCGCGGATCGAGATTGACAAGCCCGGCCCTACGCCTCCGCGCGTCGCTGCCCAGGCTCAATGCTGCCAGGGTGACGTGAGAATGATGCTGCAGAAGTTCATGCGCTTGTAGTTCGGATCCTTGAGCGCCAGCACGTCGGCCTTAACGTTGCCGAACGTCGTCTGCGGCTTCCTGATCGTTCCTTCGGCGAAGTGGTCGATGACCGCCTCCTTGAAGTTGTGCTCGCGCGGATGGTGCGCGCAGACGTGTTCGCGTTGCTCGGGCGTGAACTCGTCGTAGGCGAGGCCAAGAACGTCCATCTCGACGCCGGCCGTCACCAGAGCGATCGTCGGGCGCATGTGTTCGGGGACGCCCGGCGTGGTGTGCAGGGCGATCGAGGTCCAGACATCCTCGATGTCGCGCTCAGGCACGCCGTAGCTCTTCAGGAAGTCGCGGGCGGCGTTGGCGCCGTCGACCTCGAAGCGCAGGTCCTTGCTCGCGTAGGCGTCGGTCAGTCCCATATCGTGGAACATCGCGCCCATGTAGAGCAGTTCGGGATCGTACTTCAGCTTCCGGCGGTCTCCGGTCAGCGCGCCCCAGAAGAAGACCCGGCGGCTGTGATTGTACAGCAGGTCGTCTTCGGTATCTCGGACGAGCTGCGTTGCGGCTCGGACCATCGCACTGTCGGGCACGCGAATGCCCGCGACGGTCTCGAGCAGGTGCAGGCTCCCGTTCATCCTCGTCGCTCCTGTGGTGGCAGGTTCAGTTGAAGCGGTGGGTGGCGAGCGGATCGCTGGCAGGGAAGCTGTCGGCGAGCGCCTCATCGAGCCAAGTATCTGGATCGACAGTTAAGGCCGATGGAGTGGTGCAATCGCACGCCTCCGCACAATTCGAGAGTTTTTCCGGCATCTCTGGCTCCTCCTCTGCTATAAAACGTCGAACGTTCACGCTGGAAGACAGGGAACTGCTCTCGAGTGGATAGTGGGTCGGCGGCTCGTCGCACGCAACGCGGTAGACCCCGCGATCTCCGCCATCCGCCCCGACTTTTCCGCCAAGCGGTCGCAGCACTCGGGAAGGCGGTGCTAAACGTCCGCGATGTGGGAGGCGATCATGTCCGACCGAAGCGTCGCAATCGTGATCCATGACGGCGTCCAGGCGCTCGACGTCACAGGCCCAGGAGACGTCTTCGCCGAGACGAACGGCATCCTGGGCGGGAGAGCGTCCTACCGGACTGTGCTGGTGGCGCGCACGCGCGAGCCCGTCACCGCATCGAACGGCATGCGCCTGCTCCCCGACCTCGGCTTTGAGGAGGCGCAGCAGCCCTTCTCGATCGTGCTCGTCGCCGGCGGACCTGAGCTTCCGACGGCGCCGCCCGACGAGGAGCTCTCGGCCTGGTTGAGGATGGCCGCCGCACGGGCGGACCTCTACGGCTCGATCTGCACAGGCGCCTTCGCGCTTGGCCATGCTGGACTGCTCGATGGGCGAGCGGCGACCACCCACTGGCAGATCGCCCAGCACCTCGCCACCCTCTTCCCGCAGGCGAAGATTGATCCCGACAGGATCTACCTGCGCGACGGCCGCCTCATCACCTCGGCCGGCGTCACGGCCGGGATCGACCTCGCTCTAGCCCTGGTGGCGGAAGATCATGGTGCGACAGTCGCGCTGGCTGTGGCCAAGCGGCTCCTGGTCATCGCCCAGCGACAGGGCGGCCAGTCGCAGTTCAGCCCCTTCCTGGCGGCGCCTGTCGACGCGGGTTCGCCGCTCGCCAGAGTCCAGCAGCATGTGCTGGAGCATCTCGGCGAGACGCTCTCAGTCCGGCAACTCGCCGCCGTCGCGCAGACCAGCGAGCGATCGCTGTGGCGGCTGTTCAAGGACGTCGGTCTGACGCCGCACGACTTCGTGGAGGGCGCGCGAGTGGACGCTGCGCGCAACCTGCTGGAGGGCAGCGAGACGCCCCTCAAGGTCGTCGCCTACGACTGCGGCTTCGGCAATCCCGAACGGATGCGGGCGGTCTTCTGCCGGCGGCTGGGTGTCTCGCCTGCGCAGTACCGCGACAGCTTCCGCATGCGATCGGACACGTTCGAAGCCGCAGAGTAGACAAGACCCGGTGCCGTTCGCCCGCCAGGGTGTGGATCAAGCGCGCGGCCGATTACGGCTGCAACGAAGATCCCGGCAAATCGAAACAGCGGTGTCATCGCGCCGGCCGAAGAGCACGCCCGACGATGCGAGGTGCAACGTTCGGTCAGTGAAGGCACATCCATGCCGCTCCACATACTGTGCATTTCCTGGGGTAGCTCTGGCAACCTCAGCCCCATGCTCACGGCAGGGCGTCAGCTGCGCGTGGCCGGACATCACGTGCGGGTCATGGCCGATCCCGCGATGCAGAGCGAGATCGAGGCCGCCGGGTTTCCGTTCGTGACATGGCGGCGGGCGCCAACCGGGAGCGAGGCGGATCCGGCCGACTGCTCCGACGTGGCCGAGTGGAACCGCAGGGCGATCTTCGCTCCGGCTGCTGCCTATGCGGCCGACACGTTCGAGGAGATCCGGCGCAGCCCGACCGATGCCGTGCTCGGCCTCGACATCCTCTTCGGCTGCGCGCTCGGCGCCGAAGCGGCCCGCGTGCCCTACGCGATGCTGTCGCCCCATGTCAGCATCCGGCCGGTCCCGGGCCTGCCGCCGGCCGCCAGCGGCCTCAAGCCACCGACTTCGCCCGAGGAGCAGATGGAGGCCGCGGCTGCGGCCGAGCGGATCGCCTCCCTGATGGACGGCTTCCTGCCCCTTCTCAATCGGGCACGTGCCGACCTGAAGCTGTGCCCCCTAGGCAGAACCTTCGACATCTACGACCGCGTGGACCGGGTCTTCCTGGCGATCAGCCCTGCCTTCGACTTCGAGGCGACCACCTTGCCTTGGAACTACCGCTATGTCGGGCCGCTCCTAGACGAGCCGGTCTGGTCTCAATCCGGCATCCCGCCCTGGCCGGAAACCGAGCGGCCACGAGTCCTGGTCGCCTGCAGCACCGGGGCCCAGAACCAGACCGAGCTGATCCAGCGGATCGTCCGCGCCATCGGAAGCGTCGATGTCGAAGCCGTCGTGACAGCCGGGCCCAACGTCGGCATCGACGCCCTGCCGGGGCCGAGCAACGTGCGCGTCCTCCCTGCTGCACCGCATGATGCTCTCATGCATCAGGTGTCGCTCGTCGTGAGCCAGGGTGGGCACGGCACGGTCAGCCGGGCGCTCCTCCATGGCTTGCCGCTGCTGGTGATCCCGATGGGCCGCGACCAAGGCGACAACGCCGCACGCGTCGAAGCGCGCGGAGTTGGCCTCAGCCTGCCCCCGACTTCCTCGGAAGCCGAGATTGCCGATGCGGTGCGCCGGCTGTTGGCTGAACCGTCCTTCCGCAAAGCGGCCGGGCGACTCGGCAAGGTGATGCAGGCGGACGTCGATGCGGCCGGGCTGGTCCGGGAGATCGAGGCGATGGCGGTCGCGCCCTACGCCCCTGCGAGGGCTGATGCCCGCGCACGATCACGGACATGAGTACTCCCGGCCCAGTTCGCATGCGACCGATCCAGCCAGGCTCCGCGACGTTCTTGGCCCTGCTCGGGCTGCTGGCAGCGCTGCCGACGTTCGGCATCGACATGATCCTGCCGAGCCTAGCGGCCACGGCCGCCGATCTCGGAGCGCCGGGCTCCGAGGTCGGCTTGGCGATGAGCGTCTACCTGCTGAGCCTCGGGGGAGCCCCGCTCCTCCTCGGGCCGTTGTCCGACCGCTTCGGCCGCAAGCCGGCTGTCGTCTGGGGCTGCACGATCCTGATCGTCGCGAGCGCGGGCTGCATGATGGCGCAGTCGCTGCCGCAGCTCCTCGCCTTCCGAGTTCTGCAGGGGATCGGCGCCTCCGGGCCCGGCACGGCGGCCTTCACCCTCGTGCGGGACCGGTTCCAGGGCGAGGAGGCGCGCGCGAAGATGTCCTTCGTCGTGCTCGTCATCAACGTCGTACCGATGCTGGCTCCGAGCGTCGGCGCCGCACTGCTCGGGATCGGAGGCTGGCGCCTGATCTACGCCGCGCCCATCGCCGCAGCGCTGGTCCTGCTGCTCGTCATGCGGTTCTTCGACGAGCCCACGCCGCCCGATCCCCGGTCTTGTCCCAGACCAGCGGAAGTCGCCGGCGTGTACCGGCGTATCCTGCGGGACCCGCTCTTCCTCGGCAACGCGCTCTGCAACGCTGCCATGGGCGGTGCGGTCTTCGCCTACATCACAGGATCCTCGCTGTTCTTCATCGATGCCCTCGGCACCAGTCCCGAGCGGTACGGCCTGATCTTCGGCGCGAGCTCCCTGTCCGTGATGGGCGGAGCCTACCTCAACAGGCATCTCGGCCGGCTCGGCGTCTCCGCCGGCCGGACAATCGTCTTGGGGCTTGCCGTCGCGACGTTCGTCGCAGCGATCCTGTTCATCTCGGCGCTGGCCAGGTCGTCCTCGCCTGTTCCAGTGGTTGCCGCCATGGTCGGAGTGGCGCTGTCCTTCGGACTGATCTCGCCGAACGCGGTGCACGCAGCGCTGCAGCCCATGCCCGAGGCCGCTGGCTCGGCCAGTGCCGTGGCGATCCTCCTCCAGACGGCTATGGCCGCGGTCTCGAGCGACCTCGTGGCCCGGCTCTTCGACGGACGGACGGCCTTGTCGATGGCCGGGGTGATGCTCGGGTTCAGCCTCGCCGCCGCCGGCATCTACTCGGGCCTGAGCCACTTGGGCGAACGAGGCGCTCTGACGGCACCGCTTCGATCGACCGATCCAAGTGTGGAAAGAGAGACCCGATGACTTTCGCCAAGCTACGAGCCGAACCGTCGTTCACGCTCCGCGACGGCGTACGCCTCGCGCATTTCGAGGCGGGGCCTCTGACACCCGAACTCGCGCCCCTGCTGCTGATCAACGGCTGGACGGGAGACCATGGGATCTTCACACCCCAGATCGCCCACTTCTCGCGCGAGAGGCGGGTCGTCGCCGTCAATCTGCGGGGCCACGGCGCCAGCGACGCGCCCGAGCAGGAGTACACGATGGCGGGCTTTGCCGACGATGTCGCCTGGCAATGCCAGACGGTCGGATTGGAGAAGCCGGTCGTCATCGGACACAGCTTCGGGGGCGCCGTCGCACTCGAACTCTGCGGCCGCCACCCGGATCTCGCTGCCGGCCTCGTGATGATCGACTCGATGGTGATGGCGCCTACCGCCATGCGCGATCAGGCCGATGCCCGGAAACTCCTGCAGGACATCGGCGGTCCAAACTACTCCGCGATGTCTCAGGCCCACGCCTGGGAGATCGGCTGCGACTTCGACGACCCGAAAAGGCGCCGGGAGATCTTCGAGACCTACATCCTCGGTCCTTGCCTCCAGACGCCGCAGCACGTGGCCTATTCCGCGATCCGGAACTTCATTCTGGAGCACGATCCGACTCCGGTCGCGACTGCCTGCAAGATACCGATGGCCTACATTTCGGCCGATGTTTCCGCCATCGAGGCGGGACGCGACCTGGAGCGGCTGAAGGTAGCGTCCACGGACGAGGTGTAATTTCCGGGACCGTTTCGGTGGGGATTGGGGTGGCCATCGGGGCCGGCGGCTAAGGTGGAGTTTGCGGACTTCAACCTGAGCCGGGAGCACCCGATGACCGACGACAGAGTGGCACTGATCGAGGCGCTGCAGAAGGCTGACGACGGCAACTTCCTGCGCTCGTTGGCCGAGACGGTCCTGCAGATCCTGATGGAGGCCGACGTGGAGGGCCTGATCGGCGCGGGCCGCTACGAGCGCACAGGCGAACGCAGCACCTACCGCAACGGCTATCGCGAGCGCAGCCTCGACACACGGCTCGGCTCACTCAACCTCAAGATCCCCAAGCTGCGGACCGGCAGCTATTTCCCCGGCTTCCTGGAGCCGCGCCGCACGGTCGAGAAGGCGCTGGTCGCCGTGATCCAGGAGGCGTGGATCGCCGGCGTCTCGACCCGGCGCGTGGACGACTTGGTGCAGGCCATGGGTCTGTCGGGCATCTCCAAGTCCTCCGTGTCGAAGCTGTGCAAGGAGATCGACGAGCGCGTGAACGCCTTCCTGACGCGCCCTCTCTCGGGTGCGTGGCCCTATCTCTGGCTCGATGCCACCTACCTGAAGGTGCGCGAGGGCGGTCGCATCGTCTCTGTCGCTGCCATAGTCGCCGTCGCGGTGGACACCGAAGGCCGGCGCGAGATCGTCGGCCTGCACATCGGCCCCAGTGAGGCCGAGGTGTTCTGGACCGACTTCCTGCGGAGCTTGGTCAAGCGCGGGCTCTCGGGCGTGCAGCTCGTCATCTCGGATGCCCACGAGGGGCTCAAGGCGGCCATCCGCCGGGTGCTGAAGGCGACCTGGCAACGCTGCCGCGTTCACTGGACCCGGAACGCGCTGGCCTACGTGCCGCGGACCCAGCAGACCATGGTGGCTGCCGGCCTGCGCCACGCCTTCCAGCAGCCCGATCAGGACGCCGCCCGGGCCGCCCTTCAGCACCTGGGCGAGCAACTGCACAACCGCTGGCCGAAGCTGAAGGTCTTCATCGAGGCCACGTGCGAGGACGTGCTGGCCTACCTGACTTTCCCGCTCCAGCATCGGGCCAAGCTTCACAGCACGAACCCGCTGGAACGCCTCAACAAGGAGATCAAGCGGCGCGCCGATGTGGTCGGCATCTTCCCCAACACGGACTCGATCCAACGCCTGATCGGTGCGGTGCTTCTGGAGGCCAACGACGAGTGGCAGCTTCAGCACCGCTATATGCAGATCGAGGGCATGGCCGGGTTTGCTCCGGCGTTGATCGAGGAGAGCGTCACGACACTTCCACCACAGGCTGCCTGACCGATGGCGGCTCCAATTCCACCCCGAAAGTCCACCTCATTGACGGACGTAACCGCGGCTGAAGCGCTTCTGTCCGCAGATGGTAACCGCCAAGACCCTCCTGGCCGGTCACTTCAACACCATCGAGGTGGCTGATCAGGTCAACGCGATGATCGAGCGGTTCCTGGCCGTCGGATTGCGGCCAACGACCATGCGCTTGGAGCGCCTTTGAAGGTCGTAGCCGTGTTCTGGTCAGCCAAGTGCAAGCCGTGCCCTTGCCCGGACGCCACCGCGCCTGCACCGCCTCGCACCTCCGGAGCTGCGGCTGCATGGCGGGAAAGCCGGGTCGGATGGCGGAGATCGAACGGTCCGCTTCGTTGCGTGCGGCAAGCCACAACTCCAATATCATCCCTGTAGTGGTCGCCAGACTTCCGGCGAGTCCTTGAACAGTTCGATACGAGGACGGTCACTGCCCTCCAGTTTCCTGGAGTGACTGGCGATGCGCGCCAGCGTGATCAGGCGCGATACAGAGATTTTCTACAGGAACCGAGACGCGCAGGACGTATGGCCGTTCATCCGGCCGATGAGGGCCAACGCTAGAACTGCCCGTCCGTACTCCTCGCAGCTCGCAGCAGATCCGGAGTTCACGATGGCCCATCGACGCAGTTTCGTTCTCGTTCACGGTGCCTGGTACGGCGCCTGGGTCTGGCAGGACGTCCTCGCCAGACTGCGCGGGCTGGGTCATCTGGCGAGCGCACCGACCCTGACCGGCCTCGGCGAGCGCCGGCATCTCGAGCGCGGCCGCGTCGATCTGGAGACCCACGTCGAGGACGTCGTCGCGCACATCGAGATGGAGGATCTGCGCGACGTCACCCTCGTGGGCTGGAGCTACGCCGGCATGGTCGTCACCGGCGTCCTGGCCCGCATCCCCGAGCGGATCCGCGACATCGTCTACCTGGATGCCTTTTTCCCGGAGGACGGGCAGGCGCTGGTCGACTACGCACTCCCGGAGATCCGCCCGAGCTATGAAGCCGCGCGCGTGAACGACCTGCCGATCCCGCCGATGCCCGTGGCGGCTTCCGGCATCACGGATCCGAAGACCATCGCCTTCGTCGAGCCGCGGCTCGTCTCCCAGCCCTGGCAGACCTTCTTCCAGCCGGTCAAGGCGCTGAAGACACGCCCCGACATCCCGCTCGCCTACGTGGTCTGCTCGCAGACACATCCGATGCTCTTCATGAGGCGTCTCCCGGAGATGCAGGCAAACCCCGCCATCCGGACGGCGATCCTGAACACGCACCATCAACCCATGCTGTCGATGCCGGACGAGACCGTCTCGGTGATCGTCGGGGACTGAGCGGGATTGCGGCGGACCGCCTGAGAACGACGCCAACCCGCATGGATGTGCCGGGAGGCGTTACGAACAGAGGAATGAATTCAGTGTCGCAATGGTGAGATCGCGAACATGGAAATGGGAGTTCGACAATGGTCAGCGAGATTTCCGGCATCAGGATCCCCGACAGCAAGATCGCACGCGAAGCCGCCGAACTGGTGCGGCAGCATGAATCCGAGCTGTTGTTCAACCACTCCGTGCGGGTCTACGTCTTCGGCGCGATGAAGGGCGTTCGCGAAGGTCTGAAGTTCGACCGCGAACTGCTCTATGTCGCGTCCCTGTTCCACGACATGGGCCTCGTCGACGCCTACCACACCGACACGAAGCGGTTCGAAGTCGATGGCGCCGATGCCGCGCGCGAGTTTCTCAGGAGCCACGGCATTCCCGAGCCTGAGGCGAATCTGGTCTGGGAAGCGATCGCACTGCACACGACGCCCGGAGTACCCGAATACATGCGGCCGGAGATTGCCCTCACGAAAGCGGGCGTCGTGATGGACGTGCTCGGTATCGGATACGACGCCTACACTTCGGAACAGCGCGATCAGACCGTTTCCGCGTTTCCTCGGGGCGACTTCAAGAACGACTTCGTTCAGGAGCAGCTTCGTTCGGCCTTGAAGAAGCCGCAGACGACGTTCGGGACGGTCAACTTCGAATACATAGAACACTCCGGCCACTCCATCTGCAGGCCGAACGTGTGCGCACGCATTCGCGCTGCTCCGTGGGCGAGCTGAGCTTTAGGAAACTGTCGAGCTGACGAAAGCTGGCCGAACCACACTTCGGATATTCGCCTAGCCATCAGAACTCCTCCGCCTACCAGCGGAGGCAATCCTGATCTTCTGCGTGGTCACCATGTTCGGAACGCCAACTTCCCTGATCTGGCTGACCCTCGGCGCCTTCGCCATCGGCACCGAGGGCTTCATGATCGCGGGTCTGCTTCCCGCCCTGGCGCGCGACTTGGGCGTCGGCTTGGCTCCCGCCGGTCACTTGGTCACCGCCTTCTCCCTCGCCTACGCGGTCGGCGCTCCGATCATGGCGGTGCTGACGGCTGGGCTGGAACGGCGCCGCCTGCTGGCCATCGCCATGGCCGGCTTCACTCTTGCCAATCTGCTCGCCGCGCTGGCGCCGGACTATGCCGCGTTGCTGGCCGCGCGGCTGATGCTGGCTCTTTCCGCCGCCAGCTTCATGCCGGCGGCCAGCGGCTATGCCGCCGCGCTGGGAGGCCCGGAACGGCGTGGTCGCGCCCTGTCCATGGTCACCAACGGCCTCACCTTGGCAATCGTCGCCGGCGTGCCGCTCGGGGTGCTGGTGGGAGAAGGCTTCGGCTGGCGCGCCACCTTCCTCGGGGTGGCCGGTCTGGCGGCGCTCTCGCTGCTCGGCATACTCGCTGGGCTACCGCGCCAGCCGGCAGGCACCACGGCCAGCTTGGGCGAGCGTCTGGCGCTGGCCAAGCGGCGCGACGTGCTCGTGGTGCTGGCGACCAGCGTGCTGACCGTGGCAGGCACCTTCACGATCTACACCTATCTCGGCGTCTTCCTGGCCGATGTGGCCGGCGTCGGTCCGCAGGAGCTGGCTTTGGTGCTGCTCGGCTTCGGGCTGGCGAGCGCGGTCGGCACACGGCTCGGGGGCGACGCGGCCGACCGCTGGGGCGCACGCCCGACCGTGATCGTCGGCGGATGTCTCGCCCTGCTGGCCTATCTCGCCCTGTCGCTCGGTCCGGGACTTGGGTCGACCTCGGCCATGCCGGTCCTGCTGCCGGCCATCCTGCTCTGGGGACTGGCGAGTTGGGGCCTCATGACGGCGCAGCAGGCACGGCTGGTCGCGCTAGCTCCGGCCCTGGCACCCGTGAGCCTGTCGCTGAACTCCTCGGCCATCTACCTCGGCAGCGCGACGGGCGCGGCAGCGGGCGCGCTGATCGTCGCCGACGGCGTCTCAGAGCATCTCGGCTGGGTGGCGGCGGGGTTCGCGGTGTCCGCACTCCTGCCGCTGCTGGCGGACGAGCGCAGGCGGGGGGGAGGGCGACGCTCTCGGCGAGGATCACGGTCGGCAAGGCAGCCGATCTGCGCTCCGCAAAGGCTGAGCGCCTCCTCCGTCATAGACACTTTTAAGTTCCGGTCTCTACGAGTACTTCCCATGTTCTGGACAACACGTCTGATCTCCAACGACGAATGGCTCGAATATCTGAGCGCATTCGAAGCTCACTGGCAGCTGCTGCACTACCCTCGCGACATGCTCCTGATGGCCGTCAACGAGACGCGAATCATGATGAGGCTGTTCGTCGGAGTGCCGCGCACGGAAGATCTGCTGGCTTACTCGGGTTTCGAGCACACCGAACGCAAGTTCCTGCCGAGGGCGCCCATTCTGCTTGCCGGGCATCGCGACGTCTTCCAGGCGATGTTCCAGTCGGGCGGCTGAGCACCATCCACGCCGTCGTTCGAGCCTCTCCGCGGACCAGACATCGCGCCGCCGACCGAACCGAACCGCCACCTGCCGGTACCGACCATCCCGTCCGGCTTCGAGAACACTCCTTCCGTTCCTTGGATGCATGTCATGACTTTCAAAGACTCGTTCCTGCCGCCGCTATCGCCGGCGGATATCGCGCCCCTCGTGGCCTCGGTCGCGGGTTCGGTCCTTCTGCCGGGCGAGGCGGGATACGACGACGAGCGCGCCGTCTGGAACCTGAACCACGAGCTGGTGCCCGCGGTGATCGTGGTGCCGGAGAGCGCGGCCGATGCGCAGGCTGCCGTCGCTTTCGCTGCGGGGCAGCACCGGCCGGTCCTGGTGAAGACCACCGGCCACCAGATGGTCGGTCAGGCGCGCGGTGCCGTCGTGATCGCAACCCGCCGGATGAACGACGTGGTCATTGATGCGGTCGGCTGCACGGCTCGGGTCGGCGCCGGAGCGATATGGTCCGAGGTCGTCGAGAAGGCCGCCGAGGCTGGGCTGGCCCCGCTGAACGGGTCGAACCCGACCGTGGGCGTCGTCGGCTACACCCTGGGCGGTGGTCTCAGCCCGACCCTCGGCCGGTCCCACGGCTACGCCGCCGACCACGTGCGCTCCCTCGACGTGGTAACAGCGGACGGCGCACTGCGGCACGTCGATGCGGAATCCGAACCCGACCTGTTCTGGGCGCTGCGCGGCGGCAAGGGCAACTTCGCGGTGGTCACGGCTCTGGAATTCGACCTGTTTCCGGTGTTCCGCCTCTACGGCGGCGGCATCTACTTTCCGGGCGAACGGACGGCCGACGTGCTGAGGGCCTGGGCCGCGTGGCACCCAGGCACCCCGGAGACCATGGCGACCTCGATCGCCGTGATGCGGATGCCAGCGATTCCCGAAGTGCCCGAGCCGCTGCGCGGACAATTTCTGGTGTCGGTGCGGATCGCCTACAACGGCACGACCGCGGACGGCGAGCGGATGGTGGAGCCGCTGCGGGCGGTCGCTCCGGCAGTCTTGGACACGGTGCGGGACATGCCCTACGCCGAGGTCGCGTCGATCCACAACGAGCCGACCGACCCGGTGCCCTACTACGAACGGGGCATCATGCTGTGGGAGTTCCCCGCGCAGGCGCAGGACAAGCTGATCGAACTTGTGGGTCCGGATGCCGACACCGACCTTGTGCTCGCCGAGTTGCGGGCCCTGGGCGGGGCGTGGGACCGGGAGCCGGCGGCGCCCAACGCCGTCGCGACCAGGGGGCCTGCCGTACAGCCTGCTTGGCGTCTCGGCCGGTCCGCTGTCGCAGGAGCAGCAACTCAAGAAGTCGGTCGCCGATCTGCTGGACGGCATGAAGCCTTGGGAGGCCGATCGGCGGTTCGTGAACAACCTCGCGCCGGAAGAGGCGGCGGACGCCGCGGCGATCTACGGCCCGGAGCGCTACGGGCGCTTGGCGTCCATCAAGAAGGCCTATGATCCAACCAACATGTTCCGGCTCAACCACAATGTGTCGCCAGCCCCCTGAATCGCTGGACAACGTCCTTTCTGCGAAGCTCACGGCTATCATCGACGCCAGACGGGGCAGGTTTGTCATCGACCCCGACTTCTTCACGAGGCTCGTACACGCGGGCGTTTAGATGAGCGACAAGGCAAAGAGACGGAACACCCCCGATCGAATGGATCTGCCGTTCGTGGGATTGACGACGTTTGCACGTCAGCCGGCCTGCACGGATTGGGATCTGCTCGATGGCGCCGACGTCGCCGTCCTGGGCGTGCCGATCGATACGGCGTCGAGCTACCGTGTAGGCGCGCGCTTCGGCCCTCGCGCAATCCGGGAGGCCTCCATGTTCCACAGCTTCGGGCCCGAAGGTGTCTTCGACTTCGAGGACGAGGTGACGTACCTGGCGGCGAACGAGGTCCAGATCGTGGACGCCGGCGACTCATACCGGTCGACGGTGATAGCGACTCACGAGGTTTCGTATCGGCGGCGGATCTGGTTCGATGAGGCAAACCGGGAGGGTTTGCCATGTCCGCTGCGGTTGCTCTGCGTGAGGATTTCAACGCCGACGATCTTCGACGTCTGGCCAAGGCCAGCCGAGACGCGGGCCAGAGCCGCCGGCTGCTGGCGCTGGCCGAGATCTACGAGGGCGGCAGCCGCACGGATGCGGCTCGGATCGGGGTGGTAGGGTTGCAGACGGTGCGCGATTGGGTGCTCGCCTTCAACGCAGCTGGCCCGGCCGGGCTGATCAACCGCAAGGCCCCGGGCAACCCAGCCAAGTTGAGCGATGCGCAGCGTCAAGCGCTGGCGCAGATCGTCGAGAGCGGGCCGGACCCGGATCGACACGGCGTGGTGCGCTGGCGGCTGAAGGATCTCGCCGCCTGGATCTACGCCAGCTTCGGCGTGAGCCTGGACGAGAGCACGGTGGGCCGCACGGTGAAACAACTCGGCTTCCGCAAGCTGTCGGCACGCCCGCGCCATCATGAGCAGGACCCGGCCGCACTGGCAGCCTTCAAAAAAACTTGCCCGCCGAGGTGAGGGCGATCCGAACCCGGCTGCCGGCTGGCGCGGCCATCGAGGTGTGGTGGTCAGACGAGGCTCGGGTCGGCCAGAAGAACACGCTGCCCCGCCGCTGGGCGCGCCGCGGCAGCCGGCCCTCGGCGCCCAAGGACCAACGCACGGCCCACGCCTACATCTTCGGAGCGATCTGTCCCGAGAAGGGCAAGGGTGCCGGCCTCATCATGCCGAGATGCGATACCGCGGCGATGAACGAGCACCTCAGGGAGATCAGCTGCAGCGTCGAGGAAGGCGCCCACGCCGTGCTGATCCTCGATGGGGCGGGCTGGCACGTCGCCCACGACCTCGTCGTGCCCGCCAACATCACCCTGCTGCCGCTGCCAGCCTGCGCCCCGGAACTCAACCCGGTCGAGAATGTCTGGCAGTTCCTGCGCGACAACTGGCTCGGCGACCGCGTCTTCTCGTCCTACGAGGACATCGTCGAGCAGTGCTGTCAGGTCTGGAACCGGTTCATCGACCAGCCTTGGAAGATCATGTCCATCGGCCTGCGTGACTGGGCCTATCAGTTATGATCACCACCGATTGGTATCAGACGTGATCTATGCCGACACGAAGCGCAGCCTCGCCAACGCCGAGCAGGCGGTGCGTGCGCTCCTCGATGCGGGAACACTTCCCTACATCCTCGGTGGCGATCATGCGATCACGATGGCGACGGTGGCCGCCTACTCGGAGCAGCCTCCTATGCACATCGTGCATCTCGATGCACACCTCGACTTCATCGACGAGCGCAACGGAGTCAGCTGGGGGCACGGCAGTCCGATGCGGCGCTCCTCGGAGATGTCGCACGTGAAGGGGATCACGACGCTCGGCCCTCGCAACATGGCCGCTGTCAGCCGCAAGGACTGGGAGGCGGCGAAGATCTACGGAAGCCACGTGGCATCGTTGCGGACCGTGCGGATACAGGGTGCCGAGGCATCGTTGCGCCACATCTCCGATGGCGAGCGCGTCTACGTGTCGATCGACGTCGACGCGTTCGACCCCCCGATTGCGCCGGGAACGGCAACCATCAGCCACGGCGGCTTCAGCTACTACGAAGTGAAAGACATCCTGAGAGTCGTCGCCCAGCGGTTCGAAGTCGTCGGCGTCGACTTCGTCGAGGTCTCGCCGCCCTACGATCCTTCCGGCATCACCGCACTTCTCGCAGCTCGGACAAGCCTCGACTTCATCGGGTCGATCTTTCACGAACGGGCACGGCGAAGGAAGGCGTGATCGACAGGCCTTCGAGTCTGATTCCATGCACCGCGCACCGCGCCACGGATCCGAAGGCCATGCCTGCGTTGAGCGCCGCAGTCGATGCTCCCGCGGGTCGGCGAAATAGTTCGATCGGCCGAGTTCCCGGGGCTCATTGACGCTACAGTCATCGCTCGATCAGCGGTGGCCACCATTGCGCGCAACCGATCGGATTTTAAAATGATGAACCTATTCACTTTGCTCAAGCATCTCGAGATTGAGGTGCAGCACGATGACGGCGTCGAATGAACCCGGTCGCACCGCCTACGAGGCGCGTTTCACTGGGCAGACACTCGGACCGTGCGGCACTGCGCCGGCTTGGAGCAATCTCGGACCGGGCGAACGCGCGATCTGGGCACAGGTCGAAGCGGCCGTGCTTCAAGATCTGCGCGAGGCGGCGCGCCAAGCTGTTCGAGCACACGATGCCATCGGCGTCGCTGTGAAGGCAGAAGCCGTAGACGAGGCGATCGAGGCCGAGAAGCACATGGAGGCCGCTGTGGAGCGCCTCCGCGCACTGGTCGAGGGCGAGGCGGATCGGGAGACGCGTAGCGAGCCACCAAAGCCGAATGTCCGTCGTCGGCTTCCATGTACGTGATGTTGGTGTCCCCGGCAGTGGTCAGCTCCGCGGCGACCGCCTCCTTGAAGAGCCCCCTCGCATGAGGAGCTCACTCAAGCCTTTCGCGCTGGCTTGAGCAGGTCGGACAAGCCGACCCGGTGCAACATCTCGGCACGGAGGCGGTCCAGCACCGTGAAGCCGACGTCCGCTCCATCCTGGCTCGGGTCGTAGTGCACGCGGAACGGCCGCTGGCCGAAGGGCGTGTCGACCACCTCGGCAATGCGGGCGGCTACTGGCGACGGATCGGCATCCTCAGGCACGATCGCGGCAAACGCCTGCTGCACCTGCTCGCCAAAGTTCTTGTAGGGACCGGCCTCGTACTCCGCGACACAAGCCTCATCCGCTGGCCGACCGGAATGAGCGAAGTGGTTGGTGCCCTTGGTAAAGGCCCCAGGGACGACGATTGTCGTCTCGATTCCCCAGCGCGAGAGTTCGCGGGCATAGAGCACCGCAAGGGAATCCATAGCGGCCTTCGCTGCGAAGTACGGCGCCAGGTAGGGTGGCGTGCCGCCGGCCGAACTGGAGCTCGACACCCAGACCAGCAGACCCTCCCGGCGAGCACGCATGTGAGGCAGGACGGCACGGTTGACCCGCTGCGTGCCAAGCACGTTTACGTCGTATTGCTGCGCGAATTGTTCGGGGGTGAAGGCCTCAGCAGGGCCGAACATCATGTGGCCGGCGTTGTGGACGACCACGTTGATCCGTCCGCTCTCGGCGATGAGCTTCCCGACGGCAGCGTTCACAGACTCTTCGGACTGCACGTCCAGTTCGAGGGGACGCAGGTCGATGCCCTCCTTCGTCGACAAGGTAGTCAGCTCGGCGGCGTTCCGGGCGTTGCGGTTGGCGACGTCCCGCATGGATGCGTAGACGGTGTGGCCGGCGCGCGCCAAGGCCACGGCGGTCAACCGGCCGAAGCCGCTCGAGGATCCGGTGACGAGGATGATCTTCTCGGACATGACGGGCTCCTTTCGATCGTCGTCGCCTCGATGCGGCGCTGTTCCTGGGATCAGGGGACCATCAGACAATGCCGCCGTTTGCCCGCAGGACCTGGCCGTTGATCCAGCCGCCTTCGGGGCCGGCGAGGAAGGCGACGGTGTTCGCGATGTCCTCGGGCTGCCCGAGCCGCTCGAGGGGAGCGAGCTTGGTGAGCTGGTCGATCGACGCCTGCGGCTTGCCCTCGAGGAACAGAGCCGTGGTCGTCGGACCCGGCGCGATGGCGTTGACTGTGATGTTGCGCCCGCGCAGTTCCTTGGAGAGGACGTGGGTCAAAGCCTCGACGCCCGCTTTGGTGGCGGCGTAGACGCCGTAGGTCGGCTGGTAGAGCCCCACCACGCTGGACGAGAGGTTGATGATGCGGCCGCCGTTCCTCAACCTCTGAGCCGCGAGCCGCATCATGTTGATTGGCCCTTTGAGGTTGATCGCGATCTGTCCATCGACGACCGCCTCATCGGCCGCGGCGACCGCCGCCAGACGCATGATCCCGGCATTGTTGACGAGAATGTCGACACCGCCGAAGGCGGCCTCGGCCGCGTCCCACATTCGGGCGACCGCCTGGGGGTCGCTGACATCGGCCTGCGCCGTCAGGGCCTGGCCGCCGGCCTCCTCGATACTCGCGGCCAGCTTCTCTGCCTCTGAGACCCTCCCGGCGAAATTGATCACGATGGTGAAGCCATCTCGAGCCAAGCGGCGAGCGATGGCCGCGCCGATGCCTCTCGAAGCTCCCGTGACGAGGGCGACCCTTTTGCTATCTGTCATGTTGTCTCTCCTTGGTGCCAGCGCTTGCTGTGTGAGAGAAGATGCACCTTCAAGCGCTCGGAGGATCTCATATCCTCAGACCTCAAAATTCCTCCACAATGACTAATCTCCGTTAGCTCTGTTTTCTGACGATCTGGCACGCTTGTGCTGCCTGCACCTGAAACTGAGTAACGGAGCAATGGTGGGAAGCCAGCGGTGCGGTCGCCTCATCACAAGCGTGAGCCCCATGATCGATCTTAACACGGCAACTGCCCAGGATCTGGACAGCGTGCTCGCCTCGAACGGGCACGCCTTCGATATTGTGCACTATCGGGAGGAACGGGGTCGGTTCTCCAGCCTACGGCAGCTCGATGAAGTTTCCGAGTCCCAGTGGCAAGGCGGACGGCATCGCGGATCAGGTCACGGTTGGGCGACGCTGAGACGCGCGGAGCATCGAGAAGACTGGTGAGATGACAAGCGAAACAGCCGAAAGAGCCACCTTACCCGACAGGGTTGCCCTGGTGACTGGGGCAGCGCGTGGACTGGGCCTTGAGACAGCCCGGCAGGCCGGCCGTTAGGCGTCGAAGGTTAAGCGGACCCGGATGAATCGGCACACCTGCCTGCCACCGATTACGTGTCTGTTTTCGATCTCAGGACCATGCGACCCTCATAACCATCGAATCCGCCACTGTAAGAGAAGCGGCTGTAAGCAATTTTTCTTGCCCTTTCCGCGCATGGCCCGCTGACCGAGCTCTGGTTGATTGCGGTCTGGCCGGCTCGCCCCTTTCCCGTTCTGCTTGTTGTCGGCATCGGCACTGCTCCACGGCCGGGGCGGGAGTGGGTTCTCTTGATCATGACAATCGAGGTCCTTCTCCGATTTCCATTCGATTGTTTGTCGTGGGGAACAGAATGGGCGACTGGATCGCCGCGCGTCGATCGGCGATCCGTCGGGGTCCGAGCGTGATCCTAGGGGGATGGCGCATCGACAGATTTGACCAATGCCGATGGCCGTCGATAGCAAGACGTCCGGGTTCTGGGAGCCTCGCGGGGCATCAGCCGGTTGGACGGTGTCCTGCAAACAGACTGGCTTCTGTCACGCGCTCAAGCGCCGTCAGCCAGCACTCGTAGTAGTTCCAGCCTGGGTCGGACCGGTTGTGCGTTGCCTCCCACGCAGCGATCTCGGAAATCAGCGCCTGGCGAAATTCCTCCCACTCGAAATGGCCATCGCGGGCAAGGGCGACAGCCAGGCCGAACGCCTGCCGCTCCCAGGGCTCCGCGAAGCACAGCGCACCGTTGGCGTAGGGCGGAGTATCGGGCTGCCCCATCATGCTGGCCACAGCGAAATGCTCGAAACTCGTCTGCATCGTGGATGCTCAAGCAGCCTTCTGAAGGGCAACGGCCACGCCCATCATCGCTTCCGGAGTGACCAGCTTCGCAAGCTCGTCCTCGCTCATCCCCTGCGTTCCATCGGGCCGCTCGGGCACGACAAACCAGCGGATCTGGGCCGAGCTGTCCCAGGTCCTGATCTCCTTCGACGGATCGACTTCTAGGCCGAACTCCTTGAGCACCGCCCGCGGCTCGCGTGCTGCCCGGGCGCGGAAGGACGGGTCCTTGTACCAGTAAGGCGGCAGCCCCAGCACCGGCCAAGGATAGCAGGAACAAAGCGTGCAGATGATCAGGTTGTGGACCTGCGGCGTGTTTGCGACAGCGCGCATGTGCTCGCCCTCAGCGCCGGCGGCACCCGTGGGCAGGCCGAGCTGCGCAACGGCCGTCATCGTGTCGGTCACGAGCAGCGCCTTGAAGGCGTCGTCAGTCCAGGCCCGCGCCACGAGTTTGGCGCCGTTGAACGGACCCATCTCGGTCGCGAAGGTCTGCATGACCTTGTCGACGGTCTGGTCAGTGATGACGCCCTTCTCGATCAGTAGGGCTTCGAGTGCCCGCACGCGCGCCGCGTTGCGCAGTTCGCGGTCGTCCGAATAGGCGAAAAGGTCGGTCATGGGTTCCGCTCCCTCACGCGGCGACACGGTGCTCGACCGGGCGCAGATAGGCATCGAACAGGTCGGCATAGATAAAGAAGCCGGGTTCGGCGTTTCCCGGCCAGAGGTGCTGCGGGTCGAACTTCACGCAATAGACCGGCATAGCAGGCCCTATGCCGTCAGGCCCAGTCGAGCAAAGGTAGCTGAACGCGTCGTCGTAGACGGTCTCGACAACGCCGGTCTTGTTCCGCAAGTAGCCCGGCAGCCGGGTGTGCTCGACCGTCGGCGGGTCGGCGACCAGCACCGTGTCACCCACGGCGAAGCGCGGCTTGTCCGCCCGTTCGTGCCGCGGCGAGTCACCGTCCATCAGGTACTTGTGGATGCGGTCGTCGACATCCGACGTTCCCGCGGACGGGAGCGGCTTGGTCGGATCGGCGAGATACTCGACCGTCCGCGCGTCGAGCTCGGCCTGCGTGATGTAGCCGTTGGCGACGAAGAAGCCGGAGATGCCGCCGAGCCATTTCTCGTAGTAGCGGTACTTGAAGTAGTCGAACGGGTTCATGGCCTCCGCGCCCTTGCGCAGGTCGGCCCAGGTCCAGATCGTGCGGAAGGTGCTCGAAGTCTGCGGCAGGTTGAGCTGCGGACTGAGGGCCATCATGGCGGCGTGGATGCCGAAGATGCGCTCCTCCCAGGGCTCGACGAAGACGCGGAGTTCGGGCCTGACGGGATCGAGGCCCTCAAGGCCGCCGAGCGTGTGCTGAAGCTTCATGAAACCTCCATCCCGCGGGCATTCGCGCGGCTTCGGGTGCGCGAACGGTTCAGGCGGCCGCTTGCTCGGGCGTGCAGGCGGCAATCTCAGCCTCGATCTCAGCCCGGTCGAGCCTGCGTCCGATGAAGACGATCTCGCCGCGTCGCGGCTCGGCGGGCCGCCACGGTCGCCCTGGTCGGCCATCCAGGGTCATGTGCACGCCGTGGAAGACGTAGCGGCGCGCCTCGCCTTGCAGGGGCACGATGCCCTTGATGCGGAAAATGTCGGCGCCTTTGTCCTGAACGAAGCGGTTCATCCATCGGAAGAAGATCGTCGGGTCGAGGTCGCCGTCGGTGCGAATGGCGACGCTGCGGATGGACTCGTCGTGCTCGTGCTCAAGGTCGGATAGCAGTTCCGGCTCGATGGAAAGCGCGTTCTTCAGGTCGAAGGCGCGCAGTCCGAGAACCTCCTCGGCAGAGATCCGTCCATCCTGCACGCGTCGGATACGAGCGAGGGGATTGAGACGACGCAGTTCGGTCTCGCAGGCGGCGAGCCTCTCCTCATCTACGAGGTCGATCTTGTTCAAGAGCAGCAGGTCTGCGAAGGCGATCTGTTCGCGCGCAACGTTCTCGCCGCCCGCGGCCTCGGCCGCCTCTCCCATCGCGAGCCAGAGCGGATTGTGCCGGGCATCGACCACCGTCACGAGGGCATCGAGTTCGGTCTCGGCACGCAGTCTCTCATCGAGGATGAAGCTCTGAATGACGGGCGCCGGGTCTGCCAAGCCGGTCGTTTCGACCAGTATCCGGCGGACGCGCTGCGGACGAGCGAGCAGGCGCTCGATCGTGGTGACGAGATCCGCGCGAACTGTGCAGCAAATGCAGCCGTTGTTGATCTCGATGATGTCCTCATCGACGCCGACGATGAGCTGGCCGTCGATGCCAACCTCGCCGAACTCGTTCACGATGACTGCCGCCCCTTCCGCACCCTCGTGGGCCAGCAACTGATTGAGGAGGGTGGTCTTGCCCGAGCCGAGAAAGCCCGTGAGCACCGTGACGGGTATGCGCGTTTCCAACACCGACATTGGCTCTCTCCGAGGAGGTTCCCGTCACCGCATGCAAAGCTAGGTCCACCCCGCGCCTCGGTGCCAGCGTTGGTTCTTGGCAGTTTCTGCCAAATAGACGACAGATCGGGCCATAGGAGCTCGGGCGCCTGCCTATGCTGCAGAAAGCGTATCTCGCCGGGCGACCCGAACAAGGCTCCGCCGCGCCGCGAGCTGGCGCCCGCTCAAATCTCGGATAGCGTCTCGCCCGCCGGAGATGCATGGCGACGCCGGTACTCCGAAGGTGTCAGGCCGAGGCGGCGCAGGAAGGAGCGCCGGAGCGTATCGGCATCGCGGAAGCCGCAGACTCCGGCGACCTGCTTCGAGGCTGCCTGTCCCTCTTCGAGGAGGCGACGCGCTGCCTCGATCCGGACATTCTCGACAAAGGCTGCCGGCGTCAGGCCCGTCTCGGTCCGAAAAAGACGTGCGAAGTGACGGGGGCTCATCCCCGTGCGCGATGCCAGCTTCGCCACGCTATGGTCCTCTGCGGGATGGGCCGCCACCCAGCGCTGGACCTCCTGCAAGGCGGACCGGCTTGCCAGTGCTCCAACGCCCCGCCGGCTGAACTGAAGCTGGCCACCACCGCGCTTGAAGAACATCACAAGCTGCGCTGCGACCTTGCGCGCGATCTCAGATCCCAAGTCCTCCTCCACCAGCGCTAGGGCGAGGTCGAGCCCGGCCGTGACCCCGGCTGCCGTCCTGAGCGGCCCGTCGAAGACGCAGATCGCATCGGCATCGACCCTCGCCTCCGGGTGGCGGCGCGCCAGGGCATCTGCGACGGCCCAATGGGTCGCGACCTTTCGGCCGTCCAGGAGACCGGCCTGGCCCAGTAGAAACGCGCCGCTGCAGACCGAGCCGTAGCGGCGCGAACGGGAGGCGGTTGAGGCGAGCCAATCACGCAGGACGGCGTCCGGTCGAAAGTCCTCCATCCGCGGCGCGCCGGCAACGAGCAGCGTGTCGAAAGCGGGCGCTGTCTCATCCCCCAGCACGATGTCCGTGACCAGACGACGGCCCGAGGAGGTCTCGATCGGGCCAGGAGCGATGCCAACGACGACGAGTTCGTAGATCTCGGCTCCGGCCTGAGTGTTCGCCTCAGCGAAGACGTCGAGCGGACCCGCCACGTCGAGCAGCTGTACGCCCGGCAGGGCAAGAACCGCGACACTGTGCATGACCGCTCGGAATCCCCTGTCCGTCCCTGCCTCCCAATTGGCAGAAATCGTCTGAATCCAGCGATTGCTGCCGCTCTTACGGCGCCATACCCCATTGGGGCACTCTCACCAAGGAGATTTGCCGTGAGCATCAGGTCCGAGGCCGCCATTCCCGATAGCCAGCTTGCCCGTGCCGTCACTGAGTTCGTCCGAGATAACGAGACCGAGCTGCTCTTCAACCACTCGACCCGCGTCTATCTGTTCGGGGCTCTTGCCGGCATCCACCGCGGTCTCAGCTTCGATCGGGAGCTGCTCTACGCGGGCGCCATGTTCCACGATCTCGGCCTGATGCCGAACTACGGGAGCACTGACGAGCGATTCGAGGTCGACGGCGCCAACGCTGCTCGCAGTTTCCTGAAGGCACACGGCGTGCCGGAGGCTGACGTTTACACGGTCTGGACCGCCATCGCGCTGCACACCACGCCCGGCATTCCGGTTCACATGCATCCAGTCGTCGCATTGGTCACGGCCGGTGTCGAGATGGACGTGCTTGGCTTGACGTATGGCGACTATTCCGACGCCGAGCGCGAGGCGGTGGTATTGGCCTATCCGCGCACGCCGGACTTCAAGGAGGACATCATCCAAGCCTTCTATGACGGCATCAAGCACAAGCCGGCCACCACGTTCGGCAACGTCAAGGCCGACGTCATCGCCGACAAGGAGCCGGGCTTCGGCGGGGGAAACTTCTGCAGCATCATCCGGAACTCGCGCTGGCCGAACGGCGCGCATGCGCCAGGATGCGGCTGCGGGGCGCACGGCTGAGCCGCGGCCGCCCGAACCTCAAGGGCATGCAGATCGGCGAGACAAAAGCCCGGAACCTTCCGAGAGGAAGCTCGGCCGACACCCATGGACGGCAGGCACGGGCATGATGCTGCGAAACGAGCGCGAGATCGAGCGCGAGCGGGCAAGGATACCGACAAGGTCCGCTTCTGGCGTTCTGACGCGGAAAGCGGACCAGCAGCTAACGGCCACCATCGGTCATTCGAGGGCATTGAACTCAAACCGCCCGTCAGCAGACGCTTCAAGGGTCTAGACGGCATCGCGAGTTGCCGCCTTCGGTTTTGTGACCGCATCTGCGTTGCTCAGGCTTGGCAGCATACGGCGGGGCAAACAGGGTGCTCCGGAGATCAGCAGGCGTCGGGCAGAAGGGACCTTAAGGTCCGCTCCTCCCGTTATCCGGCCATGACCGATCCTTTTGACCTTGCAAGGTTCGTGGACGCTCAGAGCGGTGTCTATGAGCAGGCGCTGCGGGAGCTGCTGGCGGGGCATAAGCGCAGCCATTGGATGTGGTTCATCTTCCCTCAGATCGCCGGCCTCGGGTTCAGCGCCATGGCCCAGCGCTATGCGATCGGTTCGCTCGACGAAGCTTGCGCCTACCTGCAGCACCCGCTGCTCGGACCTCGCCTGGAGCGCTGCACCGAGGCTGTGAACCGGGTGTCAGGGCGGTCGGCGCATGCCATCTTCGGCTCCCCCGACGACATGAAGTTCCGCTCGAGCATGACCCTGTTCGGACGAGCCGCGCCCGATGCTTCACCCTTTCGGACGGCCCTTGATCGGTACTTTGGTGGGCAAGAGGATCCGCGCACGCTGGAGAAACTGCAGGCGTCCTGCCGGTGAGGTCCGTTGCGCCAGTGGCTTCATCAAATCAGGCCTCGCCGGGAGAGTTCATTCTTGAGGTAGGCGTAGAAGATCGGTGCAGCGATGAGGCCCGGAACGCCGAAAATTGCCTCCATGTACAGCATCGTCACCAGCAATTCCCAAGCGCGGCCAGGTGAGTGCTCTCACAAGGGGCCGCTGACTTGGCAACGGCCGGAGGCATTGGACGTCGGTCATGGATCGCGTTCCGGGCTGATTGCCGGGTCGCCCACCAGCCGGATTGAAGCTGCGACTGGGTGATCGGGGGTCGCAAAGTCTTCCAGCAGTCGTCCGCTCGACCAAAGCTCAGCTCTCAGCCCCTGGGTCAGTTCGCGCGCCCGACGCTTCGCCTCGGTCTCGTCGCAAGCTGGGATGAGCACCGTGGCTTGCAGACTGCCGTCGTAGGCGAACCGATGAAGCTTGTAGGCAGACGCAGCTCCGCGGGGCCTGCCGGGAAACTTGATAAGGTTGGCCATTGCCTACCCGTTGGGTCACAGGCGGGGGCGTCGAGCCCTCAGTCGCCGGAGCCCGGGGTAGCTCATCCGGCGATGCGGGCACTCTGCGCCGACGGGTGTGGGAAAGATAGGCCCGAGCCGGTACGGCCCAGCAGTGGGTGGTCCGCTCCGCATTGCGCTTGGCCATAGCCGAGCCTTGACGCACCCGCCGGTCACAAGCTCGAAGACCGACACGTGACGAGCGGTCCAGATGCGGGCCGCTCGCTTCCGAGCGTCAGACTGCCTTCAGGTTGGCAGCACTTTCCTTGCCGCTCCGTCGGTCAGCCTCGACCTCGTAGGAGATTTTCTGCCCCTCGTTGAGGCTGCGCATCCCGGCGCGCTCGACAGCGGAGATGTGCACGAACACGTCCTTGCCGCCGTCATCGGGTTGGATGAAGCCGTAGCCCTTGGTCTCGTTGAACCACTTCACGGTACCGGTGCTCATGACATCCTCGGTCCCTCGCAGGCGGTCATCGGATTGGAGCCGCGGCCGGTTGCCTGCCGGGCGGCGTGATCGACGGGGAGCGACGGGAGACAAGGACCGGCCTGCGAGGGCGTGACGGTCCAAGTGATCCGGTCACGTGCCGATGCTCACCTCCTACGTTGCGAAGGTGCACCTCGCAAGGCAAGCCCGCGGCTTCCGTAATGTGCCATCCATCCGGCTCGGACGGCAGCTGGGAAAAGAACGTTCGCGGACTGGGCATTGCCGAGCGCCCGGTGATATCGCTGCGGCAGCTCGAGGGAATGCAGCGTTGTCCGTCATCCAGCGACACAACACCAAACTGGCGGGGACTAGGCCTACAGCGATGGTCTTCGCTCACGGCTTCGGTTGTGACCAGAACATGTGGCGGTTCGTGGCTCCGGCCTTCGAGGCCCAGCGTAGGCTGCGCCCCGTGGCGCCTTCCTCGACCCACCACGTAACGTTGAGCCGTCCGTTCGGGTCGGCGAGGGAGCCGTGCCGGAGGGCGTTGGTGGTCAGCTCGTGCAATGCCATGCCGACCGGCACCGCGAGCTCGGACGGCAGAACGACCTTAGGGCCATCCAGGGTCAGCCGCCCGCGCTCGTCGTAGGGTCCCAGTTCGGTCCGCAGCAACCCGCCGAAGGAGGCGGCCTGGGCGAGATCCTCGGTGATCAGCGCGTGCGTCCGGGCCAGCGACGTGATCCGGCCCGACAACGCGCGGGTGAACTCCGGGATGGTGAGGGAGGAGCGGACCGTGGCGTTCACCACCGCCTGCACCGTCGCCAGCGTGTTCTTCACCCGGTGGTGCAGCTCGCGCACCATCAGCGCCTGACGGTCCTCGTAGGCGCGACGCTCGGTGATGTCGCGCTGGGCCGAGACCCAATGGGCGATGCGCCCGTCGGCCCCGCGCACCGGCGTGATCAGCCACTCGACGAAATAGGTCGTCCCGTCCTTGCGGTAGTTCAGCGCCTCCCCCTGGAAGGGCTTGTCCGCAGCCAGCGCCGTCCGCATGCGGTCGAGCACGGCGCGTTCGGTTCCTGGCCCTTGCAGCAGTCGCGGCGTCCGCCCGATGACCTCGCTGACCTCGTAGCCGGTCATGCGGCTGAAGGCGGGGTTGGCGTACTCGATGCGCGGGCCCGGCTCATCGAGTTCGGCGGAGGTGATCAGAACCGCTTCGCCGGCCGCTTCGACTGCGGCGAACAGTACATCCAGGTCCGGGCGAACCGGCTCTGTATTGTCGGGATACTGCAAATCCGTTCCCCCTCCGGCGGCACGAATTCGCCAGACGCCCATCGCGGCCCAACGACAGGCCACGCGGACAATCGGCGGGCAGGGCGTTGGTTGCCGTCGGGCGGCACCTCTCCAGAGGGGCCGAGCGTCGCAGGGGAACGCCCGCCACAGCCCTCCGTTGTCGAGCGCCCTCTCCAGACGGGGCTTGGAAATTCGGAGGACGGGATGAGCATCTTCGGGTCGATCATGTCGAAGATCTTCGGCGGCGGCAGCGCCAGCGCCCAAGCCGCGGCGCCGCACGCCTCGGAGACGCCGAGCGTGTCGGCGGCGGCGCAAGGTCAGGACGGCCCAACCGGCTCGGCCAGCAACGCGGCCGCGCCTTCCATGAGCGGCGCTTCGTCCCCGGTCGCGGCCGCACCTTCCGGCGCCGGACAGGCGAACGTCGACGTCGGCCAGGTCCTCGCAGACCTCGCCTCCAAGAAGGGCCAGGGCCTCGACTACAAGCGCTCCATCGTAGATCTGCTGAAGCTGCTCGACCTCGACAGCAGCCTCCAGGCCCGCAGGCAGCTCGCTGACGAGTTGCAATACACGGGCAATAAGGAGGACTCGGCTACCATGAACGTCTGGCTGCACAAGCAGGTGGTGCAGAAGCTTGCCGAGAACGGCGGCAAGGTCCCGGACGACCTCAAGCACGCCTGACGACGGGTTCCGACCACCCGGGCCTGTCGCGCCCCGCCGTGGGTACGGGCGGTCCGGGCCACTGGCGCAGGCACCCTTGGACATCGAGCGGGTTGACCGGTCGATGACAGCCCCCGCGCAGGCGCCGTCACGCGAACCCGGGATCCCACCCACGCGCAGGACGGCCAACTTATGCACCACCGTACCGTCGTCGCCCTCGCCATCGGGTTCGCAGCCTGCGTCCAGGACGCGAGAGCCGGCTCCCCGTCCCAGCCCGACCGGGAAGCCCTGAAGGCGCGCTGCAGCGGCGACTACGCGATCTACTACGGGGACCTCCCTCGGGACGGGCCGGAGGTTCAAGCTTGCTTCCGGAAGAACATGGCCGACCTCTCGCCGGCCTGCCGGACGGAGGTCGAACGCCACGAGAAGAGCGGCAGGAGGGGCTGAGATGGCGTCCGAGCCCGGCGATGCACGCGGTGACGAGAGCGGGAGGCCGCCCGTGCTCGATGCCCTGACGCGCGAGCGCCTGGGCCGCTATCTGCAGGAGATATACGAGCCGGTCGTCGATGAGGCCCTCGACCCGCGCCTCGCCGAGCTCATGCAGGCTCTGGAGCAAGCAAGGACTGTGGCACGTTGACGACGGGAGCCCGAGCCGGGAGCACGCCTCGACCCGCCTGGCAGGGACTGCCAGGACCAACGTGGCGGCGATACTGATGGGACTGTACGGGCCCGGTCCTTGGAACGACCCCGCGCCCTCGACCGGTTCCTACGCCCGACGGGTCCGGCCTTGCCGAACCGAGGCGCCGCGGTCGATGCCCCGGCCAGCGGCACGCGGGGCTTCGTCCGGACATGGAACCGATGCCGGTAGGATCCAGTCATTCCAAGGCGTTTACTTTGCTCGGGTGCGGATGGGCTGATGGCGGGGCCTTGCTCCGGTGACTTCGACGAGCTGCTCGACTGCGTCATTGTGGGCGGCGGCCCCGCCGGCCTGACGGCTGCCCTCTACCTGGCCCGCTTCGGGCGCCGCTTCCTGGTGGTGGATGCAGGCGACTCCCGCGCGTCCTGGATACCAACCAGCCACAACGTGCCGGTCTTCGTCGACGGCATCTCCGGGCGGGAGATCATCGCCCGGCAACGCGAGCACGTCGCGCGCTACGGCGCCCGGATCGTGAACGGCACCGTTACGGCGCTGCGCGCGATGGAGGGAGGCTTCATCGCGAGCTTTGAGGAGGGAATAGGAAAAGGCATCGCACGTGAGGTCAGGGCGCGCCGGGTGCTCCTCGCAACGGGCGCGGACGACGTGGAGCCGGACCTGCCCGGGCTACCCGACGCGGTCCGGCGGGGGCTCGTGCGCTACTGCCCGATCTGCGACGGCTACGAGGCGAGAGGCAAGCGTATCGCGGTGATCGGCCACGGCGACCGAGGGCTCGGGGAGGCGGTCTTCGTGGCCCGCACCTACTCGCGCGACGTAACCCTGCTGACGCTCGGCCAAGCCATGCTCCTCGACGCGCGCGAGCGCGAGCGCGTCGAAGAAGAGCATGGCATCCGGGTCGTCCACGAGCCGGTGGTGCACCTCGACATTGAGGACGGCAGGCTCACGCGGCTGCGCACGGCAAGCGGCAAGGAGCATCGATTCGAGGTGCTTTACTCCGCGCTGGGATTGAAGCTGCGGTCCGAGCTCGCCTTGAAGATCGGCGCCGAGCACGACGGGACGGGAGCGCTCATAGTCGACGAGCACAACCGCACCACGGTGGCGGGCCTCTACGCAGCAGGTGGCGTGGTGCGTGGGCTCGATCAGGTGGTGGTGGCGATGGGCCATGCTGCCATGGCGGCAACGGACATCCACAACCGCTGCGAGTTGCCGACCGAGGAGGAGGTCGGCGGAGCCGACAGGCGCGGCGGCTCGGCCTGACTGAGCCTCAGCTCCATTCAGCCCTCAGAACAGCGCGACCAGCGCCACGCCCGCAACCATCAGGACGCCGCCGAGCACCCGCCCGATGGTGGCATGGTGCACCTCGAACCCGACCCAGCCGTAGTGGTCGAGGACGATGGAGGCGAGCACGCCCACCGTCACCAGCGTGCCCAGGCACGGCGCCGCGCCGAGTTTCGGGGCGATGAACAGTTGCGATAGCGTCAGCACCGTGCCGAGGATGCCGCCGCACCAGGCCCACCAAGGAATCTGGGTCGCCTGCTCATAGCTCGGCACGCTCAGACAGCCGGAGACCAGGCCTGTGACCAGCAGGGCGGCCCCGCTGACGACGACCACGACGAGCCCAGCGAAGAACGGCTGCGAGGATGCCTTGGCCAGGGTCGAGTTCGGGCCGGGCTGGATCGCGTTCGCGAGCCCGGCGAGCATGGCGAAGCCGTAGAGATACCACATGCGGAAGCCTTGGAAGGAGAAGGGCTTCCTAACGTGGAGCGCGTCGGTTGTCTGTCTTCCGGAGCAGGATGCCGCAGGCGCCAGAGCAAACCCTTCCTCACGGCAGCGGTTGTCCCAGGCGTCCTCCGGGCCGGAGGCAGGCATGGGTCAGTCGGAGGCAGAGGCGCCATGGCGGTCGAGCGCGATCAGGATTGCCCTTACATGCGGCGGCTGCACGAGATGCTCGCCGACCAACACCTGTCAGTTATCCCCGCCGTGGCAGACGCCTTGTTGGAGCGGCTGATCGCCTTCGAATCGGAGGCCCAGACAGCCGGAGCCTCGGTCGAGACTCTCGGCGCCATCTCGAACGCGCGCTTCGCGGCAGGGCTCGCCAGCCTGCGGCCCTGGTTCCCCATGCCACGTGGACACTGAGAAAGTACGAAAATCGTGAGTTCAGTCCCATCGACGTTCCGGTTCCTCGTGGCCGAGAGCGAGACGCCCGACGCGCGCGAGGAGCGCCGGAAAAGCGTCGGTCGCTCGTCGGGCGAGACCTACCTCGACATCCTGCTGAGGCTCACGCCGGGCGCCGCCTGCGACCGCATCCAGCCGGCCGACGCCGAAGCGGCGCTGCCACCCGGAGCCAGCCTGGCCGGGTACGACGCGGTGTTCCTCACCGGCTCGCCGCTGCACCTCTACGAGGAGACGCCGGAGACCCGGCGCACGATCGGCTTCATGCGGGCCGTGTTCGCGGCCGGTACGCCATCATTCGGCTCCTGCGCCGGCCTGCAGGTCGCGACAGTCGCAGCCGGAGGCAGCGTGCGCCCGAACGCCCGCAGCCCGGAGGCCGCTTTCGCGCGACGGATCGCACCGACCGAGGCAGGACGCGCGCACCCGCTGCTGGCTGGACGGCCCGCGGCATACGACGCACCGGCCATCCACACCGACGAGGTCGAGGCGCTGCCACCCGGTTCCACGCTGCTCGCCGGCAACCGCGTCACCGCCGTCCAGGCCGCCGAGATCCGCTTCGACGGCGGGTTGTTCTGGGGCGTGCAGTACCATCCCGAGATCGGCCTCGACGAGGTAGCCGGCGCCCTGCGCCGGCAGGCGGACACCCTGGTCGAGGCGGGGCTCGCGCGGGACCGAGAGGACGTCGAGGCTTACGCCCGCCAAGTCGATGCCCTGCATCGGGAGCCGGGACGGCGCGATCTCGCTTGGCGCTTGGGCCTGGATGAGCAGGTCACCGACGAGCGGCTCAGGCTGGCCGAGATGCGCAACTTCATCGAGGCGCTCGCGCGGCTCGGCCGGGAGGGCCTGCTGGCTGTGGATAGGTAGGACAGCACCCAGCCCACGCGGAACGCGGCCTAGGTGTTTGGTCCCGGGATTTGGTGGTGCGGGTTCTGGGTGAACCTAGAGGGCTCCTCCGTCCAAGCTTTGCAGATAGCTTCGTAGGGCGTGAGGCCGCGTAGCGTCTTGAGGCGGCGGGCGAAGTTATAGGCGGCCACGAAGTCGGCGAGGTGCTGCCGAAGCTGACTGTGGCTGTCGTAGTAGAAGCGCTTGACGGTGGCGTCCTTGATCGTGCGGTTCATCCGCTCAACTTGACCATTCGTCCAGGGATGGCGCGGCTTCGTGAGACGGTGCTCGATGTTGAGGTCGGCGCAGGCGCCCTCAAAGGAGTGGCAGCGGAACAGCACCTTCTCGGCGCGCATCGCTCTGATCTCTTCCGGCGTCCAAGTGTTCCCGGACGGCTCGGTGAAATGCGTGCCGTTGTCGGTGAGCACCGTGTGGATCTTGTAGGGAACGGCGGCAGCAAGGGCCCGCAGGAAGTTGCCGGCGACCCGGCGCGTGGCCTTCTCGTGCAACTCGGCGAAGGCGAACTTGGAGGTCCGGTCGATCGCCACAAGCAGGTAGAGTCGGCCTTCTTTGGTGTGCACCTCGGCGATATCGATGTGGAAGTAGCCGAGCGGGTAGCGCTTGAATTTTGCACGTAGCGGCTTGTCGCCATCCACTTCGGGGAGCCGCGAGATGCCATGGCGCTGCAGGCACCGGTGCAGGCTTGAGCGTGTAAGGTGCGGGATCGTCGGCTGCAGGGCGTAGAGGCAGTCGTCGAGTGGCAGCAGGGTGTGCCGGCGAAAGGCGACGATCACCGCCTCGTTCTCGGCCGTCAGCACCGTAGACCGGTGTTCCGTTGGCCCCGTCTTCCGGTCAGCCACCGAGGACCGCTTCTTCCACTTCGCGACGGTCTTCGGGTTGACGCCGTAACGGGCCGCCAACGCCCTCAGGCTCGCTTGACTATGCTGTATCGCTCGACGGACTGCCGCTGTCGTCGTGGCGCTCCCGTGCTGAACCTGGCCCATAGCGCGTCCTTCCACTCTCGTGAGAAAACTGCACCATCAAACCCTGGGATCAAACACCTAGGCGGGACCGTTGCCTGAGGCCGCGGAACCCTGTGCCGGTTTCGCGCGCAACCGTGCGACGTGCGTGCCGAGTTCCGATGCAACTGCCCCGAGACGATACCAACCATCCGCAGGCCGAAGCCTTCCGCACCTTCATCCGCGATGCGGGGTTCCCGTGCGTCGGTGCCAAGTCGGCCTTGTCGAAGGGCCAGATGCGCGTCCTGGTCGCCCGCGACATCACCTCGGCCTGGGACGACATGCGCATCTACCCGGCGCTGATGGCCTTCGCGGCGCGCTACCGGAGGCGGCCGGACCTGTTCCAGAGCTTCGCGGTGGTCTTCGAGGGCCCAGGTCACCTCGACGAGGAGGGCTTCGAGCGGCACCTCTGGGACCGGGTGCAGTCGCTGGCCGACAAGGACGCCTGGCTCGGCCATCCCTGGGACGGTCGCGTAGCCCAGGAGCCGGACAACCCGCACTTCTCGATGAGCTTCGCCGGCGAGGCGTTTTTCGTCGTGGGCCTGCACCCGAACGCGAGCCGGCCCGCGCGCCGGTTCTCGTCGCCGGCGCTGGTGTTCAACCTGCACGCCCAGTTCGAGCAGCTGCGCGAAGCGGGCCGCTACGAGAAGCTGCGCTCATCCATCCTGCGGCGGGATGAGGCACTGGCCGGCTCGGTCAACCCAATGCTGGCTCGCCATGGCGAGGCGTCCGAGGCGCGCCAGTACAGCGGCCGAGTCGTCGGCGAGGAGTGGCGCTGCCCCTTCCGGCCGCGCCGCGCGAACGCAGGGGGCGCCAATGTGCGCTGACGCCGGCACCCACGAGATCGCGCCGCGCTCGGGCGTGGCCTTCACCCTCGACAAGGGCGACCGCCTCACCGTCATCGACCCGCGAGGCGAGCAAGTGGCCGATCTCCTGGCCTTCAACCGCCACGACCTCGACGAGGTGATCTCGTCGGGACGCACGCTCGATTACGCGAGCCGGATACACCTGACGACGGGCGACCCGCTCTACTCTAACCGCTCGAACGTCCTCCTGCGCATCGTCGAGGACACTGTCGGTCGGCACGACTTCCTGCTGACCCCGTGCTCGGCCGACACCTTCCGCATCATCTACGGCGACGCGGACCCGCACCGCGGCTGCTTCGGCAACCTCGCCCACGCGCTCGCCCCGTACGGCGTCGCCCCGACCGCATCCCGGTAGCGTTCAACTGCTTCATGAACGTCCCCGTCGACGGCGCACGGGCGCCTTGACGGTCGAGCCGCCGCTGAGCCAGGCCGGAGACCGCATCACCTTCGAGGCTGAGGCCGACCTCGTCATCGGCCTCACCGCATGCTCGGCGCTGCAGTCGAACAACGGCAGCTTCAAGCCGATCCACTACCGGATCGAGCGGGCGCGAACGCCGAAGGAGGCGGGTGCAGGCGACCACGAAGGTCAGGGTGCGCGCAACGCTTCGGCGTCTGGCGCGTAGCCATGCCGGGTCTCCCTTCGGGGGCGACACGGAGCGAACCGGACATGGCGCACAAGCCGCTGCACGAGCAGGTCATCGTCGTCACCGGCGCGTCGAGCGGCATCGGCTTGGCGACTGCCCGCATGGCCGCCGAGCGCGGCGCGCGGGTGGTGCTCGCCGCCCGCAGCGAGGACGTGCTCGCCCGGGTCGCCGACGAGCTAGGCCCGAAGGCCGCCTACGTCGTGGCAGACGTCGGCCGGCGCGAGGACGTCCAGGCCATCGCCGCAAAGGCGATGGCGACGTTTGGCGGCTTCGACACCTGGGTCAACGTCGCCGGCCTGACCGTCTACGGCCCGTTGCGCGAGATAACTCACGAGGACCACGAGCGCCTGATCCGGACCAACCTCTGGGGCACCGTGAACGGCTCGTTGGTCGCCGTGGAGCACCTGCGCGAGCGCGGCGGGGCATTGATCAACGTCGGCAGCATCGCCTCCGACCTGGCCTTCCCGTTCCAGGGCCTCTACGCGACCTCCAAGCACGCGGTGAAGGGCTTCACCGACACCGTGCGCATGGAACTCATCGCGGAGGGCGCACCGGTCTCCGTGACCTTGGTGAAGCCCGCCTCCATCGACACGCCGCTGCCGAACCGGGCGCGCAACTACATGGACCGCGAACCGACGCTGCCGCCGCCGATCTACCCGCCTGAGGAGGTGGCCAATGCCATCCTGCACGCCGCCGTGCACCCGCAGCGCGACATCTTCGTCGGCGGCGGGGGCAAGATGTTCGTGATGGGCAAAGAGTTCGCGCCTGGCGCCTATGACGAGCTCGCGCCGGCCATCATCGCCCTGCAGAAGCGGTCGGAGAGGCCCAGGGACCCCGAGGGCGCCCTGCATGCCCCGCGGCATGCCGGCGCGGTCCGCGGCGACCCGCCGGTCCCCGTCATGCGCACGAGCGCCTACACCAGGGCGACCCTGCACCCACTCGCAACCGCCGCCGTGCTCGCCGCTGGTCTGGTCGCGACGGCCGCGGTCATCATCGGCACGCGGCCCGGTCCGCGCCGCTGACCCGCGGCCGCTGCCCGCGGCCGTATTCAGGTGGGGCCCCATTCCTCTCGACGCGCGAAGGCACGGATGCCGCACAAGATACGCGACCTCGCCCTGGTCTTTGCCGGCGGCAACGCCGTCGGCGCCTACCATGCCGGAACCTATGAGGCGCTGCACGACCGCGGGCTCCGGCCCGACTGGGTCGTCGGCGCATCCATCGGCGCGGTGACCGCCGCCATCGTCGCGGGCAACGCGCCTGAGGATCGCGTCTCAAAGCTCCGCCAATTCTGGGACGAGGCGACACAGGCCACGGGCCCGAGCCCGACCGGGCTGCTCAAGCCGCGCCAGGTCTACAACGGACTGCACGCCCTCTTGGCGCTCGCCTGGGGGCGCCCGAGCATCTTCAGCCATCGGTTGCCCGGCCTATGGTCGGCCCTACCGTGGGTGCCGAACGACGTCGCGCTGTTCGACAACCGGCCCCTTCTCCGGACCTTGGAACGCCTCGTCGACTTCGAGCGACTGAACCGAGGCGGCACACGTCTGACGGTGGGCTGCGTCGACATCGAGTCCGGCGAGGAAGTCTACTTCGATACGGCTCGCGAGGTTGTCCGGCCCGAACACATCCTCGCCAGCACGGCCATCCTGCCCGCCTTCCCACCAGTCGAGGTGGATGGGCGTGTCCTGTGCGACGCCGGCTACACGAACAACCTGCCTCTCGACCCGATTTTCGCAACAGAGCCCGACGGGGATCTTCTCTGCATTGCCTCGGACCTGTTCAGCCTGCGAGCGCCGCGACCGGCTTCCATTGACGCGGTGCTGGAGCGCGCGAACGATCTCATCTTTGCCAGCGCGGCGCGCCGGGCAATTGCAGGCCTCAAGCGCGAGTACGAACTGCGGCAACGGCTCAATCCAACCGGGCCGGCGGTGACGCTGCTGCATCTCATCCACCAGGCAGGCGCGGACCAACTCGCCGCCAAGAGCTTCGACTACTCGCCGTCGTCGATCCGTGACCGTTGGGCGGCGGGCAGGAAGGATGCCGTCGATGGCTTGATGCGCCTGTCCGACCTCGGGCGCGACCATCGTCGGTTCACCTACGTCGCCTCCCAAAGCCCTGAGAGGTCCGATCCGGCATCCTTCGGGCGGCTGCAGGATGGTGCGGCACCGAGGCCAGGGCCAAGCTCCGGCTGGCTCAAACAACCGGCGCAAGACGCAGATATGCGGCGCGGCGGGGACAGCTGAGCAACCAGGAGCATTCCTTAAGGCCATGCGTTGAGGTGGCGACCTGGAAAGGCTTGGCGCAACAGTACCATGGCAGAACACGGATCCTCCCCCGACGCACCGAGCGGCGCTCACGGGCGCATATCCACCGGCATCCCCGGCCTCGACGAGGTCCTAGGCGGTGGCCTCACGCCGAACCGGCTCTACCTGCTGGAGGGCACGCCCGGCACCGGGAAGACCACTCTATCGCTCCAATTCCTGCTGGAGGGCGCCGCTCGCGGCGAACGCGGCCTCTACGTCACCCTCTCCGAAACGGAGGATGAGCTGCGTGCCGCGGCTGCCTCGCACCGCTGGTCGCTCGACAGCATCGAGATTTACGAACTCGTCAACGAACTCGGCCTGGATCCTGACAGTGAGCAGTCGATCCTGCACCCATCCGAGATCGAGCTTGGTGAGACCGTCAAGGACGTCATCGCTCGCGTCGACGATCTGAAGCCCGCCCGGGTCGTGTTCGACAGCCTGTCCGAGCTTCGCCTGCTGGCCCAGAACCCGCTGCGGTACCGTCGCCAGATTCTGGCCCTGAAGCAATTCTTCGCCAAGCGTGCCTGCACTGTACTGATGCTCGACGACCGGACCTCAGAGACTGGCGACGTGCAGCTCCACAGCATCGCCCATGGGGTGATCTCGCTGGAGCAGGCACCCCGCGAGTTCGGCTCCGAGCGCCGTCGGCTGCGGATCATCAAGATGCGCGGCATCAAGTTCCGGGGCGGCTACCATGACTTCGTGCTGGAAACCGGCGGTATCCGTGTGTTCCCTCGCCTGATCGCGGCCGAGCACCACACGAGCTTCGACCCGACGGGCAAGTCCACCGGCTCAGACGAGCTCGACCTGCTGCTCGGCGGCGGCCTGGTCCCAGGCACCAACACCCTGCTCCTTGGCCCCTCAGGGGTCGGAAAGACCACGACCGCGGTCGGGTGCATGCTGGCTGCCTTGGAGCGCGGGGAAACGGCAACCTACTTCCTGTTCGACGAGGGGCTCGCCACCGTGCTCACGCGTTCCGCGATGCTCGGCATGGATCTGGCCCCTCACATCGCGGCGGGCCGGCTGACCATCACCCAGATCGACCCGGCAGAACTCGCTCCGGGGGAGTTCGCCACCCACGTCCGGCAAGCCGTGGAGGAGCGCCATTCGACGTTCGTCGCCATCGACAGCCTCAACGCCTACCTGCATGCCATGCCGGGCGAGGAGTTCCTCATCCTGCAGATGCACGAGCTCCTGAACTACCTGAACCAGCAAGGCGTCACGACGCTGCTGGTCCTCGGCCAGCACGGCGTCATCGGGGACGTGCGCACCGACATCGACCTCAGCTACCTGAGCGACGGCATCCTGCTCTTCCGGTTCTTCGAGGCCAAGGGCGAAGTGCGCGCGGCGGTCTCGGTGGTGAAGAGCCGGGTTAACCCGCATGAGCGCACGATCCGCGAGTTGAGGTTCTCGGCCCAGGGGCTGCGAGTCGGCGAGGCCCTGGATGATTTCGAGGGCGTGCTCTCGGGTCTTCCGTCCTATCGCGGGAAGGTCGCGATGTTGCCGGGCGGTACCCAGCCAGGCGGAGCGGCCTGATGCACCGACCCGCGGGCCACGAGGGTCGCGTCCTCGTCCTGGCGCCCCGCGGACGCGATGCAAGCGTGATCGAGCAGGTGCTCAACCGCGCCGGCACCCCGACCGGGACCTGCGCCGACCTGACGGATTGGGTGACGTGCCTGCGAGCGGGAGCCGGTACCGCGCTGGTCACCGAGGAAGCGCTCGCAGAGGCGGACACGCGTTCTTTGTTCGCCTGGCTCGACGAGCAGCCCGCCTGGTCCGACTTCCCGTTCATTGTCCTGGCGACACGGCAGACAGGCCGCCGGTCGGAGCACGCTGCCGGCATCCTGGCGCGGCTCGGTAACGTCATCCTGCTGGAGCGCCCGATCAACGCCGAGACTCTGACCAGCGCCGCCGCATCGGCGCTGCGGGCGCGCCGGCGCCAGTACCAGGCGCGCAGCCTCCTGGCCGAGCGTGAACGCACGCAGGAGCACCTGCGCCTCCTCAACGAGGGTCTGGAGCGGCGGGTCGCCGAGCGGACCCGCGAGGTCGAGGCCGCGCGCGAGACCCTGGCCTTTGCGCTCGACGCGGCCGGCATGGGCTCGTGGGACCTTGATCTCGCGAACGGAACCTCCCGCCACTCCCCTCGTTTCGACGCCATCTTCGGCTACGCCGAGCCGATACCGTCGTGGACCCGCGATGCCTTTCTCGCTCACGTGGTCGAGGAGGACCGTCCTGCGGTCGAGAAGGCATTCTCGGCCGTTCGGGAAGCCGGTGGGATCGACCTGGAATGCCGGATTACGCGCCGGGACGGCGCCGTGCGCTGGGTCGCCGCGAAAGGGCAGGTCAAGTATGACGCGTCCGGCGCGCCGGCCCGCATCGCCGGGATCCTGGTGGACCGCACCGAGCAGCACGTCACGGAAGAGGCGCTGCGTCAGGCCCAGAAGATGGAGGCCATCGGGCAGCTCACCGGCGGCGTCGCCCATGATTTCAACAACCTGCTTACCGTGATCGTCGGCGGCCTGGACATGATGCTGCGCCGCCCCGAGCAGATCGACCGAGTCAAGCGCTTAGCTGAGGCGGCCATGGGCGCCGCGCGGCGCGGCGAGCAGCTCACGCAGCAGCTTCTCGCCTTCTCGCGCCGGCAGATGCTGCGACCACAGACGCTCAACCCGAACCGCCTGCTGCTAGACTTCAAGCCTCTTGCCGAGCGGGCGGCAACGGGCGCCGTCGAGCTCAGCTTCGATCTCGACCCGGCCCTCGACCCCATTCGCATCGACCCGGCGCAGTTCGAGGCGGCGGTGCTGAACCTGATCGTGAATGCGCGCGATGCCCTGGAAGGCACCACAGGGCATGCGCGCATCGCGGTGATGAGCCGCAACGTCCATCTCGGAACGGCTGCGGTCGCCGACAAGGGCGTGCCCCCGGGACCTTACGTGGTCGTGTCCGTGACCGACACCGGCAGCGGCATCCCGCCCGACAAGCTCCAGCGCGTGTTCGAGCCGTTCTTCACCACCAAGGAGGTCGGCAAGGGAACGGGGCTCGGGCTCAGCCAAGTCTACGGCTTCACCCGGAGTGCCAAGGGCTTTGCCCAGATCGAATCCGAGATCGGCAAGGGCACGACGGTCAGCTTGTACTTTCCGCGTTCGACCGACCCAGCTGGCGAGGAGACGGGCGCTGGTCCGGCGAGTTCGATCCCGCTGCGCCGCGCCGGCGAGGGCGAGACGGTTCTGCTGGTTGAGGACGACGAGCAGGTGCTCAGGATGGCTGTCGAGAGCCTGGAGGAGTTGCGCTACCGGGTCATCGTCGCTCGCAACGCCGCCGAGGCACTGGAGCACCTTCGGGGCGTGGAGCGCATCGACATCCTGTTCTCCGACGTGGTCATGCCCGGCGGCATGAACGGGTCGCAGTTGGCGGTCGAGGCACAGAAGCTCCGGCCCGGCGTCAAGGTCCTGCTCACGTCAGGCTATGTGGCGAACCTCGACGAAGGTCAGGTGATGGCCCAGAGTGAGATGCCGGTCCTGAACAAGCCCTACCGCCGCGACGAGCTCGCCCGCTCGCTGCGCCTGGTGCTGGGGCAAGAGGGGCGTTGATCCGTCACCGAGGGGCGCCAACGACCGGCGTGAGTGCGGGCGGCAACGGCGCACATAGGAGCTTGAGGCCGGCGTGTTGTGGCTGCCTACCTGCAAGAGGTCCGCTTCCTATCAAGAGTCGAAACTTCGGTTTGGATAGATCTGAGATCCGGTCCGGGTCTGTCCGGGGCGTTCAGCTGAACCGCATCAATCGTCCGCTTTCTCATGATCCAAGCCCCGAAGCGGACGGACCGCTTACGGCCGATTGTGTTGAAAAACTCGGGTGTTGCGGCGGTAGTCGTGAGGTGATTCACTTCTGTCGAGAGACGGAGACCGAAGCAGATGATGGGACCTCGGCAAGTCGAGCAGGGTGCCCTGTTCTACGAGTTCTCGCTCGATACACATATCCCAGCCGACCATCTGCTGCGCGCCATCGACCGCTTCGTTGACCTGTCGGGTCTACGCGCGCACCTGCAGCCGTTCTACAGCTCGACGGGCCGGCCCTCGGTCGACCCCGAGTTGATGATCCGCATGCTGCTCATCGGCTACTGCTTCGGCATCCGATCCGAGCGCCGCCTGTGCGACGAGGTCCACCTCAATCTCGCCTATCGCTGGTTCTGCCGGCTCGGGCTCGACGGCCGGGTGCCGGACCATTCGACCTTCTCCAAGAACCGCCATGGCCGCTTCCGCGACAGCGACCTGCTGCGCTGCTTGTTCGAGACCGTGCTCGCCCGCTGCATCGCCGAGGGGCTCGTGGGCGGCGAGGGCTTCGCGGTCGACGCCAGCCTTATCAAGGCTGATGCCAACCGGCAGAAGGGTGTTGAGGGTACGAACGGCCTGCCACCCGAGAGCGTCAGCCGCGCCGCCCGGGAGTACCTGGCTGTGCTCGACGACGCCGCGTTCGGAGCTGCGACGCCGGTCGTGCCTAAGCTCGTTTCCCCCGCCGACCCGGCCGCGCGCTGGACGGGTGCGGACGGTGGGCTGGCCTACTTCGCCTACGCGGCCAACTACCTGATCGACCTCGACCACGCGGTCATCGTGGACGTCGAGCCGACCACCGCGATCCGGCAGGCCGAGGTCACGGCCGCCAAGCGCATGATCGTGCGCTCGCGCGAGCGCTTCGACCTCTACCCGGCCCGGCTCGCCGGTGACAGCGGTTACGGCTCGGCCGCGATGCTGGGCTGGCTCGCCCACGAGCAGGGCATCGAGCCGCACATCCCCGTCTTCGATAAGTCCGAGCGCCGCGACGGCACCTTCAGCCGGTCGGCCTTCACCTACGACCCTGGCGCCGACGCCTACACCTGCCCGGCCGGCAAGCACCTGCGGCAACGCCAGAAGGTCTATCGGTCACCGCCCCCGCTCGTCGACGCAGACGGGATGCTGCGCTACCGCGCGAGCAAGTACGACTGCGAAGCTTGCGCGCTGAAGCCACGATGCTGCCCCAACGCATCCGCCCGCAAGATCCCACGCTCGATCCACGAGGGCGCCCGGCAGATGGCGCGCGACATCTGCGCCTCGGAGGCGGGCCGTACCTCGCGGCGTGAGCGCAAGAAGGTCGAGATGCTGTTTGCCCACCTTAAGCGGATCCTGCGGCTGGATCGGCTTCGGTTGCGGGGGCCAGACGGGGCCCGAGACGAGTTCCACCTCGCGGCCGCCGCCCAGAACCTACGGAAGCTGGCCAAGCTGATCCCGCTGGGGCAGCCGAGCCTAGCCTGACCGGCTGGCGGGAGCCCCCCCGGCCAAGCACCCGGTCAAATCTCAATCCAGGCCAACCGCGAGTTTTTCAACGAAATCGGCCAAAACCGGTCGGCAGCTTCGCGCCCATTTCAGCCATTCGGCCGCCTCAGACGGCTTCTCCGAAGCGTTCATCCGTCGGCTGGGCGTTATGGAGCTGCGGCTCTGTCGCGCTCACGGCTTCAGTGCCCTGGCCAGAAGCGCCCATCGCTGTCGGTGCAGCTTCGGCAGGGAGATCTGGTAGTCCCGCAACAACGCCGCAGCCTCGGTGGTGTCACAGCCGGCCTTGGTGAGGCCAGCGATGGCAGCTGCCAGCGCCGTGACCTGCGCCTCGGCCTCCACAATGCGACGGTCCAGCGCCTCGAGGATCTCGTCCTGCGTCCCTGTCATGACCTGTCCGGCGCGCTCGGTCGCGTACAACCAGCTCGCCGAGAATGAAGATCATGGCCGCTGATTTCGAGAGCAGAGAGGCGCGCAGGGTCATGCCTCGCCAACCGAGCCTATCGGGCGGTGTCCCTCCGGGTGTGTGGCCGCTGGCGACGAACCTATCACTGATGCTGATGGACACGGTCCCAGACGAGGTAAGCGGTCCAGACGCTCAAGATCGAGACATAGCCGTAGAAGACGAGCGCTTCGGTCATCGTGGGCACTCCGGATCGTGAGTGATCCCTCTGCGCTTCCGAACCACCGTGCGTGTCTGGTGTTCCGCAGCAGCGCTTCGCGCCCGCTGACAGGGTGGAATGATCGGCCGCTATCGGGGCGCCCGTCTTTCACAAGTAGATTCCGAGTCGAGCCCAGAATACCTTGGCAAGGATTTTTGTGCGTGCTACGCAGATTTAGAGGCGAGGTGAGCAATGAAGCTGCCCGGTTTGGTGAAGTTGCTGGCTGAAGGCGACGAGCGCGGCGAGGCTGCGATCGCGCATATCGCACGCATAATCCGAGAGGCCGGTCACCTGCCGACCACGAAGCGCGGGCGGGGTGCTTCGGACATGGGTGTGCTGGAAGCGGCAAATTTGCTCATCGCGGCGAATGCCACCGATGTGCCAGCAAAGGTTAGCGAGGCCGTCGAGACGTTCCGGAACCTGCGTCAAATCCCCGTGCGCAAGAACGAAGGAGGCTTCGACATCCGCGCATCGAAGGGGTGGAAGAAGATTCTGGTATGCAAAACGTTCGGCGAAGCCCTAGAAGCGCTGTTTTCCATAAATCAAAGAGATATTGACGATATCTGCGAGACATTCAACAAGGTGATTGGTGCGAACAAGCCGCTTGATTTGATAGTATTCCGGTCTGTGCGCTTCGTTTGGCCAGACTGTGCGGCTTCTGTCATGCTGAATATCGCGAATGCTGACAGCCTCCGCGATGGATTCCGGCGCGATGCTGATCTGAGCGGGAAACGTATAGAGCTACAGTTCGGCCTCACGGAGGCAGATCGTCTGTTCCTGGAGGAGCAGAAGCCATCCGGTCGCATCCATGAGGTGACGGTTCGAGATGCGGTGATCCGTCGGCTGGCGGAAGCGTGCGCAGCGATGTCGGGCGAGGCGATTGAAGGGGAGGTGGCGGCCTGATGTCCCGCCGTCAGATCATTACACAAGCTGCGATCGCTCGCGCCGTTAAGGGCGCCCAGGCCGGCGGCATCAAGGTTGGCCGCGTCGAGGTCGAGGGCGGCAAGATCGTGGTCTACTCCAGCGAGGACGTCCGGCAGGAGTCGACGTCCGAGTACGACGCATGGAGGATTAAGCGCGATGCGCGTTAGGCTGAAGGGGATCAATTCCCGAACGAAAGTGCTGAGCGACGGCACCAAGCGCACCTACTGGTACGCGTGGAAGGGCGGCCCCCGCATAGAGGGCAAGCCGGGCACGCCCGAGTTCATCGCGAGCTACAACACCGCGGTTCAGGGCAGGGCGCAGCCCAAGCAAGGCGTGCTGCTTTCCATCCTGCAGGGCTTCCAGGCGAGCGACGCCTTCCTCTCCAAGAGCGAGGTGACCCGCAAGGACTACGTCCGGCACATCAAGGCGATCGAGAAGGAGTTCGGCGACTTCCCGCTGGGCGCCCTGACGGATCGCCGCGCCCGCGGGAACTTCATGGCTTGGCGTGACCGGCTCGCGCTGCGCTCCCGCCGGCAGGCCGATTATGCCTGGAGCGTGCTGGCGCGAGTGCTGTCCTGGGCGCTCGACCGCGGTCTGATCCTGGCTAACCCGTGCGAGCGGGGAGGGCGCTTGTACCGGGCGCAGCGCACCGATCGGGTATGGACGGATGCCGACGAGGCCGTGTTCCTAGCCTCAGCGCCTGCCCACCTGCGCCTCCCGCTGATCCTGGCTCTCTGGACCGGTCAGCGGCAGGGCGACCTGCTGCGCCTCACCTGGGCGGCCTACGACGGGAAGTGCATCCGGCTGAAGCAGGGCAAGACAGGTGCACGTGTCGTCGTCCCAGTCGGAGCACCGCTCAAGGCGGCACTCGACGCCACCGAACGACGCAGTCCGGTGATCCTGCTCAACTCTGAGGGCCGGCCTTGGACCAGCGACGGCTTCCGATCGTCCTGGAGCAAAGCGTGCAAGGCCTGCGGTATCACCGGCCTCACCTTCCACGACCTGCGTGGGACCGCGGTGAGCCGCTTGGCGCTCGTCGAGAGCTCGGAGGCTGAGATCGCAACCCTGACCGGCCACTCGCTCAACGACGTGCGGTCGATCCTTGATGCCCACTACCTGAACCGAGATCCGGCGCTCGCCGCTTCGGCCATCAGGAAGCTTGAAACGAGAACACAATTTCCCGACCGGATGCCCGACCGGGGCTGAATGGTCTCATCGTGAAAGGGAAAAAGCGTAGTGTTTTGAGGTGGCTGGGGGACCTGGATTCGAACCAGGACTAGAGGAGTCAGAGTCCACCGTTCTACCGTTAAACTATCCCCCACCGAAATCCGCGCTCGTTCAACGGACTTGGATGTCCCACGTCCGATGGCCTGTGCGGCTCCTGCGGCGCGGGAGGGCACGAGATAGGCTGAATGCAGGCGCCGGTCAACCGCCTCGACAGGAGGCCGCGCCGCGGCCTCGCCT